>DLOZ01000027.1:1407-21581 GCA_002479765.1 Sphingomonadales bacterium UBA7471 | reverse complement strand
GACGAACCCCAAGGTTGAAATCCATTTTACGGGCGAGCTCGATGCGCATGGCATTGGCATTGGCCGCGATGGGCAACCCAATCAGGTTCAACGATCAGCGCAGTTTTGTGCTTATGGCGTCAGCCATATTTTCAGGTGTGACTGACACCCGCAATACCCCCGCCCGAATGCGCTTTTCCCGACTGCGCATAAGGTAAAATCACATAAAAAAGCCCGCCGCTGCACAGGGCCGGGCGGGCTTAATGTGTATTCAGGAAAAAGACTCTTACTTGTCTTCTTCTTCCTTCATTGCATTATCAGCGGCATCCGCGGTTGCATCGGCAGCTTCGCCTGCTGCGTCTGCAGTGGCGTCTGCTGCGCCTTCAGCAGCGGTCATGGCATTTTCTGCGCCAGCTTCAACGGCTTCGCCCGTTGCTTCGGCTGCTTCTGTGGTTTCTTCAGCTGCCTTTTCTCCAGCTTCGCCGCATGCAGCGAGCGAAATTGTGAACGCGAGAGCGGCAACAGTTGCGACAGTTTTCTTCATATTGGTTCTCCTCAGTCCCATGCATTACATGTGGGTAGCAAGGCGTAACGGATGAAGGCCTTCATACGCAACTATTTTTCCGTGCCCCGCGAAATGCCCCATTGGCGCGCGACGGTGTAACCAAGATAGCCCGTACCAAATAGCGCGTATAATGGCTCTGGCAGGCCGTTGAGATAGGCATTCATGCCCGCCGCAATGTTCGCCGCGGTTTCGGGTTGGATGGCGGAAATCAGCCCCATCGGAATAGCCCAGAGCAGCATGGCATATATGACATATAAAAAGCTTGGCCGCGCTCTGCTTGTCCACGGGTCAGCCGATTGTGCTTCGGCCAAGATACCCGACAGCTGGGTTTTTATATTCTCGAGCTCCTGGCTGCCCTGCAATTTAAGCAGTTCAAGCTTGGCGGTATCGCGCGCCTTGGGATCGGGAATGATTTTGTCGATGATGCTGGCAATGGGCCCAATTAATCCGTCAACAAATGCCATAAGAAAATCCTTTTTTATTTATCCAATACGGTTCAAAAGCCAGCCATATAGAAAGGCTTCCTGCGATGGACGCGCCTCGGCCAGCCGGACATAATGGGCACCCTGCAACGCATCCATTGCCTTCAGCAGAACATTTTCTGCAGCGCGTCCACGTGTGTCGAAAAAGGCAGACAGCGCGGACAAAGTCGCGGCGCCCATTTTGCGGTCCACCGCAATATCCGCATAATCACGCCCATTGCGATTCAACGCATTCAACGCGCGTTGCAGAAAGCCCGTTGCGGTTCCGGTGCCCATATTGACTCCGGTATCGAACAATTCTGCCGCCAAATTTGGCGCAATTGCTGCGACATCGGCAAAGCCGGGGGCATGCCAATATATGCGTTTGTACATGGCCGCGGCTTCGGTCCGGGGGAGTTGGCTCATCTTGTCATGATAGCCGTGTCGACGCGCCACCGCTTCGGTAATGCCCCAGCGGGTCGGGCCGCCTCTGTCCGCCGGATGATTTACATAGTCGCCTTCACGGGCAATCAGCTCATCAATCAGCGCGTCAATATGTTCCATTGTCGTCGAGTCCTCACTTTCGCAACAATAATAACCAATATGGTTATTTGTAGGAAAGCGAAAAACGCAAAGCCGCAGCGCTGGCGCGATGCGGGTTTATTTGATGCAAAATTTCTTGGAATAATTGGTCGGGACGACAGGATTCGAACCTGCGACCCCCACACCCCCAGTGTGATGCGCTACCAGGCTGCGCTACGTCCCGACCGCCAAAGACCTCGCCGAGGCCAGTGGAAGCGCGCCTATATGGCGCTGGTTTCCTAAAAGCAAGCGCGGTTTGGACGCTTTGACGTTGCGTCCGCTGGGTGCAGGTGATAATCGCGCCCGATTGTTCAGGACCGCGCCTGCATTGGGCGCCTTTTTTAAAATGTGAGGTTTCCGATGGAGTTTGTTATCTTGAGCGCTGCAGCTGGTGGCGCGGGCGGTTCGGCATTTTTTGTGCAGCTGTTCCCACTGCTTTTGATCTTCGTCGTTTTTTACATGTTTCTCATTCGCCCGCAGCAAAAGCGCGCCAAGGAGCATGAGGCGAAAATCAACGCCGTGCAGAAGAATGATGACGTCATCACTGCGGGTGGCTTGATGGGCAAGGTGACGAAAGTTGCCGATGACTATGTCGAAGTCGAAATCGCGCCAAATGTGCGGGTGAAGGCGGTCAAATCCACCATCGCCAACGTCCAGCCGCGCGGCGCCAAAGCCGCTAACGATTAATCGCCGGGGTTGAACAGCAGTGATGCTGACCCCAAATTCCGTTTTCCCAGTTCGTTCGGACCCAGCCTATGCTTGATTTCCCCCGTTGGCGTGTATGGATGCTCAACACCTTGATTATTCTCGGTGTGCTGTGTGCCATACCTAGCGTGTTGCCCACCCACATCAGGGCGCAGCTCGCGCAATTTGTGCCGACGCCGACCATCAACCTTGGTCTCGACCTTGCGGGGGGGAGCCACATTTTGCTTGAGGCGGACACTTCGCAACTCGCCGAAACACGCTTGGAAGCTTTGGAAGATAGCGTCAGAACGGCAATGCGCCGCGCCGATCCGCGGATTGCGATTTCGGATGTGTCGCGTGCCAACGGGCAATTGAGCTTTACGGTCGATAGCCCCACGCAAGTCGACGCCGCACGCGAGGTGTTGTTGCCGCTGACGAGCAATGCGACCGGCAGTCGCGACTGGAACATCGGCGTGAATGACGGCAACCGCATGATCCTGACCCCAGCGGGCACAGGCGATGAAACCGCGCTCGATCAAGCGATGGATACGGCAAAGGACGTTATCGACCGCCGCATCAACGCCTTGGGCACGCTTGAACCGACGATCATCCGTCAGGGGGATAACCGCATCGTCGTTCAGGTCCCTGGATTGGATGATCCAGAGGCGCTGAAGGCATTGATTGGTAAGACGGCGAAGCTTGAATTCAAACTTGTCGACGAACAAGCCGATCCCGATCAGACCGCCCAAGGCAAGGCCCGCGTTGGCAGCCAAGTTCTGCCCTATCCCGATAACCCCTCCGGTCTGCCGTACATTGCCGTGCGCCGGTTGGGCGGCATTTCCGGCGATAAGCTGGTTAAGGCTGACCCGACATTCGACTCGCAGACAAATGAGCCAGCTGTCACCATCCAGTTCGATAGCGAAGGCGGGCAGAAATTTGCCCGTATGACGCAGCAGAATGTCAACAAGCTGTTCGCCATCGTGTTGGACGGACAAGTGATTTCCGCGCCGCAAATTCGCGAACCTATTTTTGGTGGTGTCTCGCAGATTTCCGGAAGCTTCACCACGGAAAGTGCCAACGCACTGTCCATCTCGCTGCGGTCCGGCGCATTGCCTGTTGACCTGAAGATTGTCGAGGAACGCTCGGTTGGCCCGGATTTGGGTGCTGATTCAATCCGCCGCGGCATTCTGGCTGCGGTTATCGGTACCACTGCAATTCTGGTGCTGATGTTCTTGGTTTATGGTCGGTTCGGCATGTATGCCAATGTCGCGTTGCTCATCAACGTCGCCATGATCCTTGGCGTTATGGCTTTTGCCAATGCAACGCTGACCCTGCCGGGCATTGCTGGTTTCGTATTGACCATTGGTGCGGCGGTTGACGCCAACGTGCTGATCAACGAACGTATTCGCGAAGAATTGAAACGGGGCCGCCGTGTCGTTCAGGCGATTGAATTTGGCTATAAAGAAGCCAGCCGCGCGATTTTTGACGCGAACAGCACCAACGTCATTGCCGCGGTATTGCTGTTCATCTTTGGCTCCGGACCCATTCGCGGCTTCGCCGTGGTATTGATGATCGGGATCGTCACATCGGTGTTCACCGCGGTTACCATCACGCGCATGTGGGTCTCACGCTGGGTGAAACGCACGCGTCCCCATGACCTGACGATTTGAGGATATAGACATGAAACTGCTCAAAGTCGTTCCTGACGATACAAATATCGATTTCCTGAGATGGCGCAGCTGGGCCTTTGGCATCAGTCTTTTCCTGATGGTCGCGTCGGTTGGATTGGTGGCCACAAAGGGCCTGAACTTTGGTGTCGATTTTATCGGCGGCCAAATGATCCGCGCGACATTTACGCAAAGCGCATCCGCACCGGTTACCGAATTGCGCGAAACCGTAGCGAAGCTCGGCTATGGCGATCCGACCATTCAGCGTTTTGGCGCGGAAAATCAGGTTTCGATCCGCATGAAATTGCCGGAAGGCGCGGACAAGAATCCTGAGCTTGCCAATGCCATGGCGACCAAGATCACCGAAACCTTGAAAGCGGGCCACCCCGACGTCCGTATTGACGGCGTGGATTCAGTGTCCGGTAAGGTGTCGGAGGAATTGTTCAGCAAAGGTATCTTGGCGCTCTTGGCGGCGATGGCTGGCGTATCGATTTACATCTGGTTCCGGTTTGAATGGCAGTTCGGCGTGGGCGCCATCTGGTCGCTTCTGCACGACGTAACGCTTACCTTCGGCCTGTTTGCGCTGACGGGTTGGGAGTTCGACCTGAACATCATCGCGGCGCTTCTGACGATCATTGGTTATTCGTTGAACGATACCGTGGTTGTCTACGATCGTATTCGCGAGAATCTGATGAAATTCCGCAAGATGGAAATGGCATCGCTCTTGAACCTTTCGGTGAACGAAACATTGTCGCGTACGGTCATGACCAGCGTGTCGATCTCGCTGCCGTTGATCGTTCTGGTGCTGTTCGGGCCAGACGTTATCTTCGGGTTCAGCGCCGCGATGGCGTTCGGTATTGTCGTCGGAACATATTCGTCGATTTATCAGGCTGCGCCAATCCTGATCTGGCTGAAGGTTGGTTCGCACAGCTTTGTGCCAACCGAAGAAGCTGGTTCAAAGGCCGAGCGCATCAGCGAAGGTTTTGAATCTTAATCCTGACGTCCGTGAAATTCGGCTAACGCGCAGGCATACTCTTTCCCGGAGCATGCCTGCGCGTTCGCTGTGATATCCGCACCAAACGCGCTACAGCTTGCGGACGAGCCGTACGGCTTTCGCAATCCACGCCGGGTCTGCGACGACTTGCTGCCGTGCTCCCGCCTCAAGCGGCAGCAGATGCAGCTTGCCCGCCTCGCGCCCCAACAATCGGCCGAATAGGAAACGGCCACCGGGGCGTGGAACCAAAACGTCGAGATTGAGCGCAGATCCAAAAGCGTCAGGCTGAATTTGCTCAAGCCATAATTCGTCACCACGGCGATATTCGCCCGTCGCCGCGGCAATACGCAGGCCGACCATCGTCCCGCCCACATTTGGCACCATGATGCGCTCTTCCTTGGTCGGCGCATGTGTGCCGTCCTCGCTTAAGATGGCGGCCACAGGCAAATATTGCTGATCGGGCAGGGCCACCAAATCGCTCGATTCAACGCCCAAGGCGTCTGCAATGCGGTTAATCCAAATCAGCGACAGCACCCGCGTGCCCGTCTCCAGCCGTCCAATGGTCTGCGCCGTTGTTGCGGGTTTGCACCGTTCCGCCACATCGGCAAGCGTCATCCCCTTGGCCCTGCGCACATCACGAATTCGGCTTTGCATAAAATACTCCATCACCAGATAGGTTTTTTCTTTCCTACAATATTTACCACATGGCAAGGGTGATTCGCTGATTAAGCGGAGAATAGATATGCCCTCAAAGTCCCATGCAAAACGTAACCTGCCTGATCCAAGGCTATTGGCCGAGCGGGGCTTGCGCGAAAGCGGGCCAGCGCCCCGAAATGCGAAAGTCCGCCGCACGGTGACCGTCAATCTCGCGGAATCGCCGCTGTCATGGCTGCATGCGCGTGGCCACTTGTCGGACCGGCAGATGTTGGCGGGGGAAACCTTACGCCGCGATTATGAGTCTGCCGCGCTCGGTCCGCATGTCACCATGTCGTGGGAAAATATTCCCATCGGCCGCCAAAAACGTTCTGCGCCGACCGGTTTGAACCGGACAGAGCGGATGATGAGCGCAAAGGCGCGTTTTGACGATGCCTTGTCCGCGCTTGGCCCTGACCTGTCGGACATTGCGTGGCGCGTGATTTGCGTGGGCGAGAGCATGCCGGCGGCCGAACGTGAGATGTCATGGCCAGTGCGGTCCGGAAAGCTCGTGTTGAAAATTGCGCTCGACCGGCTGGTGACCTTCTACCGGATAGCGGGTTAGGTGGCCGCTTCCTCAACCATCATGGCCAATTCGAGCCAACGCTCCTCCGCCGCGTCCTTTTCGGCGCGCAGTTTTTCGGTCTTCGCTGTCAGCTCGGCAAATCGCGCCGGGTTTTTTGTGTAGAGCGTCGGTTCGCTTATTTCCTTTTCGGCAGCCGCAACCTCGGCATCGATTTCGGCAATGCGGCTGGGCAGCAGATCATAGTCGCGCTGGTCTTTGTAGGTCAGCTTAACCCGTTTGACGGGCGCGGTGTCGCTGCTTACCTCTGGCCGCGGGGCGGGTTTGTCTGCCTTTTTCGCTGCAGGCCTGTCGCGCTTGTCCCGCTTGGCTTCCCAATCGGCATAACCACCCGCAATGATATCGACATGCCCTGATCCATCGAGGCCAAGGGTGAGCGTCACCGTCCGGTCAAGGAAATCACGGTCATGGCTGACGATCAGCACAGTGCCGTCATAATCGGCAATGACTTCCTGCAGCAGATCCAACGTTTCAAGGTCGAGATCGTTTGTGGGTTCATCCAGCACCAGCAAATTCGCCTCACGCGCGAATTCGCGCGCCAACAAAATGCGCGATTGTTCGCCACCCGATAATGAGCCGATCCGCGCCTCAATCAATGCCGGGTCGAACAGAAACTCTTTCAAATAACCCTGAACATGTTTGCGCACGCCGCGCACATCAATCCAGTCGCTGCCATCGGCGAGCACATCGCGCACGCGCTTATCGGGGGTCAGCAATTTGCGCTGCTGGTCGATGACGATGCCGGTCAGCGTTGGCAATAGCGTGATGCTGCCGCTGTCGGGCTGCGTTTCACCGGTCAGCATACGGATTAAGGTCGTTTTGCCGGTGCCGTTCGCGCCGACAATGCCGATGCGGTCCCCGCGCTGGATACGCAGCGTGAAATCCTTGATAATCGTGCGGTCGCCAAAGCGTTTGCCGATGCCTTCTGCGCTGATAACGGTTTTGGTTTTGCTATCGTCGCTTGCGGCGGCAAGTTTGGCGGTGCCTTGCGGGCCGATCATTGCGGCGCGTGCGGCGCGCATTTCCCACAACTTCGCGAGCCGCCCCTGATTGCGCTTACGCCGCGCAGTGACGCCGCGCTCAAGCCAATGTGCTTCAATCTTCAGCTTGGCGTCCAGCCGGTCCGCATTGCGCGCATCTTCGGCATAGACCCGCTCGGTCCACGCATCATAGCCGCCAAAGCCAATCTCGTTCCGGCGCAACAGGCCACGGTCCAGCCAGAATGTCTGCCGCGTCAGACGGGTCAAAAACGTCCGGTCATGGCTGATGACCATGAAGGCGCCGCGATACCGCGTCAGCCAATCCTCAAGCCATTCAATCGCGGCGAGGTCCAAATGGTTGGTCGGCTCGTCCAGCAACAGCAAATCGGGTTCGCTTGCAAGCGCGCGGCAAATCGCAGCGCGCCGTTTCTCACCACCGCTTGCGGTCTTGGCTTCGCGGTCCAGATTAATGCCCAATTGGTCCGCAATGGCCCGCACCGCATATTCAGGCGGGCCTTTTTCGCCATGGATGGCAAAGTCGACGAGCCGCGCGAACGATGTCACGTCGGGGTCCTGTTCCAGCATGACGATGTTGGTGCCGGGAACGACAACGCGTTTGCCTTTATCCGCCTCGACCGTGCCCGCGACCAATTTCATCAACGTTGTTTTGCCCGCACCATTGCGGCCAATCAGCGCGAGCCGGTCGCGTGCGCCAATAAACAGGTCGATATCCTGAAACAGCCAGCCGCCACCTTGCTGTAGCGCGAGATTTTCGAATGCGAAGATTGGGGGTTGGGACATATGCGCTGGCGGATAGGGGGTCGCAACGGGAATGACAATGTCGATGTTGACGATTAGCGGCGCTTCCAGCACAGATGTCAGATGCGCACTATTTATCTCAACGGGGCATATGTTCCCGAAATCGACGGCAAAGTATCGGTATTCGACCGGGGCTTTTTGTTTTCTGACTCGGTCTACGAAGTCGTCTCGGTACTGGGCGGCAAGCTCGTGGATTTTGACGGCCATGTGCAGCGACTGGCCCGCTCGCTCGGCGAACTGGGCATTAAAGGCGCGCCTGATGCCGCAGCATGGCTGACGATTTGCCGCGAACTTGTCGCGCGCAATGCGGTTGAGGAAGGCATGATCTATTGGCAAGTCACGCGCGGCGGGCCGACTGATCGTGATTTTGTCTTCCCACCCGAAGGCACAACCCCGACCGTTCTGGCCTTTAGCCAAAGCCGGTCATTGGCCGACACGCCATTGGCAAAGCGCGGCATTCGTGTCGTGACCTTGCCCGATCTGCGCTGGGGCAGGGCCGATATTAAAACCACGCAATTGCTCTACGCATCGCTGATGAAAAACGAGGCGATTGCCCGCGGGGTTGATGACGCGTGGATGGAACGTGGCGGCGTTGTGACAGAGGGGACCGCGCAAAACGCGCATATCATTACGCATGATGGCGTGTTGGTGACGCATCCGCTGAATCGCGACATCCTGCATGGCATTACCCGGGCGGCTGTTCTGCCAATGGTTGCGCAAACCATCGAAGAGCGGGCGTTTTCGGTCGCGGAGGCGGAACAGGCGGCGGAAGCATTTGTTTCGTCGGCATCAGGCTTTGTGATGCCCGTGGTGGAAATCAACGGCAAAGCAATCGGCGATGGAACGCCCGGTTCTGCAACCGTTCAGCTTCGCCAAGCCTATATCGATTGGGCACGCCGAACCGCGATATAAGTGGTTGGCATCAAACAGGAGCATATTATGCGTAATATGATTTTTGCCGCGTTGCTGGCAACCACAGGGTTGGCGTCGGGCGAAGCGATGGCCACACAGGTTCATATCACCGCCGCAAACCCCGTCATTGATCTGACGATCACCGAATCTGTAGACACAAAGCCAGATATCGCGACCTTCTCAACGGGTGTCCAAACTATGGCACCAACGGCGACCGAGGCGGTCCGCGCAAACAATGTGCAAATGGCTTCTGTTGTCGCGCGGTTGAAGACATTGGGCATTGCCGAACGCGATATTCAAACCACGCAGATTAGCCTCAACCAGCAATTTGACTATCGTGATGGGCAGCAAATTTTCAAAGGCTATCAGGCTTCGAACATGGTGACATCGAAACTGCGCGACTTGAAGAAACTGGGCGCGTTTCTGGATGCGCTTGCTGTCGATGGCGCGACAAGCTTCAATGGTCCGACATTCAGCATTGATGATGACAGTGCGTTTCGCGGCGCTGCCCGTGACAAGGTTTGGACGACGGCCATGAACCGCGCAAAAGACCTCGCACGAAAGGCTGGCTACAATGATGTGCGCGTCTTGCGCGTTGAAGAAACCGACAGCCAAGGCGGTGGCTATCCACGGCCGATGGTCTTGCGCGCGATGGATGCATCTGAAAAGTCGACACCGATCGCGCCGGGTGAGCTAAGCGTCGCGGCAACCATGTCATTCACCTTTGAAATGGTGAAATAATCTTATCGGGCCGGTTGTAATGATCGGCCCCATTCATTTTACGTTCAATGCCATGGGGGTAGTGCGCAGGAATGTTGAACCGAACTTCAATTTTCGCAGGGCTTTCGGCCATTGCGTTGCTGACGGCCTTTCCCGCCGATGCGCGTCGCGGTGAACAGGATGATGCCCGTCAGGATATGGCGGCTGGGAAAGTGAAATCGCTGCGCGAGATCGAGGCAAGCGTCGTGCCGCGTATGCGCGGGATGCAGTATCTGGGTCCTGAATATGATCCCATCGCGCAAGTCTACCGGCTGAAGTTCATCAACCGCGACAGGGTGATATTTGTCGACGTAGATGCCCGAACAGGTAACGTTTTACGCCAACGCTGATAGGATTTTGTGGCTGCACTTGAATCTGCTAGCCCGATACCGACATAAATTTTAACACTATAAGGGGACAGCATGCGCATCTTGATCGTCGAAGACGAACCCACATTGGGCAAGCAATTAAAGTCCACCCTTGAAGGTGCTGGCTACGCGGTTGATTTGTCCACCGACGGCGAAGACGGCCATTATATGGGTTCAACCGAAAATTACGATGCGGTCATTCTTGACCTTGGCTTGCCCGAAATTGATGGCCTCACCGTTCTCGATCGCTGGCGCAAGGAAGGCCGGAAATTCCCCGTTCTGGTTCTGACGGCGCGTGATAGCTGGTCTGATAAGGTCGCTGGTCTTGACGCGGGTGCCGATGATTATCTCGCAAAGCCATTCCAGACAGAAGAGCTGATCGCGCGTCTTCGGGCGCTCATCCGCCGCGCATCGGGCAATGCTTCGTCCGAACTTACCGTTGGCGAGGTTCGCCTTGATACACGCTCGGGCCGCGTCACGCTGGGCGGCGAGCCCGTGAAATTGACCGCGCAGGAATATAAATTGCTGTCCTACCTGATGCACCACAAGGGCAAGGTTGTTTCGCGGACCGAGTTGATTGAGCATATTTATGATCAAGATTTTGACCGCGATTCCAACACGATTGAAGTGTTCGTAACGCGCATCCGCAAAAAGCTTGGCCAAGATGTGATCTCGACGATCCGCGGCCTTGGCTATAGCCTCGAGGAACCCGTCAGCTGAACAAGCCGGTCGCCATGAAAACGGCCAATCAAGCACCGACGTGGCGAAGCCAGTTTCAGAGCACGGGTTCGCTGACCCGCCGGATGATTCTGACCGCTGCCGCGTGGATTACGATATTGTTGATCGGTGGCGGTGCCGCGCTTGACCGCGTGTTGGTCAATTCGGTCGAGCAGAATTTCGACAATCAGCTGGAATATGTTCTGACCGCGATGATTGCGTCATCGGAGATTGACCCGGTTGGAGAGGTCCGAAACAATCGTCGGCTGGGTGACCAACGCTTTCTGGAGCCCAATAGCGGATTTTACTGGCAGATAACGTCTCCGGGAGCGATGCCATATACATCGCGCTCGCTGTGGGACCGCGCACTTCAAATACCGTCCAATCACAAGGATGAGGCCGTCCATTTTCGGGATAGCAACGAATTTCGTGATGAACCGCTGCGCATTGCTGAACGGCAGGTATACCTTCCTGATTCGAAACGGCGTTGGACCTTCATGGTCGCACAAAGCCGTGACAGCCTTGATCAGCAAATTATCGAGCTACGGTCCGTGCTGGTCACGAGTTTTCTTTTGCTTGGTCTTGGCCTCATTATTTTGGCCGCGCTCCAGACATTTTATGGCCTATGGCCGCTGCGTGCGGTGCGCAAAGCGATTGCGCAGATGCGCAGTGGCCGCGAAAGTCGGGTGACCGACGCCTTGCCCGACGAAGTCATGCCGATGGTCAATGAGTTGAACGCCTTGCTGGACCATAATGAAAAGCAGGCCGAAGAATCGCGGCGTCATGCCGGGAATTTGGCGCACGCGCTCAAGACGCCGCTCACCGTCATCATGAACAGTGCCACTGCGCAATCACCCGATCTTGCCGAAACCATCATTCGCGAAGCCACGACGATGCGGCGGCAGGTCGACCACCATCTGGCGCGTGCGCGTGCCGTGGGACGGCGCGGGCATAGCCATAGCCGCGCGCAAATATGGGACAGCCTTGAGTCCGTAGAACGTGCCGTCAGCCGCCTATATTCCCACGTCCGGCTCGACATGGCGGGCGATAAGGAGATTTCCGCGCGTGTCGAACGCCAGGATCTCGATGAAATGCTCGGCAACTTGATCGAAAACGCAGCCAAATATGGCGGCGGCAGCGTGTTTGTGACGGTCGAAAATGCAGGCGATTTTGTCGAAATGCTTATTGAGGATGATGGAAAAGGCATTCCGGAAGGCGAGCGTGAGCGCCTGTTCGACCGCGGCGCGCGTCTAGACACCGGTAAGCCGGGCACTGGGCTTGGCTTGGCGATTGTTCGCGATGTTGTCGAAATTTACGGCGGGACCGTCCGGCTTGAAGAAAGCGAAGATTTGGGCGGGTTGCTCGTGCGCCTTAGGTTGCCCAAAGCGACCAGCTAATCAGCTTGCGTCGCGGATCTGCTGATGATGGCGGATGACCTCATCAATGATGAAGCGCAGGAATTTTTCGGTAAAATCCGGATCAAGTTTCGCGTCGCGGGCCAGTTGTCGAAGCCGTTCAATCTGCCGTTCTTCGCGGGCGGGATCGGCGGGTGGCAGCGCAGATTTTGCCTTAAACTCGCCCACCGCCTGCGTTATTTTAAACCGCTCAGCCAACATGAATACGAGCGCGGCATCGATATTGTCGATGCTTTCACGAAAACGGGTGAGGGTTTCTTGATCGTCCATGACTGCATCCTGTGCCGATATTGACTGCAACGGACAAGAGGAAATACGCCATTTGCACTTGCCTTGCGGCGCGGCTGTCGTCAGAGCGAAACGATTATGACTGCAACCATACATAAAATCGGCGGGAATCGTGCGCCATCTTTGGAACCCATGTTCAAGCTGGTCGCACCCGGAATGAACAAGGTAAATGCGGTCATTTTGGACCGTATGCAGTCCGAAATCCCGCTTATTCCTGAACTGGCCGGGCATCTTATTGCCGGCGGTGGAAAGCGGATGCGCCCGATGCTGACATTGGCGTGCGCGCAGCTTCTGGATTATCCCGGTGAGCGTCATCACAAGCTGGCGGCAGCTGTCGAGTTTATTCACACCGCAACCTTGCTGCACGATGATGTTGTCGACGGCAGCGATATGCGCCGTGGTAAAACCGCCGCCAACCTTATTTTCGGAAACCCTGCCGCTGTGTTGGTCGGGGACTTCCTGTTCAGCCGCTCATTTGAGCTGATGGTCGAAGACGGGTCGCTTAAGGTTCTCAAAATCTTGTCCAACGCGTCTGCGGTCATTGCAGAGGGTGAGGTCAATCAATTGACCGCCCAGCGGCAGATTTCGACGACGGAAGAGAAATATCTCGAAATCATTGGGTCGAAGACTGCGGCGTTGTTTGCCGCGGCTTGCCGGATTGCAGCGGTCGTGGCCGAGAGCGGCGATGCGCAAGAAATGTCGCTGGACGCGTATGGTCGCAATCTGGGAATCGCATTTCAATTGGTCGATGACGCCATTGATTATGTGTCCGATGGCGCAACCATGGGCAAGGACAGCGGCGACGATTTCCGCGATGGCAAGGTAACCTTGCCCGTGATTCTTGCCCATATTCGTGGCAATGCTGAAGAACAGAAATTCTGGCGCGACGCGATGCTTGGCAACCGGATTTCGGATGCAGATTTGCAGCATGCGCGCACGTTGCTGCAGGCGCATAACGCGATTGCCGATACGCTGGATCGCGCGCGGCATTATGGCCAACGCGCAATTGATGCGATTGCGCATTTCCCCAATGGTGAAGCCAAATCTGCGCTGACTGAGGCGGTCGAATTCGCCATAGCACGCGCATATTGATCGCACGGTCAGTGCCGATGCAGCACGGGCACAGGCGCAATTCATGATCACAGCCGCAAACCATCATGGCTGAGAAGGCATCGGACCATATGCTGCCCGTCATGGCCGTGATGCCAGACCTGCTGGCATCGTTGCGTGCATCACCCAATGCCGTCCTGATCGCGCCGCCAGGTGCGGGTAAGACCACTATGGTTGCCCCTGCATTGTTGGACGAACCCTATTGCGATGGCCAGATTTTGCTCCTGTCCCCACGCCGCCTCGCCGCGCGTATGGCAGCAGAACGCATTGCGGAGGGGCTGGGCGAAGCCGTCGGCGGACGGGTTGGCTACACAACACGGCTGGATAGCAAACAAGGCCCCAATAGCCGTATATTGGTCATGACTGAGGGCATTTTTCGAAACCGTATCATCAGCGATCCCGAGCTTGCCGGCGTTTCTGCGGTGTTGTTTGACGAAGTTCACGAACGCAGCATCGACAGCGACTTTGGCCTTGCGCTTGCGCTTGAGGCACAAGCCGCATTCCGGCCCGATCTGCGTTTGCTTGCGATGTCGGCAACCTTGGATGGTTCCAGATTTTCGCAGTTGATGGGCGATGCGCCAGTGGTCGAGAGCGACGGTAAAAGATGGCCGCTGGATTTCCGCTATGTCGGCCGCCGCGCCGAACAAGCCATCGAAGCGGATATCGTGCGCGCGGTCCGGCAGGCACTGTCCGAGGAAGATGGCGATATTCTCGTTTTCTTACCGGGCGTGCGCGAGATTGATCGCGCCGTGGACAGTCTCGGCACTATTGGCGAAGACATCGTCGTGCATAAACTGCATGGCCAAATTGAACCGGCGGCGCAAAGGTTGGCGGTCCGCCGTGACGCGCAGCAGCGCCGGAAAATCATTTTTGCGACCAACATTGCCGAGACCAGCCTGACCATTGACGGCGTTCGTATCGTCATCGACAGCGGCCTAGCGCGGCGCGCGCGGTTCGACCAAGCGGCGGGCGTTACGCGGTTGGTGACCGAGCGCGCGAGCCTGTCCGCAGTAACCCAGCGGGCAGGGCGTGCCGCGCGGCAGCAGGCGGGCATTGCCTATCGGTTGTGGCAGGAAGCCGGCAATGGCGGACTTCCCCCATTTGACCCGCCCGAAATATTGGAAAGCGACCTCGCGCCGTTGCTGCTTGATTGCGCAAGGTGGGGCGAGAGTGATCCGGCCAAGTTGCGCTGGCTTGATGGCCCGCCAGCGCCGTCGCTTCAGCAAGCGCGAAAGTTGCTGTTGTCCATCAACGCGCTCGACGTGTCGGGGCATATTACGCCGCATGGCGTTCAGCTTGCGGACCTCCCCTTACCGCCACCGCTCGCACATATGGTCGTTGAAGCGTCCAAGAGCGGACAAAGTGAGGATGCAGCCATGCTGGCGCTGCTGCTGCAGGAACGCGGGCTTGGCGGGCAAGGCGAGAATATCGAAATGCGATTTGAACGCTTTGTGGGCGAACGCAGCCCTAAGGCGGATGCCGCACGCAAGCTCGCACAGCGCATATCGCGGATGTGCCGTAGCGGCACTGGCGAACAAGAAGCGCTCAGCATCGGCGGCCTCATTGCCACCGCCTATCCGGATCGCATTGCCAAGCGCCGTGATAACAAAGGCGAAAAGTGGATCAGCGCGATAGGACGCGGGCTGCAGTTGGACACCGCGTCGCTTCTGGCACGCGAAGAATGGCTCGCGGTGGCCGATGTCCAAGGGGCTGCATCGGGCGCGCGCATCTTGTCCGCTGCGCCACTGACGGAAGCCGAGATACTTAACCATTTCGCCGATCGGATCACGCAGGAAGCGGCCCTATCTTACGATAAGAACGCCGACCGTGTGGATGCACGCGCGCAGCGGCGGATCGGTGCGATCGTCTTAAGCGAAGGTCGCATGGAAAAACCCGATCAGACGGCCGTGGCGCGTGCGTTACTGGCCGCAGTGCGCGAAATGGATGTGGGCGCGCTGCCATGGTCAAAAGCGGCGCTTGCGCTTCGTGAGCGCGCACAATTTGCGGGTATAGCGGCGGTCAGCGACGAGGCATTATTGGAAGCGGCGGAGCAATGGCTTTTGCCGCTGCTGATGGGCGTGAACCGGCTGCGCGATGTCTCGTCCTCGGCATTGTCGACAGCGCTCGACAATATGCTGGGCTGGGATCAGCGCACGCGCATTGACCAAATCGCGCCAGCATCCTTTGTCAGTCCCGCCGGAACGACGCATGCCATCGATTATGCAGCAGAGGCCGGGCCAACGGTTGAGCTGCGCGTACAGGCCCTATTTGGCCTTGATAGCCACCCCACGGTTGGCGCGGAGCGCATTGCTTTGGTGTTAAGCCTGACGTCGCCTGCTGGTCGCCCAATCCAGACCACCCGCAATCTGCCAGAGTTCTGGCGCGGTAGCTGGCGGGACGTGGCCAAGGAAATGCGCGGCAGATATCCGCGGCATAACTGGCCCGATACGCCTTGGGAGAGTGTGGCCAGCCTGAAGACAAAGAAGGCGCAAGCGCGCGATGTGCCCCGCAACGCTTGACGAATCCAGTGCCGTTCGGGCAAGGCTACCGCGAACGTAATTTTCAGGAAATATCGATGTCTGCCCGTATTTTTCAGCGCCCCAAAAATGCCATGCAATCGGGCCGTGGCCACACGGACGAGTGGGTGCTTGAATTTCAGTCGAATGAACCGCGCAAGGCCGATCCGCTTATGGGTTGGGCGGGGTCAGGCGACACGCAATCGCAGGTCCGTTTGACCTTTCCAACGCTTGATGCCGCGCGCGCTTATGCCGACAAAAATGGTATCGTTGCGACCTACATTCCCACACCGCCCAAGACCCTGAAGCTTCAGGCTTATGCGGATAACTTCCGTTAAAACAGCATCCCGGGCAGCATCAGCAGCTTGACGTCGACGACGCAGCCCTCGTCGCGCTTTGATTGAACGAAGCGCGGCACATCGGGCAGGGCAACGCGATGGACGATGATATTCTCGCCATCAACACCGCCGCCTTCGCTTATCTTCGTCAGGCCATGCGCGCGCACCAGTGAAAAGCTTTCGCTGACCATGCCGGGGGATGAGAAAAACTCCCCGACGATTTCAAGCCTGTCTGCCCGATAGCCGGTTTCTTCCTCAAGCTCGCGTGCGGCAGAGGTGAGCGTGTCCTCGCCTTCTTCATGGTCGCCAATCAGACCAGCGGGAAGCTCGATACAATTTGCGCCAAGTGGCACGCGATATTGTTCGACGAGCAGGACATGGTCATCTTCGACCGCCAAGATAACGCCGGCCTTGATACCGCGCGCGCGGCTGACATATTCCCATTTCCCGCGTGTCTTCGCCGTGATGAAGCGGCCTTGCCACATCACGTGTTCGACGTCTTCGTCTGCATTCATAGCTGGATGAGCCTGTCCGGCAGTTCGTTGGGGTTTTCGCTGCCTTTGGGGAAATGCTCCGCCAAAACAACACCCATTTGCGCAACGGCGGCGGCAACGCCCTGTCCGGGGTTGCCGGCCTTCACATGCTCAAGCAGCGCAACCATCGCATCGCCCCAAACCTCTGGCGCGACCTTTGATGCAATGGCTTCGTCCGCAACGATTTCGGCGCGATGCTCCAGCATCGACAAGTATAACAAAACGCCGGTGCGCCCCACGGTCTTGGATTCGGTGCCAACCTTAAACAGGCTGATCGCATGGTTATGCACGCGTGCCAATTTTGTCGCTTTGGGTGTTAGCCAAAGACGCAACGGCATCCATTTCAGGAACAGCCATGTCCCAACCCATTTCAGGGCAACCGCTGTCAGAAGCAGCGCGACATATTCGTTGGTCGTATATTCATGGCCCCAACCACCGGTCAGGCGGTTGATGAGACCGATGTAGATGTCAGGGAAGGTGGTATAGACCGCGAGCGCCAAAAAGGCGACGCCGCTTGCCCACGCGATCCCGATGTCTTCATAATGGTCGGACAGATCGGTGACGATGGTCACGATTTCGCCGCTGGTGTGATGTTCGGCATCCGCAACTGCAGCCGTTACCAATTCGAGGTCGGCTTCGGTCATCCGGCTAATTTTAGTTAAGGCCATAACGATACTTTCTACCAACCACCCGAAGCACCGCCGCCGCCGAAGCTGCCGCCGCCCCCGCCAAAACCACCGCCGCCGAAGCCGCCGCCGCTAAAACCACCACCGCCGAAGCCACCGCCACCGCCCCAGATAATGACCGGAGCGATACCGCCGCGCCGGTGCTTGCGCCCGCCACCGTTTGTCGAGCGGATCATGGGCAGAAATACGAAAAAGATCATGAACAGGATGAAGATAATCGCGCCGAACGGTATGCCTTCGTCCTGGCCCTGACGTTGCTCCGCCGCTTGTGCAATTTTGGCGGCTTCGTCGGCCGGTAATTCAAGCTGCGTGACGATGCGGTCGACACCGGCGTTAATACCGCCGACAAAATCGCCCGCCTTGAAAAATGGGGTGATGTCGTTGCGAATGATGGTCGATGACAGGCCGTCGGTCAGGACGGGTTCAAGACCATAGCCAACCTCGATCCGCATTTTGCGTTCATTGGGCGCGACGATCAGGATCGCGCCATTGTCTTTTTCGGTCTCGCCTTTGCCATCCTGCCCAAGCGCCCAATGGCGGCCAAGCCGATATCCATAATCGGATATTTCATAGCCTTCGAGGCTGTTTAATGTGGCCACCACCAACTGCCGCTTGGTGCGCGTCTCAAGCCCCTGCAACTTTGCGGTTAACGCCGCCTCTTGTTGCGGATCGAGCAGATTTGCCTGATCGACAACGCGGCCCGAAAGCGTGGGGAAGTTTTGCGCAAGCGCTGCCTGACCGGTTACGGCCAAAAGCAGCGCTGTCAGCAGGCCAAGGGCCTTTTTCATGAGTATCATCCCAACAAGGGGTTAGTTTGCGGGCGCCATATCAAGCTTAGGTGCGGTTTCGGCGCCTTGCGTGGTGGCTTGATATGGGATCATCGGTTGCGCGCCGTGAATGATCTTCGCGCCTATGATATCGGGGAAGGTGCGGATGGTGGTGTTATACGCACGCACAGCCTCGTTATAATCGCGCAAGGTGATGCGCACGCGGTTTTCCTGACCTTCCAGCTGATCCTGCAGCATCAGATAGCCCTCTTGGCTCGTCAACTGTGGATATTGTTCAACCGATACGAGCAGGCGTGAGAGGCTGCCCGACAATTGGTTTTGCGCAGCCTGAAAAGCGGCCATCTTTGCCGGGTTGGCCAGATCATCAGGATTGACCTGAATATTGGGCGACGTCGCGCGCGCGCGCGCCTCGATAACTTCGGTCAAGGTTTTGTTTTCCTGCGCAGCTGCACCTTTGACGACATTCGCCAGGTTCGGAATAAGGTTCGCGCGCTCTTGAAACGCAGCCTGGACATCGGCCCATTTTGCCTTGGCATTTTCCTCAGCAGTCGGAACGCTGTTGATGCCGCAGCTTGCAAGAGAGAGGGCCGCAGCGGTTAATAGCAAAGATTTTACAACTTGGTTACGCATCGAAAGAGCTCCTCCAACGGGCTGTCGCCCAGATTTCAGCCGTTTAACCGGCGTGTGTTACATACATAAGGCGCAGGTCCCGCTTTCGCAATGTCTGCTATCGGCAATATGCCATGTTTTGCTGTCGGGTATTGGAAAGAGATGCGCTGC
Organism: Sphingomonadales bacterium UBA7471; assembly: GCA_002479765.1. Classification (GTDB taxonomy): domain Bacteria; phylum Pseudomonadota; class Alphaproteobacteria; order Sphingomonadales; family Sphingomonadaceae; genus Sphingorhabdus_B. The sequence continues at coordinate 2,364 of DLOZ01000027.1, read as the reverse complement.
CCAATGGATGTGGCGATAAATTCATTTCGCTTTCGCGTCATTATCTGATGTATTGCGAAGATAGTTTCAGGGGCGGCGGAATGAACGTCGTTCAAAAAATGACCATTGGGGGAGCGAGATGAAAAAATGGATATTGGGTATAATTATCGTGATCGCGGCTGCGGCTGGCGGTTTCTGGGCCAGCGCGGACAAGGATATGAAAGCGCTCATCTCCCACCTGCCGACGGATGCTAACGTGCTGTTCTGGAGCGTTGAGCAACGCGACGCCGGTTTCCGCGCATTGGACCGCATTCCCATATTGGCGAAATCGAACATCATCAAAGCGGGTGATACGGTCTATCCCATGCCCAAGGGCGAGCCGCTGACCATTGATATGGATGTTGATGCCTATATGAAGGCGCAGCGCACGGCTGGCCTCGTTATTGTCCAAGATGGCAAGATCCGTATGGAAAAATACGGCCTCGATTTTGACGCAAAGGGCAAGTGGACAAGCTTCTCCGTCGCCAAGTCGTTCACCTCAACATTGGTCGGCGCGGCCATCAAGGACGGCTATATCAAAAGCGTCGACGACATGGTTTCGGCCTATATTCCCGATCTTAAGGGTTCTGCATATGATGACGTGACCATTGCACAGCTGCTGACGATGACGTCGGGCGTGAAATGGAATGAGGATTATGCCGATCCCAAATCCGACGTCGCATTGTTCAATTTGCACAAGCCCGAAAAGGGCATGGACGTTACCGTCAGCTATATGCGCAATTTGCCGCGTGAAGCGCCCGCCGGAACGAAGTGGGTGTATAAGACTGGCGAAACCAACCTGATCGGCGTGTTGGTCAGTTCTGCCACCAAGAAAAAGCTGTCTGACTATCTGTCCGAAAAAGTCTGGGCACCTTATGGTATGGAACAAGACGCAAGCTGGCTGTTGGGTTCAACAGGGCATGAAATCAGCGGCTGCTG
>DLOZ01000027.1:1163-1351 GCA_002479765.1 Sphingomonadales bacterium UBA7471 | reverse complement strand
GGGCATGAAATCAGCGGCTGCTGTATTCAGGCATCGACCCGTGACTATGCCCGTTTTGGCTTATTCGTTATGGGCGGTGCCAAGATAAACGGACAGAGCATATGGCCCGATAACTGGATGGCATCTGCCACCGTCAAACAGGCCGATATCGGTATGGCTGGCAAGGGCTATGGCTATCAATGGTGGAC
>DLOZ01000027.1:0-1079 GCA_002479765.1 Sphingomonadales bacterium UBA7471 | reverse complement strand
GGCATTTTCGGGCAGGGCATCTTCATTGATCCCAAACGGAAGCTGGTCATTGCGTCGAACAGCAATTGGTCCAAGGCGACCGATCCCGACACTGTAGGCGCAGGGCGTGAAGCGTTCTACAAGGCGGTTCAAGCTGCCGTTGATGCCGAGGCGAAAAAGCGCTGAATTTCGAACCATGTTGCGGTGCACAATAATTGCGTTAAGTCGTAATAAAATTGCGCCGCAACATGCGGAAAAAAGTGTCTTTTCTAAGTCCGATTAATAGTCCAGCATATGCATGTTACGATATGCTTCTACTGGAGATTAATCATGGACTTTAAGACGTTTTTACACGCGGGCAGCAACCGCCGGGCCATGCTAAAAGGGATGGGCGTTGCCGCTGTGGGTTTCTCGCTGACCGGCGCGCTTGCTGGCTGCGGTGAGAAAGAGGCGAAGAAGCTGGCCAACGGTGAAGAGGCGAAACTGAACTTCTACAATTGGGACACCTATATCGGTGAAACCACGTTGGAAGATTATAAGGACAGCGCTGGCGTTGACGTCAACATGACGCTGTTCGCCAGCAATGACGAACTGTTCGCTAAGCTGCGCGCCGGAAACCCGGGCTATGACGTTATCGTCCCATCCAACGATTTTGTGGAGCGTATGGCCGCGGCCGATATGCTGATGCCGCTTGATCAGGCGCAAATTCCGAACTTCAAAAATGTTGCCAAAGATTATCAGGATGTTCCCTATGATCCGGCCCGCAAATATTCGATGCCATACACCTGGTTGGCGCTGGGCATTGGCTATCGCAAGTCCAAGGTGAAGGCGGTGCCGGACAGCTGGAAGGTGCTGTTTGACAGTGATGAATATAAAGGCCGCATCGCCGTGCTGTCCGAGGCGGGTGACATGTTCCGGCTACACGGCAAATATATGGGCAAGTCGGTCAACGGCCTTACCGATGCCGATTTGAAGGCCATCGAAGCCATGATGATCAAGCAAAAGCCGAACATTAAAGCTTTCCACGAAGACAATGGTCAGGACTTGTTGCTTAAGGGCGAAGTCGACCTGGTGCTTGAATATAATGGCGACATTGCGCA
>DLOZ01000025.1 GCA_002479765.1 Sphingomonadales bacterium UBA7471 | reverse complement strand
CTTGATGCAACAGGCCCTTTTTTCAGGCTGAAGCACGCACCCTATCGCGCCGACCGTGCCAACAGGTTTCCCCGCCAGCGTTCCCGTCATCCCGACCAGCGTTCCGGACCGCCGCCTGACTGACGCGACTCGAATAACCCATATGGTTATTTGTAGGAAAGTTGTTTTTTGCGCACAAAAAAGGCCCGAACCATCGCGGGTCCGGGCCATGAGTTGGATGTTCGCGGGAGGAACATCGGGAGGAGGCGGGGCGTATTAGGATCGGAGAGAACGCCCCGCCGCCAAGCTGAAATTTTAGTTGGGTCGTGCGGACGAAGCGAAAAACCGGTTCCCACTTTTTCTGCCGCACTCCCGATTAATAATTATACGCACGCTCACCATGTTCGGTGATGTCCAGGCCTTCGCGTTCTGCATCTTCTGCGGGACGCAGGCCTGTGGTGAATTTCAGTCCGTAGAACAGGATTGCCGAGACAACCGCCGTCCACAATACCGTCGTGCCGACGGCCCAGGCCTGAGTCATCACCTGACCGGCCATGTCATATTCACCGGGGATGGCGGGGAAGACGGTGTAGTCAATCCAGCCCTGACCGCCCAATGCGGGGTCAGCGACCACGCCGGTGGCGATCGCGCCGACAATACCGCCGATGCCATGGACACCGAAGACATCCAGCGTATCGTCATAGCCAAGCTTGTTCTTCACATAAGCGACGAAGACATAGCATAGACCCGATGCTGCAAATCCGAGGAGGATGGAGGTCATGGGCGCTGCAAATCCGCTGGCTGGCGTAATCGCAACCAGACCCGCAACCGCGCCGGTAACCGCACCCAACAACGAAGGCTTACCATGGTGGAACTGTTCAATCAGGCACCATGCAACCGCAGCGGCAGCCGTGGCGACAAAGGTGTTGATGAAGGCAAGGGCAGCAAGGCCGTTGGCTTCCAAGTTGGAGCCAGCGTTAAAGCCGAACCAGCCCACCCACAGAAGCGACGCACCAATCATGGTCATGGTCATCGAGTGTGGCGGCGTTGCTTCTTTGCCATGGCCGACGCGCTTGCCAATGATGAGGCAGCCGACAAGACCCGCAATACCGGCATTGATGTGGACGACCGTGCCGCCAGCGAAATCAAGTGCACCCCAGCCCCACAGCAGACCCATGTCGGTCGGTGCATCCACCAGAAAGTCTGGTCCAGCCCAGTACCACACCATATGTGCGATCGGGAAATAAGCCAACGTCAGCCACAATACCGTGAAGATCATCAAGGGTGTGAACTTGATACGCTCTGCAAATGCGCCGACGATCAACGCCGGCGTAATGCAGGCAAAGGTCATCTGGAACACCACAAAGGCATATTCCGGAATGTAGACATTGTTGCTGAACGTGGCCGCGTACGTCGTGGCATTAACGCCCTGAAGGAATATCTTGGAAAAGCCACCGATGAAGGCGTTACCGCTGGTGAAGGCGAGGCTGTAGCCATAAGTGACCCAGACAAGCGCCGCGACCGACACAATCATAAACACCTGCATCAGCAGGCTGAGCATATTTTTGGTGCGGACAAGGCCGCCGTAAAACAGCGCAAGCGCCGGAATCGACATCAGCAATACCAATGCAGAGCTAATGAGCATCCACGTCGTATCGCCCTTGTCGACCATGCCGGCCATTTGTTCAACGGTCGGTGCCTTAATCGGGCCGTCGGCGACGGCAACCGCCACCGCTGCCGCGCCATCAGCAGCTTTTTCGGCTGCCTCCTGTGCGAAGGCGGGCAAAGCAGCGAACAATGTCGCCCCCGCCGCGCCTAGAAACTTAAGTGTCTTGGACATTTTCTGGTTCCCCTAGCTTGCTATTGTCGCGTCAAAGCGCGGTTTCGTTGGTGTCGCCCGTGCGGATGCGCAGGGCACCGGCAAGTTCGAATTCAAATATCTTTCCATCACCAATGGCGCCTGTTTCGGCGGCCTGCTGAATGGCCTCGACCACGGCAGGGGCTTGATCGGACGCGCACGCGACCTCGATTTTCACCTTGGGCACCATGTTGGTTGCATATTCGGCACCGCGATAAATTTCGGTCTGCCCTTTTTGTCGGCCAAAGCCTTTGACCTCCGTCACGGTCATACCCGACACGCCGAGCGCGGTGAGCGCTTCGCGCACCGGGTCCAGCTTGTGCGGCTTAATAATGGCAATAATATATTTCATGCACGCCCCCAATTTTGGTTGTGCAATGCAATATGCAAACGCCGTGCCAGAAACGGGGAATACACGTAAATGCGCCGATTACAGGCGATAGGGGCAGCGCATATAAGCGCCACCACCCTTTGATATGCCTAAAATTTAATCAGTCTAGTATCTCTGCCTAAATATTAGGCATTCAACCAATGCGGATCGATGCCCATAAGGGCAGATGGTCCGACGCCTGTTTGGACAGCGGCGAAATATGGCTGTCCGCCGCGGTCACTTTCACCTCGTGGCTGACGATGATCCGGTCCAATCGGGCGACTGGCCGCGATGTGTGGAAGCTTTTGGGCGTTTGCACCAGCCGGTGATGGTGGAACGCAAGTTCGTTCAATGCGCCGCTGTCCGACCATTGGTTGAAATCACCCATCAGTACCGTCGGCATATGCCGCGGGCTGGCATCAATCGCCGCCAGCAATGCGCGGATTTGCCTGCGCCGCCACAGCCCCGATAAATCGAGATGCACACCAATGACGCGCAATGCGTGGCCAGCAACCGACAGTTCCGCCATCACCGCGCCGCGTGGTTCCAGCGTGGGCATGTCAATCGGCTGACAATGCCGCACCTCCATGCCCTTGCGCACCAAAATCGCATTGCCGTGCCAGCCAATGGCGGCGGGACGGAAATGCAAGGGCACGGGCATCCATGATGTCTCCGCCTCCAGCATCGCCAGCGGCAATGCGCTGACCCGCGCGCCGAACCTTCGGTCTACCTCCTGAAGCGCGATGATATCGGCGTCGATTTCTTTGAGCACCGCCAATATGCGTTGGGGGTTGCGCCGTTGGTCAAGGCCAACCGCCTTGCGAATATTATAGGTCGCAACCTTGAATGCGTGGCTCATATCGGGGTCATGCGGTTCATTCGGCCATATCGCAATCTGGTCCGAAATATGCGCCCATCAACCCGCCGTGCCGCCGACCGTAAGCGCGCTGACCAAGGTTGTGGGTTGCCCGACGCCCGCTGGAACGCTTTGGCCGCCTTTGCCGCATACGCCGATGCCATCATCCAATGCCATGTCGTTGCCAAGGCCGATGACCTTGTTGAGCGCGGTTGGGCCATCGCCGATCAATGTCGCGCCTTTGATGGGATCGCCAAGCTTGCCGTCCTTGACCAAATAGGCCTCGGTACAGCTGAACACGAATTTGCCCGACACGATGTCCACTTGCCCGCCGCCAAAGCTTTTGGCGAAGATGCCGTTTTTGACGCGGCTCAACAGTTCGGCAGGGTCGTCATTGCCGCTGCGCATGAATGTATTGGTCATGCGCGGCATCGGGGCATGGGCATAGCTTTCGCGGCGGCCATTGCCCGTGGGGGCAACACCCATCAGGCGGGCGTTCATGCGGTCCTGCATATAAGCGCGCAATATGCCGTCTTCGATCAGGACATTTTCCTGCGTCGGCGTGCCTTCATCATCAATCGACAGCGAACCACGGCGGTTCATCATGGTGCCGTCGTCAACAACGGTCACGCCGGGCGCGGCCACGCGCTGGCCAATCTTGCCGGAAAAGGCACTGCTGCCCTTGCGGTTGAAATCGCCTTCAAGACCATGGCCGACGGCTTCATGCAGCAATACACCAGGCCAGCCGGGGCCAAGCAACACGGTCATTTCGCCCGCGGGTGCCGCGACCGAACGCAAGTTGGTCAGCGCCTGCGCCAATGCTTCATCAATGGCATGTTCCCATTCATGATCTTCAAACAATTTGTCGTACAGATAGCGCCCACCAAAACCATAAGTGCCGGTTTCGCGGCGGTCACCGTCTTGCGCGACGATGGAAACATTCAGACGCACCAAAGGCCGCACGTCGGTAGCGACAAAGCCGTCGGCGCGCACGATTTCGACGACGCTCCAGCTGCCCGAAAGGCTGACGCTCACTTGCGCGACGCGGGGGTCACGGGCGCGGGCGGCGGCGTCGATCTGTTGGCACAGGGCGACTTTTTGCGCGAACGGCACGAGTTCAAGCGGATTGCCGTCGGTATATAAATGGCGGTTGTTCTGGCGCGGCGGCGGGGCGGGCTGTTCCTTTGCAGGATCGAGCAGCTTCAACGTTTCCCCTGCCCGGCGAATCGCGGCCTCGCTCATGTCATTGGCGTGGCTGAACCCGGTCATCTCACCCGACACACCGCGCAGGCCAAAGCCCGAACCCGTCGAATAATCCGCCATTTTCAGCCGGCCATCGTCAAACCCAAAGCTCTCGGTCGCGCTATATTGCAAATAAAGCTCACCATCATCGCACGCCTTCAACGCATCACGCGTAATACGCTGCGCGGCGTCAGGGTCGAGAAGGCCGGGTTGGTACAAATATGAGCGGGGATCGGTGTAAGTCATTTTGCGTATATGGGACGGTGCGGCGGCGGTTGGAAGCGTAATTTGCATATTCCTCCCGCAGCGACGGGTGGAGTGGCCTGAGTCATCACCGCAGCGCTGAGCCTGTCGAAGGGCGTCTATCGGTATAGCGCCTGCACTTTGGACACCCTTCGACGGTCGCAGGCGCTGCGCACCTGCTGCTCAGGGCTTCGGTTTAGGAAGAGACGATGTCCCGTTCAGAAAAGTTGGTTTTCTCCAGCGCATAACCCCCCTAAAGCCGCCCGATGACCACGCGATTCCAGTTTTCGATTTCCGCCACCGATGGCAAGGCGCGCACCGGCAGCATTCAGATGATGCGCGGCGAAATTCGCACGCCTGCCTTCATGCCCGTCGGCACCGCCGCCACGGTAAAGGCGACGCGCCCTGCCGAAGTGCGCGCAACGGGTGCGGACATCATCTTGGGCAACACCTACCATCTGATGCTGCGGCCCGGCGCGGAACGTGTCGCGCGGCTGGGTGGGCTGCACCAATTTTCGGGCTGGGACCGCCCGATCTTGACCGACAGCGGCGGGTATCAGGTGATGAGCCTGTCGGCGTTGCGCAAAATCACCGAAGAGGGCGTGGCGTTCCAAAGCCATCTCGACGGGTCGAAACATATGCTGTCGCCCGAACGCTCAATGGAAATCCAGCGGCTTTTGGGCTCCGACATTGTCATGGCGTTTGACGAATGCCCCGCCAATGGCGTGAGCCGTGACGAAGCGATCAAGTCGATGGAACTGTCGATGCGTTGGGCCAAGCGTTCACGCGACGGGTTCGACAGCGGCGGCGAGCATGCGGCGCGCGCGGCCTTATTTGGCATTCAGCAAGGATCATTGGACGAAGAATTGCGCAAGCGCTCTGCCGATGCGTTGATCGACATTGGTTTTGATGGCTATGCCGTGGGCGGCCTTGCGGTGGGTGAAGGGCAAGAGGCGATGTTTGGTTGCCTCGATTATGCGCCGGACCAATTGCCCGCCGACCGGCCACGTTATCTGATGGGTGTGGGCAAGCCCGACGATTTGGTGGGCGCGGTTGAACGCGGCATCGATATGTTCGATTGCGTCCTGCCCACCCGCTCTGGCCGCAATGGGCAGGCCTTTACCCATCATGGCCCCATCAACATCCGCAATGCGAAATTTGCCGAGGACCAAGGGCCGATTGACGACCAATGCACCTGTCCGGTGTGCGCAACATGGACCCGCGCTTATGTCCATCACCTGATCCGGTCGGGCGAAATACTGGGCGCGATGCTGATGACGCAGCACAATTTGCATTATTACCAAATGCTGATGGCCGGAATGCGCGCGGCGATATCGCAAGGACGCTTTGCGGCATTCGCCGCCGATTTCCGGCGGGATTATGTCCGCGAAAAAGATCAGGGTTGAAACCATGACGCGCGTCGCACAAGCCATCGCACGCGCACAGGCCAACAGTCCGTTTCTTGCCGGACTGATGGACCGCAACCCCGAATTGATGGCGATGGCAGAGGCGGGCGAATTTGACGCGGCGCTGGCGCAATCGCTTGCCCGAACAGCGGACAATGTTGGCACCGCCTTGCGCCAACAGCGTCAGGGCGTTGCGCTGGTCACCGCGCTTGCGGACCTTGCAGGCATTTGGAACCTCAGCCGCGTCACAGGCATCCTTTCCGATTTTGCCGACCATGCGCTCGACCAAGCCATATCTGCCGCCATTGAAGAACGCGTGCCCGGCGCGCCCAACCAAGGCTTTGCCGTCATTGCGCTGGGCAAACATGGCGGGCGCGAGCTGAATTATTCGTCGGACATTGACCCGATTTTCCTGTTCGACCCCAAAACCCTGCCCCACCGCGAACGCGACGATGTGGCGGAGGCCGCCGTGCGCTATGGCCGCCGCGTCATCGAACTTTTGTCCGCATTGGATGGCGACGGATATGTCTTTCGCGTCGACATGCGGCTGCGGCCATCGCCTGAGGTCAGTCCCATCGCCCTGCCCGTCGAAGCGGCCATCGGCTATTATGAATCAAGCGCATTGGCATGGGAACAAGCGGCGTTCATCCGGTCGCGGGTCTGCGCAGGCGACCGCGCGCTCGGCGCATATTTCCTGAACGCGATCCAGCCCTTCATCTGGCGCAAATCGCTCGATTTCGGGCAGTTGAAAAACATCACCGCAATGACCGCGCAGATCCGGGACCATTATGCCAAGGGTCAGACAATGGGCCTTGGGTTCGACCTGAAGCGTGGCCATGGCGGGATCCGCGAATGTGAATTTTTTGCGCAGGCGCATCAGCTGATCCATGGTGGGCGTGATCCCGTGCTGCGTGTGCCCGATACCCGCGAGGCGCTCAAACGGCTGGCGGCGGCTGGGCCGATTAGCCCGCAAGAGGCGGAGACATTATCATCGGCCTATGAACAGTTGCGGACATTTGAACATCGTCTGCAAATGCACAGCGACCGGCAAACGCACGAGATACCACAGAACCGCGAAACCGCCGATGCCGTCGCGCGCTTGCATGGGCTGGCGGACGCCGACGCATTGATTGCCGCGATCCGCCCGATCACGGAACAAGTCGCGGCGATTTATGACCGGATGGTGGACGCAGGCGGCAGCGAAGGGCCGCGCATGGCCGACGAAGGCCTGCCGCTTGAAGAACAATTGACCGATTTGGGCTATACCGACCCCGCCGCCATCATGCAGCGCATGGCCCGGTGGCGCAGCGGCAAGATTCGCGCGATCCGCAGCGCATCGGCGCGTGATGCATTTGAGGCCGTCCTGCCCGCGATCATGAAGGCATTGGCGCTGGCCCCCGATTCGGACCGTGCCATCGCGCGGTTCGAAAATATGATTGAGGCGATACCCAGTGCCATCAACGTCTTCCGCTTGCTGGAGGCGCGGCCGGGGCTGTTGCATTTGGTCGCCAATATATTGAGCTACGCGCCGACGCTGGCCGACGATCTGGGCCGGCAGAGCCGCTATCTGGACGCGTTGATTGACACGAGCGCGATGAACTTGCCCGGCGACATGGCCGCTTTGCACGACGCGATGGCGCGCCGGATTGGCGATGCCGATTATCAATCCATGCTCGACATTGTCCGCGATTATGTTGGCGAAAAACGCTTTGCACTGGGCGTGCAACTGATTGAGGGCCGAAGCGACGCAAGCGACATCGCGCGCAGCTACGCCCATTTGGCAGAGGCCGCGTTGCAGACGCTCACCGCCGCGACGGTCGCCGAATTTGAAAAAGCGCATGGCCGCATTGACGGCGGCGAGCTGGTCATTTTGGCATTGGGCCGATTGGGCGGCGAAGCGCTGACGCATGCGTCGGACCTTGATCTGATCTTATTGTTCACCGGCAGCAATCTCGCCGAATCCAATGGGCCGCGTTCCTTGGGCGCGACGCAATATTTCAACCGGTTGGCGCAGCGTGTGATTGCCGCGATGTCGGTGCCCACCGCATCGGGCGCTTTATATGAAATCGACACACGGCTTCGGCCATCGGGCGCCGACGGGTTGCTCTGCGCGTCGGTCAAAAGCTTTGACCAATATCAGCGCGAAAATGCGTGGACGTGGGAGCATATGGCACTGACGCGGGCACGCGTGCTGTTCGGCTCGGCCACCGCCCGTGCGCAGGTGGATGCGATTGTCGCGGATGTGTTGCATGGCCAACGCGACCCCGAAAAACTGCGCGCCGACATCGCCAGCATGCGCAAGGATATGGCGGCGCATAAACCGCCAAAGGGCGAACTGGATGTGAAGCTGTTGCCCGGCGGCTTGGTCGATATGGAGTTTATCATCCACCGGCTTCAGTTGGAAACACATGACGGTTTGGTGCCGCAGCTTGGCCCCGCAATTGATGCGCTGGTGACAGAAGGACATTTGCCCGCAGACTTTGCCACGGCCTATGCCCTGTTCGCGCGGCTGTTGGTCATGGTGCGCCTCGTTGCGCCCGATTGCGCCACCCCGCCATTGGCCGCGCAGGCGTTGATCGCGGGCAGCCTTGGTTGTGCCGATTGGGATGGCTTGATGGCTGCGATTAGGGATTATCGCGGGGTTGTCATGCACGAATGGCAACGGCTATTTGGACCACGCGATTTTTGAAAAGGAACCCAATATGACCGATATCAACGACACCCTGCCCGACGTCAATGTGGCGGATAGCGCTGGCAATGCGGTCAATCTGGCGGCGCTGAAAGGCCCGCTGGTGCTCTATTTCTACCCCAAGGCCGATACGCCCGGCTGCACGAACGAAGCCAAGGATTTCACCGCATTGTCGGCGGATTTCGCCGCACTCCATTGCCCCGTCTACGGCATGTCCAAGGACAAGCCCGCAAAGCTTGCGAAATTTGCGGCGAAATATGACCTCAATGTCACTTTGCTGTCCGACGAAGCCAGCGATGCCACCGAGCAAATGGGCGCGTGGGTTGAAAAATCGATGTACGGCAAAAGCTATATGGGCATTGACCGGTCAACCTATCTGGTCGGCAAAGACGGCAAGGTTGCGCAGGTTTGGCGCAAGGTAAAGGTCAAGGACCACGCCGCAGAGGTTTTGGCCGCGGCCAAAGCGCTCGGCTAAACCGCGCGAGTCCAATTACAAAACCGAAGCCCTGAGCCTGTCGAAGGGCGTTTACCGCTCTCGCGCCTCCCGCCTCCCGCCCTTCGACGGTCGCAGACGCTGCGCGTCTGCTGCTCAGGGCTGCGGTATTTTTGAAGCGGGTAGCGTGCGACCAACGGACGTCGTTCTCTCACATCCGTCATGCTGAACTTGTTTCAGCATCTTACTTTTTCAACGTTGATAATTGAGACCCTGAACCAAGTTCAGGGTGACGGGAGTTGGAGCGCCAACCGATTCGCCGACCGGTCGGACGTTCCATCGCTTCTTTTACGGCGAAATTTCGTGCGTCTTGCTGGGAACAAATGCATTTGCGACGGGTTGAACCGAGCTGCAAATAGCACCTCCGCCGCATTGGAAATTGTCGGCAAACCGCCACTTTAGTGAACCGTTGAACGCTCCATTCAACGACTCAACGCGTTTGAGCGGCGGTTTGTCCCGCGTTTATGACAGGCATGTTGCATTCCTTTGAGCCATCGGACACCACCCTTTTCACAAGTGGTGGGCAGATCCTCTGTCACGGTCAAACGTCGGAACTGCGTAAAAGCGCGGGTCGCATGATAAGGTAGTACACAATATGGTATCCAGCGCTTTGGCACATTGCCAATCACTGATCCTTAAAGCTGTATCTGCTTTGGTAATGGTCGCCGCTTTCACAGCAGCAACACCATCATTCGCCAACGCAGCCGCCGCCTCATCGGACACGTTCCGTATTTCACCCGAAGATTTGCGCGCGAGCCAAAGCGCGCTTGGCGTGTCGGATCCTGAATTTCGCGCGTTGAACGACAGCTGGGGCCGCATCAACGGCACCCCTATCAAGGTTGAAGTTGCGGTTCCATCGATCAACCCCGTAGACATCATGAAATTCTCCAGCGGCTATGGATATCGCAACGCACCGACGCGTGGCGCCAGCCGCAATCACAAGGGCATCGATATTCCCGGTGCCATCGGCACACCAATTTACGCAACAGCAGATGGCTTCATCGGCCGCGCGGAATGGGTTGGCGGTTACGGCAAATTGGTCGAAATCAACCATGGCAACGCGGTGCAGACACGTTACGGCCATTTGTCGGCGTTGAATGTTGCACCAGGTCAGCGCATCCGCAAGGGCGACATTCTGGGCTATATGGGCTCAACTGGCCGCTCGACCGGAAGCCACCTGCACTATGAAGTCCGCATTGCCGGTGAAGCGATCAACCCAACCGCATTTCTGTCGCCTGTGAAATCTGACCCAAGCAACGCAAAGATCTTGCTTGCTGCAAAAACTATTGATAGCACTGCCATCGGCGGCCCTGCTGAAGACGAGTAAGCAGGCAGGCCAAACGCATCACCTTTGGGAGAGGGTGTAATCTTGGGGGCTGGCGCGGAATACTGCGCCGCCCCTTTTCTTTAACTGCTGCATGGCCTACATATCCGATATGAGCGAAACTGAAGTCATCTCCATGACCGCCAATGCCGCGCGCCGCGTGGCCGAGATTGCAACCAAGCTTGGAAAAGATCCGGTGCTGCGGTTGTCGGTGGAAGGTGGGGGCTGTTCGGGCTTTCAATATCGTTTCGGCCTCGCCGACAGCGTTGAGGCGGATGACATCACCGCACAAGGCGAAGGCGCGTCTTTGGTCGTCGATCCCGTCAGCCTTGATCTGGTGCGCGGCTCTGCGGTGGATTTCGTCGAATCGCTTGGCGGCAAAAGCTTCAAGGTGACCAATCCACAAGCGCAGGCCGGTTGTGGCTGCGGCTCCAGCTTTTCGGTTTGATGCAATAGTCCTGCGCGGCTAGGGTCGCGGGCATGCGTATCGCGACTTACAATATCAACGGCGTCAAAGCGCGCCTCCCCCGCCTGCTCGAATGGCTGGAAGAAACCCAACCCGACATTGCCTGCCTGCAAGAGGTCAAGTCGCAGGACGAAGGCTTTCCGGTCGAAGAATTTGAACGCGCGGGCTATGGCGCGATCTGGCACGGGCAGAAATCCTTCAACGGCGTTGCCATCCTTGCCAAGGGCACGCAGCCTGTCGAAGCGCACCGCACCTTGCCCGGCGACCCCGAAGACGAACATGCCCGCTATTTGGAGGCCGATGTTTTCGGCATACGCGTTGCGAGCATTTATCTGCCCAATGGCAACCCGCTGCCGGGGCCGAAATTCGACTATAAGCTTGCGTGGATGAAACGCTTGTACGACCGCGCCGCCGAATTATTGGCGGCGGAGATTCCCGCCGTGCTGGCGGGCGACTATAATGTCATTCCGCACACGCACGATATCTGGGCGCCAGCCGCGATGTTGGACGATGCCTTGCGCCAACCCGAAAGCATCGCCGCCTATCGCGCGCTTTTGGGCCAAGGCTGGACCGACGCGCTGGCGACGCATTATCCGCAAGGCGGCATTTGGACATATTGGGATTTTCAGGCCGGCGCATGGCAACGCGACCATGGCTTTCGCATCGACCATCTGTTGCTCAGCCCCGTTGTCGCCGACCGCTTGGCATCCTGCGGCGTGGATAAGGAATATCGCGGCCGTGAAAAAGCCAGCGATCACGCGCCGACATGGGTCGAACTGACCGACTAAAATAGATATTGTAGCAGTCGCTACATTTTGGTATCAGACTCCCTCTATTTATGGGGAGTGTGTCATGACCTTGTTTCGCCTTTTCCTCGTTGCCGTCATTGCCATTGTCGGCGCCTATACCAGCGTCACCATCGCCAACCATGGCATGGGGCTCTATCCGATATTTTTCGGTGACATTGCGGAGATGGCGTGGCCCGGGCAGTTCAATCTCGACTTTTTATTCTTTCTAATCTTTTCCGGATTCTGGGTCGCATGGCGTCACGAATTTACCGTGGCCGGGCTCGTTCTCGGATTTGCGGCCTTTAACCTTGGCGCACCATTTTTGGCCGCCTATCTGCTCGTGCACAGCTATCGCACCAAGGGTGACGTTGCCGCTATGTTGCTTGGACCAACGCGGGCCGCACGCACGCGCTAAACGGCCTTGGCGTTTATATCGTCAAGGCCAATGCTTTTCAGGAACAGCATCCCTTCGATGCTGACCAAAAGCTGCGCGGCATCAATGTCGCGCTGCGCTTCGCTCTCGGACTGCAGCTGCGCCTTGCCCCATTCGAGAAATCCGCGGCCAATCTGTTCGCCCACCGCGCGGTAAAACGGGTCACCCATCGCCGCGCGTGCCGCGACATCAAGCCAGATCCGCATATAGGGCCACAGCGCGTCTTCAAAGACAATGCCCGCCAATTTGCGGCGCAGCGCATCCACCGGCAATGGTTCTGCGGCGCTGTGCGTACTGATCATCTCCACCAGCTGCGCCGAAATCTGTTCCAACACCGCAGTGATAATCTCGGATTTGTCCTTGAAATAATATAGCAGCATCCGGTCGCTGGTGCCCGCCGCCTTGGCCAACGGACGCAGGCTCGACGCCGAAAGCCCTTGCGCAAGGACATAAGCGGTCAATCGCTCGATGATATCGGCGCGTTTGGTGTCTGGTTTTATCACGCCGACGCTATAGCGCACCGAAACAGGTCAGGGCAAAGGGCAAAGTCCAAAGTCCAAAGTCCAAAGGCAAAGGGGTAACTGGACAGCGGCGGCGGCAATCACTATCGGCTGGCCATGCCTGAATCCAAAACACACGCCCACCCCTCCGATTCCATCCTGATCATCGATTTCGGGTCACAAGTGACTCAATTGATTGCGCGCCGCGTGCGCGAGGCCGGGGTTTATTCGGAAATCGCGCCATTCAATTCCGCCGAAGCCGCATTTGCACGTATGAAGCCAAAGGGCATCATCTTGTCGGGTGGCCCCGCATCGACGACCAAAGCCGATTCGCCGCGCGCGCCGCAATGTGTTTTCGACAGCGGGCTGCCTATCCTTGGCATCTGCTATGGCCAACAAACCATGATGATGCAGCTGGGCGGCCATGTCAGCGAAGGCGACGGCGGCGAATTTGGCCGTGCCTTTATTGAGGTTGAAAAACCCTGCGCACTGTTTGACGGATTGTGGGCGACCGGCGACAAGCATCAGGTGTGGATGAGCCATGGCGACAAGGTCACCAGCCTTGCCCCCGGCTTTGAAGTTGTCGCCACCAGCGACGGCGCGCCCTTTGCTTTCATCGCCGACGAAGCGCGGCAATATTATGGCATCCAGTTCCACCCCGAAGTGGTGCACACCCCCGATGGCGCGAAATTAATCTCCAACTTCGTGCACAAAATCTGCGGCCTTGCCGGCGATTGGACGATGGCGGAATTCCGCGCGACCAAAATTGCCGAAATCCGCGCGCAAGTCGGGTCAGGCCGCGTCATTTGCGGGCTTTCGGGCGGCGTCGATAGCTCGGTTGCCGCGATCCTCATTCACGAAGCGATCGGCGCGCAGCTCACCTGCGTCTTTGTCGACCACGGCTTGCTGCGTATGAATGAACGCGAACAGGTCGAAACCTTGTTCCGCGACCATTATAATATCCCGCTCGTCGTGGTGGACGCCGAAAAACGCTTCATGGCGGGCCTCGCGGGCGTCACTGACCCCGAAAAGAAACGCAAATTTATCGGCGGCGAATTCATCAACGTGTTTGAAGAAGAAGCCAAGAAAATCGGCGGCGCTGATTTCTTGGCGCAAGGCACGCTCTACCCCGACGTGATCGAAAGCGTCAGCTTCACCGGCGGGCCTTCGGTCACGATCAAAAGCCACCATAATGTCGGCGGCCTGCCCGCACGGATGAACATGCAATTGGTCGAACCCTTGCGCGAACTGTTCAAGGATGAAGTGCGCGCCTTGGGCCGCGAACTGGGCCTGAATGACCAATTTGTCGGCCGCCACCCCTTCCCCGGCCCCGGCCTCGCCATCCGCATTCCCGGCGAAGTGACCAAGGAACGGTGCGACGTCTTGCGCAAGGCGGACGCGGTCTATCTCGAAGAAATCCGTAACGCCGGCCTATATGACGCGATTTGGCAGGCCTTTGCTGTGCTGCTGCCCGTGCGCACCGTCGGCGTGATGGGCGATGGCCGCACCTATGACAATGTCTGCGCCTTGCGCGCAGTGACGTCGACCGACGGCATGACCGCCGACATCTACCCATTCGACAGCGCCTTCCTCAGCCGCGTGTCGACCCGCATCATCAACGAAGTCAAAGGCATTAACCGCGTGGTTTATGATTATACATCAAAGCCACCGGGAACCATTGAGTGGGAGTAGAAATTCTCACGTAAGTCGTTGATTTTAAACGATAATTGAGTTGCACAAAAGTGACACACGCCCAACTAAGTCGTTGATTTAGTTGGGCGTTGGCTTTAAAGTTACACGTAAAGCTACACACTGCTGTAGCTGCTCAAAAACGTAGTGACCCTAAGCCTCACATGCCCCTCAAGAAACAGTCATACGCAGACGATGAAATTCCGATCTTTGACGAAGCAGTCGTCTATCGGAGAGGCGACTATTGGCAGATGCGTATGTGGCTCACTAAGGAAAAGAAGTACGCACGTTTCAGTCTGCGCACGAGAAATAGGGACACAGCAATCGACAAGGCCAAAAAGCACTATCACGAGCTTATGGCGCAGCAGTACGCAGGCAAGACCTACTTTTCCAAGACCACTAAGCAAGGCGTAGAGGAATACCTAAAGCAGAGAGAGAAGGACGTAGAGGCCGAATTGATCGTCAAAGGTCGCTATGGAACGATAAAAACTCACCTAGAGCATTGGCTGAACTACATCGGACGCGATACCAAGCTCAAGGAAATGGAACGCACGGATTGTGAAAACTATCTGCATAGTCGTACCAAAACAAAGAAGAACATCAACGTCAGTCAAACTACCGTTGCAAATGAGCAGAGCACGATCAATGCAATGATCGCTTGGCTCTACAAGCGCAATGAGACCTATATTGAAGCGTTCGACTTCAAACCACTCAAGCGGATCGATAGGGGCGACGAGGCGCTGCGCCGTAGTACGTTCACCGATCAAGAAATCGTCTCGATCAAAACCAAGCTAGAAGATTACATTTCAACCGCAAGAAAAGCGATTGATGAAGACGGCAATTTGACCAAGATCGTTACGGCCTACTATCTGCTGATATCCATCATTACAGGCCTGCGCAGAGGCGAGCAGCTGCAGTTGCGTTGGCGTGATATCGAATGGATGGAGCAAAACGTTAAGGGGCATGACGAAGATGAGGTTTACAGCCTCGTCAAAATCACAGTGCGAGCTGAGACGACAAAGGTCAGAAAGACACGACGCTTTGTGGTCAAGGATTGGGAGTATTTTGAAGAATTGTTCAAGCTACTCAATGCTCGCTATGTGAGAGTGAATAAGGAAAACAAAAAGGCATTATCCTTTGGTGAGACACTAATCTTTAGCACTAATGGGACGACGCCGATTACTGCAAGAGCTATTCAATACAATTTCGACAAGATAATTGAGCTTGCAGAGATCAAGGATACTGATAGTCGCGATCTCGTGCCCTACAGCTTCCGACACTATTTCATTACGGATCGCATCAATAGAGGTGCAACGCCCACACAAGTCGCTGAAACTTGCGGCACAAGCACAGCGCAGATAGAGCGCACCTATTACCATACCACCGAAGCAAAGATGATCACCAATGCCTTGCCGCAGTTTGAATACAGAGACGGCCTTTTAGTTCCTAAATAGAGAAAGGGATAGACGTGGCTGTTTTAGATGAAGAGATTGTTGAGCATTGGCTAAACCAACGCGGCTTTTTCACAATGCGCGGCGTCAAGTGTGGCGTTGATGAAATTGACCTTTTGGCGATTAAGTACGCAGATAACTCCATTGAGTGTTGGCACGTAGAAGTGCAAGTGAGCTTTAGGCCTGTGGGTTACATTGGAGGTGATACCAACGCACGACGCCGAACCGATGATGAGCTTCGTGAAGGCGTTGAACAATGGGTGGCCAAAAAATTCACAAGTCAGCGCAAGGTCGACAAGCGCAATAGCATCCTGCCAAATGTTGTATGGAAATACATTCTCGTCTGTGCTGTACTAAAGGATGAGCGAGAGCTTGAGATCATGCGTGCTTGCGGAGTTGATGTTGTTCGCTATCAGCAGGTCCTGTCCGAGGTAGTTTCTTCAAAAGATCACCAAACATCCTCGATTGCCAACAACATTGTGGAGATATTGAAGTACTTCAAGCAATGAGGCTGATGGGGTGAGTAAAAATCACCACCCCAAATCTGTAAGTACTCCACATAGAAAAATCGCGGCTCAGAAAAATTGGGCACAAGACCCCTTTCGGACTATGCCTCTCGGCAACTCCGTCAACCACGAATAATGTGTAGGGTCAGGCGCTAGACCGTGAATCTTTCGCACGATTATTCACACCAATTGGCTTCTTTGGTGGAATAGGTCGCTGTGGCTGCAGAAGTTCCGCCTTTGTAGGTGCTGCATCAGTCTGTGCTTTGGGCCGTTTAGGCTTCAATGGCGCGATAGGCTTTTGTGGCGGCAGTGGCTTGATAGGCGCTGCAACACTAGGCCGCTTCTGTCTAGGTTTAGCCTTTTCTTGCGCTGCTCGCAGTGCTTCTGCCTTTTTCTGATCTTCAGCTTGCTTCGCTATAGCCGCCCACGTGTTGTCGATGATGGTGCGAAGTAGTCCAAGCTGTGCTTCTGCATCAGCGAATTCCATGTAGCGCATGACGTCTCCTTTTCTTTTATTTATTCAGAAAGGAAACGAGGGGCTGCCCAACTCAGACAGCCCCTTGTGCGTCATTTCACAAAGCCTGAGCGCAGCTTGTCGCTTGCATTCGTAATTGCTTCGTCTAGCTCGCCTGCCAATACAGCGTCTTTGATCAGCTGCAGTGTGGTCAGCAGCTCATCAGTGTTTGCTACCTCAATGGCGTTCTTGCCCTTGGCGAGCTCAATAACCTTGCTGCCATAACGGATGCTAAGGTTGATCTTTCCGCCCTCTGCGGTCCAAAACCACTCCTTTACACGCTTGGCAGTTTCTATGGTTTTTCGTTCACCTGTCTCTGCATTACGGACTGTCTTAAGCTTGGTTGGAGCGAAAATACGGCCTTCTTTAAGTGCTTTTACCACCTCAATTTGCTCGTAAATCTTGCTAGAAAGCTTGTTCCTACGATGCACTGTAGGGCTAACGGTACGATTTCGCTTGCTGCTTACAAGCTTCAGTTTGGCTAGTGTGCTCATAAAAGCTCCTTTCTTAAGTGGAGCCTTAAATTTAACTTCTGATAACACTAAGGACAACCGAACAGAAAATTTCTCCTATCCTTTGGTTTTGTATAAATAACTATGAAAAAGTGAGGATTAAAGGTTAGCACGCCGATTGTTATAGTGCTGCGAAATCCGTTCTGATGTGTGACGGTAAGCAAACGAACATCTCACTGTTCGCTTCATCGCACTACCCAATGCTAGTCATTGGATGCCTTAAACGACGCCCCTATGCGGCAGTTCTGTTTGCGATGCTGTAATGGTTGGTAACGCAGTAATGCGTGAATGTAGGCAAGTACGAATATGTATAGGCTGAAAGTGAGTGGGAACGCCACAATTAAACCCACATGCACACCACAATGCTACTGATATAGGCTGTGAGTGTGCTGCGTTAGGCGAGCACATAAAAGGTGATAGCAAAACCTACCTTACCTTGCGACCAAGCAAGTTGTGTGTATATCAGTTGTCAATCCTCAGTAAAGAGATTGTCAAAAGCTACGCCCTTTAGCAGGGCGTGGCTTGTGCTCTTCCTAGTAAAGATCGGAGAAAAATAAAAAATACGAAAGCTATTTCTGAACGAACGCTAGTGAGAGAAGAAACAGCTTGAGGTGTTCGAGCGTAGCTCGGACATCAAAGTAAACAAGCAGTCAGCTATTCGATCTTCACCATAATTAAGCGCTGTACCTATAAAAATAGATCTTGTCGAAACTGACGAAGAACTAAATCCATCATGAGGTTTATATTTTCTGATAGTTCGCGTTCCTCAAACTGCAGTCGCTTCCTCAGCTGATCAATGTTTCTCGTCTTGCTTGCGCTAGGCAATCGGATTGATCGTCTAATCGGCTCTAAACCACTAAGCCGTGTACGATACATTCCGATCAGCTCAAAAGCCGCTCGATAGCGTCTTAAAAGGACTGCCTTCTCTCTTGTGTCGATCAGCACGATTGGCCTGCTTGAATCAGCTATAGCTGCCAATTGAAGGCGCTTCACACTTGGTTGATATATCGCGAAGATTTTGTCACTGCCTTTACAAAGCCCTGCATGCCAAAGGCTCACTGCGGCATCGTGTAGTGAGGGCGATGTCTTTTCCATCGAGTCCGTCAGGGCATCCTTGACGTCTAGCTCTTCATAAAACGTATTTGCATATGTCTGCGTGTAGCGAGGCTGTACAGCGTCCGTGAAGATGTAGGCGGAGGGCGTAAATTTAGAATTGGGCATGTTTGCTGCTCCTAAGCAGTGCATCCTACAGCGACTGCTTAAAAAGCCCTACAAGCGCACGCATGCACGCTAGCTAGGCTTGGGTAGCGCAGCAAGGGCAGGGCAGCTGTAGGCTGCTGTAGTGCTGTTTAAACCGCCGTTGCTCAAAAGCCACACAATTTCCGCTAAATAAAAAACCAAAGCTAATACGCAAAAGCTTTGGTTTTGCGCTTGAGAAGGCGTAACTCCATGAATTCGTTGAGGAAAACACTGTGCGCAAGCAATCTCCAAAATCGGTAGGAAAGCAGAATCAAAGAAAATACAATTTGAGCACTAAAAAGCTTACATTAAGGAAAGCACTAATGAGCAAGCAAGCCAAAACACTCACTGCAGTAGAGCTGCGTAGGGCGCTTGATTACGTTGCAACTAGACGTCATGCAGCACGGAATAGGGCAATGCTGCAGACCATGTACCTAGCAGGCTTGCGTGTAGGGGAATGTGCTGCGCTGCGCTACGAGGACGTGCTTGATGTTGAGGGTGCTGTGCGCAGTGAAATCCGCTTGGACGCTGAGCAGACCAAAGGGCGCTATGGGAGGACTGTTTTTGTGAGCGACAAGCTGCGCAAGGAGCTGCAGGCCTACGTCAAGAGCGTGCCGCCCAAGTCGCTCGCTAACAAGCTGTTCTATACGCAGAAAAAGGACTCAGATGGCTTTACGGCCAACACGCTGTGCCAATTCTTCCACTATCTGTTTCGCAGCTGCGGCATAGAGGGCGCTACGAGCCATAGTCCACGCAGAACCTTCATTACCAACCTAGCTGAGAAGGGTGTGAGTGTAAGGGTACTGCAGAGTCTCGCAGGACACCGCAACATCAGCACCACACAAGCCTACATCGACGTCAATGACGCCATGAAGCGCAAGGCCGTTGAATTGGTCTAGAGGCTAGTCTTCCTCAGCCTCTGCGATCAGCGCCTTGAAGGCTTTATATGCAGCTGTGATATCTTTTTCTTCGCTGATCTTATGAACAAAGGTTTTGTTCGCATTCGTGCCAATATCTCTGTCGCATCTTAATTCGATTTTTCCGTCGAAGATAAAGAGGTAGCACTCCTCATCATAGATGAAGTGATACTTGTCATCTCTATCGAAATCGAGCTCATGGCTGTACGGAGCAGAGCTAGACCTCAAAAGTTCGAGGATTGCATCTCTTATCTTATCTGCAGGCCATGCATGACCATGCTTGATAATATTGAGAAGGTCTTTGTTGCTGATCTTGTTGTCTTCCATGGCGAAGCCCCTTTCGGCCTAAGTTGGTTTTTGTAGAGTGAATCTATTTTTGTCTGATCTGCTTCGGTGACATTGGCGCGCAGTCATAATCTTTCAATACATCGTACAAAGTTATCATTGCAGTAAGCAAAAATCGCCTCTGTGAGTTTTTCGAGAGAGTCTCTATTAGTTTTCTTATTCAATCCGATCGCGGAAGCAGTAAGGTCGCCGTGCGCAAAGGTATTCCGTACAGCGTATGCAATACAAAGCACATCGTCATGTGAGGTGCGATAAAACGTATTAAGTTTCTCGCGAGCGTCATCATTGTGCTTGTATTGAAGTAGATAATATTTCAGTTGAGTGTTTTTGCGCAGTGCCTTGGCTAACGCTTCATTGAGGATTGAATTATTGCTGAGATATTGGAGCTCTTTGATCCTGAGTTTCCGTGCGGCGCTTATCAGAGCTTCATATGCTGTGTAGGCCAAAAAGAGCCGAATAATCAGCTCATATCCAAGCCGTGTTTGGCCAACATTGGGTGCGACAATGCCATCGAAATCCTTGGCAAGGCGATATCTATAGGCAAAGCGATTAAGTAAAAAAGCAGCTTCAGTTCGTGACGTGCTTCGCGCTAATCGGCGAAATCTACCAAATCGGTCAGGTAGGTTGAGAGCATTGGGCATCAACAGTCCTTGTGATCATTTGCTCTTCTTGGCCGCTGTCTTTGTGCCTTGCTTGCGCTTCAGGTAATCCTCAACCTGCTTCTGCGTAACGCGACCCTTAACAAGTCCCTTAAGCTCAGTGGCTGAGATATTGAAGCGTTTGATTTTCTCACGCACCTCAGCGACTACGGCATCACGCTCTTCTTCCATGGCGAGCTTGATGTCTTCTTCGATCTGTTTCTGTTTTGCCAAAAGCTCTTCTACGCGACCCATAAGGCGTTCCTTAGTGAAGTGATTTAATTGACACAAGACTCTACCAACGGCATAGTCTAGTGTCAACGAAAAGGGCTGTTTTGCGCGGCCCTTGCAGAGGTCAACGAAACGGATTGAGTAACAAATTATGCTTACAGGTGAGCTGCGGTCACAAGTCGATAGGGTGTGGGACAGCTTTTGGTCAGGCGGCATCGCTAACCCTTTGGAAGTGCTTGAGCAGATCACCTACCTTCTGTTCCTACGGCGCTTGGATGAGCTTGAGACGCTAGAAGAGAACAAAAGCCGTCAGCTTGGAAGAGCACAAGAGCGCAAGATTTTCCCAAGCGGCTCTGACGGTAAGGGCTGCAAGTACGACGACATGCGATGGAGCCGACTGAAGAACATGGCTCCACAAGACATGTTCACTACGGTCAGCGAACACGTGTTTCCCTTCTTGCGTGAGGTAGGGGGCGACAACAGCACCTACGCCAAGCAGATGCAGGGCGCACGTTTCACGATCCCCACGCCTGCGCTGCTCGCCAAGGTTGTGGACCTCCTTGATCAGATACCCATGGAGGAGCGCGACACCAAGGGGGACCTGTATGAGTACATGCTCAGCAAGATCGCGAGCGCAGGCCAAAACGGACAGTTCCGCACACCACGCCACATCATCAAGCTCATGGTGGAGATGGTCGAGCCCACGGCCAAGGACGTGATCTGTGATCCTGCGAGTGGCACGTGTGGCTTCCTTGTAGCGGCAGGCGAGTACCTACGCGAGCGGCGCACAGAGTTGTTTGCGGACGCCAAGAGCCGTGATCACTTCCACAACCATATGTTCCACGGCTATGACTTTGACACCACTATGCTGCGTATTGGCAGCATGAACATGCTCTTGCATGGTGTTGAGAATCCCAACATCACCTACAGAGACTCTCTGTCTCAGGACTATGCGGTTGAGGATGAAAAATACAGCCTCATCCTTGCCAACCCACCCTTCGCAGGCAGCTTGGACTTTGATGGCACTGCCAAAGACTTGCTCTCAGTCGTCAAGACCAAGAATACAGAACTGCTTTTCCTCGTACTGTTCCTCAAGCTGCTCAAGGCAGGTGGCCGTGCTGCTGTGATTGTCCCTGATGGTGTGTTGTTCAAGACGAGCAAGGCCAACAAGGAGCTGCGCCGCATACTCGTGGAAGAGCAGAAGCTTGATGCTGTGGTGTCTCTGCCTAGTGGCGTGTTCAAGCCCTACGCAGGCGTCAGCACAGCGATCTTGTTCTTTACCAAGACCAACAGCGGCGGCACGGACACGGTGTGGTTTTATGACATGACCGCAGATGGTTGGAGCTTGGATGACAAGCGACAGCCCTTGCTTGATGCAGAGCTGTTGGGAACGCATCCATCACGAGCACTTACAGCTGATGAGTATGCCAAGAACAATCTTGCGGATGTGCTCTCACGATGGCACGAGCGTGAGGGGACAGAGCGGAAACGTGGTCGCACTGAGCAGAGCTTTGCAGTGTCGCGTGAAGAGATTGCCGCTGCTGACTACGACCTCAGCTTGAACCGATACAAGGAAGTGGTGCATGAGCAGGTCGAGCATGTTCCACCTCTGCAGTTGATAGCGGAGCTAAATGCTCTCGAAGCGGAGATTCAGGCAGGTCTCAAGCAGCTTGAGGGAATGCTGAAATGACGTGGCCTCTTGTTCGATTGGGTGACGTTTGCGAAATCGTTAGTGGTGCAACGCCTAGTACAAGCGTTTCAGAGTATTGGGATGGCGAGCATTATTGGGCGACTCCGAAGGACCTAAGCGATCTAAGAGAAACGTATATCGAAAAGACGTCACGGCGCATTACGAAGAGAGGTCTTGATAGTTGCGCAGCAGCAGTACTGCCCATTAACTCTGTTCTGTTTAGTTCACGAGCTCCGATTGGATTGGTTGCTATCAATCGTGTACCAATGGCAACAAATCAGGGTTTTAAGAGCTTCGTTCCAAGGCATTCTGTCCTTGATTCTAAATTTCTATTTCATTTGTTGAAATATAGTAGGCCTCGTATTGAGGCGATGGGCGTCGGAGCAACGTTTAAGGAAGTGTCGAAGTCTATCGTTGAAAAAATACAAATTCCCCTCCCACCCCTCGCAGAGCAGCAGCGCATCGCCGCGCTGTTGGACACCGCTGACAATCTACTGCGCTTACGTGAGACTGCGATCGAAAAGCTTGATCAGCTTGCAGAAAGTGTGTTCATCGAGATGTTTGGAAATGACAAACCCAATAACAAAAATTGGTCGAGAACCAAACTCGGTAGCTTGTGTGATATTGAATGGGGAAACACGTCTATAACCAAAGCAAGTTATATCGACGATGGAATACCTGCTTTCAGTGCTTCAGGACAGGATGGGTTCCTTGCCGAAGCAGAGCATGATGGTAGAGGCATCGTTTTGTCTGCTATTGGAGCAAGATGTGGGAAGTGTTTTAAAGCGAGTGGAAAGTGGACGGCAATCAAAAACACAATAACAATAAAACCCAAATCAGATCGGATTAATATCGATTTTTTGTTCCAAATTTTGAATGATGAGAAGTCATGGGACGTTCGTGGTGCAGGTCAGCCATTCATAACACTCTCAACTTCGCGCAGCCGAGAAATCATTGTTCCACCCATTCAGTTGCAGAATAAATTTGCAGCGCTTGTAAATGAAATGGAACATCGTCGTACAGATTTTGAAGTGAGCAAGCAGCATTTATTGGCTCTGCGTATTTCGCTACAAAATGAATCATTCGCGGTGAATTGACATGAGTAACTTTGCCTTCCTACAGCGTGAGTGGTTTGCAATTCACGACACCTGCGTGAAGGCCGAAGGCTATGTCAACAGCGATGCACGTGCGGCCTGCTTTTATGGGCGCATAGCGCTAGAACAGATCGTGGCATGGCTCTATCGCGTAGATCGCAATCTTCACTGCTATGACGAAGGTCTTGGCGCAAGAGTCCACGAACCACGGTTCAAAGAGACGGTGGGCGAGGCCATCTTCTCCAAGTCCACGGTGATCATTGGGATCGGCAATCGTGCTGCGCATGGCAAGGGCAGCAAGCAATCTGACGCCGTCACACTGCTCCAAGAGCTGTTCCATGTAGCCTATTGGTTAGCGCGGACCTATGGGCAGCGTGAACGTCCAAATCCTTCGCTGCAGTTTGACGCTGCCAAGCTGCCTCCTTCACGTACGCAAGCGGCCATACCAATCGCACAGCTTGAGGCGACTGAAGAAAAGCTGCGTGAGCAAGAGAAGGCCAACGTTGCCTTGCGTGAAGAGCTTGCACAGCTGCAAGAAGAAATCGCTCGTGTCCGCGCTGCCAACGATGCCGTCAAGGACACTCACGACTACAACGAAGAGCAGACACGTGACTACTTCATTGATTTGCTGCTGAATGAGGCAGGGTTTGCTTTAGACAAACCGCAAGACCGCGAGTATGAAGTGCAGGGCATGCCCAACAATCAGGGCATCGGCTTTGTTGACTATGTGCTATGGGGTGCTGACGGTTTGCCGCTTGCAGTCGTTGAGGCTAAGCGCACCAAGCGCGATCCTCGTGTGGGTCAGCAGCAGGCCAAGCTCTACGCAGACTGCCTAGAGGCCAAATTCAAGCGTAGGCCTGTCATCTACTACACCAATGGCTATGAGCATCACTTTTGGGATGACAGTGCTGCGCCGCCTAGGCGTGTACAAGGATTCCACACTCGCGATGAGCTAGAGCTGCTGATGCAGCGACGCACCACTAAGGCTGTTCTCGCGGACATCAAGATCGATGACGAAATCGCAGGTCGCGTCTATCAGCAGCAGGCCATTCGCAGCGTTGCAGAGGCGATAGAGACGCACAAGCAGCGGCGCAGCCTTGTGGTGATGGCGACAGGCTCAGGAAAGACGCGAACAGTGATCGCACTTGTCGATCTACTGATGCGAGCCAATTACGTGAAACGTGTTCTGTTCTTAGCAGATCGTATTTCACTCGTGAAGCAGGCCTCACGCGAGTTTGGTAAGCATCTCAGCAGTGCAGGGATCGTCAATCTGCTTGATGACGCGGATGCCAATGGTCGCGTCTATGTCAGCACCTATCCAACGATGCTGAACCTCATCAACAACAGCAAGGAAGAGACGCGCAAGTTCGGCATTGGCTTCTTTGACCTTGTGATCGTTGATGAAGCCCATCGCAGCATATATGCCAAATATGGCGCTCTGTTCGACTACTTCGACTCTTACCTCGTCGGACTTACAGCAACACCCAAAAACGAGGTTGATCACAACACCTATCGCATGTTTCAGCTAGAGCGAGGTGTCCCTACATTCGCCTATAGCTTGGAAGATGCTATTCGCGAAAAGCACCTCGTTCCGCCTGTCGCAGTCTCAGTGCCGCTGCGCTTTCAACGCGAAGGCATCAAGTACGAGAATTTGAGCGAAGAAGAAAAGCAGCAGTGGGACGAACTTGATTGGGGAGATGGTGAAGCTCCTGATGAAGTTTCTGCAAAAGCTCTGAACCAATGGCTGTTCAACAAGGACACTGTTGACCGTGTTCTTGAGCATCTCATGACCAAAGGCGAGCGTGTAGCTAGCGGTGATCGACTTGGTAAGACAATCATCTTCGCCAAGAATAATGATCATGCTGAGTTCATTGCAGAGCGGTTCAACGTCAATTATCCGCAATACAAAGGCACCTTCGCAAGGGTTATCACATTCAAGACAGAGTATGCGCAGAGCTTGATTGACAGCTTTAGCAAGAAAGAAAGCGATCCGCACATCGCCATCAGTGTCGACATGCTTGATACAGGCATTGACGTGCCTGAAATTCTAAATCTTGTGTTCTTTAAGCAAGTCCACAGCCGTACAAAGTTTTGGCAGATGATTGGTCGTGGTACGCGGTTGTGTGAAAACGTCTATGGCCCTAATCAGCACAAAAAGTTTTTCTACATCTTCGATTTCTGTCAGAACTTCGAGTACTTCAATCAGAATCCTGAATTGACTGATGGCAGCAAGACTGAGAGCCTCGACACCAAGCTGTTCAAGATGCGCCTCAGTTTGATCGGTGAAATTGACAATCAGAATAGACCCAAGCCTTCAGAAGATCAGCGAGAGCACGAACAAAACCTCAAAGCTTCCCTCGCAACCCATTTATATGAGATCGTCTCCAAGATGACCTTGGACAACATCATCGTTCGTCCCAAGCGTCTTTGGTTAGAAAAATACAGTGTTAGGGACGCTTGGAAGAGCTTGGGTAATCCTGAGCTGACTGAAATTGCTGAGAACCTTGCCCACCTTCCTTCACAATTACGTGACACTGAAGAAGAAGCCAAGCGGTTTGATTTCATGATTCTCAATGCTCAGCTCAACTGTCTGCAGATGCTTGCGGTCGATGAGAAGCTGCGTACGGTGATACAGCAGATCATGATGGCGCTTGAGGAGCAGAGCAATGTGCCTGCGATTCGTGCGCAGATGCCTCTTATTCAGAGCGTCGCATCCGATGAGTGGTGGGAAGGCGTCACAGTCGGAATGTTGGAGCATGTACGCAAGCAGTTGCGCATGCTTATGAAGCTGATCGAGAAGACCAAGCGCAATATCGTCTACACCGACTTTGAGGACGAGCTAGGCGAGAGCACGGTAATCACTTTGCCTATTGGCAGCGACGGAATTGATTACGAGCGGTTCAAGGCGAAAACACGCGACTTCTTGAGGCAGTATCAAGACAACCTCGCCCTCAACAAGCTCAGAAGGAATGTGCCCATCACCAAGACCGATTTAGAGGAGTTGGAGCGCATACTGCTTGAGCAAGCCAACGGCAATAAAGAGCTCGTAGAGCAAGCTAGCAAAGAAGGTAATGGTCTTGGCCTATTCGTTCGGTCGCTGATTGGCTTAGAGAAGGATGCGGCTCTAGAGGCGATGGCGCGGTTTTTGAGCGATACTAGTGCAAACACCAAGCAGATAACCTTTTTGAAGCTAATAGTGGATCAGCTGACGCAAGATGGTGCAATGAGTGATGAAAGGCTCTATGAGAGCCCATTCATTGATCTTGCTTCTACAGGACCCACTGCAATCTTCTCTATCGCAAGGGTCGACGAAATTAGGGCAGTCCTTAAGGAAATACGAGAGCGTGCGGTAGCCTAGAAATTAGGCCGCACAGTGTGTAACCTTAAGGACAGCTAAGTCGCTGATTCGATTGAAGTTAAGCTGCTCTCTAAACGGCCTCGAAACCATGCTCAGACCTACACAAAAGTTACACACAAGAAAAAACAAAGCGCAAGTTGTTGATTTTGTGGGTGTTTTTAATAGTGTGGTTATTGAGTGGGAATAAGGCTTACACAGCCATGACCGTCACTTACGAACCCGAACGCAACCGGTTCAACATGCCGACGGAGGCGGGCGATGCTTATGTCACCATCCGCTGGGACAACGACGTCATGATATTGCCGCATGCCGAAGTGCCATCCGCCCTGCGCGGGACGGGCGCGGGGGCGCGGCTCGCCACGGGCGTGTTCGAACAGATCGAAGCCATGGGCGTCAAAGCGCGGCCCACATGTCCGTTTCTGGTAAAGGTCGCAAAGTCGGACCCGCGCTGGCAGAATCTGTTCGGTATTTGATATTGCGCTCGGCGGCGAATGGCGCGAAGACGGCGGCATGGAACGCATAGAGACAATAGTGACCGGTGGATGCCAATGCGGCGCAGTGCGCTACCGCGCCGATGCCGTGCTGGACAGCTCCCACATTTGTCATTGCCGCATGTGCCAAAAGGCCGTGGGCAATTTCTTCGCCGCGCTGATCGGCATCCCGCGCGATGCCTTCCAATGGACACGCGGCGCGCCGGCGATTTTCCAAAGTTCGGACCCGGTCACGCGCGGATTTTGCGCCACATGCGGAACGCCGCTGCTTTATGATTATGCGACGAGCAAGCATCTGAACGTCACCACGGGGTCGCTCGATAATCCGGCCGCTTTCCCGCCCCGCGCGCAATTCGGCAGCGAAGGCCGCATGCCGTGGTATGGCAATCTTTGCACAATCGCCGATGAAGGCACGACCGAAGAGACGATGGCGGAATTTGCCCCGGCGATCAAAGCCAGCAACCATCAGCATCCCGACCATGATACCGACGATTGGCGGGCGTAACATATATGCCATCATCCTTATCCCCCGCCGCGCTCAGCGAAATCGTCGAAATGGCGTTGTCCGACCATATCAGTTTCACACAGATTTCGGCGCAGCATGGCGTTACACCCGACGAGATAAAAGCAATCATGCGCACGCAGCTGAAACCCGGCAGCTATCGCGCATGGCGCAAACGCGTCCGCGATTTCGGCGACCGGCGCGAGCATTATAAGTAATTCTCAGGCAGTGCGGGTGATTGCCGGTGCACACGAAACCACCCAATCTGCATTCGACAGTCAGCCGGAATTCAGCGGCAATGATCGGTTGACCCAGTTTCGTCGTCAGATTGCCACACTGTTCGATGTTACTCTGGACCGAGGTGAAATCATTATCAGGACTGCGTATCGGCCTTTCGAGACACCACCGTAACGCGTGCGCTAAAACGCGATTAAGCCCGATAGGGTGGGGGCGATGTTTTGGCGCACAAAGGCACAAAGGCACGAAGGGGGTAGGGCGGAGGCGCTAAGGGTGGCGGGCCATGTTACACCCCCCTTCGTCACCCTGAACTCGTTTCAGGGTCTTTATTCTGCACCGCTCGAGAAAAAGTAAGACCCTGAAACAAGTTCAGGGTGACGGAGGGGGCGGCGGCGGAGTGTGTGAGTGCGGTGTGTGTGCCCGGTTGCAGCGTTAGCCGCCATTCCGATCCAGTGTTCTTCTTACCAAATATAAATGAAGCCACTGAATGCCCAGCAACAGAAAACCCATAAAGAACATAGCGGGTATGACGAGTTGCTCATCACCAGCTCTGGGTTTTGTTGTGAGGCTAAGGGCAACATATGAGGCAAAGACAATGGTTGCTAATGCCGGAATGAAGGCCAATGCTATGCGACGTGGCGCATACCAAGTCACGTCCCCGTTGAGCCACCATTGCATGGGTAGGCGCCGTTCACTGGAAAACCGGCTATTGGCGCGAAGCGCAAGCCATATTATCACGGCAACGAAAGCAGACCCGATTGTAAGCAGCACCATTGTCCAGTCTCCCTCAGTTGTGTTTAGCTCTCTCTGGCTCCGTCCGATAGTGGGTCTCAACCTGCCAATCCGCTTTTTTGACCATCACGCGCAAAGCTTTCATCGAAAAAGCCGAAAGAATATGCGATGGCACTTCACCACCCCACAAAGGCGCACCAGAAAGAAACCCATGTCACACATCACCCTCTACGGCATTCCCAATTGCGACACCGTCAAAAAGGCGCGGAATTATCTTGATGCGCGCGGCGTCGGCTTTGTCTTTCATGATTATAAAAAGGCAGGCGTGACCGAAGCGCATCTGGCGCGCTGGGCCGGCCAAGTTGGCTGGGAAAAGCTGCTGAACAAGGCCGGCACCACGTTCAAGAAATTGCCCGATGCCGACAAGGCCGACATTGATGAGGGCAAAGCCATCGCTTTGATGGTCGCCAACCCGTCGATGATCAAACGGCCCGTCGTCGAAGGCGGCCCGACTTTGCTGGTGGGTTTCAAGGAATCCGAATGGGAACCGGTCATGTCGCAGAAATGACATGCTGCGCCGCCATGAAGGCGATATGAAAAATCTGCACGCCCTCTTCATCACCTTATTCTTGTTACCCGCCTGCGCGACACTGGAAAGCCACGCCATGGAAAAACCCTTAAACGGCCAAGCCATCATCATCGCGCACCGCGGCGCATCGGGTGAGCGGCCCGAACATACCATCGCGAGCTACACGCTCGCGATTGAACAGGGCGCGGATTATATCGAGCCGGACCTTGTCCTGACGAAAGACGGCGTTCTGGTCGCGCGGCATGAGAATGAGATTTCGGAAACCACCAATATTGCCGAGAAGCGCGAGTTTGCCGACCGCAAGACAAGCAAGACCATTGATGGTGAGAAAAGGACCGGCTGGTTCACCGAAGATTTCACGCTGGCCGAGCTCAAGACCCTGCGTGCGAAGGAACGCCTGCCGCAATTGCGCCAAGACAATATGGCGTTTGACCGGCAGTTTGAAATCCCGACCTTTGAAGAGATACTGACCCTCGCCAAGGCGCATAATGTCGGCGTCTATCCCGAAACCAAGCACCCAAGCTATTTCGCGTCGATCGGCTTGCCGCATGAGGCGCCGTTGCTGGCGCTGCTGACCCGTTTTGGCCATGTCACAAAAGACGCGCCGATTTTCATCCAATCATTTGAGGTCGAAAATCTAAAAGCGTTGCGGCCCAAGACGAAATTGCGGCTGATCCAGCTGATGGACGAAACGGGCAGCCCCGCCGACCGCAGCGATCTGACCTATTCGCAAATGGCGACGGCCGAGGGCCTGAAAATGGTCGCGACCTATGCCGATGGCATTGGCCCGCACAAGGCGATGGTCATCCCGCGCACGATGATCGGCAATCTGGGCACGCCCACAACGCTTGTCGCCGATGCGCATAAGGTGGGCCTTGCCGTCCACCCATGGACATTCCGCCGCGAAAATTACTTCCTGCCGCTGGCGCAAAAATCGGGCATCGACCCGCGCGGCATTGGCGATGTGGAAGCCGAGATGAAGGCGTTTTTGGCCACGGGCATTGACGGCATTTTCAGTGATAATGTCGCAGAGGCCGTGTCGGCACGGGGCGATTAACGATCAGGCCAATAACGAAGGCCAGCCGCGTCAGTCCTGCTGCCATTGGAAAACCTCCTCCAGCGGCTTTCCAAAGACATGGGCGATGCGAAACGCGACCTCAAGCGAGGGTGAATATTTGCCCTGCTCAATGGCGGCGATGGTCTGGCGCGTGACGCCCACCTTGTCGCCCAAATCGCCCTGCGTCATTTCGCCGGCGAGGAAGCGCAGCATGCGGATATCGTTGGTGAAGGGTGTTTGCGCCATCGGGTCAGTAGCCACGCCGATAATAATATAGCTGCGACCCCACGCGAATGAGTTCGGCAATAACCAATGTGGCGATCAGGATGGTCACGGCGTACCCATAATTGAATCCGTTTATAAGCACGAAGATATTCAGCTGAACGCCTATGGCCAACGGATAATAGGCCAGATGGGTTCCCCTCAGATGAATGCCCTTTTCGCGCTCGTCTTCTTTCAGATCAGCGTCCTTCGGGGAACGGATCGCAAAAAAGGCGGCCCCCGCGACCATTGGTACCAAAAAGATGATCGTCACCGGCAGTAACATCCACACAGCCGTGTACATTCCCTTGGGCGAGTTCGCGATTTCCCAAGGGTAGTTCAGGAAATACCAGCCGAAAGCGGACAGCAACCCGACCAACGCAATCCAATGAATTTTCTCGCGGAAGGACATCGACAATCTCCAATGTTACATGATTCGCACTTCATGTTAGCTATTTTTAACATAGAGTCAAATATAACATACACACCGCCCGTTCTTCCTTTCGTGCGGTGCGTTTAGCGGCTAAGTCCTCCGCCATGTCTACCAATTCAAAAACGCTCACGTTCGACACATCCACCAGCCGTGCGAACCCGACGCCTTCGCCGATGAAGCGGCTGACCGTGCCGCGCATCCGTCAGCAAAAGGGCAAGGAACCGCTCGTCATGCTGACCGCCTATACCGTGCGCATGGCGCAATTGATGGATCCGCATTGCGATATGCTGCTCGTCGGCGACTCGCTGGGTCAGGTGATTTACGGTCTGCCGCACACAGTGGCGGTGACGATGGAAATGATGGCCGCGCATGGCGCAGCGGTCGTACGCGGCAGCTATCACGCCGCCGTCATCGTCGACATGCCCTTTGGGTCGTACGAAGCCTCGGCCGAGCAGGCATTTGTCAATGCATCGCGGCTGTTGAAGGAAACGGGAGCCGCTGCGGTCAAGTTGGAAGGCGGCAAGGTTTTGGCCCCTACGGTCGAATTCCTGACATCACGCGGCATTCCGGTGATGGCGCATGTCGGCCTGACGCCGCAAGCCGTGAACATCCTTGGCGGCTATGGCGTGCGCGGCAAGAGCCCCGAAGAAGCCAAATCGATTGTCGAAGACGCCATCGCGATGTCCGATGCCGGTGCGTTTGCCATGGTGATCGAAGGCGTTCTGGAACCTATCGCCATTGAAATTACGCAGAAAGTTGCCTGCCCGACGATTGGCATTGGTGCGTCCGCGCAATGCGACGGGCAAGTTTTGGTCGCCGAAGACATGTTGGGCCTGTTCGACCGCGTGCCAAAGTTCGTCAAAAAATTCGGCAATATGGGCGTCAGCGTTGAAGATGCGGTGCGCGAATATGCCGCGGGCGTGCGTGACCGCAGCTTCCCCGGACCCGAACAGCTGTACCAACCTGCGTAAAGCAGGCTGGCCTATCCAGCCAAGTCGGGCTAAGGACGGCTCCAACACATTATGACTATTTATAATCGGAGGCCCTCTTGGCTTTGACACCGACAGAACAGCGCCCTGAAAAAGACCGGAGCGGAAGCGACGAAGCGTTTTTGCGCGAAGTGGACGATGCCGTCCGCGCCAGCGATCTCACCCATTTCTGGACACGTTACGGACGCTGGTTATTGGCCGCAATTGCCGCGGGCTTGCTCGCCTTTGGCGGCTGGATTGTCTATCACAACCAAAAGCAGGCGGCGGCAGATTTGCAAAGCGAACTGTTCGTGGATGCGATGGACAAATTGCGCGCCGGTCAGGAAAAAGAAGCCCGCGCGCAGCTGGCGACACTCGCCAAGGCGGACCAGCCCGGATATCGCGCCATGGCGCAGCTGGTCGAAGCCAATTTGCTCGGCGAAGACGGTGAGACCAAGAAAGCGATCGCAATATATGCAAAGGTCGCCGCAGACAGCAGCCTGCCGCAGACATTCCGCGATCTCGCGCTCATTCGCCAGGTCAGCGCCGAATTTGATTCGATCCCGCCGCAACAGGTTATTGACCGGTTAAAGCCACTTGCGACCCCCGGCCATGCATGGTTCGGCAGCGCGGGTGAGCTGACGGCTTTGGCCTATATAAAAATGGGTAAGGACAATTTGGCCGGCCCGATTTTTGCCCAGATTGCCAAGCAGGAGGACCTGCCGGAGTCGCTGCGCAGCCGTTCGCAACAAATGGCTGGCGCGCTTGGCGTAGATACTGTTCAGGTTGACGCAAAGCGCAATGCGGCATCGAAGGCGGATGAAACCGCCTCCAAGGGAGAGTAAAATTGAAGACTGTCAGTAAGCTTTTATTGGTCCTCGCTGCATCCACCACCCTTGGCGGCTGTGCCGTTTTGGACGGCATGCGCGGCGATGCCGGAAAGAAAAACAACACCCCGACCGTCGGCAGTCGCCTCGCCATATTGGGGACCGAGCGCGACACGGATATTGATCCCGCGCTGGCCAATGTTCCGGTGACCTTGCCACCAGCAAATATCAACGAAGCATGGGCGCAGCCCGGCGGCAATGCATCAAAATCACCCGGCCATGTTGAACTGGGCCAAAGTTTGACGCGTATCTGGACCGCACGCGTAAAGGGTGCCAACCCGCGTGCGCGCCTCGCCGCAAGTCCGGCGATGAGCGACGGGCGTCTATATGTTGTCGACACCACGGCGCGGGTCACCGCCTTTGACGCCAACACCGGTGCACAAATCTGGAGCAATGCGCTTGAGGTCAAAAATGATGGCAAGTCATCACGCTATGGCGGCGGCGTAAGCGCAACCGCCACCAACATATTTGCGACCAACGGCGTTGGCGATGTTGCATCGCTTGCTGCCGATACCGGCGCGCTTGTGTGGAAAAAACGTCCTGCAGGGCCGCTGCGCGGTGCGCCGACACTGTCCAATGGCAATCTATATGTCATGACCCAGGACAACCAGATTTACGCCTTGCGTCAAAGCGACGGTGAACCCCAATGGAACGAAGCTGGCCCGGTTGCCGCATCGGGCATCTTTGGCGTTGGCGCACCTGCGGCGGCACAAGGCACGGTCATCGCGGGCTATTCCAGCGGAGAGCTTGCCGCCTATCGCTACGAAAATGGCCGCAGCCTGTGGAGCGACACTTTGTCGCGCACGGCCATGTCGACATCTGTATCGACATTGACCGACATTGACGCCGATCCCGTCATTGACCGTGGCCGCGTCTTTGCGCTTGGTAAGGGTGGCCGTATGGCATCTTATGAACTGGTCAGCGGCCAGCGCATTTGGGAAATCAACATTGCCGGCATTTCAACACCTGTCGCCGTGGGCGACTGGGTATTTGTGATGACGGACGAGGCAAAGCTGCTGTGCGTTGCGCGGTCGAGCGGCAAGGTCCGGTGGATTTCAAAGTTGCAGCGTTTCAAAAATGAAAAGAAGAAAAAGGGCCCGATCAGCTGGTATGGTCCGGTCCTCGCCGGTGGCCGTTTGATCGTTGCCAATTCGCGTGGAGCTGTCTGGTCGGTTTCCCCCGATGAGGGCGCCGCCACCCAAATATTCGACGTCAAGAATGACGTGTCGCTCGCCCCGATCGTGGCGAACAACACATTATATATCTTGGACGATTCCGGCCGCATTTCCGCGTTCCGGGGTTAAGTCATTAAAGGAGTAATGCCGGCATGTTGCCGACGGTAGCCATTATCGGTCGGCCCAATGTCGGCAAGTCAACTTTGTTCAACCGTCTGGTTGGCAAGAAACTGGCGCTTGTCGACGATACGCCTGGCGTCACGCGCGACCGGCGTGAGGGCCAAGGTCGCTTGTTCGATCTTGAATTCACCATTGTCGATACCGCAGGTTATGAAGATGAAGATCCCGATACCCTGCCCGGCCGGATGCGGATGCAAACCGAGGCCGCGATTGCCGGCGCGCAGGTTGCGTTGTTCCTGATCGACGGTCGTGTCGGCGTCACCCCGCTCGATGAAGAAATCGCCCGTTGGCTGCGCAGCAGCGCGACCCCCGTCGTGCTGGCCGTGAACAAGGCCGAAGGCAAGCAGGGCGATAACGGCATATTGGAAAGCTACGCGCTTGGCTTTGGCGAGCCAATTGCGATCAGCGGCGAACATGGCGAAGGCATGGCTGACCTGTTCCAGTCGCTGTTGCCGCATATTGACGGCGGTGCGTTTGAAGTGCCCGACCCCGAAGCCCCTGACGCGATATTGAAGCTGGCCATTGTTGGCCGCCCGAACGCAGGCAAATCCACGCTCATTAACAAGATTTTGGGCGAGAATCGCTTGATTACCGGGCCTGAGGCCGGGATTACCCGCGACAGTATTTCGGTGGACTGGGTCTGGACCGACCCAAGCCCGAAAGAGCGCGCGCCCGATGAAGACGGCAATATCCCGCCAATGCTGACCGAACGGCGCGTGCGTCTGATCGATACGGCAGGGATGCGCAAGCGCGCCAAGGTGCAGGACAAGCTTGAAAAGCTGTCGGTGGCCGACGCCCGCCACGCGATCGATTTTGCCGAAGTCGTCGTATTGCTGTTGGACGCGACCAAAGGTTTGGAAGTCCAAGACCTGAAAATTGCGGACCATGTCATTCAAGAAGGCCGCGCGCTGATTGTCGCGATTAACAAATGGGACGTGGCCGTCGACGGTGGCAGCCTGTTCAAAGGGATTCGCGGTGCGCTGGATGAAGGCCTGTCGCAGTTGAAGGGCGTTCCGATGATCGCCGTATCTGCGCTGACCGGCAAGGGGCTGGACCAGATGATTTCGGCGGCGTTTGACGCGCGTGAGGCGTGGAACAAGCGCGTGCCCACCGGCATACTTAACCGCTGGTTCGAAGCCGCGATTTCGGCAAACCCGCCACCTGCCCCCGGTGGCAAGCGGATCAAATTGCGTTATATGACGCAGGCGCGCAACCGCCCGCCGACGTTCGTCATTTTCGGCAACCGGACCGACGAATTGCCCGCCAGCTATGCGCGCTATTTGCTCAACGGTATTCGCCGTGATTTGGATTTCGGTGCCGTACCCGTGCGCATCAATTTCCGTTCATCCAAAAACCCGTTCGCGGATTAGTCTTGCGCTGGGCGCAGTCTGGCAAACAGACTATGTCAACGCTCTGTTTACTTCTGCCGGTGTAATATTCGTGCTGGACCGTATTTCCGTGTCCCGGGAGCGAATATTTGACCAACGATCCGGATGGACTGATCGACTGGAAAGCCTTTGGCGAAACCCGCAGCCTAATGGGTGCAGGCTTTGTGCGCATATTGGGCTATTTCCTTGAAGACGGCACGAAATCGGTGGCCGCAATCGAAGAGGCGATGCGTCTGAAAGATTCGGCAAAGCTGGTGATGCCCGCGCACACATTAAAAGGCGAGGCATGGCAATTTGGCGCGAATCGCTTGGCATTGTTGGCCGAAGAAATTGAAGTCGCCGCGCGCCATTATGTCGAAATCCAGATCGACCCGTCTGAACTTGTTGAAAAGGTCGTTCGCCTGCGTCCACTGTTCGAAGCGACATTGTTGGCGCTGGAGGCCGAAACCAGTCCTTTGGTCGAGCGCCGTCCGGTCGCGGCGACCCAACGCAACGCCCTTGGCGGAATGCGCTTGGGTTGATTATTCTTCGGGCGGTTGCGACTGCAACTGAATATAGTTTTCCATACCCATGCGTGCGATCATGTCGAACTGCTTTTCCAGCACGTCAACATGCTCTTCTTCGTTCTCAAGAATTTCGGCAAACAGATCGCGGCTGACATAATCCCGAACAGCTTCGCTGTGCGCGATGGCATCTTTCAGTTGGCGCAGGGCTTCATATTCAAGCTCTAAATCCGCTTTCAGGATTTCTTCGACCGTTTCGCCAATGCGCAAGCGCCCAAGAAGCTGGAAATTGGGTAACCCGTCCAAGAACAGGATGCGCTCCGCCAGCTTGTCGGCATGCTTCATCTCGTCAATCGACTCATGCCGTTCGAAATGCGCCAGTTTGGAAACGCCCCAATTGTCGAGCATACGATAATGCAGCCAATATTGGTTCACCGCGGTCAATTCATTTTTGAGCGCCTCATTTAGATACTCAATGACCTTTGCATCACCCTTCATGGCACAATCCTTTATAATGTATCGAAACAAGATAGCGGGAAACATGTCCCAGTTGAAGGCGAAAAGTGCCGTAAAACCGCCAATTATCGGATAGCTAATGCTACGCGGTCGCAGGTCCGGCGCTGATAATATTTCGGGCAAAGGTCAGGCACTGGCCACATTTCGGTTTGCGACCAAGGCGCGCGTACACATCGTTCGGGCGCTCAGAACCGCAACGCACCGCAGCGCGCAGGTCTTTTTCCCGGATGGCATTACACACGCAAACGACCATGAAACATCTCCTAGGAGACATTTATAGTGTTAATGCGAATTGATTGCAATAGCATTAAGACGCATTGGCTGCATCTGTCCGCGGGCCAGGCTGCGCCACAGCCACTCCAACGGGCCATAACGATAATGTTTCAACCATGGGTGTGACCATGACAGCATCACCGCCCACATCATCAGCACATAGGCCCATAGCCCAAGACGGCTGACTTCGCCGAACAGGCCAAAGCCATAGCCATAGAACAGGGTCGTCATGATGATGCTGGTGCCCAGATAATTGGTAAAGGCCGCACGTCCGGCGGCGGCGACACGCGACATCAGCGGACTGCCGCCAAAGCGCGCGATGACCCGTATCAGCACCGCCGCATATCCAATCGTCAGCATGAGACGCGGTATCGCCCCCCAAAAGAAGACAATCGCAAGCGCCGTAACCGCGTCATATTGGCTGACGATCATCCACAGCGCGAGCAGGCCAGTCGCGATCAGCCCCGCCGGCACCAGCCGCCATGCCCAGCGGCGGTAATCGGCGGGCGACCAATTGCCCAAAATGAACCCGCTTTTGTTCATGGCCATGCCAACCATCATCAGCGGCAGCGTTTCGGCTATCGACATGAAGGTCAAACCAATTAATTCTGGCCAATCGGCGAGCTTGTCCGCGACAATCTGTGCATATGTCCCGCGGTGCAGATCGACCTGCGCCGGGATATCAAAGCTGAAATCGGGACTCGATTTCACGTCATTATATTGCCGCACCAAATCCGCCGACGCGTCGGGCTGGGTCGCCAGATATTGCAGGATTTGCAGCCCGCCAAATTGCAGCCCCCAAAAGACAAGCCCCAGGCTGAAGATAATCAACGCCCATTTGACCAAACGCGCGGGCGCCCAGTTGCGGAACAGAAAAGCGACCATCCCGGCCATGGCGTACAGGAACAATATGTCGCCATACCAAATGAAGAAATGGTGCACGAGGCCGAAGACCGCGAGCCACGCCATGCGCCGATAATGCACATGCGCCGCGCTTTCCCCATTGGACGATGCACGCTCCGTTATCAAAATCAGGCTCGCGCCGAACAGCAGCGAAAACAGCCCGCGCATTTTGCCATCGATGAACACAAAGGAAAACAGCCACGCCATCCGGTCGGCAAAGGTTTCACCGCCATAGGCCGCAGGGGTGATATAGGCCCATTCGGGCATCGCAAAGACGATGATGTTCATCGCCAATATGCCCATCACCGCAAAGCCGCGCATGGCGTCCAGCGTGATGTATCTGCTTTCCGATGATTGCATAACGCCCCCTGTGTTATTCGATTAATACAGATTAATACAAAAGTCCGCGAAACCCGTCCAGCGCGTTAAGTTTTTGTTATTGACATGAATGTAGGTAGAAAATATTCCTATCGTATAAATATCGCTGGATTCGCCATGACCGAACTGTATTTTTCCCATCCTGATCGCCCCCCTGCGAAGATTCAGCCGCTGAAAGCGTGGCGTCATTTTCGTAAGCTGATTGCCAACAAAGAAGATACCGAGCAGGTCTTCCACATCATTGCGGCTTTAAGCGGCCGCAAGTTCGGCGAAATGGCGCGGAAGTTTTGGGAAACACCAAAGGGTAAGGCATTGCTCGAAAGCAATGAGCGCCTCATCGACATGCTCGATGACCATGACAGCATCAAGAAGCTGCCAGCAGGCACCGTTGGCCGTGCCTATGTCGAATTCATGGAACGCGAAGGCTTGAGCGCGGCGGGTCTTGAGGCCGAATACGCCCAATTCCGGACATCCTATCCCGTTTTTGGCGATGTGGTTGAACGTTATGGCGACCGCTTGCGCGATACCCATGACATGCTGCACATCCTGACCGGCTATGGCCGTGACGCGCTGGGTGAACAATGCGTGCTTGGCTTTACCTATGCGCAAAACCACAATCTAGGCGTCGGCTTCATTGCTTATGCCGGCGCATTGGAACTGAAATATCGTGTCGCGAAATCCGCGCCGATTATGAAAGCCGTCCATGAAGGCTATCGCATCGGCAAAGCGGCGAAGAACATCGTTCAGGAAGATATCGCAGCCTTGTTACGCGAGCCTTTGGCCGACGCACGCAAGCGTTTGGGCATCACAGAGCCAGTGACCTACAAAGCCGCGCATGCCGCGATGCGTTCCAGCGGCATTGATCCCTATAATCTGCTGGCGCCCGCCGTTTAACAACAGGCGAACGCGTGTGCGGGATCGGTGCTTCAGGCCGCCGACATCACCCGTGTGTTTTAACTCTGCGTCCTCTGCGCGAATCCATTTTGCACGCAGAGGCGCAGAGGTCGCAGAGATGCGCGGTGAGAATTGGTTGAATGCACGCCGCCGATTGGCGTTAAGCTTTAGGCTTCCATCCAGTTTTTGAAGAAGCTTTCATGTGCGGTGCGCAGGTCGGCTATTTCGACTTCGAAACCAGGGCCCTTCACCGACGTTCCGCCAACCGTGCCGATCCGCGTCATCGGAATGCCTGCGGCCTGTATTTGCTCGGGAACGGCGCTGGTCACAATATAGCGCGCCTGATCCTCGCCAAATGCGGTGAAGGCATCGCCGATTTCTTCGAGCGCAATTCCCTTGCCACTGGCCAACGCCATTTCGGTCAAGGCCACGAGCAAACCACCGTCGGCAACGTCATGCACCGCATTGACCTTGCCATCCTGAATCAACTGGCGGACAAATTCTGCGTGCGCGCGTTCTTGGGCCAGATCGACCGATGGCGCGGTGCCGTCTTCGCGGCCATGTAGTTCGCGCAGCCATAATGACTGGCCCAGATGCCCGTCATTATGGCCAATGACGAAGATGCCGTCGCCATCGGCTTTAAACCCAATCGTCGCCATCTTGCCGACGTCTTCCAGCACACCCACGCCGCCAATGGCCGGGGTCGGCAAAATCGCGCTGCCGCCGCCGGTGGCCTTACTTTCATTGTAGAGCGAGACATTGCCCGACACGATTGGGTAATCGAGCGCGCGGCACGCATCGCCCATGCCCTCGAGGCAGCCGACAATCTGCGCCATGATTTCGGGCCGCTGCGGGTTGGCAAAGTTCAGGCAGTTGGTGATCGCAAGCGGCGTTGCGCCAACCGCGCTGATGTTGCGATAGGTTTCGGCAACCGCTTGCTTGCCGCCTTCATATGGGTCAGCATAGCAATAACGCGGGGTGCAATCGGTGCTCATCGCCAGTGCGCGGTTGGTGCCGTGAATACGCACGACGGCTGCATCACCGCCCGAAAGCTGCGCCGTGTCGCCGCCGACCTGGCTATCATATTGCTGCCAAATCCACGCGCGCGAAGCGATATCAGGGCTTGCCATCAGCTTGAGCAAATCTGCGCCTAGGTCTTTGCTGGCGGGAACATCGCCCAGCGGTTTGACATTGGCCCAAGCCTTATATTCCTCCTTCGACGCCGCTGGGCGGTCATACAAAGGCGCGTCTTCGGCCAATGGTCCAAGCGGAATATCGCAGACGACCTCTCCCTTCCACGTCAGCACCATATGGCCCGTGTCGGTGACTTCGCCGATGACCGCGAAATCCAGTTCCCATTTGTCGAAAATGGCCTTCGCAAATTCCTCGCGGCCGGGCTTGAGCACCA
Source organism: Sphingomonadales bacterium UBA7471 (assembly GCA_002479765.1). GTDB lineage: Bacteria > Pseudomonadota > Alphaproteobacteria > Sphingomonadales > Sphingomonadaceae > Sphingorhabdus_B. The sequence continues at coordinate 76,522 of DLOZ01000025.1, read as the reverse complement.
TCAGCATGCGCTCCTGGCTTTCCGACAGCATCATTTCATAGGGGGTCATGCCCTCTTCGCGGCATGGCACCTTGTCCATGTCGAGTATGATGCCCGCCTTGCCATTGGTCGCCATTTCGACGCTTGAGCTGGTCAGGCCAGCCGCGCCCATATCCTGAATCGCGACAATCGCATCCGACGCCATGAGTTCAAGGCATGCCTCAATCAACAGCTTTTCAGTGAAGGGATCACCGACCTGAACCGTCGGGCGCTTTTCTTCAATGTCTGCGCCAAAATCCGCCGATGCCATGGTCGCGCCATGAATACCGTCGCGGCCTGTCTTCGATCCGACATAGACAATCGGGTTACCAACGCCGGTTGCCGCCGAATAGAAAATCTTGTCCTGATCCGCGACGCCAACGGTCATGGCGTTGACAAGGATATTGCCGTCATAAGCAGGGTGGAAATTGGTTTCGCCGCCCACGGTGGGCACGCCAACACAATTGCCATAGCCGCCAATGCCCGCAACCACGCCCTGCACAAGATGCTTCATCTTGGGATGGTCGGGGCGTCCGAAGCGCAGCGCGTTCATATTTGCCACGGGGCGCGCGCCCATTGTGAACACGTCGCGCAAGATGCCGCCAACGCCGGTCGCTGCACCCTGATAGGGTTCGATATATGACGGGTGGTTGTGCGATTCCATTTTGAAGATCGCGGCAAGCTTGCTGCCGTTCGGGCCTTCGCCAATGTCGATAACGCCGGCATTCTCACCGGGACCGCAAATGACCCAAGGCGCCTGTGTCGGCAGTTTCTTCAAATGGATGCGGGAGGATTTGTAGGAACAATGTTCCGACCACATCACCGAAAATATGCCGAGTTCGACCATGTTGGGCACACGGCCCATGGCGTGCAAAATGCGCGCATATTCTTCTTCATTGAGACCATGGTCGGCGACGATTTGGGGCGTGATTTCAGACATGACACGGCCTTAGCGATGCGGCGATTTTTGTGCCACATAAAATAAATGGGCGCTGGTATTGCTACCAGCGCCCACTGCGTCTGATGTTGGAAGTCCTTGGCCACTAGGGCCATTCTTTCCGTTTTCTGACGTCCGGTTCCCCAATCTGACCAGAAGGTCATTTCGGTTCACCTTGGTACCTTGGCTATCCTATCTGGCGTTGCTTTTCTTGCGATCAGCCGCACACGATATTCGTTTTCTTCGTACCCACCGCCTCTGCCACATTCCCAGTCTTGCGACCGATTGCCTGCTGATTTGGTGATCCTGCATCCACCCTGGTCGGCTCTGCTTTCCCGTTTCCGGTTCTGCTTTGCGTCTCAGCCTGTCTGCCTGATGTCTTGAAGGTCTCATGCTTTTCGAGTCGCGCAAAGCGGTAAATGCCGAGTTATCCACAGCAAGGCCAGTTCGCGGTGGACAATATGGAGGACAACTTTTGCAGCTGAAAGAGAAACGGCCTCCACGCTGTGCATGGAGGCCGTAATATTGTCCGGGGGCGAGGGAGAGAGGAGGAGGAGAGCCGCCCGGTCAATCTGTGTTTCGGCAATCGCTTGCCGTTGAGGCGCAAATAGGGGCGGAGCATTTATGCTGCAATTGCGAAAAGAATAGGGTGAGTTGCACGTTTTGCAACTCACCCTATTTTGCGCAGAAATGCGTCAAATGCATTCGTATTTACCGGCAAAAAAGCCGTTAAGGCGCAATTCCATTACCCGGAAGCGATGCGTTGACGATGCCGCCGTCGCACGCAATTGTCTCCCCAACGATATAATCACCGGCACGTGCGGCCAGGAAAATCGCGAGTCCCGCCATATCTTCAGGTGTTCCGATTCGCGGGAACGGGATATTTTTGCCGACAGCTTCGGCATGGTCACGCGCCGCTTTGTTCATGTCCGACTGGAATGCACCGGGCGCAATGCCCGACACAAGGATATTGTCCTTGACCAGCTCGGCGGCCAAACGGCGGGTCAGGTGAATGACCGCAGCCTTTGATGCCTGATAGCTGTAGGTTTGCCATGGGTTGATACGCAGGCCGTCAATCGACGCGATGTTGATGACCTTGCCGGGCCGATCAAATGTTGCCGCCGCTTTCAACTGCGGATGCAAAGCTTGCGTCAGGAAGAACAAGGATTTGACGTTCAGGTCCATCACGCGGTCCCAGCCGGCTTCGGGGAATTGACCAAAGTCGGCACCCCATGCCGCACCTGCATTGTTCACCAGAATGTCGACCTTTTCCTCACGCTCGGCAATTTGTGCAGCCAGCGAAAGGCAACCATCAACGGTCGACAGATCGCAAGGCAGGCCAATGACCTGAGTGCCAAATTCGGCAACGGTTTCTTCGATTTGGTCGACCTTGCGCGCGCTGATGTACACGCGTGCCGCGCCGGCTTTCAAATAGCCTTCGACAATCATCTTGCCGATTCCGCGCGATCCGCCGGTGACCAGGGCAACGCGGCCATTGAGGTTGAATAAAGTTTGAATGTCCATGTCTAATCCTTTGCACAAAATAAGCCGTATGAACCGTAGCCCTGAGCAGCAGTCGCAACGCGACTGCGTCCGTCGAAGGGTGCCAACCAGCGGTTGCGCATACCTCTCAACGCCCTTCGACTTTCGCCAAGGCTGCGCCTTGACGGCTCAGGGCTGCGGTTCTTTTTCCAATTCGTCTCAATAACCGTTCATCGTCGCCACGCGGTCTGCGTGATAATATGCATCGCCGAAAAATTCGTTCAGCCCGCGGTCGCGCTTCATATAAAGGCCGATGTCATATTCATCGGTCATGCCAATGCCGCCATGCATTTGCACGCCCTCACGTACCGCAAGATTGCAGGCGAGGCCTGCCTTCGCCTTGGCGGCCGCAACATAAAGCTCTGCCTTGGCATGGCCCTCATCCATTAACGATTGCGCCTTCAGCACAATCGAACGCGCGCCTTCCATTTCGCCATAAAGATGCGCGGCGCGGTGTTGCAGCGCTTGGAACTCGCCGATGACGCGGTCGAACTGCTTGCGGGTTTTCAGATAATCAAACGTCATGTCCATGGCGCCGGTGCCAACGCCGACCATTTCGGCGGCAGCACCAACGCGGCCAGCGTCCAGCATTTTGGACAGCACAGCCCAGCCGCCGTCAACGTCACCAATGACCGCGTCGGCATTCACCTGAACGCCGTCCAGTTTCACATGCGCGGCCATGGCGGAATCGACAAGCCGTGCCGCCTCCATCGACAGGCCCGCCGCATCCTTGTCGACGGCGAACAATGTCAGGCCGTCGGTCTCTCCCACCGCGCCTGCGGTCCGTGCGGCGACGATCAGCATGTCCGAAGACGTGCCTTGCACCACAAATTGCTTGTGCCCGGTCAGTTTAAAACCATTGCCACTGCGTTCGGCAACGCAGGCAATTTTTTCGGGCCGGTGCTTTACGCCTTCTTCAATCGCAATACCGATAACCGTTTCGCCCGCCAAAATGCCGGGGAACCAGCGGTCACGCATCGCCTTGTCGGCCAGCTTCAACGCCTCAACAGCGGCCACCGATGTCGTCAGAAATGGCGAAGGTGAGAGGTTACGGCCAATTTCTTCCAGCACGATCCCAGCCTCAATCTGGCCCATGCCCATGCCGCCTTCCGCCTCGGGAATAAGGATGCCGGTGAAACCCATTTCGGCAAACTGCTTCCAAAGGCCGTGGCTGAAACCATCCTTGCACCCCATGTCGCGAAATTTGCGGAAATGGGTGACGGGGGCTTCGCTCGCCATGAAATCACGCGCGCTCTCGCGCAGCATATTCTGGTCGTCGTTCAATGTCATCGCCATGGTCTTAAGCTCCCGGCATTTCGAGGATGCGTTTGGATACGACGTTCAGCATGACTTCGCTGGTGCCGCCTTCAATCGAGTTGGCCTTGGTCCGCAACCAATTGCGTGCCTTTGACCCACCATTGGAGCGTTCGCTTTCCCATTCAAGCGCCTGTGTTCCGCCAATCGACATCACCAGTTCGTTGCGCTTTTTATTCAGCTCGGTCCCGACATATTTCATCAGGTTGGAATAGGCAGGATGCGCCTTGCCGGTTTTCCATTCGTCCATGAACCGTTCGCCATGCGCACGGAACGTCAGATTTTCGACGTCAAACAATGCCATTTGCGCGCGCAGCACGGGTTCTTCGGACAATACAGCCTTCATCGCCGCACCGATGGAGGTCACGCCGCCATCGCCGCCCATGCCCGAAATCATCTCGCGCTCATGCCCGAGCAGATATTTCGCAACATCCCATCCGCGGTTCAATTCGCCAACGATCTGATGCTTGGGCACCACGACATTGTCGAAGAAGGTTTCGCAGAAAGGCGAGTTGCCCGAAATCAACTTGATGGGCTTGGTCGTAACGCCGGGCGTTTCCATGTCGAACAACAGGAAGCTGATGCCCTGATATTTGTTGGTCTTGTCGGTGCGCACGAGACAGAAAATCCAATCCGCCTTGTCCGCATAGGATGTCCAGATTTTCTGGCCATTGACGACCCAATGATCGCCCTTGTCTTCGCCAAAGGTCTGCATCGATACAAGGTCACTGCCCGAGCCGGGTTCGGAATAGCCCTGGCACCAGCGGATTTCGCCGCGCGCGATCTGGCCCAAATAATGCACTTTTTGCTCTTCAGTACCGAACTTCAGCAAGGCTGGCCCAAGCATCCAAATGCCAAAGCTGTTCAGCGGCGATCGGCAGCCAAGCTTTGCCATTTCCTGACGCAAGACTTTGGTTTCCTGCGGGCTAAGGCCTGCACCACCATAAGCTTTGGGCCAATCGGGCACCGTGTACCCCTTCGCCACGCAGCGTTCGAGCCACAGCTTTTGCGCGTCTGATTGGAACACAAAATTGCGCCCGCCCCAGCAGACATCTTCGTCACCCTTTGCGGGCGTGCGCATTTCAGCTGGACAGTTTTCCTCCAGCCAGGCGCGCGCTTCGGCGCGGAAAGTTTCAAGCTCGGACATCATGCTCTCCTGTTTTAATTGCGTGATGAATTTTTGGGCGGTCACGCGCAGAAACGCAAGCGCTTATCGGTGAGCAAAGCATGCCGTAACGTCATTTGCATCGCGATTGACAGGCCAAGAAGCGGGCCTAGCATGAGGCTGGGAAACAGGAGAGACACAACGTGCGATTCGATGGAAAAACTACCCTTTCGCGCAGCGTCATTTAACTTTCCATGGCCCAAGCAGTTCCACTTCCCCGATCGTTGAAGGTCATACATGGTCTAGGCTCGGTAGCCTATGGCGTGAAGGACAATGGCTTTTCGGTTTTCCTGCTGATTTTTTATAATCAGGTGCTGGGCATTGACGCTGGGCTTGTCGGCACTGTCATTATGGCGGCGCTGATTTTTGATGCCTTTGCCGACCCGATCATTGGTGAGCTGTCCGACCGCACGCAAAGCAAATGGGGCCGCCGCCTTCCATGGTTATACGGCGCCGCAATCCCGCTCGGCATTATCTGGCTGCTGCTATGGCACCCGCCCGAAATGGGGCAGACCGGAACGATCATCTGGCTGTTCTGCACCGCGGTATTGGCGCGCACATTGGTTGCGATGTGCGAAGTCCCGTCGATCGCTTTGGTGCCGGAACTGACCGGCGATTATGACGAACGCACGCGATTGATGCGCTACCGTTTTCTGTTTGGTTGGGCTGGCGGCTTGCTGATGCTCATTTTCGCCTATGGCATTTTCTTTACCGGCGAAAAGGGTGTGAGCGACCCCGATGGCTATGACTCACTATCCTTATGGGGCGCGTTGATGATGACGGGCGCGGTGCTGATTTCAGCACTGGGCCAGCACCGCCATGTCGCCAAACAATCCCCGCCTGCCCCGCGCGGCGCGGGCCTTGGCCATGCGCTTGCCGAGGTAAAGGCAACCCTGTCCAACAAAGCCTTCCTCTGGCTGGTATCGGCCGCGTTGTTCGCCCTTATCAATCAGGGCCTCACCTTTGCGCTCAGCAACTATCAACTCGCCTTTTTGTGGCAGTTGCAGCAGATGGAGATGCTCTATTACGCGCTTCTGTTGTTCGGCACGGTCATTGTCGCATTTTTCATTGTTCCGCCGCTGTCTGCGCGCCTTGGCAAGAAAAACGGCGCTATCCTGCTGGCCCTGCTATCGCTCAGCTTCAACACCGCTTTATACGCCAGTTGGCTGCTGGACCTTGTGCCCGATGGGCCATCGGACCCGTCGGTCGCATTCATGTTTTCCTTCCTCCTTTTTTCCAACAGCACCGCTATCGGCATGATGATGCTGACATCGTCGATGATGGCCGATGTCGTGGAGGCATCGCAGCAAGAAACGGGCAGGCGTTCCGAAGGGCTGTTTTTTGCAGGCTATTTCTTCATGCAGAAATGCGCCGTTGGTATCGGCACCTTTGCTGCTGGCATGATATTGAGCTTTGCCCAGTTCCCGCAAAATGCAGCGCCGGGCAAAGTGGATGTCGCTGTCCTTGATGGGCTGGCGTTATATTATATGGGCGTAGTGGCCGTCCTTGGAATTATTGGCGTTCTTATCCTTCGGCATTTCCCAATTTCGCGTGAAAGTCATAATGAACGCTTGCGCGCCTTGAACACATCGGCAGAGTCTGCCAGTTAAATATTCAATTAAATATGGAAGAGGAATGAGTCATGAATTTCGATCTCACCGACAAACAAACTTACTGGCGGGACCGCATTCGCGACCATAACGAACGCTTCCTGCGCCCGCGCGTTGCCGATTATTATGCCGAACAGGCCGTGGGTGACCGCTGGAAAGTGCTTCAGGTCGTTGAAGAGGAAAAGGCACGGGCGAAAGCCGCTGGTCTTTGGAACCTGTTCATGCCGCCAACGTCGGGCCGCGTGCATGTCGATGACAGCGTCCATTTCGATGGCCCGGGCCTCACCAATTTGGAATATGCCCTGTGCGCCGAAGAAATGGGCCGCATCGGCTTTGCATCTGAAGTGTATAACTGTTCCGCGCCCGACACCGGCAATATGGAAGTGTTCCTGCGGTACGGCACGGCAGAGCAAAAAGAAAAGTGGATGATCCCGCTGATGAACGGCGAAATCCGTTCCGCCTTTTTGATGACCGAGCCAGCGGTTGCCTCGTCAGATGCAACCAACATCGAAACATCGATTCGCCGTGAAGGCGACGAATATGTCCTCAACGGCGTCAAATGGTGGTCATCAGGTGCAGGCGACCCGCGCTGCAAAATCGCGATTGTCATGGGCAAGACCGATTTCGAAGCGAAGCGTCATGCGCAGCAATCAATGGTGCTGATGGAGCTCGACTCGCCGGGCGTTAAAATCCTGCGTCACCTTCCTGTGTTCGGATATGACGATGCGCCGCATGGCCATATGGAAATCGAATTGAAGGATGTCCGCATTCCCGCATCGAACATGTTGCTGGGCGAAGGCCGTGGCTTCGAGATCGCGCAAGGGCGCCTTGGACCTGGCCGTATTCACCACTGCATGCGCACCATCGGTGTCGCTGAAGAAGCGCTGGAGAAAATGTGCAAGCGGCTTCAGTCGCGCGTTGCGTTCGGCAAGACCGTTGCCGAACATAGCGTGTGGGAAGAACGCATCGCCCGTGCGCGGATCGACATTGAAATGACCCGTCTGCTGTGCCTGAAGGCGGCGGACATGATGGACAAGGTCGGCAACAAGGCAGCGGCTGCGGAAATCGCGATGATCAAGGTGCAGGCACCAAATATGGCGCTCAGCATCATCGACAACGCCATTCAGGCCCATGGCGGCGGCGGCGTGTCGGACGATTTCGGTCTGGCCTCTGCTTGGGCGCATCAGCGCACCTTGCGCCTCGCCGATGGTCCGGACGAAGTGCACGCCCGTGCCATCGCCCGTATGGAATTGGGCAAACATGGCGGCCGCGGCAAAGACGGCATGTCGAGCGGTGACATGGGAGCAACACGGTGAAGGCTGCCGTACTGATTGAAGCGGGCAAACCGCTTCAGATTGAACAGATCAACATTTCGAACCCCGGGCCGCATGAGGTGCTTATCCGCACTGCGGCCTGCGGGCTTTGCCATAGCGATCTGCATTTCATCGAAGGCGCATATCCGCATCCCCTGCCCGCGATTCCGGGCCATGAGGCGGCGGGTATTGTGGAGGCCGTGGGCAGCGAAGTGCGCACTGTTAAGGTCGGGGACGCCGTTGTCACCTGCCTGAGCGCATTCTGCGGCCATTGCGAATATTGCGTCTCTGGCCGGATGTCCTTGTGCCTGGGCGGCGAAACCCGTCGCAAGCCCGGCGAAGCCCCGCGCCTGACACGCCCCGACGGCAGCATCGTCAACCAGATGCTGAACCTGTCGGCTTATGCCGAAATGATGCTGGTGCATGAACATGCGTGCGTTGCGATTAACCCCGAAATGCCGCTTGATAAGGCATCGGTCATTGGCTGCGCTGTCACCACAGGTGCAGGCACCATTTTCAACGCGTGCAAAGTAACGCCCGGTGAAACCATTGCAGTTATCGGCTGTGGCGGCGTTGGTCTTGCAACGATTAACGCGGCGAAAATTGCCGGTGCTGGCCGCATCATTGCCGCTGATCCTATGCCCGAAAAGCGTGCACTGGCGATGAAGCTGGGTGCGACCGATGTCATTGACCCGATGGATGCTGATGCAGCCCAGCAAATTCAGGAACTCAGCAAGGGCGGCGTCGATCATGCAATTGAAGCGGTCGGTCGTCCGGCCTCGGGTGAGCTTGCCGTCAAATCGCTCAAGCGCGGCGGGACGGCAACGATACTGGGCATGATGCCGCTGCAGCATGCGGTCGGTCTGTCGGCAATGGATTTGCTGTCGGGCAAAAAACTGCAAGGTGCGATCATGGGCGGCAACCGCTTCCCTGTTGATATTCCGCGCCTCGTCGATTTCTACATGCGCGGCATGCTGGATCTCGACAGCATCGTTTCGGAAACCATTCCGCTGGAACGTATCAATGAAGGCTTTGACCAAATGAAGCGCGGTGATGCGGCCCGTTCGGTTATCGTATTCGACCAATGACCGCAGCGCCGACACCCATTGATGCACAGACGGCCTTTACCGGCACCGTTGCACCAACCGGCACGGACATATTGGACGAAGCCAAGCTCGCCGAATGGATGACCGCCAATGTCGCCGGTTTTGAAGGCCCGGTGCAGGCGCTGAAATTTGCCGGCGGGCAATCCAACCCGACCTACCGGCTCAACGCCAAAAGCGGGTCTTATGTGCTGCGCCGCAAGCCATTGGGTGTTTTGTTGCCCAGCGCGCATGCCGTGGATCGCGAATATAAAGTCATCGCCGGGCTTCACCCGACAGGCTTTCCCGTCGCCAAGCCCTATGGCCTGTGCACCGACGACAGCGTCATCGGCAGCTGGTTCTACATCATGGATATGGTCGAAGGCCGCACGATCTGGGACGGCGCGATGCCGGGGTCGAGCCCGGCCGAGCGCACAGCAACCTATGAAGCGATGATCGACACGCTGGCCGCGTTGCACAATGTGGACATCGACGCGGCGGGACTGTCCGATTTCGGCAAACCCGGCAATTATTTCGGACGTCAGGTCGACCGCTGGACAAAGCAATATCGCTTGGCAGAAACCGAAGTTATGCCCGAAATGGAGCGGTTGATTGAATGGCTGCCCAAAACGCTGCCCGAACAAACCCGCACCAGCGTCGTCCATGGTGACTACCGCATCGACAACATGATTTTCGATGCCAAGGATCCGCATGTTGTCGCCGTGCTCGACTGGGAACTGTCGACGCTTGGCGATCCGCTGGCGGATTTCACGTATGTCGCGATGGCATGGGTCACGCATAATGAAGGGCGCTCCGGCGTCATGGATTTGGACCGCGCGGCACTCGGCATCCCCGAACTCGACGCGATGGTCGAACGTTATTGCGCGGCAACGAACCGCGACGGCGTGCCCGATATGAACTGGTATTTTGCCTATAACTTCTTCCGCTTGGCGGGGATTATTCAGGGTATCAAAAAACGCGTTATCGATGGCACCGCAAGTTCGGCCCATGCACAAGCGATGGCCGAACGTGTGTACCCGCTGGCGCAATCCGCATGGAAATTTGCGGAGCAATCCGGGGCGTAAAGATAAGATCCTCCCTGATCGCGGGAGGAACGGGAGAGATCAATGTCACTATTCGATATGACCGGTAAGGTCGCAATCATCACAGGTTCATCGCGTGGCATTGGTCAGGCGATTGCCGAGGAAATGGCCGATCACGGCGCAAAGGTGGCGATTTCCAGCCGGAATATCGATGATTGCGAAGCGGTCGCGGCGGGCATCAATGCCAAGCATCCGGGCGCCGCGATTGCCGTGGCCTCAAGCCTTTCGTCCAAAGAGTCGTTACAAAACCTTGTCGATGAAACCCGCAAGGCATTTGGCAAAGTCGATGTTCTGGTCTGCAACGCGGCATCGAACCCGCATTACGGCCCAATGGCGACGATCACCGATGAACAGCTGCGCAAGGTACTCGACCATAATATTGTGTCGCAGCATTGGTTGATCCAGATGGTTGCCCCCGAAATGATTGAACGCAAGGCCGGTTCCATCATCATTGTATCGTCCATCGGTGGCTTACGCGGATCGCCAATATTGGGCGCTTATGCCATCACCAAGGCGGCGGATATCCAGATGACCAAAAACCTCGCCCGCGAATATGGCCGGTATAATGTCCGCATTAACTCCATCGCGCCGGGTCTGGTCAAAACCGACTTTGCCAAGGCATTGTGGGAAAATCCCGAAAATTTGAAGGCATCGACCTCTGGCGCTGCATTGGGCCGAATTGGCGAGCCGCGCGAAATTGCAGGCGCGGCCGTTTATCTCGCTTCCGATGCGTCAACATTTATGACAGGACAGACAATCGTTGTTGATGGGGGTGTAGTGGTATGACCGGCGCATTAGCAGGCAAAGTAGCGATTATCACAGGCGCAGGTTCAGGCATTGGCCGCGCATCGGCCATTCGCTTTGCGGCCGAAGGGGCAAAGGTCATTTTGGGCGATATGGCCGCATCGGTGCATGACACCGCCGCCATGATTGGCGACGCCGCAACCGCCGTTCAAATGGACGCAGGGGATGAGGCGGATGTCGCGGCGATTGTCGCAAAAGCGATCGAACTGCACGGCCATCTGGATATTGCCTTTGCCAATGCGGGCATTTCCGGCGGCATGGAAGGTATCTTCGACAACACGGTCGAAAATTTCACCAGCGTCTTGCGCGTCAACCTCATTGGCCCTTGGCTGATGGTCAAGCATGCGGGCAAGGTCATGGCCGATGCCGGCAATGGCGGTTCGATCATCCTGACCGCAAGTGTCGCGGGCATTCGTTCGGGTGCAGGCGGCCCGCCTTATTCGGCATCGAAAGCTGGCGTCATCAATCTGGCGCAAGTCAGCGCACAACAATTGTCGGGCACCAATGTCCGCTGCAACGCCATTTGCCCCGGCCTGACCGAAACCGGCATGACCAAGCCGACATTTGATTATGCCAAGGAAAAGGGCGTGACCGACAAGATCGGCCGTCTCAACCCGCTGCGCCGCGGCGCACAGCCAGAGGAACTCGCCAATGTCGCCTTGTTCCTCGCGAGTGATCAGGCCAGCTACGTCAATGGTCAAGCGATTGCCGTCGACGGCGGCCTTTCCAGCTCGCACCCCGTAACCCGCCAATTAACAGGACAAACTGCCGTATGAACGCCGAAGAATTAGGTTTCCGTCCAGACCGGCTTGCCCGGATACCTGCATTCATTCAGACCGAATATCTCGACAGCGGCAAATTGCCGTTTGCGGCGCTGCTGGTCGGACGCGGTGATGATATCGCGCTTCAGTGGAATTCAGGCGTTGCTGACGACGCAATCTTCCGCATTGCATCGATGACCAAGCCCATCACCTCGGTCGCGTTCATGCAGCTGGTCGAACAGGGCAAGGTTGCGCTGACCGATCCGGTTGCCAAATATATTCCGGAATTTGCGAAATTGGGCGTATTTGTGGGCGGCGGCGGCAATGTGCCGTTTATGACGCGCCCGCCGACGACGCAGATGCGCATCGTCGATCTGCTGCGCCACACCGCTGGTTTTACCTATAGCTTTCAGGAGCAAGGCAATATCGACGCGGCCTATCGCAAGACCGATGTGGAAAGCTGGACCAAAAATACATCGCAAAGCATGATCGACACGCTCGCGCAAATCCCGCTGGAATTCGACCCTGGTACGCAGTGGAATTATTCCGTCGCCACCGACATTGTCGGCATATTGGTGGAACGGATCAGCGGATTATCACTGGCTGAATATTTCCAGACGCATATCTTTGCGCCGCTGGGCATGGCCGATACATTTTTCCAAGTGCCCGCCGATAAGGCATCGCGCATTCCCGACGGCTTTGGCTTTGACCCCGACACCAAGATGAAGCTGATCGACAAGGCTGGGGCCGAAAGTGCCTGGGCCAAGGGTTGGACGTTCAATTCCGGCGGCGGCGGCCTTGCGTCGAGCATAGCCGACTATCATCGTTTTTGCCGGATGCTGCTGAATGGCGGCGCGCTGGATGGGGCACAAATTTTGAGCCCCAAAACGATAGAATTGATGACCGCCAACCATATTCCCGGCGGCCAAGACCTGACGCAAATGTCGAAGTCTTTGTTCAGCGAGGCCGAAATGGCCGGCATTGGCTTTGGCCTTGGCTTTGCCACAACCATCGACAGCGCGGCGACACTTGCGCCATGTTCCAACGGCGATTTTTATTGGGGCGGCATGTATTCCACCGCCTTTTTCATCGATCCAGTGGAAGACATCATCATGATTTTCATGACGCAATTGCTGCCATCGACCACCTATCCGGTGCGCCGTGAAATCAAGACGATGATCTATTCGGCGCTGACAGCGTAAGCACGTCCTGCTGATCTTGGGTCGGGTGGAGACACGGTTTCCACCCCATGCCCCTACACCGTCGCAACCTCCACCTGATTGACCGGCACTGGCTTGGCCCGTGCCGCAATCAGGCTTCCGCCCACGATCAAGGCTGTGCCCAAAAGCACAGGCCAGGTGACGGGTTCAGCGAAAAACAGCCAACCGAAAAACGCGGCCCAGACAAAGGCGGTATATTCGACCGGAATCAAAATCTGCGCTTCGGCACGTGCATAGGCCCAGCTTAATAAGAGCAGCGAGATAACCGCCAGCGCAGCAGATGCGCCGACCATGGGGGCATCAGACATGCCGATGGGCTGCAAAAACCATGGCGCAGCAAGGCCAAGCGTTAACGCCACAAACAGATTCTGGAAAAAGGCGATTTCGATTGGGCCAGCGACCTGCGCCTGCTGCCGCGCGAGGATGAGGTTATAGGCAAACACCACCGCCGAAAATAAAACCGCAGCAGCGCCCCAGACATGGCCCATCGTATAATGCCCGCTCAACCGGCCCGCCATGATGATGGCAACGCCGCCCAAACCCGCCAGCGATGCCCAGATCGCCTCTTTACCAATGGTTTCTTTCAACATCACGGCGGCAAGATATAGCGCAATGACGGGCGCGATGAAGCTCAGGCCAATGGCTTCGGCCAAAGGCAATTTCGTGAGCGACCAGAAAAAGCTGACCGCCATCACCGCGACGACCATGCTGCGCCACAGATGGATTTTCAGCAGATGTAGTGGCGGCCATTTCTGCCGCGTGGCAACAAACAAAACGCCCATCAACAATGCGCCAACGGTGTTGCGCCACATCACCGCATTATAGGCACCGATGGAGAGTGCCAGATCCTTCATCGCCGCGTCCATCAGCGAAAATGTACCGACACCAGCCGCCGCCACCATGAATGGGACAAAGGGGCGCGGGTGCAATTCAGCCATGGCTAAATGCTATGCGCCGCAAGGTCCGTCAGGGCATCGCCATCGACCCGGTACACCGTCCATTCGTCCATCGGACGTGCGCCAAGCGCCTTGTAAAAATCAATCGCGGGCGTGTTCCAATCGAGCACCGACCATTCCAGCCGTGCGCAATCGCGCTCCACCGCAAGCGCCGCAAGCTTACCCAGCAATGCCTTGCCAAGGCCCGAGCCACGCGCATCGGGCCGGACGAACAGATCCTCCAGATAAATCCCCGGACGCCCTTCAAAGGTCGAAAAATTGTGGAAGAACAAGGCAAAACCCTGCGGCGTCCCGTCAATCTCGCCGATCAACACCTCGGCAAAGGTGCGCGGTCCAAACAGCTTTTGCGCCATCACCGCTTCATCAAAACGCACTTCATGGGCCAGCTTTTCATATTCCGCGAGGTCGCGGATGAACTGGCCAATGAGCGAAATGTCGGCGGGGGTGGCGGGACGGATGGAAATCATGACGTTGTTCCGTTGAGCCGACACGTAAAACGACGATAAGAAAGATACATCGCAGCGCCGACGCAACCCGCCATCGCGCCAACGGTCAAGGAATCGAACAACATCAATGCCCACACCACCGCCGCCGGGCTGCCCATCGCCCATCTGTGGTTCAGCCCATGCAGCAGGAACAGCGGGACATAGGCAGCGACCAGCAGCAAAATCAGTAAGGGAACATAGCGCCACCCTTGGAATAGCGCAGACCGCCAATCTACCCTCTCGCTGTGGTCTCCAAAAATCCCCGCAAGTAAAAGAAACAGGAATGGCGTGGATATGATCGCAAGGATGGTGCGAAGAATATTCAACGGTACGGCGGGTATGACGTGGGCAAAAGGCTCTGCCAACACACCGATGACGCCGAATAAGACGAACCCCAATAGCAATTTGCGCCAAGCAATGTTGCGCAGGTCATACCAGCGCCCTCCATTCGCTTTGTTCCACCAGAAACGTGCCGATGCTAAAAAACAAAGCAGGAGACCGGCGATCTTGGCATAGCCGAAGCCCCATCGAACCGGGTGATTGCTCAGTGCGACCGCAGCGTCGCGGCTGTCAAACATACCGAGGGAAATTTCCGCAACATGTTGTGCGAATTCAGGGATGATAACGAGCGCCAACACCCACGGGGCAACCCAGAACATCGAAAGTCCTTTGGAATAGAGCTCTAACACATCGCTTAAAAGCGCCCGAACTGCTCCCGCAACACTATCCATGCTTTCCCCCAAAAATATGACGTCAAGCCACTTTCCCGTGCAGCGTATCCATGCTGACGCTGGTGCCGGCGTCAATCTCGGCCGCTTTGGCTTCGACCAGTTTGACGATGTGGCTGACCATGTCGTCATTTTCGACATGGTGATCGGTCACGCCCGACAGATAGACCATATGCTTGCCATTGCCGCCGCCGGTGATGCCGATGTCGGTTTCGCGCGCTTCGCCGGGGCCGTTGACGACGCAGCCAAGCACCGAGAGCGACATGGGCGTTTTGATATGGCTCAGCGCGTCTTCCAGCTTTTGCACGGTGCGGATGACGTCGAAACCTTGGCGGGCACAGCTGGGGCAGCTGACCACGCGGACGCCGCGGGTGCGCAGGCCAAGTGCTTTCAGGATTTCATAGCCAACACGAACTTCTTCTTCGGGTTCGGCAGACAGGCTGACGCGGATGGTGTCGCCAATTCCGGCCCAGAGCAGATTGCCCATGCCGATGGATGATTTGACTGTGCCGCCAATCAACCCGCCCGCTTCGGTAATCCCCAGATGCAGCGGGCAATCAACCGCCTCGGCCAGCCCCATATAGGCCGCAACCGCAAGGAACACGTCGGACGCTTTGACCGCGACCTTATATTCGTGGAAATCATGGTCCTGCAGCAGCTTGATATGGTCAAGCGCGCTTTCGATCAGCGCTTCGGGACAAGGCTCGCCATATTTTTCGAGCAAGTCCTTTTCCAAGGATCCGGCGTTCACACCAATACGGATGGCGCAGCCATTGGCCTTGGCCGCGTTGACAACCTCTTTCACGCGCTCTGACGAGCCGATATTGCCCGGGTTAATCCGCAAGCACGCAGCGCCAGCGTCCGCCGCCTCAAGCGCGCGTTTATAATGGAAATGAATGTCGGCGACGATCGGCACATTGGCGGCGCGCACAATCTGTTTCAGCGCAGCGGTGCTTTCGACATCCGGGCAGGACACGCGAATGATATCGACCCCGGCATCTTCGCAGCGACGGATTTGGGCGATGGTCGCGGCGGCATCGCTGGTCAGCGTGTTGGTCATCGTTTGCACCGCAATCGGGGCATTTCCACCAACGGGGACATTCCCCACCATGATTTGGCGGGACTGACGACGCGCGATATCGCGCCAAGGGCGAATGGAAGACATTGGGGGGATATAGGCGGCTTGGAATATTCCCGCAATCATCATCCTATACGTAGGACGCGCGAATGTTGCTTTGATTTACACGTCGTTACAAATTATGGCGCGCGCATGAAACATTTGCTGATCGCTCTTCTCGTCCTTGTTGCGCCAATTGTCCCTGCCCAGGCCTATTGGGAATATGGGCATGAAACCGTGGCGCATATTGCGCAGGCCAATATGTCGCCCAATGCGCGCGCGAATATGCAACGTCTGTTGCGTGCAGCGCCGATGCTCGGCACGCCCAAATGCACAATGCGCAATATTGGCGAGGTCAGCGTCTGGGCCGATTGCATCAAGGGCGATCGTGCGCGCTGGGGCTATACCAACAGCTGGCATTATCAGAATGTCGATATTTGCAAGCCGTTCGATCTGAACAGCGCGTGCGCCGACGGGAACTGCGTGTCGGCGCAGATCGACCGCAACTTTGCGTTGCTTTCGAACAAGGCGCTGCCTGCAGATGTCCGTTTGCAGGCGCTGGCCTTTCTCGTGCATTTTGTGGGTGACATTCACCAGCCATTGCACGCCGGTGACCGTGCGGACCGCGGCGGCAATGACCTAAAGGTCACATATGGCAATATGCGGGGATATAATTTGCATATGGTGTGGGATGGCTTGCTGGCCGACCGCGCGCTGTCTGCTGCGCCAGCGATTGTGCGCGTGTTTTCGCCCGCGGAGAAAGCCGCTGTCAAACAAGGCAATACGCGGCTGTGGAGCGAAGAAAATTGGGCAATATCGAAAGAGATTGTCTATCCCCGCGCGGTCGATGGTGACCCATGTGGCGCAAAGCCAACCGCACCCGTCGTTATTGATGAAGCCGACATCGCTGCGTCACGCGCCGCATTACGCCAGCAGGTCGAACGCGGCGGGATCAGGCTCGCGCGCTTGTTGGACCAAGCGCTGCGTTAACCCTTAAAGTCCGCGCCATTTCCAGCCGCCCTCGGTGTGGTTGCGGACGATGACGACGAAAATGCCGGTAATGATCAACATGAGCGCGACCGTCACTATTGTGGGTATCGCTTTTTCATTATCCGCAAGCAGCGCCAAGCCAATCATCGCCATAAGATAAACGCCGAGCACGGCCCATCCCTGCCACTTGAACGGCAGGCCAGCGCCATAGCCGAAACGTTTCGCCCGAAACCAAGGTTCTTTGCCGAAGAATAAACCGAGCATCTCACATCTCCTTTGGCGGACGCCCGCGTTTGGGCATCTCGCTCACGCCAACCTTCACCCCGCGCTTGGCCAACGCTTCGCGCAGCAATACTTCAATTTCGGCATTCGCGCTCCGGAAATCCGCGGCTGCGCACCGCTCGACCGCGGCGAAAAGCGCTGGATCGAGACGGAGCGGGAAAGCCTTTTTGGACGGAGCGGACACGCAGCTGGCCTAGCTGTACAATGTACCGGTGTTGACCACAGGTTGCGTATCACGCTCACCACATAGAACAACCATGAGGTTGGAAACCATGGCGGCGCGGCGTTCGTCGTCCAACTCGACGACATTTTTCGCCGACAGCATCTCCAGCGCCATTTCGACCATGCCGACGGCGCCCTCAACCAAGGTCTTGCGCGCGGCGACCACTGCCTCGGCCTGTTGGCGACGGAGCATGGCGCCAGCAATTTCCTGCGCATAGGCCAAATGGGTGAAGCCACATTCATCAACGGTGATGCCTGCAACGCGCAAGCGCTCCATCAACTCCAGCCGCAATTCGTCACCGACTTGGTCATGATTACCGCGCAGCGTCACTTCCTGATGCGTGAAGTCATCATATGGATAGCGTGCGCCAATGGTACGGACCGCTGCCTCGATCTGGGCGAGCACGAACGCCTTATAATCATCCACATCGAACAACGCTTGCGCCGTGTCCGTCACGCGCCACACAACCTGCGCCGCCATCTCAATGGGGTTACCGCGCAAGTCGTTTACTTTAATCTTTTCCGAAATCAGGTTGTTCGCACGCAGCGATATCTTGGCCTTGCCGATCCAGGGCCAAGTCCAGCGCAAGCCTTCGTTCCGGTCCGTGCCCTTATATGCGCCGAACAATGTCAGCGCGACGCCCTGATTGGGTTGAAGCATGTAAAAGCCGCTAGAGACGAAAACGAAAACGGCGATGCTTAACCCCATGCCAAGGAAATCTGCATCCGGCTGGTCGGGTATCACACTCGACATCGCCCAACCAAACCACAACATGCTCACCAAAAGAACGAGCAGCATTACATAGCCATTAAAGCTGCGCGCGCCGGCTTCGCGGCTCGCAGTCAGATTGTTTGCAAAATCATCGCTCATCATAATCTCCCTAAAAAGATGATATCATATTTATATCATTTTAGATGAGATGCAACAAAAAAGGGCTGCGCATATTTTCGCCTGTGCAGCCCCCCTTTTTAATCTGAAAAAAGCGTTATTCGCCGGTCGGGAAACCGCGCTTTTTCATGATATATTTCACATCCGGATCCCGACCACGGAATGCGCGATAGGCTTCGATCCGGTCGGTTTCATTGCCCGTTGCCAGCAACATCGACCGGAACCGCTCCGCTGTTTCCTTGTCCCAGACATCGCCCTTTTCGGTGAAGGCCGCCCATGTGTCGGCATCCATCGTTTCGGACCAGAGATAGCTGTAATAACCCGCCGAATAGCCATCGTCGGCAAACAGGTGGTTAAACTGCGGCAGGCGATGGCGCATCGCCATTTCCTTCGGCATGCCAATTTCGGCGAGCGTATCGCGTTCAAATGCGCGCGGATCGGTGACGGGTTCGCTGCGGTTATGCAGCTTCATATCCAAAATGGCGCTCGACAGATATTCTACGGTCGAAAAGCCTTGGTTGAACGTATCACTCGCGCGGATTTTTTCGACCAAGGCTGCCGGGATTGGCTCCCCTGTTTTATAATGCTTGGCATAAGTGTTGAGCACATAAGGCGTGAGCAACCAGTTTTCATTCACCTGGCTTGGATATTCCACAAAGTCGCGCGGCGTGCCCCCAAGGCCCGGCCATGTGATGTCGTAGTTCAGATAATGAATGGCGTGACCGAATTCGTGGAACAAGGTCGACGCGTCATCAATGCTGATCAGCGTGGGCACGCCATCGGCGCCGGGCACGAAGTTGTTGTTGTTTGATGCAAGCACGATGTCATTCTTGCCGCCCAATTTGTGCTGGCTGCGATAGGTGGTCATCCACGCGCCCGAACGCTTGCCGGCGCGCGCGAAATTGTCGAGGTAGAACAGGCCAATGACCTTGCCATCGCGCTTAACCTCAAATGTCCGTACCTTGGGTTCGAACACAGGGACTGTGCCCGTGTTTTCGGTGAACGTCAGACCATATAGCTTGCCCGCGGCGTCGAACATCGCGGCGACCATATTATCCAGCTGGAAATAAGGTTTAATGGCTTCCTGATCGAGGTCATATTTCGCCTTGCGCACCTTTTCGGCGTAAAAACGATAATCCCATGGCTCGATGATGATGTTGTCATCATTGGCGATCGCCTGCATGTCGGCCACTTCTTCTTTGACGCGGGCAACAGCAGCAGGCCAGACCTTCATCATCAGGTCCATCGCCTTGTTCGGGTCCTTCGCCATCGTGTCGGCCATGCGGTAATGGGCATGGGTCGGAAAGCCCAATATTTCGGCACGCTGCTGACGCAATTTCAATATTTCGGCGATCGTTGCGTTGGTGTCGTTCGCATTCTGGTTATCACCGCGCATCGTGAACGCACGCCAGACCTTTTCACGCAAATCGCGCCGCGTTGAATTTTCAAGGAACGGTTGAACGGCAGAGCGGGTGTTCACGACCGCCCAGCCGGTCTGGCCCTTTGCCTTGGCCGCAGCCTGAATCGCCGCGACATAGCTTTCGGGCAGGCCCGCAAGGTCCGCCGGGTCGGTTATGAGGATGAAGGTTTCTTCATCCGCCAGAACCTTTTCGGAGAAAGCGGAGAATTTCTTGGCAAGGTCGGTTTCTATGCGGATGACCTGCGCTTTCTTGGCCGCATCGAGCATCGCGCCATTGCGGACCAGACCGTCATAGGTCCGTTCCAACAGCCGCATTTGCTTGGCATCTAGGCCAAGATTCGCGCGCTGGTCGTAGAGATATTTGACGCGCTGAAAATAACGGGCATCCAGCGAAAGTTCGGAGAAGAACGCACTGACCTTTGGTTCCCATTCCGCCTGAATTTTACGGACTTCAGGGTTCGACAGGTTCGATGAATGCACACCCCAGATCGAAAACAGCCGGCCGATTTTTTCGCCGGACAGTTCGCTGGCGGTAATGGTGTTGTCGAACGTGATGGCTTCGGGCTTTGCGAGCATGGCTTCAAACTCGGCCTTTGATGCCTGCATCGCGGCCTGAAACGCGGCCGGGAAGTCCGCAACTTTAACCTTGTCCCATGGCGGCACGCCTTCATAGGGACCGGTCCATTCTTGAAGCAACACGGGGTCGCTGGCCGATTGGCCGGACTTCATTTCTTTCGCTTGTGCAACCGCCGTCATCGCAACTCCTGACAATAAAAGCGCCGCTGCGCTCAACATGATTTTTCCCGTTTTCACCTAAATATGCTCCTCTGCATTTTGCGGCCCGTATGCCCAGGCGCAATGGGCAGGGGGATTAGCGCATCACGGGCGTCTTGCAAACAACCCGTCGGCCAAAACTGTTACTTCCAAAATGGATATAAATTGTACATGGCGCGCACCTCAAACATCGTGCCTTCGCGACGTGAGGCCCGTAATCGCATTTCTGGGAGAATATATATGGCAAAACCCCCGTCCACCTTCGGTTCTAGCATCAATGGCCGCACGGCCATGATCGTCGGCGGCACGGCGCAACGCGTCGCTGAACTCAAGCGATTATTGTCCGTAATGGGCTGCACCGCGCTGGTGATGGACGATACACAGCGGACGGATTTCATTTTGGTCCATTTTACGTCCAAAATGGATATACCGGAAGATTTCTTGGCGCGCATATCACGGTATCTTCAAATGCATCGGAGCACTGCGTTGGTGTGGACCAATATGGATGGGCTCGAGGACGCTTATGCAGCGCTTCCGCAAGGCCAGTGCCATTTTTTCGTCGACGCTGACTACATTGAGGCGATGCCGATTTTGGCGGGGGCGTTTGGACGGGGCGAAATGGACCGACTGCATGACACGAACCGTGATGTCCCATTCGGATCGCTGCACCGAATCAGCGACGAGCTTGCAGAATTTGCCCGCACCCTTGCCCGCATGGCCGATTCGGAACGCAAAACATCGGTATCCGACAAAGCTATGTCCTTTCGGCCAGCGCCATTGGGTGGGTTTCAGGGATTTCCATCCGCCAATGCTCTGCGCGCGGAACCGATAGACACCCAAACCCTGCGCGAGATCATCAAGCTGCGTCGTATGCGGGAGCGATTTTTTCCACCTGATCTGTTCGCGGACCCGGCCTGGGATATCTTGCTGGACCTAAAGGCTGCCGCGCAAGAAGGGCAGCATGTGTCGGTTTCCAGCCTGTGTATCGCCGCTGCGGTTCCGCCGACGACTGCATTGCGATGGATTACCGCAATGACCGACAGCGGCATGCTCGTCCGGCGTCAGGATCCAGCCGATGCACGGCGGGTTTTCATTGAACTGTCGGACGAAACATCTGCCAAGCTGGACGATTATTTTGTCGCAATCGGCATCAGTTCCGCTCCGATTATCTGATTAGGCTTGCAAAATCCAAAACGCTTTGGCAAAGGCGCGCTTCCCGTAGTGGGGCGCTTAGCTCAGTTGGTAGAGCATCTCGTTTACACCGAGAGGGTCAGCGGTTCGAGCCCGTTAGCGCCCACCATTTTTGGACAATGGCCGTTCGAGGCACCAAAAATGCAGGACACCCTTTTTCCATTCATCGTTCATAAACGTTTCTGCTGGCATTTTGCCGCCATGCGGGGACTTTTTTCAACATTGGGCACAGGCATCGTCATATTGTCGGCAGGATTTTTGCCCGACACAGCGTTCGCCCGGGAAACCGAGCAAGCGGAAATCACCAATTGCAATGATCCCCGGCACCGACATGTGGTCGTGCGGCCACTGACCGAATCACTGCCTGTGCGAAAAACCGAAAAGCAGCGTATCCGCCGCATATTGATGTAAAAGCAGATTAATCGGCTGCGCGCAGCAGCTTTGCCATTTCGGCATCATCCCATTCCACACCGCCTGCCACGCGCCACACTTCTTTGCCATCACTGTCATATAATATGGTGGTCGGCAGCGCGATCGCGTTGTTGAACGCCGTCAGCAGTGCATTGTCAGCATCAGTATAAGGCACCAAATTCTTGACCCCAGTTTCCGTGAAAAAGGCGACAACAGGTGCGCGCCCTTCAAGGTCTTGCGACACGGCAATCACGTGCATGCGGCCTTTTTCCAGCTTTGCCAGCTTATCCAGCGTGGGCATTTCCGCTTTGCAGGGTGCGCACCAAGTTGCCCAGATGTTGAGCAATAGCGGCTTGCCTTCAAAATCGGCAAGGCTGACATCCTGACCCTGCGCATCGGCAAAAGGCGCCGATGGCGCTTTTTGACCTGCAAAATTGTAACTGAGCGTGGCGCGCATACCATTGGCGCTTTCAAGGGCGATTTCGGCTTTGTCAGACGCCCCTGCCTTGGCGGTGGATGCGGGTTGCGCTTGCCCCTTGGGTTGGCTTTCTTTATCGCACCCAGCCAGCACGAAAAGGATTAAGGCAATTACAAAGCGCATCTCTGATTCCAATAGCATGTGGGGCGGCCGGTTTGGCGAAGGCCCCGGCGTTATCATGCGCGAGATAAATGCCTCCATCCCATTCGACAAGCGTCTTTGGCAGGAAGACATTGCAGGCAGCAAAGCGCATGCCGATATGCTGGCTGCAAACGGGATTATAACGGCGTCAGACAATGCCGCGATCCAAAGCGGGCTCGATAGCATTTACGCCGAATATGCAGCCAATGGCGTGCCCGAAGACCTCACGCTTGAAGACATTCATATGGTCACCGAAACGCGGTTACGTGCATTGGTGGGTGAGCCAGCGGCTCGGCTGCACACCGCGCGGTCGCGCAATGACCAGGTCGCCACCGACTTCCGCCTTTGGGTGCGCAATGCGACCCATGAAATCGATGCGGGCCTGCGCGCATTCCAGTCGGCGCTGCTGATACGTGCCGAAGAACATGCCGACAGCATCATGCCCGGATTTACGCATTTGCAAGTCGCCCAGCCCGTTACGCTTGGCCATCATTTGATGGCTTATTATGAAATGACCAAGCGCGACCGCAGCCGCTTTGCCGATTGCCGCAGCCGGTTGAACCAGTCGCCCTTGGGTGCGGCCGCACTTGCGGGAACATCCTTCCCCATTGACCGCACCGCGACGGCATTAGCGCTTGGCTTTGACGGCCCCATGGCGAACAGTCTGGACGCTGTGTCCGACCGCGACTTCGCGCTGGAGTTCCTCACGGCTGCCGCGCAAACGGCGCTACATCTGTCGCGTTTGGCGGAGGAAATGATCATATGGGCGTCGCAACCATATGGTTTCATCAGCCTGCCCGATGCATGGTCGACAGGCAGCTCCATCATGCCGCAAAAGCGCAATCCAGACGCGGCTGAACTGGTGCGCGGCCATGCCGGCCGGATCATTGGCTGCATGAACAGCCTGATGATCACCATGAAGGGACTGCCGCTCGCTTATTCCAAAGACATGCAGGACGATAAACCGCCGGTGTTTGAGGCATATGACCTGATGGCTTTGTCCATCGCCGCGATGACGGGCATGGTGGCCAATGTAACGTTTAATACGCAGCGCATGCGCGAGGTGGCGGCGAGCGGTTTTTCCACCGCCACCGATCTGGCCGACTGGCTGGTGCGCGCATGTGGCATGCCCTTCCGCGAGGCACATCATGTCACGGGCAGCGTCGTCAAATCCTGTGAGGCGCGTGGCATAAGCCTGTCCGACATCACCGTAGACGATCTTTCTGCCATTAATCCTGCGCTATCTGGCTGCCATTTGCCCGATCTGTCGATCGAAGGGTCGGTCAACAGCCGGACAAGTGCTGGCGGGACGGCACCTATGCGCGTAAAAGAAGCCATCAGGACCGCCAAAAAGGAACTTGAGGCATGAAACCGGCGCGCATTAGCTTCATCATTGGCATCGCCCTGTGCGTTGCGGGCTGCGGCAAAGTGGGCGATCTGGAACCCCGCACGGGCAATAGCATGCCACCGCAAGCTTATGGCCAGACCACCGACCAAAGCGCGAAGATTCTCACGACCCCATCGGTTCAGGCACGGCCAGGGCGCACCGACGAGCTACTGAAACGGTCCGAACGGCGCGAAGATGATCCGTTCGACATTCCGCCGGGGCAAGAACCCAAACCGTTTGATCCCGAACAGACCGATTCGTCCGAAAAATCGCCTTCCAAATAAGCATCCCATCCTATGAACCATTTTGACCTTAAAAATGGCGTGTTGCACGCCGAAGATGTCGCCCTGCCCGATATTGCGGCGGCGGTGGGCACACCTGTCTATATCTACTCACGCGCAACGCTGGAGCGGCACGCCCAGGTGTTCCGCGACGCATTGTCGGGCCTTGATAACCCGCATTTGGCTTTTGCCGTCAAATCCAACCCGAATTTGGCTGTGCTGAAGGTGCTCGCGCGCCAGGGCTATGGCGCAGATGTTGTGTCGGGCGGCGAAATGGACCGCGCACTTGCTGCGGGCATCGCGGCACACGACATTGTATTTTCGGGCGTTGGCAAAACAGCCGAAGAAATCGTCCGCGCATTGAAGGCAGATATTGGACAATTCAATATCGAGTCCGAAGAAGAAGGCCGCGAGCTTGCAACGCTTGCGGACGCATTGAACTATCAAGCGAACGCCGTGCTGCGTATCAATCCCGATGTTGACGCCGGAACACATGGCAAGATTTCAACGGGGAAAGCCGACAATAAATTTGGCGTCGGTATTCACCGCGCGACGGAAATTTATGGCCGCTTACATGCGTTGCCGGGACTGAATATGCGCGGCGTTGCGCTACATATCGGTAGCCAGTTGACCAGCCTTGAGCCGCTGGAGACCGCGTTCACAAAAGTCGGCGTCCTGATTCAGGAACTGCGCGACCAAGGCCATAAAGTCACCCATGTTGACTTGGGCGGCGGCCTTGGCGTGCGCTATCGCGACGGGGACAATCCGCCTGAGCCTGCCGAATATGGCGCGATGGTTGCGCGCGTGACCAAGGACTGGGGCGTGCGTTTGATGTTCGAACCCGGCCGCGTCATCGCCGGAAACGCGGGCGTCCTGCTGACACGCGTTATTCGCGTGAAGCCCGGATCGGGCAATGCACCCTTTGCCATTGTCGATGCCGCGATGAATGACTTGGCCCGGCCCGCGCTATATGATGCGTGGCATGATTTTGACGCAGTTGAACCAAATGGCCGCAAAATGACCGCCAACATTGTAGGCCCGGTCTGTGAAACCGGCGATACCTTTGCCATGGGCCGCGAAATCGATGTCGTGGAGGCCAATGACCTCGCGATATTTCGCACCGCTGGCGCTTATGGCGCGACGATGGCAAGCACCTATAACAGCCGCGGTCTCGTACCCGAAGTGCTCGTCGACGGCGATAAATTCGCGGTGGTGGCGGAACGCATTTCGCCCGAGACCATTCTTGCGGCCGAGCATGTGCCCGACTGGCTGAAATAAGGATAGAGATTTGGACCAGCTCCCCATTTTCGTAAATCTGAAGGGCCAAAATGTCATTTTGGTCGGTGAAGGCGAAATGGCGGATGCGAAACGGCGGCTGATTGAACGCGCGGGCGGCATCTGCGTCGACGCCGCCGATCGCGCGGCACGGATTGCCTTTGTCGCCATCGCCGAAGAAGAAGACGCCCGCATTGCTGCCGACGCATTGAAAGCCCGTGGCTTGCTGGTGAACGTCGTCGACCGCCCCGAAATTTGCGATTTTACCACGCCCGCGATTGTCGACCGGACGCCTGTGTTGATTGCAGTCGGGACCGGCGGCGCATCGGCGGGCATGGCCAAGGCCATTCGCCAGCGTATCGAAACATTGCTGCCGGAAACATTGGGCCCGCTGGCCGAAGCTATTTCCCGCGCCCGCAGCAAAATTCGCGCACGTTGGTCCGACGGGGCGGAGCGCCGACGTGCCTTGGATCAGGGTTTCGCCACCGGTGGCATGCTTGACCCGTTCGGCACGCATGACGACGCGACGGTCGACAATTGGATCATGCAGGCCGAAAATCCAACGGGCGACCGTTTGATTGAGATTGCATTGCTCTCCGCCAATCCCGACGACCTTACGTTACTCACGGCGCGGCTGCTTGGCGAAGCGGACCATGTGTTTCATGATCCCGGCGTGCCAGCCGCCATCCTCAATCGTGCGCGCGCCGATGCGGTTCGGCACGCAAGTGCACCACCGGCGGTACCGCCCGAGGGCCTGTCACTGTTCCTGCGGTTGCCGTCGGCGCAAGGATAGGGCATGACGACAGCGTAAATAGTCGCAAGGTCTTCATTGTGTCCGCTTTCCCCTCTAAAATTTGCTTTTACGGCTGTGGTAATATGGGGGGTGCCATGCTGCGCGGTTGGCTTGCTGCCGATGTCCCGCCCACCACCTTCCACATCATCGATCCGGTTGCGGACAATCTGCCAGAGGGCGTCCATCTCCATCGGTCGTCGTCGACATTGGACACCCGCTTTGATGTCGTCATATTGGGTATCAAGCCGCAGCTTTTGGCTGAACTAGCGCCAGAGATAAGGCGAATTCTCGCCCCCGGGGCGACAGTGATATCCATACTCGCCGGAACCACGACTGATACGCTTTCTGCGTATTTCCCCGATGCGCGCATCATCCGGCTGATGCCCAATTTGGCCGCCGCGATTGGCAAGTCCCCGCTGGGTGTTTTTGCGCCGCATGACGACGCGCAGCAACGGGCAGAGATGGCATCCTTATTGGTGCCGCTGGGTGCAGCCATCTGGATCAACGACGAAGCGCATATGGACGCCGTCACGGCGCTTGCCGGGTCCGGGCCAGCGTTTGTCTATCGTTTCATTGATGCACTGACCCAAGGCGGTGAAGCCGCCGGATTGCCGCGGGATGTTGCCGCACAACTGGCGTTGGCGATGACCGAGGGCGCAGCGATATTGGCCGCGACCGCATCGGAAACGCCCACGGATCTGGCGCGACGCGTGACCAGTCCGGGCGGGACAACCGCCGCAGGGCTTGCGGTGCTGGATGCGGATGCGGCGTTGAACATATTGATGACCGATACATTGCGCGCCGCGCGTGACCGGGGTGCCGAACTGGCCAAGGGAGACGCGACGTGAAGGTTAAAATTGCCCTCATCTTAAGCTGCGTCGCTTTTGCGTCGTCGGTGTCCGCAATGGCCCCAACGCCGCCATCGACCGAACGGGCCGCCGCCAATCTTGCCAAGGCTGGCCCCATCGAGAGTTTGGATCTGTCGCAATTGGCCGAAGGCATTGATAATGGCGCGCTGAACAGCGAAGCGATTACGGCGGCCTATCTGGCGCGGATTGCAGCGGTGGATGACAGCGGCCCCATGCTGAATGCGGTCATCGCCACCTTCCCCGATGCGATTGAACAGGCGCGCGCGATGGATGCGGAGCTGCGCGCCGGCAGATATCGGGGGCCAATGCATGGTATTCCGGTGTTGGTGAAGGACAATGTCGAAGTGGCCGGGCCCATCGCGACGACCGCAGGATCATTGGCCTTGGCCAGCAATATCACCAATCGCGATGCACCGTTGATCGCGCGGCTGCGCGCGGCGGGCGCGGTCATTTTGGGTAAAACCAATTTGAGCGAATGGGCCAATATCCGGTCGGATAACTCCACCAGCGGATGGAGCGCTGTGGGCGGCCTGACCAAAAATCCACACGCGCTTGACCGCAACAGCTGCGGCTCGTCCAGCGGCAGTGGTTCGGCAACCGCTGCGGGCCTTGCGGCGGGCAGCATTGGGACGGAAACCGATGGGTCGATCACCTGCCCCGCTGGCGTCAACGGCGTGGTCGGGTTCAAACCCACCGTCGGCCTTGTTTCGCGCCGCTATATCGTGCCGATCAGCCACAGCCAGGACACTGCGGGTCCCATGACCCGTTCGGTCCGCGATGCCGCCATCATGCTCACGGCAATGGCTGGCACCGATCCGCAGGACGCCGCAACCGCCGATGCGGACACATGGCGCGGTGATTACAGCAAGGGTCTTTCCGTCGATGCGCTAAAAGGCATGCGGATTGGCGTCCTGCGCGCACCCAATGTTGACGCTGCATTGTTCGATGCAGCCCTTGCGACATTGAAGGCTGGCGGCGCGGACGTCGTCATGCTGGACGGCAGCAAGATTGATCGCCAGAAAATCGGAAAAGGCGAATTCAAGGTTCTGCTGACAGAATTAAAGGCGGACCTTGCAAGCTATTTGCAAGGCCTGCCCGAAGGCCTCGTCCCCCATAAAACGCTTGCCGATGTCATTGCGTTCAACAAGGCCAATGCCGACACGGAATTGCAGTATTTTGGACAGGACATATTTGAAACCGCCGACAAGCAAGCGGGACTAGACGATCCCGCTTATGCGCAAGCACTAGCAACGTCACGTGGTCTTGCCTCGGCGGCGCTCAATCAGTTTTTTGCCCATGATAAAATTGATGTCATCATCGCCCAGACCAACGGTCCGGCGTGGCTGTCAACGCTTGGCAAAGGCGATGCCTTTTCAGGGCCAAGCGCAAGCCAATTGCCCGCCGTTGCAGGCTTTCCGCATTTGACCGTGCCCATGGGTCTGTCGGCTGGCCTGCCGGTCGGGTTAAGTTTCATTGGGCCAAAATGGCACGACCATGCTGTATTAAAGGCGGGATATGCCTATGAGCAGCTTTCAAAAGCACGTGTGACGCCGCAATTGCGGCCAACCTTGGAAAGTAAGTAAATGGCGTTCGGAAAACCCGATTTGGGCAGCATCGTGCCAAAAGGCACTGAATTTGACCCTGCCCTTGTGAACAAGATGATGGGCAAATTTGGCCATGGCGGGTTTCTCGACATGGAATATGTTGGCCATGGCGCTGACTGGGTGGAGCTCGCCATCGATTGGCGTGAAGACCTTGTTGCCGACCCCGATACCGGTATCCTCGCGTCGGCCGTGATCATCAGCCTTATGGACAATGCCACCAGCATGTCGATTTGGACGAAGCTGGGTGAGTTCCGGCCGCAAGTGACGATGGACCTGCGCATCGACTATCTGCGTCCGTCACCTTCGGGTGAGCGGGTATATGGCCGGGGCATCTGCTATCATTTGACCAACAGCATCGGCTTTGTTCGCGGCTTTGCCCATAATGGCAATCCGGACGCGCCATTGGCCCATGCAAGCGGCACGTTCATCCGTATCGGAGACCGCATATCATGACCGATACCCCATCTGCTCTGCCGCCTTATGCCCAAGCGTTGGACATGACGATCGTCGACGAAATCAACGGTGTGCCTGTGATCGGCATGCCCTTTACCGACCGCGTACAAGGTCGCCCCGGATATCTGCATGGCGGCGCGATTTCCGGCTTGCTCGAAATCGCGGCCATCGCCGCCGTGCACCGCGCCTTACAGGCCAAGGGTAGCCACTCCGCCATCAAACAAGTCAATGTCACCGTCGATTTCATGCGCGGCGGGCTCAGTCAGATGACCTATGCTGTGGGTGAAGTCACGCGGCTTGGCCGCACGATGGCCAATGTCGAAGCCCGCGCATGGCAGGATGATCGGGATAAGCCCATTGCCATGGGCTATATGCACTATCTGATTAAGGCCAAACGCGAGGACGCGGCCTGATATTATGCTTCGCCGTGCGTTTCGATAAGCGCGCTGGCGATAGCTTCCTCAGGTGATTTGTCGCCCCAGATGATGAACTGGAACACCGGATAAAAACGTTCGCATTCGTCAATTGCGACGTCGATGATGGTTTGTGCCTGATCCACACCCAACAAGCCATTGGGCGCCATCAAGCTGCCATGGCGGAACAACAATATGCCGTTCGCGGACCACATATCGAAATGGCCAAGCCACAATTGTTCGTTGATAAGGCCCAGCGCCGTGTACACGCTCGCGCGCTTGTCCACAGGCACGGTGATATCCGGCAGGATGATAAGCTGCAGCGCATTGTCATCTTCGCGCCAGATCGCGCGGATCTGATAGCTTGCCCAGCTGCCCTTATACTCGGCGGTAATCTCGTCCTCGCCCTCAAGCTCGAACGACCAGCCGCGCGCTTCGAACAATGCGGCGAGCATGTCTACGGGCGCGGATTCGTCCCGTTCAAATTGCTCATATTGTTCGTCTGCGTCGTGCATAAAATTGCGCCTGCTATGATGCCAACGATTCTGCCCCTTGACTGACTCACGCGCAAGGGACTTGCGACGCTGCGCAACACAAGCTTGTGGGCCGACTGTGGAAAAGTTCAAATCGGGCGGATTATGGACTTATTTGGAAGGCTTGGCCTTTGCAGGCGCAGTGCCACCTTTCGCTTTAAGCGCTGCTTCCAACGCAGCCACCCGTTTGCCAAGCGCATCCGCTTCGGCGCGGGCATTTGCCGCGAGTGTTTTCACCGCATCAAATTCTTCACGCGACACGAGGTCCAGACCGCCGGCCCATTCGCGGGCGCGTTCACGCATGCTCGCTTCGGCTTCGCGGCCCATGCCGGCAACTGTTCCGGCAACGCCATTCAGTACCTTGGCCAAATCATCAAAAATGCGCTTTTCGCTTTGCATGTCATTCACTCCATTGCGGTCGGGAGATTAACCGCTTTTGCCTATCTGGGAACTCGTAGCGGGCACGTAAAGGCTTTCTGCATCAGGATTCAACTGATCGATCTGAAAATTCAGTATCGCGGCGAAGCTGATCCACACCAAATAAGGCACCATCAACCATGCCGCAGCCTTGCGAACGCGCGCAAATGCGAAGGTTGTAGCAATAGCGACGCCCAGCATCACAAGGATGGTGAAAAACGCAGCCGTCACTTCATGCTGTCCAAAAAATAGGGGCGACCAACTGAGGTTAATCACAAATTGCAACAGGAACAGGCCAATCGCCACATTGCGGACCCGCGCGCCGCGCGCGGCGAGCACCATCGCAAAGGCAAGGCCCATCAGAAGATATAATGTTGGCCAAACCACACCGAACACCCAGCCCGGTGGCTGAATGGCGGGCTTAATCAAGGCTTGATACCACGCGTTCTCCGCGGTTGACCCGGACATGGTGCCGGAGAGAAAACCAAGAAACATGGTGAGCGGAATGATAACCAACGCCCAGCGCAATAACGACATGCGACGCTGCGATGCGGATGCGATCTGGTTCATGCCAAGGCTCCTGCCTGTTCAGCGAGTCGGAAGAAACGCCATCAATCGACATAGTAGCACTCGGCCATAATAGAACAAGGCCGCCCACCCCAAAGGGCAGACGGCCATGTATCTCAATTCAGGGCGCGGAAACCGGCCCCGATTGTCAATTACTTACGTGTACCCGAAAGGCCCATCGAACCAAAGGCACCGGCCTTTACTTCACCGGTGATAGCATCGCCCGAAACGGTTGCGGTTGCATCAAGATGCATCGGCATGGGAACAGTGATGTCCATGCCCCAGCTCAACGTGTCGCCATCGACGGTGCCATTGGCAATGTCCATTGCACCAAGGCCACCCGACATGCTGCCCGAAAAGCTGCCGCCGTCGCTATTGACGGTCAAAACGGCTTTTTGGTCACCCATTGGGCTTTTGATTGTTACGTCCCATTGACCATCAACTGCTGCCATATTCTTGCTCCTTACTTGGTTGTTTTACTTGCAGTGGTGTTAGCAGCTTCGGTTACCATTTCAATTGGCAATCCAAGTGCTTCAAGCTGTGGTTTCACCTTGGCGGCATCGCCCACGACCAGCCATGTAATTTTGGACGGATCAACCTTTGCGCGCATTTCGTCGTTCAACGCCTTGGCGGTCAGGGCGTTATATTTGCCCGCCAGTGTTTCGGCATAATCGAATGGACGCTTGTTCAAACGATCGGACTGCATCTGCCCCAGAACGGCGGACGACTGTTCATAGCTGCCCGGCAGTTCAAGCACATTGCCCTTGATGGTCTTTTCCAGTTCTTCCGCAGTGACCGGCTTTGCACCGTTAAAGTCCTTTAACTGGTCCATCAAAACCTTGACCGATGGTCCTGTCTGGTTGGTTTGGACTGGCGCAAACATATAAAATGGCACGCGGTCTTCCGCGCCATTGACTTGGCTACGCACGCCATAAGACCAACCCTTGGTTTCGCGCAGGTCCATATTGATGCGCGACAGGAAGTCACCGCCGAAAACCTCGTTCGCTGCGCGCAAGGTCAGCAAATCGTCCGATCCCTTTGCATCCAGCACGACACCGCCAAGGACCAGTGACTGTGGCGCATTTGGCCGGTCAATCAGCAGAATCTTGGATTGCGGCGCAGGGATGGCCGCGGAGAAATTCTTCGCTGGTGCGGCCGCCGCTGTTGGCTTCCATTTGCCAAAGCGCTGCTCCAACATCGGCGTGATTTCCTTCAGCGTGGTATCGCCGACGACAAAGATTTCCGCTTTTGCCGGATGTATCCATGACTGGTGGAAATTGGCGACATCGGCACGCGTGATCGTCGCAACCGTTTCGGCATAGCCGCTACCCGTTTGCGGCCCGCCATATGGATGTGCATTTCCGTACAGCAATGGCGGCATGCGGCGCACGGCAATGCCCTGCGGCTGGTTATTTTCCGCCTTGATCCGCGTGAGTTGCTGAATGCGGACACGCTCCAGTTCATTGGTTGCGAAAGCCGGATTTTTAATCACATCGGCCAAAAGGTCGAGCGACAGACCCAAATTTGGCTTTACCGCACGCAGGCTTGCAACCGTCCGGTCAAGCGACGATCCAACATTGACATCAGCGCCCAATTTCTCTTCGGTTTCCGCAAGCTGGGTCGATGAGAGGGTCTGTGTACCTTCCAACATCATGGTCGACATCATCGACGCGATACCGCGCTTGTCTAAAGGATCAGCCGCATAGCCCGCGTTGAAACTGACCGCGACGCGGACCGTTGGCACGGCTGCCCGCCGTGCGAAGAAAACCTTGATACCATTGCCAAGCGTTGTTTCCTCAACGGTTGGGAAATCCAGCGATGGCGTGCCCGTTGGCTCAGGGAATTTGCTGCGGTCCTGAAACGCCAAAGGCGCCGCCGCCACCGTATCTTCGGTTCCGGGGGGCGCGTAAAAAGCAGGCGATGTCAGCGTGCCGGTGCGGCTGCCCGATCCTGCGGCCACTTCCTTATACGCCTCACGCTCGCCTGGCTCGACGCGAATTTCGAGCACGGGGCGGGTAAGCCATTTTTGCATCGCCGCCTTTACCGCTTCGGGCTTTGTTGTGGCGAGACGCTCCAACTCTTTCTTGTAGAAATGCGAGTCGCCCACATAAAGCTGACCTTCGGCAAGCGCGACGGCCTTTCCGCCGAATCCGCCAACCTGTTCAAGGCCATCGATTTGCTGGGCAATGTTGCTGGCGGCGACGCGCTGCACTTCCTCAGCCGTTGGACCCGTGGCGATGTAATCGGCCAATATGTCATCCAGCCGCTTGGCAACCGCATCGGCATCACCGCCGGGCTTCACATCCGCTTGAATGTTAATCAAGCTGCCGTGCACGAACGGGATCAGATATGCCGAAACGCCCACGACGCTTTGTTCCTGACGCACAAGGATATTGTCCAGACGCGAGCTGGACAGGCCACCAAGCGCGCTCATGCCAATGTACAGCGAATTTGCATCAGGGTCCGCCAATCCCGGCACCACCCAGTTGCGATAAATACGTGTGGTCGGAACCTTGTCCTTCATCACAATTTTAACGGGCTTTTCCAGCGTGGGTATGGGCGCGTTGACGGGCGCGACATCTTTGCCGCGCTTGATGCTGCCGAACCATTTTTCAACGAGCGGCTTGGCTTGCGCGGCGTTGATATCGCCTGCCAGCACGAGCACCGCATTATTGGGACCATAATGGTCGATGAACCAGTTCTTCATGTCATCCAGCGACGCCGCCGACAGGTCTTCCAAGCTGCCAATGGTGTCGTGATGATAAGGGTGGCCAACGGGGAACAAGGTTTCCGAACGCTTGTAATCGACCAGTCCGAATGGCTGGTTGTCGCCCTGACGTTTTTCGTTCGAAACAACGCCGATCTGGTTATCGAGCTTTTCCTTCGTCACGGCGTTGAGCAAAAAGCCCATACGGTCGCTTTCGAGGAATAACGCAGATTCCAGCGCCGTCGTCGGCACGGTCTGGAAATAGTTTGTCCGGTCGAGCCATGTCGTGCCGTTCAAATCGGTGGCGCCGATTTTCTTGGTATATTCAAAATAGTCGCCTGGCGCGTTTTCGCTGCCGTTGAACATGATATGTTCGAACAAATGGGCATAGCCCGTTTTGCCTTTGGGTTCATGCTTTGACCCTACGCCATACCAGATGGAAACCGCGACGATCGGCGCCTTGCGGTCTTCATGCACCAACACCGTCAGGCCGTTATCAAGCGTGAATTTCTCATGCGGAATATTCACCGCCTCCACCAGCTTTGAAACGGGTGCTGCGGTTTGCGCAAATGCCGGTGCCTGCACGGCCAACACCGAACCAGACAACATAAGCGCGAGGGTCAATTTACGGATCATGATAGGCTCCTAAAGATATTTTTACTGCCGCCAGAGATAGTGCCGAAACGGACAAACACAATCTGGCGGCTGCACATTTTCGACAAACGCCGTTCAGGGCCGATAACGGCGCTTTGCGTGCTTTACGGCGTCGGCCCATTCGAAATGAACGGGCTTATATTTACCCGCGACAAACAGCTTCATCTGGTCGGTGTAATACGGCGATTCGGGCCGCGTGGTTGCCGCACCATATGGCTGGATGGATTCCGATATAACGCCACCATTTTTGTCCCAGCGGATCAGCATGATATAGCTGTCGCCATGCTTCACGCGCATTTTGCCATCGGCTTGGTCAGCATCCCACATCGTCGTCGCGCGCAGGGCATCGCTTCCGCCAAACATCGGCAAGTCAACATTGCCGCGCCGCAGCCGCTGGATATCGCCAAGCTGCGGGTCAATTCGGCCAAAGCGCGTCTTGAATTCATCAACCGCTTCCTGAAGCGTTTTGCGGGGATCGGGCATTGCGTCACCACGCCAGTTCCGGCGTGCACCAAAACGAATGATCCTTTCAGCCAATGCGTCGGCATCGCCCTTGCCATCACTTGACCAATCCCAGCTGGCCAACAGCTTTTGGGCCTTGGCCAGCTCCGGCGCGTCTTTCAGGTCCAACGCCGCAAAGGACGCCATCCATGGCCCGACCCAGCTCTGTTTGCTGTAGGTCATGTCCATCTTGATCGCGAGCAGCTCTTCCGGCGTGATCGACCTATCCGCCGCCAACAGCTCGGTGGCGCGCAGGCCACGGTTGGTCATGCCAAGCTCGATACCCAAATAAGGCGAATAATCCGCCGGGTTCATTTCCGAACCCGGGCCAGCCGCCAGAAACGGCGTGTTATTCGCATTCTGCACAAAGCCCGATGCGGGATCGACAATCTTGGGATAGCGGTCAAAGCCGACAGGACCAGACCACATGGCAGCGGACGTATCGCCCGGAAGCTGCTTGGTGTAATCATAACCCGGCTTGCGATCTGGGAAGAGCGCATTGTAGATATAGGCAACGCGGCCGGTTTTGTCGGCATAGATGAAGTTGGTGGCCGGAATCCCGCCAATCGACATGGACTTGGTCCACTCGGCCCAATTGTTCGCCTTGGTGTTGCGATAATATTGCTCAACCGCCTTCACGCTGTCGATGCCTGCATAACGGATAGCGAAATAGCCCTTATCATTCTTGATAACTGGGCCATGTACCGAGCGATACAATGTCTGCGGCACGGGCAGATTGAAGGGCCCGAACTTGACGGGCAACCACACACGCTTTGAATTCAGCGGCAGCCATTTGCCATCATAACGATATTTGTCGCCCGCATCGTTCATCACCAATTTATAGACATCGATGAGGTCCGGGCGATTGACCGTGTTGGTCCAGCCAAGGTTGCGGTTATGCCCCAACAGTATGAATGGCGATCCCGGGAACAAGGCACCCGCCATATCAAGGCCTTCGCCCGAATGGGTCACCGCCTCATACCATGCGACTTGCCCTTCATAGGGCTGGTGCGAATTGGAAATCAGCCAGGTCTTGCCATCGGCCATACGCTTTGGCGCGAGGGCAAAGGCGTTGGACCCGTTCATTTCGGGATCCCGCCCGATTGGCGTCATGGGCGCTGCGCTCTCTTTGGGCTGCGGCTTGCCTTCGGTCAGCGCACCGATTGCGTTATCAAGGCCATAGAAAAATGGTGCGCGCAGAACAAAGCCAGTGACGATATCCTGTCCGGTTACCGGAAACAGTTTCGACAAGCGCACTTCGCCCGGATGTTTCGACGCATAATGATTGAGTCCGGCGGCATAAGCCTCACACACCGCGCGCACCTCAGGCGACAATTCCATATAGCGCTTTTCGGCCGTTTCCCGCGCGCCCAATAAGTGCATGACATAATCGACCTTCGCCCCGTCCGAGCCAGCCAAGGCCCCATAACGGCCGCGGGTCATGGCGACGACATCTTCTATCGTCGAAAAATCATCTTCGGCATGCGCGTAGGCAAGGCCATAAGCCGTGTCCGCATCGGTCGCGCCATTGATATGCGGCACACCATATTCGTCGCGCACAATCTCGGCATCATAGGTCCGTTTGGCGGTTTCATATTCAGTCGCGGCCAATGGCTCCCACAACGCACCTGCACCAGCTACCACACCAGCAAGCGCCAAAGACGCCCACAAAAATTTACGCATCATTCTCTCCCCCACGACGAGACCCTGTCATTCCGGTCCGTTCCTACAGAAGAAGGGCATAACCAAGTCTTTGCGAAAGGAAAGTCCTTCCATGCGCAGCAAGGAACATGGCGGCCCCAGCATCAGCGCGTCTTGTGTTGCGAAAATGCCGCACTACATTCTTACTATGAGTTGCGTTTGCCTCGCACGGGGCAGCAACGCCAATCTAGGAAATAGCGCATGAACCTCGAAAAATTCACCGACCGGGCCAAGGGTTTTCTGCAAAGCGCGCAGACCGTCGCCATTCGCATGAGCCATCAGCGTATTGGGCCTGAGCATCTCCTCAAAGCCTTGCTGGAAGACGAACAAGGCATGGCCTCGGGCCTGATCAAGGCGGCTGGTGGCGACGCCGCAACCGCCTTGCGCGAAACCGACGCAGCGTTGGCGAAGGTTCCTGCCGTGTCCGGCGGCGGCGCGCAGCAGACGCCGGGGCTTGATAATGACGCCGTGCGTGTTCTCGATTCCGCCGAGCAGGTCGCGCAAAAGGCTGGCGACAGCTATGTGACCGTTGAACGGCTGTTGCTCGCGCTTGCGCTGGCCTCAACCACGACCGCAGGCAAAGCCTTGGCCACTGCTGCCGTCACCGCCGAGGGATTGAACGCCGCGATTAACGCGCTGCGTGGTGGCCGAACCGCCGACACCGCTGGCGCGGAGGACCGTTATGATGCGCTGAAAAAATTCGCGCGTGACCTGACGGAAGTGGCCCGGGCAGGCAAGCTTGATCCCGTTATCGGCCGTGATGAAGAAATCCGCCGCACCATTCAAATCCTTGCACGGCGCACGAAGAACAACCCTGTGCTCATCGGTGAACCCGGCGTCGGCAAAACCGCCATTGCCGAAGGACTGGCGCTGCGCATTGCCAATGGCGACGTGCCAGACAGCCTGAAGGACCGCAAACTCTTGTCGCTCGACATGGGCGCGTTGATTGCCGGCGCGAAATATCGCGGCGAGTTTGAAGAACGGCTGAAGGGTGTGCTGGATGAGGTCAAGCAGGCCGAAGGTGATATCATCCTGTTCATTGACGAGATGCACACGCTGGTCGGTGCAGGCAAAGGCGAAGGCGCGATGGACGCGGCGAACCTGATTAAGCCCGCTTTGTCGCGCGGCGAATTGCATTGCATCGGCGCGACGACGCTCGATGAATATCAAAAGCATGTCGAAAAAGACCCCGCACTGCAGCGCCGGTTCCAGCCCGTTTTCGTCGGTGAGCCCACGGTCGAAGATACGATTTCAATCCTGCGCGGGTTGAAAGAGAAATATGAACTGCACCATGGCGTGCGGATTACCGATGGCGCGTTGGTGAGCGCGGCGACATTATCGCACCGCTATATTGCCGACCGCTTCCTGCCCGATAAAGCCATCGACCTGATGGACGAAGCTGCGTCGCGGCTCCGCATGGAAGTTGAATCCAAGCCCGAAGACATCGAGACGCTTGACCGGCGTATCATTCAGCTGAAAATCGAGCGTGAGGCGCTTGGCAAGGAAAGCGATGCCGCATCAAAGGACCGGCTGGCCACGCTGGAGAATGAACTTGCCAATCTGGAGCAGCAATCATCCGAACTGACCCAGCGCTGGCAGGCAGAAAAAGACAAGATTTCGGCAGAAGCCAAGATCAAGGAGCAGCTCGACACCGCGCGTATCGAGCTTGAGCAGGCGCAACGTGCGGGCGATCTCGCCAAGGCGGGCGAGCTGCAATATGGCACGATCCCCGGCCTTGAACGACAATTGTCCGAAGCAGAAGCAGCAGCAGGTAACGCCATGCTGCGTGAGGAAGTGACCGCGCAGGATATCGCCAGCGTTGTCAGCCGCTGGACAGGTATTCCGGTCGACAAAATGCTTGAGGGCGAACGCGACAAGTTGCTCAATATGGAGCAACTGATTGGCGCGCGGGTAATCGGGCAAAAAGATGCGGTCGAAGCCGTGTCCAAGGCCGTGCGCCGCAGCCGCGCAGGGCTTCAGGACCCCAACAGACCGCTTGGATCCTTCCTGTTCCTGGGCCCCACGGGCGTGGGCAAGACCGAACTGACCAAGGCGCTCGCGTCATTTCTGTTCGATGACGACAATGCGATGGTCCGCATCGACATGTCCGAATTCATGGAAAAGCACAGCGTATCGCGGCTGGTCGGCGCGCCTCCGGGATATGTCGGATATGAAGAAGGCGGTGTCCTGACCGAGGCTGTCCGGCGTCGGCCCTATCAAGTGGTGTTGTTCGACGAAGTCGAAAAGGCGCACTCCGACGTCTTTAATATCCTGCTGCAGGTCCTCGATGATGGCCGCCTCACCGATGGTCAGGGCCGCACGGTGGACTTTTCGAACACGCTCATCATCCTCACCTCCAATCTGGGCAGCCAGCATCTCGCCGCGTTGGAGGATGGTCAGGATGTAAAGGAGGTCGAACCGCAAGTGATGGAAATCGTACGGGGCCATTTCCGGCCCGAATTCCTCAACCGCCTCGACGAGGTCATCCTGTTCCACCGCCTTGGTGCCAATCACATGGCACCGATTGTCGATATTCAGGTGCAACGGGTGCAAAAGCTGCTGAAGGATCGCAAGATCACGCTCGCTTTATCCGAAGAGGCAAAGGCGTGGCTTGGCCGCGTGGGGTACGACCCTGTGTACGGCGC
The DNA here is from genome assembly GCA_002479765.1 of Sphingomonadales bacterium UBA7471. Taxonomy (GTDB): domain Bacteria; phylum Pseudomonadota; class Alphaproteobacteria; order Sphingomonadales; family Sphingomonadaceae; genus Sphingorhabdus_B. The sequence goes on along the minus strand of DLOZ01000025.1, from coordinate 36,769 downwards.
ACGGCCGCTCAAACGCGCTATTCAGCGATATTTGCAGGATCCTCTCGCGGATTTGCTGCTGCGCGGCGAAGTGCCCGATGGCGCGACGGTGAGGGTCGAGGAAGGGGATGGGGCTTTGAAGTTGGCGGTGTAGGATTCACGGAACAGCCTTTGGCCTTCCCCAATTCACATCCGCCATTTCACCAGGCAAAAGCAGGATCACTGACCGCTTGGGCGTGAGGTTCCATCCTCCACCAAGCGGCGGGCGAGTTCATTGCCGGACTCTGTCATCTGGCGCCACTGCGCCAGCGTTTTGCAAACCTTACCCTTTTTCACCAGTGAACCCGTCACTCGAACCGTGCGGCACCGAATGGCTTGGTCTGAATCGGATGCGGTTTTGTCCGAGGCTTTGGCCAATTTACCGTCTTGCGATGTCGATGCAGATGCTGGAGCCGCTGCAGGTGCAGACACCGGCGCCTGCGCCAAAGCCGAGGTCATGATGCCAATGGTTAAGGCTGTGAATAGAATGGGTCGCATGTGCATGTTTCTCCGTTGAGCGGCGCGGTGCAAGTAACACAGACGCTTATCAGTGCAAGTAAAGAGGAAAAAATCAATTAACTTAATGCGTGATTTTAAAGCCTGTTGCGTCAGCTGCGGCATAATATCGGGCGATAACATTTTGTTCTGCAACGGTTAAATGGGGATTCCATACGTCAAAGATAAGAACCGCACGATTGTGATCGCTGTCGTTCCACGCTTCATGTTCGATGGTATCATCAAAAGCAAAAGCCGTTCCCACTTTCCATTCGCGGGTTTCGCCCCCAACGCGGAAGCCGCATTTCTCTGGCACGATCAGCGGTAAATGCACAATCGCACGGGTATTGGTCACCCCAGTATGTGGCGGAATTCGGGTATGCGGTTTTAATATTGAAAAAAATGCACTGGGTGCACGATCCGGAAGCGTTGTTGTCGGTAAGCTGGCCAAGGCGGCGGCTGTGCGCGGACAACGGTCCAAAACGGCCTTATTCGGCTGCCCATATTCCCACAAAAAGCATGCGCCCCAGGCAAGCGACTGGTCAAGCGCTGACCATTTATTTTCAGGGACACCCGAATCCATCCGAACATAAGGCCGCAACGCGTCGCCGGGATCGGCAAGCAGCGCCTCTAATTCTTGGCGTATTTCGTCTGTCGCAGCTTCAATGGCAGGCATCCATGGAAAATGATGTCTGTCGAAAAATTCGTCCGCCGGAAGGAAGGGGTAATATAGGCCGTCGCATGTGTTCACATAGGTCCGTCGGTGGCCCAGCGCCACATCGACGAATGCCTTGCTGCGGCGCAGCTCTGTTTCATCCATGGCAGCAGATAATGGCGCCAGTTCCGTGCTGACCGCGTCCGCGATCTGGAGTGTCGCTTGCGAAACAAACGCCTGCCCCCTCTGCAGTGCGGCGGCAATATCGGGAGATAGCTCTGATGCATGCGCCGCCATTTGGAGCACGCCGCTCCAAGCGACCAGCGCCTCGGCCTTTTCACCCGTACGTTCATGCAATTCGGCCTTGCGGAGCCAACCCATGAAGTCCCGGCGGTCGATGCTGATTGCGGCGTCCAGCGCCTGCATTTCCCCTTGGTCATTGCCCTGCGCGCGCCGTGCAGTGGCAACATTTCTCCAAAGCGCGCTCGACATCGTGTCATGCGTCGTTGCGGCCACGAACAGGCGCTCCGCCTCAGCATAGCGTCCGGCCCGCAGTGCAAGCATGCCTTCGCTGTTCAGTCTGGCCGCTTCGGCCGGTGGTGCGGTCTCATTCATATGGCGAATGCTTGCCATTTACCGTTAGAAACGGCAAGGTCCATGAAGTTATGGCGCATAATAATAGCGAGATATTGAACGACGGCGCATGGCTTGCGCATCGCTATGATGCGTCTGCAGACGCATTTCATATGCGGCAAGTCAGCCGTTCAACCCACAATAGCGCCACTTTCCTAACCGATGAATATCTTGGCGTGGAACCAAGCCCAATGGTCCTATCGCGCCGCGAAGCGACAACGGGCCGCACGGACGACGCCAGCCTGCATTTTATTTTGCATTCCGCCTTTTGTGCATCGACCATGTTCGCCAACGGGTTTGATCTTCCGGGCCTATCAATGGGTCTGAAGGAACCCGTTTTGTTGAACGACATTGTCGGCTTTCGCCGTCGCGGCGCGCCACCCACTGCGGTCGGCGAACGTTTGCGCGATGCACTGGGCATGCTCGCACGTCCATTTGGCGACGATTTGGCGGTTGTTGTGAAGCCGTCCAATGTGTTTAATGCCCTTGCCCCCGCATCGCTTGCCATGCGGCCGACAAGCAAAGCCATCATTCTCTATGCGCCACTTTCGGTGTTTCTTTTATCAGTGGCCCGCAAGGGGCTTTGGTGCCGGCTATGGTGCCGCGAATTATTGGAAGGGCAGATTGCCGACGGCATCGTTGATCTTGGTTTTGAACCCGGAGATTTTTTCCGGCAGACCGATTTACAAGTCGCCGCGGTGGGTTGGCTGGCACAGCAAAAGCTGTTTCATGACATGACGCAAAAGTTCGGACCTGAACGCATCGTAACGCTGGACAGTGAACGCCTGACTGCCAATCCCGGCAAGGCCCTTGTCGCTGGAACGTCCCACTTTGGTCTGGGCGAACATGCCGCTGCGAATGACATGCATCCTGCGTTTGGCACGCATAGCAAGTTCGGTGGCAGCTTCCGGACGGAGGACCGGCGCGCGGAATATGCATTGGCGCAAACGGCGCATGGCGACGAAATTGAAAAGGTCCTGATTTGGGCCAAAGCCGTTGCCCAATCTGCCAACATCCCACTGACGTTGGAACACGCGCTTCGCTTTTGAAGCGCTCGGCCTCGCCACTTAGGGCGGGACATTATCTAAACCAACATTACGCAGTCTTGCAGGTCTTGGCCTGGCTCATGGCCTCGCGTGCCCGCACAATACAAAAGGGGCGGACATTGCTGCCCGCCCCCTTGTTTCATTATATGCTCTTCAAATTAGAAGCGCAGCTTTGCCGTTACAGCATAGCGACGACCCAGCGCGTCATATGTCGACGGGAAGGTGTTACCGCTGTTGTACGATGTCGAACCCGCGTTGTTACCGGTCAATGGTGGATCCTTGTCCAGCAAGTTCTGCACCGTAGCGGTGATCGTCAGATTTTCGTTGACGTTGAGACGCGTCGACAGATCAAAGTAATCATATGCACTGATCTTGCCGAAGTTAACCGTCCGGCCGCCAACGCCCAAGACCGACGAACCGATCGTTCCGTTAAAGAACGCACCACCGTCAATCACGTCAAGTGGTTCTTGCTCCATCGCCGACAGGTGACGCCACAACAACGACACGTCGATCTTGCCGTACGACAATGTTGTACGCTGCGACCATGAGAAGTCTGGCTGCAGTGAACCACAGTTCGAGCTGAAATAGCCGGTGCAATCACGATTGACCGATTCAGGGTTGAGCACGAACGCGTTGAACGTCGATTTGAACGTGTAGTTACCGTTGAACGACAAAGCCAAAGCGATTTTGTCGGTCAGATCAGTCTTGTAGTTCATGATCACGTCGATGCCGTCAGTTTCAAGGGCACCCGCGTTCGACAGAACCGAAGGCAGACCCGTGAAAGTGCTCGGATCGCCGCTCAAGCTGCCATCGGCCGGGCTACGACGAATGCTGGTACAAGCAGCAGATGTCGACGCGCCAGCTGGTGGGCTGAATACGTTCGTGCCGAAGCAAGCCGCAATTACGTCACCAGGGGTTGGAGCCGAAATCGCGCCCGTTACCTTGATGTTGTAATAATCGATCGACGCAGTGAAGCCAGGGATTCTGGCTGGCTGGAAGATCGCACCAATGATGAAGCTGTTCGACTTTTCAGGCTTAATGTTGACGTTACCACCACCAGTCGAGTTCACCTGGCCTGCGTTAGGCTGTGGAATCGAGTTGATGTTGCCCAAGTTGGCACCTTGCGCCAAGCAGACAGCACGAAGTTCACCGGTTGGGCCAGTTGCCGGACGTCCTGGCAACACAGCGCCAGCCGTCGTCAACGTCGCACATGGATCGGTACCAAGGTTGGTCAATCCAGTGTTCACCGGCGAGAACAGTTCGCCAATGTTCGGCGCACGAACGGCACGCGCAAAGTTACCACGAATGGCGAGGCCTTCGATTGGCTCCCAAGTACCACCAGCCTTAAAGGTTGTGGTGTTGTACGATGGGTTACCTGGTGCGTCGACTGTGTACGATGAATAGCGCAGGCCACCTTCAACGGTCAGGCTGTTCACGAATGGCTTGTCGCTAACCAGTGGCATAACAAGTTCGCCAAAGCCTTCATATACGTCGAACCCACCAGAAATATCTGGAGTTGCACCGCCGGAACCGCCAAGATCACCGCTCTTGGCAAGCGCGTCAGCGCCCTGACGGGCAGTATATTTACGATATTCACCGCCGACTGCGAATGCCACGGAATCTTCAGCAAATGGGCTGGTAAAGCCCGCATCGCCGTTGATGGTTCCCTTGACTTGTGCAAGCGAGGTTTTCGTAAAGCTGGTGCTTTCCTGAACCAAGAACGGAATTGCTGATGGCTGAATGGTGCCGAAGACATTTGCGGCAACGCATCCATTTGACGTATCGAAGCAAACCGGCGCCGAAGCAGTTCCGCCCGCACGAAGCGACTGACGGAAACGTGAGTTCAAGGTATAACCCTTAATCGTCTGAATATTCTCGCTTTGGCCATAGGCACCCGAGATATCCCAGTCGATTGAGTCAGTGATCGAACCGCGGGCACCCAAACGGTAATCGAATACGGTCGTTACATATTCCGAAATACGTGGACCAGCTTCGATTGCGCGACGGGCAAAAAGTGTCTGCGGGTTAGGGTTGTAACCTTCACCAGCTTCGATCACGCCATTGCCGTTCACGTCGAATGGCTGCCATGGTTGCAATACAGCAAGACCGTTGCCCGACGTCGTAGCAGTTGCAGACGCGCCACCTGTGCCGATTTCAAGATAACCGGGCTGACCAGGACGCAAGCTTGGGTTAGCCGCGGCATCGCACTGCGCTTGTGTAAAGCGTGGGGTATAAACCGTCGCGCTTGGGTTAACGTCGAATGCGCAGAACTGGTTACGCGCAGCGGCAGGCAAGAACGGGTTGTTCAAAGGAAGGTTCACGCTGATGCTGAACGCGCCCGATGGTGCGATGATCGTGTTTACCGTGTTCTTTGAAAACAGACCGCGCGAATATACTTCAATTGCATCGCTGACTTCGTAACGCGCTTGACCGAACATGTTGAAACGTTCGAACGGTGTCTGGAAGACGTTATATGGGTTGAAGTTAAACGTCGCAAAGGTCGGAACGAGCTGACCCGCTTCGTTGATCTGGTTTGTACCGCCATTGCCCGTACCGCTAACCAGACGACCGCCCGAGAAACGCGAGGGGAATGATGTACCTGAACCGAGCGCTGTACCAGCATAGGTTTCAATGGTAGTTAGCGAAACATCGCGCGCACCTTGATATACTGGATCAGATTGCTGGTAACCAACGCCAAATACGGCGTTACCACGACCATCGTCGAAGTTCGCACCGATTGTGACATCAGCGCGGAAAACGTCACCGTCACCTTTTTCGGTGAGCTGGTACGAAGATTGGGCTTCCAGACCGGAGAAATCATTCTTCAGGATGAAGTTAACAACACCACCAACGGCGTCAGCGCCATACGTGGTCGATGCGCCACCGGTCAGAACGTCAACGCGCTCAACCAAAGCGAGCGGAATGTTGTTCAAATCGACCTGACCACCAAAACCGGCGGGAACGATACGATCACCGTCAAGCAATACGACGTTACGGTTTGAACCAATGCCGCGCAAGTTAACGTACGATGCACCACCGTTGCCGTTATTGACCGCGGAACCGATCGAAGCAACAACGCCTGGGATTTCACGAAGAACTTCTTCGGCCAGGTTGGACTGAAGCAATTCCATTTCTTCGGCTGAAGTTACGTTGACCGGAGCCGAACGCTCAAGGTTTGGATTGGTAATGAGCGAACCTGTGACAACGATTGCCTCAACGGTTTCATCTTCGGCTGCCGCATCCTGAGCGAATGACGGCGTTGAGATCAACGCCAGACCCAGTGCGAGCGGTGCCGCTGCATATTTCAAATTGCTGATACGTGTGTTTTTCACGATATAGCCCCTATAATAGCGCCCCATTCCAACGAATTATCGCGTTCTGGTGGCTGTTAAACTCCCCAGCTTTTTCACTCAAATCGCACATGCAAAGCACGCACGGAATGCAGAGAAATCTCTCCGGGTTGGCGGCGCTTTGGCGGATTTACTAGGTTCGTGCAACAAATTGGGTTAATATGACAATAATATTTCTAGGCTGTCACTTTTATGCAACAGTGACTTATCCACAGGCTTCGTCTCTCCCTGCCCAACCTGGCGCAGGGCGAAAATCGTTCATGACAGCGACAGCGTCGTTCGTTAAGAGAGCGGCAATTCTATAATAAAGGCGGCCTTTTGATGTTTTCACGCATATTTTTGTCGAAGCTGACTGCGCTCATTTTAGGCGGGCTATTGCTTGCGGGCGCTCCCGCACTCGCGCAAACGCCAGCGACTGCGCCTACGCCCGTTGCGCCTGACCTTGAAAATATGTTGGTGCTCGATTTGTCGACGGGCGGCCGCGTTACTATTCAGATGTTCCCCGCCGTTGCACCCGCGCATGTGGAACGGATCAAGACGTTGACGCGTCAGGGCTTTTACAATGGCGTTATCTTCCACCGCGTGATTGAGGGCTTCATGGCGCAAACCGGGGACCCAACAGGCACGGGCCAAGGTGGGTCGGAGCTTCCCGATCTAAAGGCCGAGTTTAACAAAACGCCGCATTTGCGCGGAACAGTGTCGATGGCACGCACGAATGATCCAGACACGGCCAACAGCCAGTTCTTCATCTGCTTTCAACCGCGCTTCAGCCTCGACAACAAATATACCGTCTTTGGCCGCGTGACATCCGGCATGCAGTTTGTCGACGCCATTGAACGCGGCGAACCACCCGCGAGCCCAAGCAAAGTGCTTCAGGCATCGATTGCGGCAGACAATGTCCCGCCGCCCGCATTGCCCGCGCAGCCGGTTGCCTTAGGCCAGCCAAGCGGTAGCTAACCGCTGCGGCAATAGCATGCGCGTAGACCTGTTTGACTTCGAGCTTCCGCCCGAGCGGATCGCGCTGCGGCCTGTTAGCCCGCGGGATTCGGCGCGTATGCTATGCGTCGGTGGCGAGGGCAACATGGTCGATGCTTCCGTCAGCGACCTCCCGCAAAAGCTGCGCAAGGGCGATTGCCTGATCTTCAACGACACGCGCGTCATTCCAGCGCAACTTACCGGCCGCAGGGGCGACGCGACGATTGGTGCGACGTTGCATAAACGCATCGATCTGCGCCGCTGGCAGGCGTTCATCCGCAATGCAAAGCGCCTGCATATTGGTGACTGCATTGATTTTGGCCACGGGGTCTTGGCCAAGGCCGAAGAACGCCATGACGACGGCAGCTTTACATTGTTTTTTGAAGGCGATGAACCGGTCGAAGTGTTGCTGCATCGCGCCGGCACGATGCCATTGCCGCCCTATATCGCGGGCAAGCGGCCAACCGATGCGCGCGATGCCGAAGATTATCAGACGATGTTCGCGCAAAAGGACGGCGCCGTGGCAGCCCCCACCGCGTCACTGCATTTCACCCCCGAATTGATGCAGGCGGTGCACGATGCCGGGATAGAAACCGCGACACTGACCCTGCATGTGGGTGCAGGCACATTCTTGCCGGTAAAGGTCGACGACACGACAAACCACCGCATGCACAGCGAGTGGGGCAGCATTGATGCCGAGACAGCGGATCGGCTCAACAGCATATGCGAAAATGGCGGCCGTTTGGTCGCGGTTGGCACCACCTCGCTGCGCCTTGTCGAAAGTGCCGCCGACCAAAATGGTGTGGTGCACCCGTTTGAAGGCGACACCGATATCTTCATCACGCCGGGCTACAGGTTTAAAGCCATCAGCGGCCTGATGACCAACTTTCACTTACCAAAATCAACGCTGTTCATGCTGGTGAGCGCGTTGATGGGCCGTGAGACAATGCAAGCGGCCTATGCCCATGCAATCGCCGAAGAATACCGGTTTTATAGCTATGGCGACAGCAGTCTTTTGCTGCCCTGATCGCGCAAACGGACTTTAATGACCCTTCAGCTCATCGCCGGTCAGCCGGACGATGTGCAACACATTTGTTGAACCGGGTGTGCCAAATGGCACGCCAGCCATGATGACAATGCGGCCACCGGCATGGCCCAAATGGTAGCGCAGCGCCATGCGCTTGCCCTTGGCGACCATTTCCTCGAACGATCCAATATCCTTGGTCCGCACGGCAAAAGCGCCCCACAGGAGCCCAAGGCGGCGCGCGGTCGATTGGCTGGCGGTGAGTACCAAGAGCGGCACGGATGGCCGTTCGCGCGAAATCCGCCGCGCGGTCGAGCCCGATGAAGTGAAGCAGACAATGGCGCTGGTTTCTATGGTGTCGACAATCCGTCCGCTCGCCTCGGCCAGCGCATCGGCCGTGGTGGAATCGGCCGGGGTCTCGGTAAAGTGGATACGCTTGTAGAAATCGGGGTCACTTTCGACCTGTTGCGCAATGCGGTCCATAATCGACACCGCTTCAATCGGCCACGCGCCCGCTGCCGTTTCGGCCGACAACATGACCGCGTCGGCACCATCATAAATCGCAGTTGCAACGTCCGACACCTCGGCGCGGGTGGGCGATGGCGATACGATCATCGATTCCAACATTTGCGTCGCAACGACCACCGGCTTGCCCATGCGCCGTGCGGTCGACACAATCTTTTTCTGCAAAGGCGGCACTTGTTCGGGCAGCATTTCAACACCCAAATCACCGCGCGCGACCATCACGCCGTCGGCGAGTTCCAGAATTTCTTCCAACCGCCCGATAGCTGCCGGCTTTTCAATCTTCGCCAGCAACGCAGCCTTATCACCGATCAGCTTCTTGCCCTCGGCAACATCCTCTGGCCGCTGGACGAAGGACATCGCGATCCAGTCCACGCCCTGCTCCAAAGCAAAGGCAAGGTCCGAACGGTCCTTTTCGGTCAGCGCGGCAATGGGAATGACGACGTCAGGGACGTTCAGCCCCTTGCGGTTCGACAATGCACCGCCAACTTCCACCATGGTATTGATATATTCCGGCCCGATTTCGGTGACCCGCAGAACAAGCTTGCCATCGTCGAGCAACAGCCGCGCGCCGACTTCCAATGCGGCAAAGATTTCGGGATGCGGCAAATAGACGCGGTGCGCGTCCCCCGGTGTGTGATCGGTATCCAGCCGGAAACTATCGCCCGTGTGCAATTCCACCTTGCCCTCGGCAAAGGTGCCGACGCGCAGCTTGGGCCCTTGCAAATCGACCAAGATCGTCGTCGGCCGGTTATACGCTTTTTCAAGCGCGCGGATATTGGCGATCAACTGCGCCTTGTCGGCTTGCTCGCCATGGCTCATGTTGACGCGAAAGGCATCGGCGCCAGCGCGGAACAGCTTTTCGATCATTTCAGGCGTGTCGCTGGCGGGGCCCAATGTCGCCAATATGCGGACCTTACGCATACGTGGCTTGTGATATTGCATATAAATGGCTCCGCGATATGGATTTTGACGTTCGCACCCCCCATAACGCGGCATATCACCAACGGAAAGGGCGCATAGCTATGCAACAGGACATCCAAATATCAGACGCGGCGGCCGCAGCCGCATTTCGCCGCCTCGTGACCCATTTGCAGCACCGGCACGATGCGCAGAATATCGACCTGATGGGCCTTGCCGGCTTTTGCCGCAATTGCCTCGCCGATTGGGTGATGGAGGCGGATGGCGCGCTGACCAAAGATGAAGCACGCACGCTGATCCACGGCATGCCCGCGGCGGAGTGGAAAGCGAAGCATCAGACCGAAGCCACGCCCGAACAATTGCAACGCATGCAGGAAAGCGTGGCGAAAAACGCCCCTTCGCATTAAGGCGCTGTCATCTTGATTCGGGTGCGCAGGCACCGACCAACACCACAGGGAGAATATCATGGCCGAAGGCAATATCGCCGCCGATCAACTGCGTCTTTTCATTGAACGTATTGAGCGTCTGGAAGAAGAGAAAAAGGGCATCGCCGACGACATTCGCGACGTTTACAGCGAAGCCAAGAGCCAAGGCTATGACGCGAAAATCATGCGCCAGATCGTACGCCTGCGCAAAATGAGCCAGGACGATCGCCAAGAAATGGAAGCCATTTTGGATACGTACAAATCGGCGCTTGGCCTCGCTTAACTTCCGCTTGGCTTCATCGCCGAACAGACCCGTCATCCTGAACATGTTTCAGGATGACATTGTATCTGGGACTGCGGTTCAGTTGCGCTAAAGCAGATGTCTTGCCCAATGGCGCGTGCCTGATGTAAGGGCGCGGCTTCATATCCTTTAGCCAGAGAAGAGCAGAGCCATGGCAGGCCATAGCAAATTCAAGAATATCCAACATCGCAAGGGCGCCCAGGACAAGAAACGTTCGGCGCAATTTTCGAAGCTGTCGCGCGAAATTACCGTGGCGGCGAAGATGGGCATGCCGGATCCCGACATGAACCCGCGCCTTCGCCTTGCGGTGAATGCGGCCAAAGCACAATCAATGCCCAAGGATAATATCCAGCGCGCAATCGACAAGGCAGCCGGCGGCGACGCGGAAAGCTATGATGAAATGCGCTATGAAGGCTATGGCCCCGGCGGCGTTGCCATCATCGTTGAGGCATTGACCGACAACCGCAACCGCACCGCAACCAATGTGCGCACGGCATTCAGCAAAAATGGCGGTAATCTTGGCGCATCCGGCGCGGTGAGCCACGGGTTCGACCGTATGGGCCTGATCACGTACCCCATCAGCGCAGGCGACGCCGACAGCATCTTTGAAGCGGCATTGGAAGCAGGCGCAGAAGATGTGGAGTCGAGCGAAGACGAACACAGCATCTGGACCGCGATGGACAGCCTGCATGAAGTCGCCAAGGCGCTCGAGGCGACACTTGGCGAAGCAGAAAGCGCCAAGCTCGCATGGAAACCGCAGGTTTTGGTCGAAGTCGACGAAGCCAATGCCGCGACCTTGCTCAAGATGATCGATGCCTTGGAAGATGATGACGACGTGCAGACCGTCTGGGGCAATTATGACGTTTCCGACGAGGTGATGGCGAAACTGGGATGATTATTCTCGGTCTCGACCCCGGCTTAGGCACGACCGGCTGGGGTGTCATCCGCAAAGAAGGCAACCGTCTTTCGCATATCGACAATGGCGAGATTACAACCGATGCCAAGCTGCCCTTGGCCAATCGGCTCGTGTTGCTCGATGAAAAATTGCACGCGGTGCTGGATCATTTCCGGCCCGATTGCGCTGCGGTGGAAGAGGTCTTCGTCAATAAAAACCCGCAATCGACACTCAAACTTGGGCAAGCACGCGGTGTCGTGCTTCTGGGTGCGGCGCGCAACCGTACGCCCGTGACTGAATATGCCACGCGGCTCGTAAAAAAATCCGTTGTGGGCACCGGCAAAGCCGAAAAGGAGCAGGTGCAAGCGATGCTCCGCATCCTCCTGCCGGGGCTGAAGCTGGCGGGGCCAGACGCCGCTGATGCGCTCGCGGTTGCGATCACCCACGCGCATCACTTTAGGGGTTAATAGGTTCACGCAGGGGCGCAGAGATCGCAGAGAAATAATTTTGCGCCACGGCCACTGCGTCCTCTGCGCCTCCGCGTGAAAAAATTCTGTCCTGTTCCCACGATGTTCTCTTTTGCTTGCCGATTTTGTACCGAACAGCTAACCCGCGATAATGATCGCAAAGCTATATGGCCGCATTGATGAAACGGGCGTCGACCATCTGGTAATCGACGTCAACGGCGTCGGCTATCTGGTGCAGGCGAGCGCGCGGACGCTATCGGCCTTGGGCAAGACGGATGATTTCGCCACCGTATTCACCGAAATGCAGGTGTCGGAAAACGACATGCGCCTCATCGGCTTTGCCACGCGCGAAGAACGCGACTGGTTCCGGTTGCTGACGGGTGTGCAAGGCGTTGGCGGCAAGGTTGGCTTGGCCATCCTCTCTGCCATCGAACCCGCCGACCTCGCGCTCGCCATCGGCAGCAGCGACGCGGCCATGGTGGCGCGCGCCAATGGCGTTGGCCCCAAGCTTGCGAGCCGCATCGTCAATGAATTGAAGGACAAGGTCGGCGCGCTCGCCGGCGTCGGCGGCGGTGCGAAACTGATGGCCACGGGCGCAGCCGCCGGCAACCACGCACAAGACGCGATGTCCGCACTGGCCAATCTGGGCTTCAAGCCCGGCGAGGCCGGAAATGCCGTGGCGCAGGCGGTCGAAGAACTCGGCCCCGATGCGACGCTCGATGCACTGGTCCGGCTGGCGTTAAAAAGGGCTTCGCGGTGAGGCGCACCGCTGCATTTCTCATCCGTCACCCTGAACTTGTTTCAGGGTCCATCGGGCAACTATTCCTGCGCTATCGGCGGCAAACCCAACCCAACCGCCAGATCCACCCAATGCGGATTTTCGGCGTTAATCAGGTTAATCTTCCAAGCGCGGTGCCAATTCTTCAATTGTTTTTCGCGCGCAATCGCGGCCTCCATCGTGCCAAAAACTTCAAAATGCACCAGCCGGTAAATGGCATATTTGGACGCATGACCCGGCGTCATACCGCCGCGATGTTGCGAAAGCCGCTTCAGCAGGTCGGACGTGACGCCGATGTACAGCGATCCAGAATGCTTGCTTGCGAGTATATACACGCAGGGCGTTTTTTCATCTCTCACGCGCTGGAAAGTGCGGCGAAATGGACCATGAAACAAGTTCAGGGTGACGTAAATTTTGGTAAAATGTTTCACATGAATTCAAACCCCCGCGCCGTCACCTGTCGCTGCGGTCCGCTTTCCGCCATTCCCACCGGCGCATTTGCAGGCACGGACTTCCCAGCCGCATTATTCGGTCTGGGAAGGGCGCAAGCACCGTTGGGTAGAAATAGTGGGCGAAGGCATTGCGCATGACTGACGACGACCGCCTCACCACGCCGGACAAGCGACCGGAAGATATTGACGCCGCGCTGCGGCCCAAAACGCTTGCCGAGTTCATCGGGCAAGCGGCCGCGCGCGACAATTTGCGGGTGTTTATTGAGGCGGCGAAGGGTCGCGGGCAGCCGTTGGACCATGTGTTGTTTTTTGGCCCGCCGGGACTTGGCAAGACGACATTGGCGCAGATTGTGGCCAAGGAAATGGGTGTCGGTTTCCGTGCCACGTCGGGTCCGGTCATCGCCAAATCGGGCGATCTGGCGGCGCTGCTTACCAATTTGGAGGATGGCGACGTCCTGTTCATTGACGAAATTCACCGGCTCAGCCCCGTGGTTGAGGAAATCCTCTACCCCGCGATGGAAGACCGTGCGCTGGATATCATGATTGGCGAAGGGCCATCGGCGCGGTCCGTGCGGATTGATTTGCCGGCGTTTACGCTGGTCGGTGCAACCACGCGGCAGGGTTTGCTGACCACGCCCTTGCGTGACCGCTTTGGCATTCCGGTGCGGCTCAATTTCTACACGCATAGCGAGCTTGAGCTGGTGGTGACCCGCGCCGCGCGCTTGCTTGACCTTGGCATTGCGCCCGATGGCGCGAACGAAATTGCCAAACGCGCACGCGGCACGCCGCGGATCGCCGGTCGCTTGCTGCGCCGCGTCCGTGACTTTGCCAATGTCGCAGGCGAACCCGTCGTCACCGCAAAAATCGCCGATAGTGCGCTCAACCGGTTGGAGGTCGACGCACTTGGTCTTGACGCAATGGACCGGCGCTATCTGCATATGATCGCCGACATTTATCGCGGCGGCCCCGTCGGCGTCGAAGCACTGGCCGCTGGTCTGTCCGAACCGCGCGACACGATCGAGGATGTCGTTGAGCCTTATTTGCTGCAACTCGGCCTTATCGCGCGCACAGCGCGTGGCCGTTGCCTCAACGCGCCGGGTTGGAAGCATCTTGGCCTCAACCCGCCCGCAGGGTCACAGGACGGATTATTTGATACATAGCGATGTGCCGAGTCCCTAAGGCGACAAATTGCGGATGCGTTCTTTAAAAAGCCTTCCCGCCGGACTCCAAAGCGGTTAACAAATTTCTCAATGCCCATGCCCACCCCCTATCAAGGCCATTTCGACGGCCCAAAGCACCTATTTGCAGTGCGGGTCTATTTTGAGGACACCGATTTTTCGGGTGTGGTCTATCATGCGCGCTATCTGCATTTCATGGAGCGCGCCCGTTCGGACATGCTGGCCTGTGTCGGCATTGACCAGCGAAGCGTGCATGCGGACGGCCAAGGCGCCTATGCGGTGACTGAAATGAACATCACATATCGACGCCCTGCCCATTTTGACGATGCCTTGGTTGTTGTCAGCACCGTTGAGGCGGTACGCGCGGCCAGTTGTGATATTCATCAAACAGTCATGCGCGGCGACGAAATACTCACCGAGGCGCGGGTGACCGCGGCCTTTGTTTCACCCGACGGCAAGCCCCGCCGACAACCCGCGCATTGGGTTGCGGCGTTTCAGCCCATCATAAACCGACACGCAGAATAGGAAGATAATGGACCTGCTCATCGCGACCCAAAATATGGGTTTCTCACCAATTAAATTGTTTCTCGACGCTGACCTTGTGGTCAAGGCCGTGATCATCGGCCTTGCGCTGGCCAGCATTTGGGCGTGGACAATCATCGTCAGCTTCACGATCAAAATGTCGGGCATCAACCGCCAGAGCGAGACGTTTGAACGCGAATTTTGGGAAAGCAATGATATCGCGGCTTTCGCCAAAACACATGGCCAAAGCGCATTGCCCGTCGCCAAGGTATTTGCCGCAGGCATGACGGAATGGCGGCGTTCGACCAACGGCAAAACCATTGACCGTGCCGGAACGCGCGAGCGGCTGTCGACCGCGATGGACGCAATGATTGCGGCAGAGACCGACCGTTTGGCCAACCGTTTGAACTTCCTTGCGACCACAGGATCGGTCGCACCCTTTGTCGGCCTGTTCGGCACCGTCTGGGGCATCATGCGCAGCTTTGCCGCGATTGCCGCCGAACAAAATTCAAGCCTGGCCGTCGTCGCACCGGGCATTGCAGAGGCGCTGTTCGCGACCGCCATTGGTCTGTTCGCGGCCATTCCGGCGGTCATCGCCTATAACCGCTTTTCGCACCGGTTGAACCAATATGAGGCCCGCATGGGACGCTTTGCCGATGGTTTCCACGGCACGCTGTCGCGTGAGTTGGAGCATGAGGTTTAACGATGGCCATGAACATATCTTCGGGTCGAAGCGGTGGCCGCGGCAGGCGTCGCGGGGGACAACGCGCGCCCATGGCGGACATCAACGTCACGCCCTTTGTCGATGTCATGCTCGTTCTGTTGATCATCTTCATGGTCACCGCGCCCTTGCTCGTCACCGGCGTTCCGGTGGAGCTTCCCGAAAGCCGTGCCAATGCGCTTGAGCAGCCGCAGGAGCCCATCGAAATCGCCATCGATCAATCCGGCACAACCTATATTGATGGCACACTGGTTGCCCCCAGTGAACTGCCCGCGCGGCTGGAAGAAATCGCCGGCGCGCAAGACGCAGCAAAGCCACGCCCGATCATGCTGCGCGGGGATACGTCGATTAGCTATGGCCAAATGATGCGTGTGATGGGCGAGCTGAACCGTGCAGGCCTGAATAGCGTGAGCTTGGTCACCACTGGTTCATCTGGCGAAAACTAACTTTATGGCGATGGATCGGGTCGAAAAAGTCGGACTGGGCGCTGCGATTGGCGGCCATGTCCTATTGCTGGGCGCATTTGGCCTGGGTCTTATGGCATCCACGAACACCATCAAAAAGCCAGAATCGATTTCGGTTTCGCTGGTGGGTGAAATTGCCGATGTCTCGACCGCGCCCGACGCCATTCAGGACGAATCCGCACCCCCAGCCGCTGGTGACACCGCGCCGAGCGAACCGCCACCTGCCCCAACCCCGGTGATGAAAATCGAAAAGCCGGTGGAAAAGCCGGTGCAGAAGCCCGCAAAGCCCGACACTGCGCCGCCCCTTGCGAAGGTTGCGGCCAAGAAAGAGCCGGTGAAGACCGCCGCCACACCGCCGAAAACGGTAAAAGCAGCCGCAACAAGCGGCAAAGGGTCAACGCCAGCCAAGCCCGGCGGGCTCAGCCGCAATTTCGAAGACAGCATCAACAATATCGGCAAGGCCCCTGGCGCTGGCAAAGCGGTGGGCACGCCTGCTGCAAAGACTGCGACGGAAGTGCGCCGGTCAGTCGGCATCAGCATCGCTGGCCAAATCCGCAGCCGCGTTCGGGCCTGCGCACCGTCGGGTATCGACATCAACAAAATCGAGACATTCGTCACGCTCAGCCTTGAACCATCGGGCAAGCTCACGTCCGTGCGCTTTGACAGGCAAGTCGGCGTGACCGATAGCAACCAACCACAGGCCGGGCCGTTAAAGGACTGCATCTTGCAAGCCGTGCGCGCGGCGTCTCCCTATGACGGGCTTGACCCCGAATATTATGATGTCTGGAAAACCCACGCACTCCGTTTGCGCGCCACGGGATAAAGGAATGAACTATATGACCTCCTTCTCATTTTACCGGAAGCTCGCGTCTTTCCTGCTGCTGATTGTCGGCAGTCAAAGCGTCATGGCGCAAACCCCGCCGCCTGCACCTGATACGGATGAGCCCGAGCTGGTCGAGTTTGATACGTCCAAGACACGTTCCATTGCCGTGCCCGCACTGGTGGCCCCCGCCCCTGTCGATACGCCGGCGGGGAACAGCGCCGCACTTGGCCGTCAAATCGCTGAAGTCATCTCATCCAACTTGCGCGCATCAGGCGTGTTTGAAACGCAGGGCCCCAATGGCCTGCGCGCGATCACTTTGCCAGAGGTGACGGCACCGCAATTTGATTATTGGAAAGGCCGCACGGTCGAACAATTGGTGCAGGGTTTCGTCCGCGTGGGCGGGGACGGCAATCTGACGGTGGGATGTTATTTATATGACGTCGGCTTTGGCAATGAAACCACACGCCTTGGCTTCAACGTGCCGCCACGCGAATGGCGCAGGGCTGCGCACAAATGTGCCGATGCGATTTATTCGCGCCTCACCGGAGAGCTGCCATTTTTTGACAGCCGCATTGCCTATATTGCCGAAACCGGCCCCAAGGGCAAACGCGTCAAACGCCTGGCGATTATGGATTCAGATGGTGCAAACCACCGCTTCATTACCAATGGCCAGGCCACTGCGCTGACGCCGCGTTTTTCGCCCAACTATAAATCGATCCTGTATCTGTCCTATGTCGACGGCAATCCACGCATCTATGTCTATGATATTGATGCCGGTCGGCAGCGGTTGATTACGCAATCGCGCAACCCGACCTTTGCGCCGCGCTGGTCGCCAGACGGCCAGACCATATTATATTCCATGGCGGTTGCGGGGAACACCGACATCTACAAGATTTCGGCAAGCGGCAACGGCACGCCCGTCAAGCTGACAACATCACCCGGCATCGATGTCGGCGGAAGCTTTTCCCCCGATGGTCGCCAGATTGTGTTTGAAAGCGACCGGTCGGGCAGCCAGCAAATCTATGTCATGGACGCAGACGGGTCCAACCAACGGCGGATCAGCTTTGGTTCGGGTCGGTACGCGACCCCCGAATGGAGCCCGCGGGCGGACCTCATTGCCTTTACCCGCATTGCGGGCGACTTCCGCGTTGGCACCATGCGCCCCGATGGTTCGGGCGAACGGCTGCTGACCGACAGCTGGCAGGACGAGGCCCCCACATGGGCACCCAATGGCCGCGTTATCCAGTTTTTCCGCACCGCGAAGGGCAGCGGCAAAACCAGTATCTGGCAAGTTGACCTCACAGGATCGAACGAGCGCAAATTGCCAACGCCGGTTGACGGATCGGACCCCGCATGGGGACCGGTATTGCCGTGAGTGCGTTTAGTTCTTATTTCTGATATAACTTCCGCGACACAGACGCGGGCAAGCCGAAGGAGAAGACCATGAAGACAAACACAATTAAGATGGCCGCCATATTGTTGGCATCGACCGCACTGGTTGCAGGCTGCGGTAAGAAAAAGGTCGAAGCACTACCGCCTGTGGCGGAAGGCACCGATTATGGCCAGCCCCAACCGGCCCCGCCTGCCCCTGTTAACCAGATCGTTCCGGGCAGCCAGGAAGATTTCCTTCAGCAGGTTGGCCAATTTGGCGACCGCATCTTGTTTGAAACCGATCGCTTCAATATTGATGCCGAAGATCAGGCGACGTTGCAGCGTCAGGCGCAATGGCTTGCGCGCTATCCCAACGCCCGCATCACCGTGGAAGGTCATGCCGACGAGCGCGGAACGCGCGACTACAACCTCGCGCTCGGCGAACGCCGCGCCAATTCTGCCAAAAATTACCTGATCTCAATCGGTGTCGACGCAAGCCGCATCGAAACCGTCAGCTATGGCAAAGAACGCCCATTGGCTTTGGGTTCGGACGAACAAGCCTGGGCTCAAAACCGCCGCGCGGTGACGGTTACCGTTCAGTAAAATGTAGAGCGTACATGCCGGCCAGCTGTCGTCATGCTGAACTTGGTTCACCTTCGGTGACTTCGTTCCAGCATCTTACTTCAGGTCTCTGAAAGTAAGACCCTGAAACGAGTTCAGGGTGACGGCTGACTGACGGGCCGCTTTCATCGAAACGCATAGCCTTTTTACATCGCGTTTCTTGACAAGGCTTTTCACTTTCGCACATCTTGTGTGAAATTTGGGGGGCCGCAATTTCATGAACGACGATCTATCGCATCGGCATAGCGCATTCCGTTTCTATGGCAGTTGGCTGGAATTTGCCCGCATCGCCTTTCCCAACCTGTTGCTGACCATCGTCACGCTCGGAATATATCGGTTTTGGGCAACCACCCGCGAACGCGAATATCTGTGGAGCAAGACGGAGTTCATTGATGAACGCCTGGAATGGACGGGCAAGGGCATTGAGCTTTTTGTCGGTTTCGTCATGGCGTTCCTTTTGATCGGCTTACCCCTTATCGTCATTCAATTGATATCGCAGGGGCTGATTTTCCGCGGCGAGGCAATTCTCGCGGGAGTCATCACCCTGATGATGTTCCTGCTGCTGTTTTACCTGACGGGCGTCGCATATTTCCGTGCGCTCCGGTACCGGCTGAGCCGGACCTATTGGCGCGGTATCAGAGGGGGCAGCGACGACCCCGGCCTTCAATATGGCCTCGCTTATATGTGGAAAAGCGTCGTGGGTTGGCTCCCCATTTTCTTGGGCGTGCCATGGTCGATGATTTCGCTTTGGAATGACCGCTGGAACGCCATGAGCTTCGGGCCGCATCGCTTTTCAGCAACGGCCGAGTGGAAACCGCTGATGAAGCGTTATTTACTATTCTACCTCGTACCGTTTCTGCTGTTCATGGGTGCCGTGGTTTTCGGCATCAGTATGGCCGCATCGGGCGGTACATCCGATGCACTTGGAAGCACGGGCATTGCGATTGGTGCGATATTTGCGATCATCGCCGTCCTCTCATTATATATCTTCCTCCCGCTCGCGGCGCTTGCCTATTACAGCAAATATTTCCGCCTTGCGGTGGGTGGCCTGCGTTTACACAATCTGGAATTTGACTTCCGCGCACGGGCACCGGACTGGATCCTGTTCTTCCTCGCCAACATGGCGATTGTCATCTGCACCTTGGGCATTGGCTATATCTTCATGCCGTACCGCAACTGGAAATTCTTCATCGACCATATGGAAGCCTATGGCGAGATTAACATCGACGATCTGACCCAGTCCGAAACCGTGGTTGCAAAGCATGGCGAAGGCTTGCTCGACGCATTTGATGTGGGGGCGATTTAGCCCATGTCTGCCTTTTTCGACGCGTGGCATTATGACGGCAAAAACGCCGTCCGCCGCAAGGTCGAGGTGCAGATCATTGGTCGGCAATTCTTCTTATTGGAAACCGAACAGCGGCATGGCCCGTTCGCATTTTCCGATGTCGAATATGTCACGCGCAAGGATGATGCCGACGTCTATGGATTAAAGGCGGCGGACGGATGGCGGTTAATGCTTTCCGGTCCGGTGCCATCCGACCTATCGGCCATGTTGCCCGCACGGCGCAATTATGGTGGCTGGGTTGACCGGCTTGGCTTTGGGAAAGCGGCGGTCGCCTTCACCTTGGCCAGCGCGGCGGCGGTCGCCATCGTTCTTTTGAGCCCACAATGGCTGGCACCGCTCATACCCGATAGCGTCGACGAAAAGCTGGGCGATGCGCTTGTGGGCGATTTTGGCGGTCGGTTCTGCAGCACGCCTGCCGGAGACGCAGCGTTGAAAAAGCTGGTCGCGTCGCTCGATGCCAATCCGGACGATTTGCAGGTCGAGGTCGCCAAAATTGACATGGTAAATGCGGTGGCGCTGCCCGGTGGCAAGGTCATCCTGTTCGACGGCTTGGTCAAACAGGCGCGCTCGCCCGATGAGGTTGCTGGCGTATTGGCGCATGAAATCGGCCATGTCCGTGAAAAGCACGTTATGCAGGCTTTGCTGCGCCAAATGGGCCTTGCGGTCGTTCTGGGTGGCATTGATGGCAATAGCGGCGCGCTGGTCAATAACATGCTGTCCATGAGCTACAGCCGCGAGTCCGAAGCCGAAGCCGATGCGCATTCGATGAAAGCGCTGGGCGGTGCCAATATCTCGCCCATCGGCACCGCGTCATTTTTTGACCGGCTTTCTAAAATGGATGGCAGCGCCAATTCCGGCACATCGGACAATGACATAGCCGGATATATGTCCAGCCACCCGCTGTCGCGGTCCCGCAAAGACGCGTTTGAGAAAAGCATCGTCAAAGGCAAAAACTACAAGCCCGCCTTAACGCCTGCCGAGTGGACCGAGTTAAAAACGATGTGCACGCAGGATCGCAACGCAAAATCGGGCTTCGGCTTTGATTTTAACTGAGCGATTGTTTAAGCTGCGGTCGTTTTTGAAGGAAAGGTTCCCATGTTCAACCGCCTCTTTGTCGAACATCCCAAAAGCGTCGATGAAAATTATGTCGAACATTTTGGCGTCGCCAGCCGCTTTGGTTTTGCGATGATATGGGGTGGGATGAAGGCGCTGGTGCATGCGTTCATTCCCGGTCTGTGCATCACGTCCGGCAGCGATACCGTGAAGCGGTTGAACCATATCATGGTCGAGCAGCGTCGCGCCAAGGGTCAGGATGTGGCCCAAATGCTGACCGTCGATTGGGTGATTTGACCCTGGCATTCCCCGTTTTGACTCAGGCCCCGTTTTGACAGAATCAGCCCCACATTTTGCCACGCGCCATGATGGCATAAGGCTGGCCTATCGTCTGACCAAAGGCCGCGGGCCGACGCTTGTGTTTCTGCCGGGCTATATGTCCGATATGCAGGGTGGCAAGGCAACGGCGCTGTGCGCTTGGGCAGAGGCGCAAGGCATCGGCATGCTGCGGCTTGATTATTCGGGTTGCGGCGAGAGCGAAGGTGCATTTGAAGACGGCACGCTGGATATCTGGCGTGATGACGTTCTGACGGTCATTGCCCACGCGCAAGTCGGGCCCTTAATCTTGGTTGGCTCGTCCATGGGTGGATGGCTCATGCTGCTGGTGGCCGAAGCGCTTGGCGCGCAGGTCATGGCAATGGTGGGCATCGCCGCAGCCCCCGATTTCACCGATTGGGATTTCAACGACGCCGACCGCGCGACGATGGCCGCCGACGGACGTATCGCGCGCCCAAGCGATTATGGCTATGATCCCATGGTCATCACCCGCGCTTTTTGGCAATCTGGGCAGGATAATCTGCGGCTGAACGGCGAAATCGGCATCGACTGCCCGGTGCGCATGATCCACGGGCAGTGCGACCCTGACGTGCCTTGGCAAACGTCTTTAAGCCTAGCGGCCCGGCTTCGTTCATCGGACGTGCAGACCATCTTGGTAAAGGACGGCGACCACCGGCTTTCGCGCGAGGAAGATATTGCTGTGTTGATCGACAGCGTCGCGAAGCTGGTCTGACCTTATTGACGGAGCGCCCGTGCTAGAGCTTTTATCGAGTTTGCTATTGATTGCGGCACCCGCTTCCGCGCAACCCTTGTCCACGTTGAACGAGGTCCAGTTTGCTGAGTGCATTAAACTCGCAGGCGCTGACCCTGCATCTGCGGTCACCGAGGCAAGCGCATGGACCCAGAAAGGCGGCGGCTATCTTGCGCGCGCGTGTCATGGCTATGCGCTTGCGACCGATTTTAAATTCGACCTCGCGATACCGATACTGACCGAGGCGGCAAAATTGGCCGAGGAAAAGGGTGACGCCCGCGCAGCGCGTTTCTGGGCGCAGGCGGGCAATGCTGCGCTGGCAGCCGATACGCCCGATGCGGCATTGGCGGCATTAGACAAAGCGCTTGCCGCCCAAACCTTAGAAAGCACCGAACGCGCCGATAGCGAAATCGATCGCGCGCGCGCTTTGGTTGCGTTGCGCAGACCAGCCGATGCCGAAGCTGCTTTGACGACCGCACGGACGCTATCGCCCGAAAATGGCACGGCATGGTTGTTATCGGCGACCTTGGCGCGGCGGATGAACAAGCTACCCGATGCGTTAAGCTATATCCAGACGACAGCCGCGCTTCTGCCGCGTGATGCCGCCGTCGCATTGGAGGCAGGCAATATTGCCATCGCCGCCGGTGATGAAGCGACCGCGCGCAAGCAATGGGAACAATGCATCACAATCGCGCCCAACAGCCGTCAGGCGGCGACCGCAAAGGCGCAGCTGGCCGCATTGGCCGCCAGCGCACCGCCGGCTGCCGAACCGCAATCGCGATAGCACGCCTCTTGCGCCTGTAGCTGTCAGGGTCCATTGTCTGCGGGAATACAGACAGCGCCATGAACGGAGCGAATATGCCGACGAAATATCTCCACACGATGATCCGCGTGACTGACCCTGACGCAACGGTCGCGTTCTTCAAATTGATTGGGCTGGAAGAAGTCCGCCGTTTCGACAGCGAAGCTGGCCGCTTCACGCTCATTTTCCTCGCGGCGCCCGGACAAGATGGTGTGGCGGAAGTGGAATTGACCTACAATTGGCCACCCGCCGATGGCAGCGCAGCCGAAGCTTATGAGGGCGGCCGCAACTTTGGTCATTTGGCGTACCGGGTCGATGATATTTACGCGACCTGCCAAACGCTGATGGACGCAGGCGTCACGATCAACCGGCCACCACGCGACGGCCATATGGCGTTTGTGCGCACCCCCGACGGCATTTCGATTGAACTGTTGCAAGAGGGCAATCTGCCGCCGGCAGAACCGTGGGTCAGCATGCCAAATGTGGGCGTCTGGTAATGGCGATTGAAATTGTCCGCGTTCCGGTCCTGTCCGACAATTATGTTTGGCTCGTCCATGAAGCAACAAGCGGCGAGACCCTCGTGGTCGACCCTGCCGTGGCAGAACCGGTGCTCGCGGCGGCTGAGGCGCACGGATGGAAAATTACGCACATCTGGAACACCCATTGGCACCCCGACCATGTCGGCGGCAATGCCGAGATTAAGGCGGCAACGGGCTGCATCATCACAGGACCAGCGGCAGAGGCGGAGCGGATTTCGACGCTGGATGTGCAGGTCCGCGGCGGAGATGTCGTGCATCTGGGTGGCGTGCGGGCGATGGTCCTCGACGTTCCCGCCCATACGGCGGGGCACATCGCCTATCATTTCGCAACCGAGCAGGTCGCTTTTGTCGGCGACACCTTGTTCGCGATGGGCTGTGGTCGCTTGTTCGAAGGGACCGCTGCGCAGATGTTCGACAATATGCGTAAGCTTGAAGCGTTGGGCGATGATACGGCCATCTATTGCGCGCACGAATATACGTTAAGCAATGCGCGCTTTGCGGTGACCGTGGAGCCCGACAATGCCGCGCTTCAGCAGCGCGTGTCTGATGTTATCGCCGCGCGCGAACGTGGCGAGGCAACGGTGCCGACGACGATTGCACTGGAACGCGCGACCAATCCGTTCATGCGCGCACGCTCCGTGGAGGAACTGGCGGCACGCCGGGCGGCGAAGGACGCCGCCTAAAAATCAGTGAAAGTCGCGGGACTTGGGCAAGATCCGCACGTCGCGCGGATGGCTGCCGCGCGGGGGTTGTGGCCGCGCAAATTCGTCAATTTTGGGTTTCCCGACATTGGCCTGATGCGTTTCGGACAGCTGCGCCAGATCGTCGGTCCGGTCGATAATATTCGTCGCCATCAGGTGCACCACACCTTCCTTGCTGCGCTGAATTTCGCCTTCGGCAATGATCAGCCGTGACGCCATGACGGCGCGGCGTTGCCGGTCGAACAACCGCGCCCATAGCAAGATGTTGGTCACGCCACTTTCATCCTCAATCGTGATGAAAATCGCATTGCCTTTGCCGGGGCGCTGCCGCACCAGCACGACGCCGGCCACGCGCACGCGCTTGCCGTTCTTGACGACATTCGCCTCAGCGCAGCGCAGCACGCCCTCGCGTGCGAACATCCCGCGCAGGAACTGCATCGGGTGTCCCTTTAGCGACAGCCGGGTCATCTGATAATCCGCCGCGACATGTTCGCTGGCCGGCATCGCTGGCAACATCGCATCGGCCTCCGCGCCAAGCTCGCGCGCGTTGGCCGCAGCGAACAAGGGCAGTTCGTCCGAAGGCGTCCGCCGCGCTTCCCACGCGCCCTCGCGCCGGTCGAAACCCAATGATCGCACGGCGTCGGCATCGGCAAGCAGATGCATAGCAGCCGGTGGCAGCGCGGCACGGCGCGCCAAATCTTCGATAGATGCAAATGGCCGATGCCGGGCAATGGCGTGCGCCCACACCGCCCGAAATCCGTCGATCTGCCGCATCCCCAATCGCAGCGCGCCTTGCTCGATTGCATTATCCCAATGGCTCGCATTGACGTCTATTGGCCTGACCTCCACCCCATTTTCCTGCGCATCGCGGACAATCTGCGCCGGGGCGTAAAAGCCCATGGGCTGCGAATTGAGTAAGGCGGCGGCGAAAATGGCCGGATGATAATGTTTGATCCACGACGACACATAGACCAGCCGCGCAAAAGACAGCGCATGGCTTTCGGGGAAGCCATATGATCCGAAGCCCTTAATTTGGCCAAAGCAGCGCAGGGCAAAGTCACGTTCATAGCCGCGCCGCACCATGCCTTCGACCATCATCGTTTCGAAATGCTCCATCCCGCCGACATTGCGAAACGTCGCCATCGCCTTGCGCAAACGGTTGGCGTCGGCCTCGCTAAATTCGGCAGCGGTGATGGCCAGGTTCATCGCCTGCTCCTGAAACAGTGGCACACCCAGCGTTTTGCCCAGCACATGTTTCAGCTCGTCTGGCGGATATGGCGGCGCGGGAGAGGGATATTCGACCTTTTCCTCCCCGTTACGTCGCCGCAAATAAGGATGCACCATATCGCCTTGGATCGGCCCGGGGCGGACAATCGCGACTTGAATCGTGAGGTCATATAGGCTGCGCGGCTTCATGCGCGGCAGCATGTTCATCTGCGCCCGGCTTTCGACCTGAAACACGCCCAGGCTCTCACCTCTGCACAACATGTCATAGACATTGGGATCATCGGAATCGATGTCGACCTTCAAATCATAATCGCCAATCCCCTGTTCACGCATCATGTCATAGGCCTTGCGTATGCAGGTCAGCATGCCCAGCGCGAGCACATCGACCTTCATCAGCCCCAATGCGTCGATATCGTCTTTGTCCCACTCAATGAAATTGCGGTCTTTCATCGCGCCATTGTGAATGGGCACGGTTTCATCGAGCCTGTTTTCGGTCAGGATAAACCCGCCGACATGCTGCGACAAATGGCGCGGAAATTTTATCAACTGTTCAGACAGCGCCTTCAGCCGGGCAATTTCGGGATTGTCGGGATCAAACCCGGCCTCAACCAGCCGCCGTTCATCAGGACCACTGCCAAAACTGCCCCAGACGGTGCTGACCATGCGCGTTGTGACATCCTCGGTCAGGCCCAAAGCCTTTCCCACTTCGCGCACCGCGCTGCGCGGGCGGTAATGGATGATCGTTCCGGCAATCGCGGCCCGGTGGCGGCCATAGCGCCGATAGACATATTGAATGACTTCCTCACGCCGCTCATGTTCGAAATCAACGTCGATATCGGGCGGCTCTTTTCGGTCGGACGAAATGAAGCGTGAGAATAAAAGCGTATTTGTAAGCGGATCGACCGAGGTTACGCCGAGCAGAAAACACACCGTAGAGTTCGCCGCCGAACCACGCCCTTGGCATAAGATCGGCGGCTTTTGATCGCGCGCAAATTTGACCAGATCGTGGACGGTGAGGAAATAATAAGCGAATTTTTCGGTGCGGATAAACGCAAGCTCGGTTTCAATCGACTTGCGGATTTTCTCCGGAAGCTCCGCCCCATAGCGTTCATGCGCCGCCGTCCACACCAGATGCGCCAGCCAGTCGTCGGGGGTCCAGCCGCCCGGCACCGGCTCGTGCGGATATTCATATTTCAACTGTTCAAGGTCGAAATGAATATGTGCGGCAAAGCGTTCGGTTTCGGCCACAGCTTCGGGGCAGGCATGGAATAAATGCGCCATATCGTCCGCAGACTTGATATACCGCTCGGCATTCGCCTCCAGTGCAAAGCCTGCTTTCTGGATGGTCGTCCCCATGCGGATGCACGTGATAATATCGTGGAGCGGCCGCTGATCGCGGGTCGCGTAAAGCGGATCATTCGTCGCGAGCAAGGGCACGTCAAAGGCGTTTGCGACCTGTCGATAACGGGCCAGCTGCCGTTTATCCTTTCCCCTGTGATGCGTTGATACGCCAAGCCAAAGCTTGCCCGCGTGCACAGGCGCAAGGCGGCGCAGCACGCTTTCCCAATCTTGCGGCGCAGTCGACACCAGCTTGAGATGCGATGGCGCTTCTATGGGCTTCGCGCTTTCCTTGAACGCATATACAGGCGGGTTCTTATGTGCCTCCTCCGCGTCCGCGGTCGCATATGGCATGACGATGAGCAGCAAATCACCCAGATGGTCGGACAAATCATCGAACTTCAATATGCAGCTGCCTTTGGTCGCGCGCATATTCCCGACGGTCAGCAACCGGGTGAGATTACCCCACCCCTGCCGCGTGGCGGGATAGGCAATGATGTCCGGCGTACCGTCCGAAAACACCAGCCGTGATCCCGCCAAAAAGCGGATATTGGGTTCACAGGCGGCCTTTTCGGCTTCGGTCAGTTGTTCGGGCTCGCCAGCATCGCGCTTGGCCGCCAGCAATGCGCTACGCGCTTCATCGGGCGCATCGCCCAACGCCTTCCACGCGCGCACGACGCCAGAAACGGTATTGCGATCAGCAATGCCGATGGCCGTCAGCCCGCGCCGGATACCCTCCGCCACATAATCCGCTGGCGGCGATGCGCCGCGCAAGAAAGAATAGCTGCTGGTGCAGGCAAGCTCGGCATAGCTCATGCAAAAATGCCGTGGAGATACCAAAGCGGTCGTTCGATTTCATCATAGAGCCCGCGCCGGAACAGCCAAAAGCGGCGACCCTCATTGTCCTCAACGCGGTAATAATCGCGCGTCAGGCTGCCATTGCCCGGCGCGTAGCCGCGCGGGTGTCGCCACCATTCCGGGCTGATGCGTTCAGGGCCCTCCACCCGCGTGACGCGGTGCACGTGCCGCCGCCAGCGAAAGCTGCGCGGTTCGCCCTCTGGAAATCCGGCGGTGACCTCAATCGGCTGCGGGGTTTCGAACAATCGAAAAGGACGCATCGCCGGTTCGCCCGGCACAGGCTTTGGCCAATCCGCTTTTGGCCAGTCCGCTTTTGAAGCGTCAGATTGCGCGACACGCTCAAGCGCCGCGCGTTCGGGAATGTGGCTTTGCCGCGCGTGGAATTGCCGCACACGCTCTGCCCCCAACCGAACGCTGAGCCGGTCGATGAGCGCGGCAGCGGCCGCATCTGTGTCGATCTTTGTCTCCAGCCCAACCTGGACATTGGCCAGCACTTCAGCGATCGGGACTTCCAACCGGATGAGGTCATAGCCAAAACCGGGGTCAAGCGGGTCGGACAAGGCATCAATACGCTCCCGTATCAAGCGCATGAGCAGGGCAGCGTCGCGCGTTGGCGTGCCGGTATCCACCGCCAGCCGCGCGACATGGCCATCGCTGCGGAATAGACATATCTCGAACCGTCGCCCACCCTGCCCACGTTCTTGCAACTGAAGCGCCGCGCCGCCTGCCAGCATTTCGATGGTCGCCAACACATCATTGGTGCGCGAAATCGGTTCGGCAAAATTCTGGGCAATATGGATGATGGGCAGGCTACGGCGCGGGGTGATGCGCGGGTCTTCCTCTTCCAACAGGCGCGCCAGCCGCACCACAACTGCCTTGCCGAAACGCGCCGCCAGCGGCTTACGCGGGCGGACAGCCAGATCGCCAATGCTTCTCAGGCCAGCGCGGCGAAGCGCCTTATGCACCTTGTCACCACCATCCAGCGCCTCCACAGGCACGTCAGAAATGGCGCGCGCCGCATATCTCGCCTTGGCCTGCGCGCTGTCGGGGGTGCACCCCAAGGCAATCCGGCAACTGAGGCCATGACGGCTGAACCGCGCGTGCACATCCTTCGCCAGCCGCGCCGCATCACCAAACACATGTTCGCACCCCGTAATATCGAGCAACAACCCTTGCGGCGGGTCCAACATGCAAGCAGGCGTATAACGCTCACACCCATCGGCGAGCCAGCCGAGCAAGTTGAGGTCCGCCACAGGGTCATGGTCAAAGACCGCCAGATCAGGCACGCGGGCGCGGGCATCGGCCAGCGCCATTCCTGCGGTCAGGCCAAGCGCATGCGCCGCCGGATCACAGGCCGCCAGCCGCATGGCCCCGCGTTGTTTTTCGACCATGGCAAAAGGCGCATCAGGCGCGCTGCCGCGATGCCGGACCAGTCTTTGTGTCGGTAACAATGGCAGAAAGACCGCCAGATAGCGGCGCGTCAAAAAAGCTTCGTGTTGCATGATCCCAAGTCACTCTTGCCGCAAAAGGAGCCGTGCCACCGCGATGGCGCAGCAGGCTAATGTCAAAAGTCGGAAGGCCCGGGGCGTTTCCCGGCAATGGCGCAGAGGGCGCAGAACATATCCGCCAGCGTGTGCGCGCCGCACTGGGCATCGGCACCGCATCCCCGCGCACAAGCAGGGCCAGCACCCCTGTCTCCGCCGCAGCCAAGGCAAGCCGACGGGTCGAGGTCAAATCCACCAACCGGGCATTGCCGTGCGTTTCCAATATGACCGCGCTCGCGGCTTTCGACCGGATGGCATCCGCTGCAGCCCGCAAGGCATCGCGCAAATCGGCTGTCTGGACCAGCAACATGCGCGCGGGGTCGCCGCCCATTGCCGACAGCCCATAAGGGTAGAGGCGACCCGATGTCTGGCGTTCCTTGTCCCCTGATATCCAGAAGATAGCGGCATCGCTTTGCGGCAGCCGCCATGCCAGCAAAAGCGCAAAGGCAGCTGCGGCATGGGAGTCAGCTTTTGCGCCGCCAAAAAATTCATGCAGTCCTGCCTGCGTTATGCCACCGCGCAGCCGTTCGTCGACATAAGGCGCACCTGTAGGCAGTAATGATTGCGCGGCATCCGACTGGTATTGCTTCCACATTCCTTGCACAGATGGAAACGCACCAGCCGATAGAGTCGGCTGTATGTGATTCGGCTTTTTGTTCATGCTTTGTTCCATACTCCATTTTTCATGGATGTGGAGTCAGCTTTTTTGTCCTGAAGTGATTTGGGATAAGTAGCCGCGCTAGATCACGAAAGCGCGGACGAGATGTTTGAACCATTTTCCAGCCCGGGCCTATTTGCCCGGGCCAGAAAATTGCGCTCACCCGGCTGAACTCATTCCCAATAATAAGGCATGCGTTTGCGTGTGCCGGTGACTTCTTCGTTCAGCGTGGCCGCATCATATAAACGGCCACCGACCATAACCTTGGCGACCTTGTCCGAATTGCGGATATCCGCGCTTGGGTCGGCGTCGAGAATGACGAGGTCGGCAAGCTTGCCTGCGGCGATGGAGCCAACATCCTTGTCATAGCCCAGCGAACGGGCGGACTCGATTGTGCCTGCGGCCAATGCCTCAATTGGCGACATGCCACCGCGCACGAACGACCAGAGTTCCCAATGCGCCGCGATACCCGCTTCCTGGCCATGCGCACCGATGGAGACAGGCACGCCAAGCTTGGCAAGCTTATGTGCCTCACGCGCGCTGTTATCGTCAACATAGTCTTCCTCAGGCGCGATCTCGCGGCGTGCGTTGTTCGCCGCAAGCTCGGTCGGCGGATAATGCTTGGCCATCAACGGATGACGGAACACATCGGTATGTGCGCGCCAATAGGGATCGCCGGCGGGGCCGCCATAGGTCACGACAAGGGTCGGGGTGTACCCCACCTTCGATTTGGAGAAGAACTGAAGCACGTCGCCGTAGAAAATGTCGAGCGGGACATTATGCTCAACGGTGGTGTTGCCATCGGCAATCAGGTTCATGTCCATGCCGAACAGCGAACCGCCTTCCGCCACCGAACGCATATTTTCCTGAAGCGCGGCGGCCACAACTTGCTGACGCTGTTCACGGCGCGGCTGGTTATAGTTTTTGACGCTGTGCGCACCTTGCGCCTTCAACCGCCGGACATGCGCAAGGGCATCATCAAGGCTATTGATTTCGGCATACACATCAGCGGATTTTGCGCCGTACACAATCTCACCCGTGGAGAAAGAACGCGGCCCGACAATCAGGCCCGCACGCTGCATTTCCAGCGCTGGGAAAACCGTCGCGGCGCTGCTGGATGGATCGTGCCGCGTGGTGATACCCATGGCGAGGTTGAGCATATTTACCCAGTTTTGCTGCGGTGTCATTTCATCGACACCATGCGGACCATGGGCGTGGGCATCAACAAGACCCGGAATAATGGTCTTGCCGGTAACATCCACGGTCTTTGCGCCCGCAGGGATCGGGAAGTCTCCCGCCTTGCCGACGGCTTTGATCCGGTCATTTTCCACCAAGATGACGGCATTGTCGATGATCCCGCCATCCTTGTCCGCCATGGTCACGACCCGCGCGCCGGTGAAGGCGACGAGGCCAGTCGGACGGTCCGACTTCACCGTCATTGAAAGCGAGATGCCGTCTTTCGGCGGCGCAAATTTGACGGGCTTGGCGTCTTTCGCCAGCGGGCCATTGGGGTAAAATGTGCTGGTTTGTGCGGTGTATAGCGTAGGGCCAAGTGCCCAATGCAATGCATCGCCATTGCGGCTCCAATGCATATAATCGGCACCGCCCTTGCTGACCTTCACCACGGGAAGCGCGCTGCCCGATGACGACGCCGTGACTTCCTGCGTGCCGGGCATCAATGGCATCACAAATGCTTCATAGTTTTGACGGAAGGCAAAATTGTTCCCGTCCGGCGATACTTCATAAATGGTCGTCAGCTCGCCGCTGGCATGATTGCGCTTGGCTTCACCGTTCAGGTCGACACTGACGAGCAGGCGTTTATTGGCGCCGGATTCGGTATAGAAAATCCGGTCGTTGCTGGCAGCGAAATGCGGCGTGGTTCCACTTTCGGTAACGCGAACAGCATTGCCGCCTGTCGTGGCTATGCGGTAAATGCCCGGCTGATCCGAACGCAAGGGCGAGGTCAGACCGCCGCCTTCCTGCTTTTCAAATACGATCGTCTTGCCGTCGGGTGAGAAACGGGGACGCGCATAATGGCCAGATTGCGCCGTCACATTTTTCGCCCTGCCACCCGATGCGCCCACGACCTGAATATGGCCAAGGCCCTTATCGGTCCAGTTCACAAAGGCGATGGTCTTCCCATCGCGCGACCATGTGGGATATGCCTCCATCGCCGTGTCAGACGTGGTTAAACGCTTTGCCGCCCCGCCTGCCACAGGCTTGACCCAGAGCTTACCCATGGTTTCAAACAAGACGGTCCGGCCATCGGGCGAGGTAACCACGCCGCGTGGCATGTGTGTCTGGAACTCCGCAGGCGCGACTTCAATCGGCGGGCGCGGCGGGTCGATGACATCGCGTGTGTCCGAAATGCGGAACGGGATTTCGCTCGATGCTCCGCTCGGCCAATCGACCTTGCGCATCTTGCCGCCCGCCCAGAAATAAATGGTCTTGCTGTCGGGCGACCAATCCATATTCGGATAGACGCCGGTGACGGCCCATGTTTCCTGCACATCTTGGTCGAGCGCATCATAAATCTTGCGCTCTTCGCCGGTGTCCAAATCTTTCACATAGAGTTTTGACTGGGTCCGTTCGCGGCGGACGAAGGCGATTTTCTTACCATCGGGTGAGGGCGTTGGGCGCACCGAACCACCGACACCGGACACGGCGGTTTCGGTTTTGCCGGTTTCAATCTCATAGCTTTCAATGTCGAAAAGCTGGCCGTTGGAATCCTGCGCATATTGGAAGATGGGCCCGGGCGTGATGTTGCGCGTGTAATAAATATGCTTGCCATCGGGCGCGAAGATGGGTTCGCCCAATTCCTTCTGATGCTGCTCATTGGGCTTCTTCACCAGCTGAACCCCTGCGCCGCCCGACACATGGTAAAGCCAGACTTCGCCGGTGCCGAGCGAACGACCCGTGGTGAAATGCTTCTTGGCGGCGATGAAGCGGCCATCGGGGCTCCAGCTGGGTTGATTGAGCAAGCGGAAATCCTCTTTGCTCATCTGCCGTTTGTCGGAGCCGTCGCGGTTCATGATCCAGATATTGTCGCCGCCGCCCCGGTCCGAGGTAAAGGCAATGCGCGTTCCATCGGGGGAAAAGCGCGGCTGGGTTTCGAAGGGCAAGCCTTCAGCAATGCGGGTCGGCGTGCCGCCGGTGACGGGCATGGTGTAGATGTCACCCAGCAGATCGAACGCGATGGTCCGGCCATCGGGGCTGACGTCGAGGTTCATCCACGAACCCTCGTCGGTGTCGATCGCAATCTGGCGGACGGTCAGGCCGGGGGGCGCCGCGACATCCCATTTGGGCGCTTTCTCTTCCGCAGCAGCAGGCGCAGCGGCCGGAACGGCGGCCGGAGCAGCAGCTTGCGCAAATGCCGATGCCGGAATGGTCGCTGCACCCAGCAGCAAGATGGTCTTTAGATAATGTGTCATTTTCGGGGATCCCCTGCCATTTTGTCCTTGCTGTCATGCCTAGCGGCCAAGGGCAAGCGGGAAGCCGCAGCTTCGATGGGGAACGGGTTATTTTCTACAAACGACGGGGCGGTTTCGGCGGCGGCAGGTCGCCGATGGGCCATCGTTACAATTGTTCACTTTACCGAATGGGGGATTGAGGCGACTGTTAAACATCTTCTTTATGACGCACTTAAGCGGCCAAGGTGCCGTAAAAATTGCGCATATGAGAGTGCGCCGCAACGTCTTCGCCTTTAGGAGTATCGGCGCTGTCGACGGCGAAAGGAGGAGAATGAAGATGAAAGCTTTGTACACGATCCCGGCCCTGTTGCTTCTCGTATCCGGTTGCTCCGGCGGTGAAACGCCCGCTGCGCCCGTAGATATCAAGGCGATCGAGGCGGCAGCGCATGGCGGCTATGTTGCGGCCATCAACAGCAACAATGTCGACACGCTGATGGAGGGCCTGACCGACGATGTCGTTCTTCAGGCACCTGGCGCGCCAGAAATCATCGGCAAGGCCGCGGTGCGCGAATGGGTCGGCGGATATTTCGGCGCTTATGATACGAAGTGGGAAAAAACCTCGCTTGGTTTCACCGTCACCGGCGATTTGGCCGTTGAGCGTTACACGTACAAAGCCACCGACACCGACAAGAAAACTGGCGCGGTCACGACCGACATCGGCAAAGGGATCAACGTTTTCCGGCGCGGAACCGACGGCAAATGGCGCGTAGCCATTGACGGATGGAGCTCTGACAAACCCGCATCATAACGTGCACGCAGAGGCGCAGGGGCCGCAGAGGGGGCGACCTTAAACAAGGGTAACGAGCGGCTTTTCCATCATCGCGCGTTGAAATTGTTGATCACCGATCTGGACGATCTGATGTTCGACCACCGAAAAGCCGACCGCGGCAAAGGCAGACTGCGCCATCAGGCTGGCATGCACCCACAGCCGCGCTTCGTTCGCGGCGCGGGCTTGGACAGAGTTTCCACCGAACTGATTAACCTTATGTATTCGACGACAACAAGAATCGTGGAAACTGAAAGGTGCCAACGCTAAGTTCGAAGTTTTAGTATCTAGGCTTCAACTGGTTAAGGTTGTTGCCGAGTGTCCGTGTTTGTGCAATTTTCATGACGTACAGGGGGAACGCACATGTCGAATTTACCGGAAATCTTAACGGCTGGCGAAGCATCGCGCCTTTTCCCAATATTGGCGGACACTTCGAAAGAAGGCAGAACGCTATCGATTTTCTTGTCATGTCTTGAGAATATTCCCGAGTTTGGGCGCGCCTTGCTTGGCGGTCTAGGTATTAAAATCGGCGCCCGAGGACGCGTCGATACCTTTACCGAAGTCAGCCTCCAGAAGCCGCTGCCGAATTCGAAACATCGCCCAGACGGATTAATTGTCGCTAATCTTGGCAAATCAAAATGGACTGCGTTGGTCGAGGCGAAGGTTGGAGCCTCCGAACTCACGAACCAACAAATCGAAGCCTATCTAGCGCTAGCAAAATTAAATGCCGTTGACGCTATCATAACCGTCTCAAACCAGTTTACGCCTCTACCCACGCATCATCCCTTAACCGTAAATGCGAACCTTACTAAAAAGGTTTCACTTTTCCATTGGTCATGGGCGTACGTCATAACTCAAGCGCAACTCCTTCGTGAGATGGGTGAGGTCGAAGACCGTGAACAGCTAATCCTCCTCTCGGAACTTCAGAGGTTCCTGCTACACCCAAGTTCGGGCGTAAAGGAATTCGATCAGATGCCAGCCGCTTGGTCCCAGCTATGCTCGACGGTTTCGGCTGGCGGGCAGATCAACGCCAAAGCAGAAGCGAGCCAAGAAGTGGTCGGCTGTTGGCACCAAGCACTCGACCAAGTTACCACTGTTTTGAGCAGGCAGCTCGGTAACCACGTCAAAGTTGTTATGACCCGGAACGAGGCAACGGACCCCCAATTGCGGATAAAAAATGCACTCGGCGACCTTGCTTCGGACAAATGTCTGAACAGCCAATTGAGCATCCCGGACGCAGCCGCACCCGTGCACATTTGCGCGGACCTCAGCAAAAGAGTGCTGTCGTTTCAGATGCGCGTAAAAGCGCCAGGCGACCGCAAGTCGACCAAAGCCCGACTATCATGGCTTCTGCGACAAATTGCCGATGCAAATCCAAAGGATGTCTATGTTAGAATGTTCTGGCCGGGCCGGGCAGCGCCAACCCAATTCTCCCTCACAGACCTGCGCAGTGATCCCGAACTAGCGACAGGCGGCAACCCTGGAATGGCAGTATTGTCTTTCGACGTGTTAATAGCCAAGGATCTTGGGGCGAAATTTACGCAGCGAAAGAATTTCGTCGCAGAGCTTGTTAGTGGGGCGAGCGATTTCCATGCAAATGTTGGCGCCAATTTAACAAACTGGCAAGCCAAGCCGCCAAAGATTGCCGAGGGGAAAGCTGAACCAAATTCTGTCAGTGCGGACGCACTGCGCGAACAGGTCGAACAGGAAGCATTAGAGCGTACCGCCTAAAGAGGCGTAACAAAATTCTCCGATTTTCTGCATTTTGCGTGCGGGAGTAGGATTTATGCGCTTCGCACATGGTCTCCGCAATGGCTTTGCCATTGCTCCGGCTGAACAACCTCCAAATCCAGCCCTCGCTACAGCCAACAAAAAAGGCCCCGTGAGGGGCCTTGTTTGCTGGTTGCGGGAGTAGGATTTGAACCTACGACCTTCAGGTTATGAGCCTGACGAGCTACCGGGCTGCTCCATCCCGCGCCACCAACTGGGCGATATTTCAATCGCCCGGAAGCCTTTTTTGTTTCCCGTTTTGCTTTCGCAAAACGGCGGCGGGCTGCTCCATCCCGCGCCACCAAAATGCCCCATATTTCAACGGGGCAAAAACGAAAAAAGGCGGACATCCGTCGAATGAACGACAGCGGTCCGCCTTTTGAATTATGAATGGGTTCTTCCAATGCACACTTTATATGTTGTCGCGATTTCTTAACCGCAGAATACAAGATTTTGCTCGAAATCGCTTATATCATGAGCGCCGGCTGCAATGCCTGGCGACGCCCTACTCTTCCAACGCTTAAGCGGTAGTACCATCGGCGCAGTTTGGTTTCACGGCCGAGTTCGGGATGGGATCGGGTGGGTCACAAACGCTATGGTCACCAAGCAATGAAGCAGGCGCTCACAATAAAGTGATATTGGGTTATAATCGATGCCCGTGCAGGGAATATTTTATCTGGTTGCGATGTAATCATCCGCCATCGACGTTGCTGAACACGTCAGCACTGTCATTGATGGTGGGACTTCAAGCGCGAAAAGAGTAATTAGGATTGGTTAGCTTCACGCATTACTGCGCTTCCACACCCAACCTATCAACGTAGTGGTCTACTACGACTCGATGAAATCTAATCTCGAGGGAGGCTTCCCGCTTAGATGCTTTCAGCGGTTATCCCGTCCATACATAGCTACCCTGCTGCGCGGCTGGCGCCACGACAGGTACACCAGAGGTATGTT
>DLOZ01000031.1 GCA_002479765.1 Sphingomonadales bacterium UBA7471 | reverse complement strand
GGCGGCACCAACGAGATCATGAAAGAACTGATCGGCCGAGGGCTTTAAGACCCAGCTAATAAGCCAGACTCGTTACCCTGAACTTGTTTCAGGGTCTTAATTTCCCCGCGTTGGGAAGTAAGATGCTGAAACAAGTTCAGCATGACGAGCGTAGAATATGGAATCACCTCATGCCCAAACCCCAGGCTTGGCAGCTTAACCCGGCCAGCTATCCGTTCAGCCATCGCACCGAAACGCGGTTTGCGGACATGGATGTTCTTGGCCATATCAACAATGTGTCCATGGCGGGGCTGTTCGAACATGGCCGTGGCATGTTCAACCACGCCATTGAGGTCCAGCGTCGCGCGCCGGGTCAAAGATGGCTGATTGCCAGCGTTAATCTGGACTATATTGCCGAAGCGCATTTCCCCGAGCATGTCGACATCGCCAGCGGCATCGCGCGGATTGGCAACAGCAGCTGGGATATCGCATCCGCAGCCTTTCAAGGCGGCGAATGCAAAGCCACCTGTATCACAACCATCGTCCTAACCAATGCCGACGGGTCAGCGCCTATCCCTGATGACCTCAGAGAAGAGTTCGAAAGGCTGCGCGTTAAAGCGGCTTAATCAACAAACGTAGCAGCGCGCTTCTGCATTCCCGCCATGACCGCTTCGATCTGGTTAGGCGTGCGGATCACGCGCGCTTGGCGAACGCTTTCTGCCATCAAGATCGCGTCTTCGTCCATGTCGGTATATTCGTTGAACAGCGCCTTGGCCTCGCGCATGGCGTCGGGGTTCCGGTCCGCGATTTCACGGGCGATGGCCATGGCGCGGGCGTGGGGGTTTTCATCCACGAACGTCGCGAAGCCCAAGCCCAGCGCCTCCGCCCCTGAAAACTCGCGGTTGGTGTAAGTTAACTCGCGCAGCATATCTTCGCGCACCATGCCGCGCCATAAGGCATAGCCGCCCATGTCAGGGATGAGCCCCCATTTCATTTCCATCACCGCAAGCCGGGCATCAGGCGCGATCACGCGGATGTCGGCACCGCTGGCAATTTGCAGGCCGCCGCCAAAGCACACGCCGTGGACTGCGGCAATGACGGGCATAGGCAGCTTGCGCCAAAGCATCGCGACTTGCTGAAATGTGTTGGCATTGCCGTGCGTCCGGTCTGTCAGGCTGCCCATGCCGCTGTTGGCGCTTGCACCGCCGCTTGCCATGCTGGCCATATCGAGCCCCGCACAAAAGCTGCGTCCTTCACCCGACAGCACGACGGCGCGCACGCCTTTCATCGCTGCAAGCTCTTCTCCAGCAGATATGATCCCCTGAAACATGGCCGGGTCGAGCGCGTTCATTTTGTCGGCGCGCGTGAGTCGCACATCGGCCACGTGGTTTTCAACGGTTATGCTAACGCGGTCGTTCATGCGGCGCTCCTATTCAACGCAAATTCTACCAAAGGCAGTTGGTCATTACCAAAATACATATATGTTTTGTCGACAAAAATCGTAGGCGAGCCATAGCCACCGCGCGCAATGACTTCATCGGTATTTGCGCGCAGCAGTGCCTTTACGTCGTCTGATTGCGCACGCGTACGCAAGGCATCACCATCCAGACCAACACTATTGGCCACCGCAACCAGCACATCGGGATCATCAAGATTTTCCTGCGCGCCAAAATAGCTTTCGAACGCCGCTTTCGTAAACGCGTGCAGTGCGGCTGGATCATCGGCAAGACCGCAGGCCATGCGCATTGCATTGACGCTCTTGGCGGGGTGATATTGGCTTGGAAAGTTCAGTGCCACGCCGGCTAAAGCGGCCCAATCGCGCAGTGTCCTCCAACTGTGCAGCAGCTTTGGATTATCGGATGCTTCGCGAGCGGCATAGACAGCCGGGTTGACCGCGTTGAACACGCCGCCGACCAATATAGGCCGCAACGTCATTGTCGCCCCTGTGCGGTCGAGCACGCCCAAAATGTTCGTGAACGCCAAATAGGTCCATGGGCTTGAAAGATCGTAGAAAAATTCAACCCGATCGCTGTGCATTCGATCCTCCCGATATTGCATCCTGCTTTAGCATCGCCAAACATTTAATGAAGCGATTAAATGCCCGATTGCCACTTATCAATCTGTTCCCGGACTGGTCGGTCAATATACACCACTGGCCGCATCACAGACGAATTGTGTGCTGTCTTAAATTGACATTAACCATATGCCGTCACAGGGGTGTGGGCAGATAAGAATGTCCGGGTAGATAAGGACAGGGTCGTGGATATAGTTCTGAATGCTTGAAGGCAAAGATACACACTTTGCCGCAGCCGCCGGGAACGGAAGCGTGATGCTTGCCGATGCCATGGTTGCACCGCTGCGCCAGAACACCGAAGCAACTTGGCGCGAACATATTGTCCAACTCGACCTCGTCCCCGACCTTGGCGAAAATATTGGTTCCGTCCGCTGG
Organism: Sphingomonadales bacterium UBA7471; assembly: GCA_002479765.1. Taxonomy (GTDB): domain Bacteria; phylum Pseudomonadota; class Alphaproteobacteria; order Sphingomonadales; family Sphingomonadaceae; genus Sphingorhabdus_B. The sequence goes on along the minus strand of DLOZ01000031.1, from coordinate 53,944 downwards.
TTTCGCGGCCTTGGAACACTAACCCTATTAAGCCTTGCCGCACTTGCGCTCCTCCCTGATTTTGGGCCTATTTACGGCCCGCAACCCTCCATCGCGACGGAAGCGGAGTTCGAAGAAGCGCGCGCGCAGATGATCATGCCGATTGCCTATGGCAGTGACAGCGGCAAACGCATGGCGGCCACCGACGCGGTTATTGCCCTTGCCGGAAGCCCGGAGCGCCCCCGCATCGAATTGACCGCATCCTTGGGCCGCGGTGATAGCTTTGCACGCGTCCTGCAGCGCGCGGGCGTGGGTGGAAACGAAGCCAATGATGTCGCCAACATGGTTTCAGGCGTCACGTCGCTATCGGATATTGAACCCGGCACCCCCATCAATATCGTACTCGGTAAACGCTCTGCGCAAAATCAGCCCCGGCCTTTGGAATCCATTGCCTTTCGGGCACGATTTGACCTCAACCTCGCTATCAACCGCGAAGGTGGCGCGCTCCGGTTAAGCCGCGAACCGATTATCGTCGATGACACGCCGTTGCGCATCCGCGGCACAGTGGGCAGCCAGGGCATTTACCGGTCAGCGCGCGCAGCGGGTGCACCTGCCAGCGCCATCCAGGATTATCTAAAAGTCATTTCGGGCCGCATGCCCTTGTCGGCAATTCGCGCGACCGATGAATTTGATATCATCATTGCTTACAAGCGCGCTGAAACCGGTGAAGTTAAGGTCGGCAATCTTTTATATGCCGGCGTCGACCGCGACGGCAAATCGCCAGTTCAGATGCTCAAATGGACCAATGGCGACAACAGCCAATGGTTCGAAGCGTCGGGTGTGGGTGAATCGAAAGGCGCGCTCAGCCGCCCAGTTAACGGCGCTGTGACATCGGGCTTTGGCGGCAGACGCCACCCGATTTTAGGCTATATGCGCATGCATAGCGGTCTCGATTTTAAAGCAAGCTATGGCCAGCCCATTTTTGCGGTGACCGACGGTGTCGTCGCCTATGCCGGGCGCAAGGGCGGTTACGGAAACTTTGTTCAGCTGAACCATGGTGGCGGCCTTGCCAGTGGCTATGGGCATATGAGCCGCATCGCCGCACGACCCGGAAGCCGGGTGCGGCGCGGTCAAATCATCGGCTATGTGGGGTCAACGGGTTTGTCGACGGGTCCGCATTTGCACTATGAATTATATCGCAACGGACGTGCGGTGAACCCGAATTCGATCAAGTTTACGCAGCGTGCACAACTTGGGGGAAGCGACCTTGCGCGCTTTAAAGGCACGCTTCAGCGGCTAAAATCGGTAAAGGCAGGTGCAGCGCTTGCACCATTGCGCACACAGCCCAAAGGCACCGATAAACCGAAGCGTGAAATAGACCGGCTGACGCTTCAAATCGACCATTCGCAGACCAACGGATAAGCCATTGAGGATGCGGCATAACACCGCTACCTGTCGTTCATGAGCAACACATCCTTTTTCCCGAACACCCGTCTGCGCCGCACGCGCGCCACCCAATGGAGCAGAGCCATGGTCCGTGAGACCATGCTTTCACCTGCAGATCTTATCTGGCCATTGTTCGTCACCGAGGGAGAGGCGGTTGAAGAGCCGATTTCGTCTCTACCCGGCGTATCGCGCTGGTCCGTTGACCAGATCGTTGTGCGCGCCGCTGAAGCTATCGATCTTGGCATTCCCTGCATCGCCTTATTCCCAAATACGCAGCCAGAGCGGCGCAGCGAGGACGGTGAAGAGGCGCTCAACCCCGACAATCTGATGTGCCGCGCCATCCGCGCCATCAAACAGGCACATGGCGATGCAATCGGCATTTTGACCGATGTCGCGCTCGACCCGTACACGTCGCATGGGCAGGACGGCTTAATCGACGATGCCGGTTATGTGCTGAACGACGAAACGGTTGCCGTGCTTGTCGATCAGGCGATAAATCAGGCCAATGCCGGCGCGGATATCATTGCGCCAAGCGACATGATGGACGGACGCATTGGTGCCATTCGCAAGGCACTCGAAATGAATGGCCATCCCAACGTCCAAATCATGTCCTACGCCGCAAAATATGCCAGCGCATTCTACGGCCCGTTCCGTGATGCGGTTGGCTCAAGCGGCCTGCTGAAAGGTAACAAGAAAACGTATCAGATGGATCCAGCGAACAGCGATGAAGCAATGCGCGAAGTCGCGATGGACATCGCCGAAGGTGCCGACAGCGTCATGGTCAAACCCGGCCTGCCCTATCTCGATATTGTCCGCCGCGTGCGTGACCAATTCGATGTGCCCGTATTCGCGTACCAAGTGTCCGGTGAATATGCGATGATTGAGGCCGCCGCTGCCGCTGGCGCTGGTGACCGCGACGCGCTTGTGCTGGAAACGCTGATGGCATTCAAACGCGCCGGGTGCTCAGGCATTTTGACATATCATGCCGCACTGGCAGCGCGTTTGATGAAAGGATAAAGCATGAGCGAGACCCAAGCACGAAGCAGCAGGTTGTTATTCCTGCTAACCATTTTGACTGGTAGTTTCCTGCTTTTTCTCGTTCAGCCGATGATTGCACGCATGGCGCTGCCCCAGCTGGGCGGCGCGCCTGCGGTTTGGAACAGCGCAATGCTCGTATATCAAGCATTACTGTTGGGCGGATATGCCTATGCCCACCGCTTGGCCCGTGAACCCGCTCGTCGACAAGCCACAATTCACCTTGGCTTGTTTTTGGTTGCGCTGCTCTGGTTACCAATTGGACTAGCCGACATGCAGCCTCCGTCGGATGGATCCCCCATTTTTTGGGTGCCTTGGTTGCTTATTGCATCCATCGGTCCACTCTTCTTCGTTGTAGCGGCACAGGCGCCGTTGATGCAGCGCTGGTACGCGCTTTCCGGAAACAAAGGCGAGCCCTATGCCCTATATGCTGCGTCAAACATCGGCAGTTTTGCAGGACTTTTGACCTATCCGCTCATAGTTGAACCCTTCACGGCATTGCACACGCAGAAATGGTTGTGGAGCGGCATTTATCTTTTGCTTATGGTGCTCGTTGCAGCATGCACAGTCAAAATCTGGCGGACATCAAGCGACCAAACCGACAGTGCAGCGACGAGCGAAGCGACCATGCCTATTTCATGGAAACGCCGCCTGTACTGGATTGTGCTTGCGGCCGTTCCATCTGGCCTAATGTTGTCTACGACGTCACATTTGACCACGGACCTTATGGCGATGCCGCTGCTCTGGGTGATCCCATTGGCCGTTTACCTGCTTAGTTTTAGCGTTGTATTTGCAGATAATCAGCGACCCGCATATTGGATCAGCCGTATTGCGCCGCTTGCCATGTTTACCGCCGGAGCGTTCATATTTTTGCAAGGTAACAAGGCTGCAATCGCCGGCCTGATTGCCAGTATTAGCCTTTTGTTTACCGTCGCGGTGGCGCTGCACAATGAAATGTACAGAACGCGTCCGGCACCAAAGCAGCTGACAAGTTTTTACCTCATGATGTCGATCGGTGGTGTGGTAGGCGGCCTGTTCTGCGCCATTGTCGCACCAATGCTGTTTAACTGGACGTGGGAACACCCGATCCTGATCTTGGCCGCGGCTGTTCTTCTGCCCAAAATTGGGCTTATTCCTATTAACGAGAGCGACAACAAACTCCCCTATGTCATGATGGGATTTGGATTGCTGGCATTTGTGCTTGGGGTATTCGGCAGTATTTTCAATCCAGAATCCTTATCGATGACAAAAGTCATCATTGGCTCGGTTCTGATTGCCTTAGGCGTTGTCGTTGCCGGCTTTCGCGTTCCCTTTCTGCTCGTCATGACAGGACTGCTTACGCTGAATGGTGGCTGGTATAATGCGCAATTGAGTTTCGATGGTGTTCGGATGCGCAGTTACTTTGGTACGTACACGATTAATTCTTCAGCAAATGGCAGGGTGCGGTCGTTGACCCACGGCACGACGATGCACGGCATGCAGTTGCTCGATGAACCGACGCGCCCGACCAGCTATTATGCCCCCAACTCTGGCATTGGCAAAGCACTTGCCCAAACGCCGCTATTGTTTGGCCCGAACGCGAGTATAGGGATTGTTGGCCTAGGTACTGGAACTTTGGCCTGTTACCGTCAGCCCGGACAAACATGGCAGTTCTTCGAAATTGATAGGCTGATTGTAGAGATTGCGCGTGACCGAAAGATATTCTCATTCCTTGAAAAATGCGCACCCAACGCGAAAATGACTTTAGGCGACGCCCGCCTCACACTCGCAGAGGTTCCAAAAAATAGCTTTGACGTCATAGCGTTGGATGCGTTTTCATCCGATGCCATTCCCCTACATTTGCTCACGCAAGAAGCATTCGCAACTTATCGCAGAGCATTGAAAGCTGACGGAATATTGCTTGTTCATATTTCAAATCGCTACATTGACCTTAATCCAGTGATTGCCGCTGAAGCAAAGGCCAATGGCTGGTATGCAGCGCTTCGCCGAAACAGCCCGACCAACGCAATGATCAAAGACGGTGAGCAGCCGTCGGACTGGATAGCGCTTAGCCGCGACCCTAAAAAGCTGTTCAAGCTCACTGGCAAACTCGACACCCAAAAAAGCCGCGACTACAACGCCGACCAGTGGCTGGAACTGGATGCTCCCGGCGACACACGTGCGTGGACCGATGATTATGCATCGGTGTTGCCACATCTTTCACTATGGAAAATCCGATGATCAATAACCATGCCGACATCAGCATTGTCACTGTCAATGGCAAGACCCCACAGATTCACGACAGCGCATTCATTGCGCCGGGGTGTCGCATTATCGGTGATGTCACCATCGGACCGGAGGCCAGCATCTGGTACAATTGCGTCATTCGTGCTGAAGTGAACCGGGTTGTGATTGGTGCCCGGACAAATATTCAAGACGGCAGTATCGTGCACTGCGACGGCCCGATGCCCGGCGTTGAAGATGGTTTTCCGACCATCATCGGCGATGACGTGCTGGTTGGACACAATGTCATGCTGCACGGTTGTATCCTTCACGACCGTGCATTTGTCGGGCTGTCGTCAACGGTCATGAATGGTGCCGTCATCGAGGGCGATGCCATGCTCGCGGCAGGGGCAATGCTGACCCAAGGCAAACGCATTGCAGCCCGGCAATTATGGGCGGGGTCGCCAGCGCGTTTTGTCCGCGATCTCGACGATGCGGCCGTTATGGGGATGCGGATCGGCGTTGCACATTATGTCACCAACGCAAAACTTCATGCTGCTGCGATGGCCGAGGCTTAGGGTCAGGACCTAAAACTTCGCCCTAACCGTAAAACGGCCGTTTATCGGCGCGCCGGTCGAGATGTTATTGTTATTGTGCGCGTCCGAATAATATGCGGTGTCGAACAGATTTTCGACGTTCAGTTGAAGCTGAAACCTGTCGCTCACATCATAATATAGAGCGGCGTCGACCCGTGTGAATGCAGGCAATTTGGTTGTCGTCGCGGATGTACGGATGGCCGCATATTGGCTCGACTGGTGGATGATGCCGACACCTGCGGCAAACGCGTCAGAAAATTCATACCGGTTCCATAGGCTTGCCTGATGCTTTGGCACTTGCGCCAGCCGCACAGTATTGTTGCCCGCCAGCACAGCGTCCTGATAGCTGTAGCCGCCATGGACTTGCCATTGCGACGTCACGCGTCCTGTCGCAGCCAGTTCAATCCCTTGGGTCCGCGTTTTGCCGATATTGATGCTGGAAAGCGGATTAGCCGGGTCCGGCGTCGTCGCATTGCTGCGATCAAGCTGGAACACTGCAAGGGTCAGGTTTAAATTTGGCTGGACATCCCATTTAGCGCCGATTTCAAAGTTGGTGAATTTCTCAGGCGCCAGGTTTTGCTGTGTAACCGTCAGCACCAGAAACTGGTCACCCGACCGCGGCAAGAATGATTGACTATAGCTGCCGTAAAGCGACATGCTTTCCTGCGGTTTGAAAATCAGCCCAAGACGCGGGCTTATCTTTTCATCGTTACGTGCAAAAGGCCGGTCGATTGCCGGCAGCAAATCTGCACCGCTGATATCAAAACTGTCGTACCGAAGCCCTGCGACGACATCGATATGTTCGCCAACGCTCATCTGGTCCTGCACATAAGCAGAGAAGAACTTCACGTCAGAAACGCTGTCTCGTGCCAATGTGTGAAAGGATACTGTAGGAAAAACCGGGTTCGCAAGGCCAAATGTCGCATTTGAAAGCGTGCCGTTAAGCCGACGGTTGGCCGATTGCTGGTCGCCATATTCGGCGCCAACGAGAATTTTGTGCGCAAGCGCGCCTGTTTCGATATCCCAGACCACATTTGCCTGGGCGATGACATTTTCGCGTTGGGTGGGGTCACTATAGGCTGCAAGAGCAACCATTCCATTTTGCGCCGTCGCCGCCCCATTTGCATAGACATTCACATAGATTTTATCATAATCGCCATACAGCATGGTGCCGCTGAAATTGAGATTTGATGCCAACTGACCGTCTAGCCGCAGCTTAGCAATGTGCGCCTCAAGTCGCGTGCGATTGACACCGGGGACGCCGAAAAACTGGTCACGAAAGCCGATCAACGGACGATTGGGTTGCCCCGCTCCCGTCGCGACCGATGGGATACCACGATCCGTCGTGCGGGCGTCATTCACATATTCATACGAAAGGCCCAGCCGCCAACTATCGTTCAGCCTGAAGGCGAGATAGGGGTTCCAAGCATAACGTTCGCCGACGACAAAATCACGATGGTTGTCTAAGCTTTCGTACACCGCGTTCATGCGCACAGCGGTGGATGCATTTAACGGAGCGTTAAAATCAGCCGAGACATCGTAGGCCCCGAAACTGTTGACGCTGGCTTGTCCTGCGTAAATGAAATCGTCACTCAACGGAGCCTTCTGAACCCGGTTGATGATGCCGCCGCCACCGCCACGGCCAAAGATCAGGGCATAAGGGCCCTTCAGAATTTCAACCCGCTCAATATTGTAAAGCCCGCGATAATATTGAACGTCATCGCGCACGCCATCCAGGAAAAAGTCGGCCGTTGTGTTTTGCCCACGCAGGGTAATTTGGTCGCGATTACCTTCGCCTTGGCCCACCGTTGTACCCGGGACATAACGCAATATATCTGCCAGCGAGTGATGCGCCTGATCATCCAACTGTTCGCGGGTCACGACATTGATGGTCTGCGGAATGTCGATCAGCGGCGTGTCGGTTTTTGTGGCCGTGATGGAATTGGACGCGAGGTACCCGTCGCTGGCACCCGTCACAATGATGGTCCGGCTGTCATCAAATGCCACGTCTTCAGCAAAGGCATAAGGCGCGCTTACAACGGCAGAAATCAAAGCAAAAACGGAAGAGGAGAGACGAAGCATTTTCGACCTTTTTGTGTTTATTGCAAATGACTCGCAATTCGATTTGCCTGCCTCTATTGCGAATCGTTCTCACATGCAATTTAAAAATGGAAAAAAGCGCATTTGCTTTTGCGGGTCACCGATTTAGGTACATCGCGACGCAAACGGCATATTGGGGACGACCATAATCATGAACGCAACAATCTGGCACAACCCCGATTGCGGAACGTCGCGCAAGACCCTCGCACTCCTTCAAGAAGCGCCGGGTGTCACGGTCGAGATTATCGAATATCGCAAGCAACCCTTCACCCGCGCAAAGCTTGAACAATTGTTCAAAGATGCAGGCCTTACCCCACGCGAAGCGCTGCGTACCCGTGGTTCACCCGCTGAAGAATTAGGTTTGATCGATGGCGCTTCTGCCGATCGCATATTGGACCATATGGTTGAACACCCAATCCTGGTCGAACGGCCATTTGTGGAAACCGGTAAAGGCGTTCGGCTATGCAGGCCCCAAGAAAAGGTACTCGACCTGCTCTAAGGCTGCCCAAGGGTATCCTTCACGGCCTTAAACCGGTTTAGGTAGATTAACAGGCACCCGCAACGCCGCCGCCATCTTCAGAATGGCGCGGCGATGCAGACAATTAAGCCGCGATTGAATAGGGCTGAATTTCACCAGAGAGATACAGATTACGCGCTTTAGCACGGCTCATTTTGCCTGAGCTGGTCCGCGGCAATGTCCGCGGTGGAACCAATTCGACGACACAGTTCATTCCCGTCACCGACCGAACCTTGTCGCGGATCTGGTCACGCAGCTTTGCCCGCTCGGCTTCGTCAGTAGTACGGCACTGGACCAGCACAGCAGGTGTCTCCTCGCCGCCGGGCGTCGTCACGGAGAAAGCCGCTATATCACCGGCCTTAAACCCAGGCAGTTGTTCGACCGCCCATTCAATATCCTGTGGCCAATGGTTTTTACCATTGATGATGATCATGTCCTTGGCGCGGCCGACAATATAGATGTAGCCATTCGACAGATAGCCCATGTCGCCCGTGTCCAGCCAGCCATCGACCAGACAAGCATCGGTCGATTCCTTATCCCGGAAATATTCCTTCATCAACGAAGGCCCTGTGCACCACACTTTACCGATCGTCTTTTCAGCAAGTGGTTTGCGGTTTTCGTCGCGGATTTCGATGGTCATGTCTTTTACAGCGCGGCCGCAGTTAACGATTGCGCGATAACGGATTGGCCGATCTGGTGCACCGGGATGGCCCGTCAGTTCCGTCTCTTCGACAAGCTCAACTTGAATACCTTCGCCCGGCGGCATGATAGACACAGCCAAGGTTGTTTCAGCCAAACCATAGCTTGGGAGGAAGGAGGACGCCTTGAAGCCAGCATCGCCAAATGCATCGACAAAAGCCTGCATCACGTCGGGGCGGATCATATCGGCACCATTGCCTGCAAGCCGCCATTTTGCGAGATCGAAGCGGTCGCTCACATGCGTTTGGCTGGAAACCCGCCGTGCGCAGATATCATAGCCAAATGTCGGCGAGTAGCTGATGACTGTGCCATCCGCGGCGCTAATAACATCAAGCCAAGCCAATGGACGACGCGCGAAATCTTCGGTTTTCATATAGTCCGTCGAAACTTGGTTTGCGACGGGCGACAGGAAACAACCGACGAGACCCATATCATGATACCAGGGCAACCATGACACGCAGCGGTCATTTTCAGTGACTTCCATGCCATGCGAATGTGCCGCCAGATTGTTCAGCAGAGCATTGTGCGTAACCGCCACGCCATGCGGGAAACGGGTCGAGCCGCTGGAATATTGCAGATAGCAAATTTCGTCGGTCTGCGCCGAAGGGAGCTCGGACTTTACAGCAATACGGTCGCCGAAGCTTTCCCAATCAATGCCTTCGACATTGCAGGCGCTGGCCGCGTCATTGGCCATGTCGGCGAGTTCCGCCGGAAAGAACAATATCTTGGGGTCACAGCTCTTCAACTGCACGGACAACTGATCCACATAGCTTTCTTTGCCGCCAAATGACGTTGGCAATGGCAGCGGCACTGGCCATGCGCCGGCATATACGCAGCCAAAGAACAAGGCCGCAAAATCCGGGCCGGTCTCGGCGACCAAGGCAATCCGGTCATCTTTGCGGACACCATGGCTGATCAAGCGATAGGCCATGTTCAGCGCGTCCTCGCGCATTTCGCTGTAGGGATAAGCGCGCGCCAGTTTGCCGCGCATGTCGTGGAAATTGAGACCACGTTGCCCCTGCGCGGCATAATCTAATGCCTCACTTAAGGTCGCAAAGTCAGAAAAACGACGTGCCAAACTGTCCTGTGTGGGCGTGGATGCGCGTTCGCTCATAATTTTTCCCATAGCAAATAGGGCGGTGCCCGACAATTTTATTGTTAGCCTATGCCATTACGCGTCGATACCAGTTCAAATTTCGACCCGACTGTGGCAAGAATAGGGCGTGAACAGCCCACGTGCCGCCAAAAAACCCGCTCCGCCGTTAAATGACGAGAGACTTAGACAGCTAGCGCTGCATTATGTTGGCAAATACGCCACCACACAGGCAAAACTCGGGACATACTTAAACCGCAAAATTCGCGAGCGCGGGTGGGACGGGGAACGCGGCGCGGACATCGCCATGCTGGTCGAACAATTTGCCGCACTCGGCTATATAAACGACGCCCAATTTGCCGAAGCACGAAGCCGGTCATTTGTGCGCCGTGGCTATGGCGAGCGGCGCTTAAACGAGGATTTGCGCGCAAGCGGAATCGGCGATGCGGATGCCATCCCGGCAAAAGCACATATGAAAGAAAGCACATTAAGCGCTGCAGAAAACTTCGCCCGACGCAAACGTATCGGTCCATTTGCCCAAGAAGCTGCAACGCCGGAGAAACGCAATAAGCAACTCAATGCCTTTTTGCGCGCTGGACACAGTTTTGCACTGGCCAAACGTTTTGTTTATGCTGAACCTGGGGATGAAATCGGCGACTGGATTTAGTCGTAGACGCGGTCTGCGGTCGCGACGGCATCGGACGCGCGAAGCGCGGATATGATGCGCATAAGGTGCTGTAAGTCATGCACCTCCAAATCTATTTCAAAGGTGTGAAATTCGACGTCACGCGCGGTCAAACGCAAATTGATGATGTTCGCCTTGTGATAGCCGAAAATGCCCGCAATTTCACCGAGCGTGCCGGGACGATTGTGAATGATCGTGCGCAATCGCGCCGACGCGCCATCGCTACCATGCCCCCAACTGAGGTCCACCCAATCGACATCGGCTCCGCTAGCGAGACGGTCACATTCGATCGTGTGCACTTCAACCGGCTGTCCTGCTAACCTAAGCCCGACGATCCGGTCACCCGGAATGGGATGGCAGCAATCCGCAAGGTGGTAACCGACGCCCGGCGTCAGTCCACGTATGGAGATGGCGCGCTCTTGACTTGGGAAATCAAGCGCAATGCCATCCGCGTCAAAGCCAGGTACCAACGCCTCCATCAGCGCGCGGTCATTAATCTTGCCAAGGCCGATGCGATGCATCAGCTCTTCCTCATCCTCAAGCTTTAGCCGGTTCACTGCAGCCGTTAAGGCTTTCTTGCCGATTTTTCCGGGCATACGCGCAGCAATTTCGTCGTAAAGCTTGCGCCCAATCGCGACCAGCTCATCGCGTTCGCGGTGCCGCACATGCCGGCGGATGGCGGCGCGCGCCTTACCCGTCGTTACGAAGTTTAGCCAAGTCTGCTGCGGTTCCTGCGCTTTGGATTTCAGGATCTCGACCATATCGCCATTGTTCAATTGCGCACGCAACGGGACATGGCGCCCATTCACTTTTGCGCCAACGGTCTTGTCCCCAAGATCGGTATGCACGGCGTACGCAAAATCAACGACCGTTGAACCCTTGGGCAACTGATGCAGCGCACCTTTTGGGGTGAAAGCAAATATCCGGTCCTGGTACATCGCCATGCGGGTGTTTTCGAGGATATCCTCGGCATCTTGGCTGGTTTCAAGAATTTCGATGAGATCGCGCAGCCACGCAGCCTGCCCATCGGGCTTATCCGCTTGCTTATAGGCCCAGTGGGCGGCCAAACCATGTTCCGAACTTCGGTGCATTTCGGCGCTGCGGATTTGCACTTCGACGCGCATATTTTTGGCGAACATGATCGTTGTGTGCAGCGATTTGTATCCGTTGCGCTTTGGCGTCGAGACGAAGTCCTTGAACCGCCCCGGCACCATCTGCCAACGCCGATGTAGCACGCCCAGCGCGCGATAGCAGTCTTCCGTGGTCTCGGTTATCACGCGAAAGGCGTTGATATCGGTCAGCTGCTCGAACGCCACGTGGCGTTCCTGCATCTTTTTCCAGATCGAGTAAGGATGCTTTTCGCGGCCGGAGACTGTGATCTTCAGTCCAGCCTGCTCCATTTCCCAAGCAATGGTTTGGTTAATCTGGTCGATTTCAACATCGGCCTTTTCGCGGATTTGCTTCAAACGGCCGGTAATCGTCTGATAGGCTTCAGGTTCCAGCTGTTCGAACGCGAGCAGCTGCATTTCGCGCATAAATTCATACATGCCAATGCGCTCCGCCAGCGGCGCATATATATCCATCGTTTCCTTGGCGATACGACGACGTTTTTCGGGGCTTTTGATAAAATGCAGCGTCCGCATATTGTGCAGGCGATCCGCAAGCTTGACCAGAAGAACCCGGATATCATCCGAAATGGCCAGCAGGAACTTGCGCAAATTCTCGGCAGCGCGTTCGTCTTCGGTTTGCGCTTCGATTTTCGAAAGCTTGGTAACGCCGTCGACCAGCCGCGCGACTTCGGAACCGAAGCGGCTTTCCACATCTTCGATTGAGGTCAGCGTGTCTTCCACCGTGTCGTGGAGCAGCGCGGTGATGATCGTGTCCTCATCCATTTTGAGGTCGGTCATGAGTCCTGCGACTTCGACCGGATGGCTGAAATACGGGTCGCCTGATGCCCGTTTCTGCGCACCATGCATCTGAACCGTAAAGACATAGGCACGATTCAGCCGATCCTCATCGACATCCGGGATATAGGCCCGCACCCGTTCAACCAATTCATATTGCCGCATCATAAGTTCCAAGATGTGGCTTTTGCGCTGCGTTGCAACAAGAAACTTAAAAACATAGTCAATTTAACAACAAATTATGCGCCGGCCGCTTGTGCATGGCGCACATGACAACGCCTGCTCCAACAAAAAATGCACCGAAATATGGCGTCCGCGACGATGCGCGTATGCCCATATTCCGGCGCAGTTGTCTCGGCTCAACGCGTCAAAAAGATTGACGCGGGTTAAATTGGGGAGAGAGTAGAGCCGAAGTGCTAATTGAGCGGCTGGCTGATTAAGCGCCAGCGTTACAGGCCGCGAGTTCGTCGGCTGTGAAGACGCGGTCACCAGCGGTGAATGCAGAAACTGAACCCAATTTGCGGGCAACACTGATGCACATATTCTTTGCGGCAGTCGACGCCATAGGCGCGCGGCATGCAGTGCCTTCGCACTTTACAACAACGCTACGCAGCAATTCTTGCTTCGATGCGGCTGGCTGCGCCAGTTCGATTTTGTAATATGCGCTGTTGCTTGCAGCTTGCGCTTGCGTCGGGACACCGAACAGAAGTGTGGCGCTGATGACAGATGCGGCGGCGAGTGCGCCCAAACGGGCGGAAACTTGGGAGAGAGTCATAATCTTATCCTTTTAGCTTTGCTAAACGAGAACAACGGGGGCCGGCATTTTATTCCCTGCCCTTCGTTTTGCGCCCCTGGAAAACCAGTTGCGAATCGCTACTTATTGGATTAGGTTTTTAGTTGCAACTTAAAACTTAAATGGGGTTGCAAATTTTTTCGGGTCGGCTCACCCTATGAGCCGGGGGTCAAAAATATGGGCGAATTGCGCGAGTCACTACAGGATATTGCCGAGTGTGGGCTGCCAACCGCACTTGAGGCAATGGGCGAACGATGGTCGTTCATGATCTTGCGCGCTGCCTTCAATGGTATCCGCCATTTTGAAGATTTCCTCACGGAAATCAGCATTGCGCGCAACATTTTGGCCAACCGTTTAAGTCGATTGAGCGAAAGCGGTATATTGCATCGTACGCCTTGCCCTGATGACCGTCGTAAAGTGGAATATCGCCTGACAGAAAAAGGGCTGGATTTGCTGCCCACAATGATTGCGCTGCGCCAATGGGGCGAAAAATGGGGGACGGGCGTGCCATCCAATCCGGTTTTGGTCGATGAGCTGGATCATCAACCTATCCTGCCGGTTACGATAAGAAGCCATGATGACCGCGTTCTTGGCCATATGGACCTATGCTGGATGAACTCGGCGGATATCAAGCCGATTAGCAATGCCGTGTTTGCCGAACATGACGACCGCGTGCGAAAGTTAAGCGCCATTTAAGTCGCATCATTGACGCTCTGTACAGCAGCATTGAACTTTTGTGGCGAATCTGTTACACTCCGCATCATCCGGCCGAAAATGGTCGATAACCGCCTTCCTAATATGGGATTGAGCGGATGATGACGTAAGGGACGAATGCCAACTGTCTTATGGACAACATTTTGTTGTCAGCGAGCTTATTCTCCCGAATAATCAGAAAGGTCGTAATATGACGTCCAACGCGGCGATGTTTGATGTAGGCGATTATGTGGTGTATCCCAAGCATGGGGTTGGTCGCGTAATCGAGCTTCAGGATTCCGAAATCGCAGGGATGCAGCTTCAGCTTTATGTGCTGCGCTTTGAAAAAGAAAAAATGACACTTCGCGTGCCTTTCAACAAGGCCGAAGGCGTTGGCATGCGAAAGCTGTCAAGCGACAAAACGCTCAAAGAAGCAATGCATACGCTCACCGGCAAGCCTAAGGTGAAGCGCACCATGTGGTCGCGCCGTGCCCAGGAATATGAAGCGAAGATCAACTCGGGCGACCTGGTTTCGATCGCTGAAGTGACCCGCGACTTGTTCCGCCCCGATGACCAGCCCGAACAAAGCTATTCGGAGCGTCAGATTTTTGAAGCGGCATCCAGCCGCTTGGCCCGTGAGCTCGCGGCAATGGAAAAGACCGACGAAAAAGCGGCTCTGCAGAAAATTTTGGCCATTCTGAATGAAGCGGCACCGCAATATTACGAAAAAGCGGAATAACCAGCTTCCTTACCGGAAAATTTGAGGGGCGCTGGCAACGGCGCCCTTTTTTTCACTTTGTTATACCACATTATGCCCAGCCTGACGTCCCCTTGCGACAAGTCTAAACAGAGGCATGTTCAATCTCATCATCTGGTATGACGGCGCATGTCCGCTGTGCGTGCGTGAAATCGCACTGATGCGGCGTCTCGATTGGCAGCGAAAAATCGACTTCCAAGATATTGCGCCAGACACGGCGATATGCCCGCTCGACCGGCAGCTTATGCTTGATCGTCTTCACGCCTGTGAAAATGGCGTGATGCTATCGGGTGCGGCTGCATTTGCAGCCATGTGGCGGCATATTCCCCCGCTGAAGCCGCTGGGCTGGCTTGCGCGAAATCCCGTTATTTTGGATATATTCGAGCGGTTGTATGTCCGCTTCCTGAAAATCCGTCCTTATTTGCAAAAGTGGTTAGCATGACAGTGGCATCGGATATTTTTCCCGCCTCGCGGACCGCCGCACGCGCGCGCCTTGCCGGGTTCATACCCGGCGCAGGGCAAAATTATGCCTTTGGCCGCAACACGGATCCGGGGCCAGAGCAGCCAAGCGCCGTCTCCAAGCTCTCGCCTTATCTGCGCTATCGGATGATTACCGAGCAGGAAGTCGTCGACGCTGTTCTGGAGCAACACAGCCTGGCAGCAGCGGAAAAGTTCATTCAGGAAATATTGTGGCGCACGTATTGGAAGGGCTGGCTGGAAATGCGCCCGTCCGTGTGGACGCAGTTTCAGGAAGAGTGCGACCGGCAGCGGGATAGTTTTCCCAATGCGCGCGCAATCCGCAACGCTGAGGCTGGGCAGACCGGCATCGAAGGCTTTGACGATTGGGCACGCGAGCTTGTCGAAACGGGCTATCTGCACAATCACGCGAGAATGTGGTTTGCCTCCATCTGGATTTTTACACTGCGCCTGCCATGGGCGTTAGGTGCGGACTTTTTCCTGCGCCACTTGGTTGACGCCGATGCAGCAAGCAACACATTGTCGTGGCGCTGGGTGGCCGGCTTGCAAACCGCTGGCAAAACATATCTCGCGACGACGGACAATATCGCGCGCTACACCAATGGGCGATTTGCACCAAAAGGGCTGGCAACGACGGCCGTCATCCCACCGCATTTGACCGTCGCAAATCCGCGTACCGTTCCCTTCGCAGCGCAATGGGACCTGCAAAAGCCGACATTGTTGTTGGTCACTCCAGATGACCTAAACCCAGGGTCGCTCTTTGCACCTTCGGCGTCCATCAAGGCGGCATGTGTAGCCGCCGATCCAACAACTTTATGGGGAGACAATGCGCGTGGTTTCGTCGCAAGCGCTTCGCGTGACGCGGCAGAACGGGTCAACACTGCGTTTCAATGTCCCACGGATATTCTAGATACCCTGAATGTCGAAACCTTGATCACACAGGCAAAGCAAGCCGGCGCCGAACAGATTGTCACCGCTTACGCGCCGGTGGGTCCGGCTGCTGACCTGCTCGCCAAATGCGCTCCGCATCTGGAACAGGAAGGCATGAAGCTGGTCCAAATCCGTCGAAGCTGGGACGAGAAATTCTGGCCACATGCGACCAAGGGTTTTTTCCCCTTCAAAGAAAAAATCCCTAAGATTCTCAGTGAAATGCGTTCTAAAGACAGCTGGCAATTTGCTCTTGAGTTATAATCCCGAAGTGCATCATAACGACGATGCACAAGGAGATTGACCCATGCGTAAAATCACATTGTTCCTGCCGTTTGCCGCACGCGCCATCACCGCATGCGGACACTCGGTTTTGGGCGCTGTCGAAGATGTTAAACCTTCGGGGACCCACGCATGAACGGCTGGTGGGACCGGCACGTCGTCCCCCGTCTTATTGGTTGCGCCTGCACGCAGCCTGCGGTGATGCATCATCGCGCAAAAGTTGTTCCGCGGGCATCGGGGGACATTCTGGAACTGGGCTGCGGCGGCGGAACCAATCTGCAGTTTTACGACTGGCCGCAGGTCAGATCTCTATCGGGTGTTGATCCGTCGCCGGAATTGCTTGGCCGCGCGCAAGATGCGCTCTTGCGATCAGGCCGAAGCGCAAATTTCGCAAACGGCATTGCAGAGGCGCTGCCGTTTGAAAGCAGCAGCTTTGATACTGTCGTCACCACTTTCACATTATGTTCGGTTCAAGATCCAACCGCCGCGCTGCCGGAGGTCCGGCGCGTCCTGCGCCCCGGCGGGCGGCTGATATTTTTGGAGCATGGCAAAGCGCCGGACCCTGCTGCGGCAAACTGGCAAAATCGGATTGAGCCGATTTGGAAACATATTGCCGGCGGATGCCATTTGACCCGCCCCGTAACTGGGGCCATATCTGATGCTGGCTTTGTGTGTGATGCGCCGCAGGGACATTATATGAAAAGGACACCGAAATGGCTTGGCTGGGTGGAATGGGGCGAGGCAAGTTTGGCACATTAATCGTTGCCCTCTCGCTGTCCGTCGGATTTTTTGCAGTGCCGCCTGCGATGGCGGACGAACGCAAAATCCTCGTCGCCAGCTTTGAGAATATTCAAGTCATCGGCGATATGAAAGTACAGGTGCAAACGGGCAAAGCGCCATCTGCGAGAGCCAAAGGCGACAAAAGAGTTCTAGACGCCCTGAAGCTGGAACGTGTCGGCATGACATTGCGTGTGCGTCTTCAGGGTGCTGTGAACAACGAAAAGGGCGTCCCGATGACGCAGCCGCTTGAGGTCATGCTATCGACCCAGGCGATTAAAGACATGACGGTCAGCGGCAATGGAAGCCTGCAAATATCCGAGGTAAAGCAACAAGACGCCGCCCGCATGCTCGTGGCGGGTAACGGCTCCATTGCGGTGGACCGGCTAATCACCGACCAATTTTCGGCCGACATCGACGGAAACGGACGGATTGATATACAGGACGGAAAAGTCCGTGAAGGGCGCGTCACACTGAATGGCACCGGTCATTTTGACGCAGCCAATGTGCCGATGCGCAATGTGCGGCTTGAACATATCGGCAATGGGGAGTCCCGCGTGCATGTCGACGAAGCAGCCAATATCTTTAATCGCGGAACCGGAACGATCAATGTAAGTGGAAACGGCAGTTGTTTTGTGAAACAGGCCGGCAGTGCCGCTATTAACTGTGCCAGAATCGAAAAAGGATCGCCTAAATGAATGTAAGTAAGCTTGGCAAAATGGGCCTTTACGCGACAGCCCTTTCGCTGGCCGCGTGCACAATGCCTGCCAATGGCGGAAACCAGACCGCAGGGTGCAAACCCGGAACGGGCGCAGGTCGGTCTGCCGCAGGGCTTGAGCAAGTGAAATTGTGCGTCACCAGTGGCGCCAAAACGCATGCGTTTACTGTCGAACTTGCGCAGACGTCGATGGAGCAGGCCAGGGGGTTGATGTTCCGGACCGAGCTTGCGGACAATGCCGGCATGGTCTTTCCCTTTTCTGAACCGCGCATGGCAAGCTTTTGGATGAAGAACACGGTGATCCCGCTCGACATCATCTTTATCCGAACAGACGGCACGATCGAGAGCATCGCCGAAAACACAATTCCTTACTCCACAATACCGGTTTCTTCGGGCGAACCGGTTGGAGCCGTACTGGAACTGCGCGGAGGGTTGTCGGCCGAGTTGGGCATTTCGGCGGGTGACACGGTTAAATGGACCGCAAAGTAAGGCAAATAGGGATTGCACCGCAACGTGCTTGCTCCTAATCGCTGGTCCATGGCTATTCTCGGTAAAATCTTCACTTGGTGGAACGGTGCCACCATCGGCACAATGATCTACAGCTGGCGTAAGGGCAAAGCTGTGGGCAGTGATGCCCAGGGAAACAAATATTACCAGTCGTCCGACGGTAAACGTCGCTGGGTCATCTATAATGGCGCGAACGATGCAAGCCGCGTTGCGCCCGACTGGCACGGATGGTTGCATGGCACCCATGATGGCGATCCGGAAAGCTATTTGCCGCCAGTGCGCGGTTATGAAACACTGCCTGAGTCCAACTTGACGGGCACGGACCGTGCCTATCGGCCAGCGGGATCGATACAGCGCGGCGGCCATCGTGCCCGCGCCACTGGCGATTATGAGGCGTGGAGTCCCGACGCATCATGATTCGCCGGCACAGCCTGATGCTGCTGCCGTTGCTGGCAACGCTCGCGGCGTGCGGACCCTCTGACGAAGAAAAGCTGGCTCCGGAACAATCCGGCAAAGCCCAAGCGACCGCAGACCGGATTGTTGCGGGTTCTGATAATTCACTTGGCACACCCATGGCCGGACGTGTTGCGGTGCTGGGCCTGTTGAACAAACGCAACGGACAGACGCGCGACATTGAACTCAAGCCCGGCGAGGCCATTCGTTTTGGCAAAGTTGTCGTGAGATTGCGTGCCTGCGAGAAAACAGCGCCGTGGGAAAATTATCCCGATGAAGGTGCCTTTGTTCAATTGCTGGTGTATGAACGCCCGCCGGGCACAAATGATGCTGAAAAATGGCGCAGTGTGTTTTCAGGCTGGCTTTTCAAAGAAAACCCGGCAGCAAATATTGTCGAACACCCGATCTACGATGTCTGGGTCAAAAGCTGCAGGATGAGCTTCCCCGGCGAAGAGACGCCGGTCGAAGAAAAACCATCGGAGGAAGCGCCAGCACCTACCGATAACGCATCGTCTAGTGCACCCCAGGCTGCGCCTGCCGAACCGGCTGCTCCATCCAATGAAGACGCTAAGCCCGACGAGGGCTGACCGGTCGTCTTTAACGCCGATTCGAGTAATTTTAGATACGCGCCTTGGGTGATTTCAATGGCACCAAGGCTGGCCAGATGGTCCGTCATGAACTGACAATCCAGCAGTTCGAAGCCACCCAGTTTAAGACGCGCGACAAGCCAGGCCAGCGCCACTTTTGATGCATCGGTCTCTCGCGAAAACATGCTTTCGCCAAAAAATGCGCGGCCCATGGCGAGCCCGTAAAGCCCGCCGACCAATCGGCCATCGACCCAACATTCCACGCTGTGTGCGCGGCCTTGTGCATGCAGTTGGCAAAAGGATTCTTCGATATCGGGGTTTATCCACGTCTCGCGCCGATCATCATGCGACTCGGCGCATGTTGCGATGATTTGGGCAAAGGCAGTATCCGCCGTCACGGTAAAACGCCCCTGCCGGATCGTTTTCGCCAATGATTTGGACAACCGAAATCCGTCCAGCGGCAAAATCGCGCGATATTCCGGTTCAATCCAAAAAGTATCAGGGTCATCACGGGCGTCGGACATCGGAAATATGCCATTGGCGTAGGCCTGAAGCAGCAAATCCAGATCGATGGGCAAAAATCTGTCCTTTCCTGTCCGTTAAGGGGCCTATCTCGAATTGCGCCGCCGCATGCAATGGATTATAGCGAACAAAATGCCCCGGCAGCATCTGGTCACTTTTCGACCGGTCCTGCCGGGGCACGTCATTTTAAGCAAAGTCAGGGACCGCATATGACCCGCCGCCGCAAAATATACGAAGGCAAGGCCAAGATTCTTTATGAAGGCCCTGAACCCGGCACGCTGATCCAATATTTCAAGGATGATGCGACCGCCTTTAACGCCCAGAAAAAGGGTACGATTTCTGGCAAAGGCGTCATTAACAATCGCGTCTCTGAGCATGTTTTTACGCGCCTGAGCCATATTGGCATTCCCACCCACTTCATCCGCCGCCTGAACATGCGTGAGCAGCTCATCCGGCAAGTTGAAATCGTGCCGATCGAAGTGATTGTGCGCAATGTCGCTGCGGGCACTTTGTCCAAACGGCTGGGCATCGAAGAAGGCACACCCCTGCCCCACACATTGCTGGAATATTGCTACAAAGACGACAGTCTGGGCGACCCGCTTGTAGCCGAAGAGCATATCGCATGCTTCGGCTGGGCCACGCAGGAGGAAATGCAGGACATTTCTTCGATGGCGATCCGCATCAATGATTTCATGTGCGGTATGTTTGCAGCGATTGGCATTCGATTGGTGGACTTTAAACTGGAGTTCGGCCGACTGTTTGATGGCGATTTTTCGCGCATCATTTTGGCGGACGAAATCAGCCCGGATGGGTGCCGCCTTTGGGATATCGAAACCGGCGAAAAGCTTGATAAGGATCGCTTCCGCCGTGATTTGGGTGGTGAAGCCGAAGCCTATCAAGAAGTGGCGCGCCGTCTTGGCCTGATGCCGGATGAAAGCGAAGGCGCTGTGCTGGATATGGTTAGCCATAGGCTACGTAAAGGCAAGTAACACAAGAATTTACATCTTTGCATCTTGCTATCGGTGGCTTTCTCTGGACAAAGTCGATCGATGAACAAGAGACTTTTAGTTGTATTGGCGGTGGCTACCTCGGTTGTAGGCACACCCGCTTTGTCCGCTGCGCCGCAAGAGAAAACAAAAGTCCACGGCACGGAACGCACCGCACCCTGGAACGCGGAAACGTCCGACCTCGAACCAGACCCAAGCATCATTTACGGGCGGCTGCCCAATGGTCTGCGCTACGCCATTCGCCCGAACCAGCGCCCCGAGAATCAGGTGCTTGTGCGCATGGTCATCGACTTCGGGTCAGCGGCAGAGGCGGAGGACGAGCAAGGGCTCGCGCATTTCATCGAACATATGGCCTTTAACGGCAGCACGAACGTGCCCGAGGGCGAGATGGTCAAAATGCTTGAGCGGCTTGGCCTATCCTTTGGCGCCGATACGAACGCGTCAACGGGATATACGCAGACCGAGTATAAGCTCGATTTGCCGAAAGCCGACCCACGCCTGATTGAGCGCGCCTTGTTCCTGATGCGCGAGACCGCGGGCAATATCTCGTTTAACCCGGCGTCGGTTGATCGTGAGCGTGGGATCGTATTGGCTGAGCGACGCGAGCGCGAAAATTACGCGTTTCAGAGTTGGCGGGCCGCCAACAATCTCTTTTACCCCAACACCTATTTTTCGACCCGCTACCCGATTGGGCTGTCCGAAATCATCGAAACCGCACCTGCGGACCGGTTGAAGGCGCTCTATCGCACATATTATCGGCCCGACCGGATCAAGATCATCGTGGTTGGGCCAGTGGATCCCGTTGCGATTGAGCGCGAATTGGCGAACAAATTCGCCGATTGGCAGGTCGCAGCACCACCCTTGGGCAAACTTGACCGCTGTGAACTCGATACGTCGCGTGGCGTGTCTGCCGCAAGTTTTACCCATCCTGAAATCAATGAAGCCATTGGCGTTCAACAGTTTTTCAAGGACAAACTCCGGCCTGACACCGTCGAACGGGCGATGATTGAACTCAAGATGCAAATTGCATCGGCCATCATTTCCCAGCGGATAAGCCGCCGGTCGCGTTCAGAGGACATTCCCTTTTTGGGCGGTGGTGTAAATTTTGCTTTAGGTATCTGCGACAGTTATGCGGCAGTCGGCTTTAGCGCAGGCGGCAAAGACGGCAGTTGGCGGGCGTTGCTGCCATTTACAGAACAGGCTGTCCGGCAAGCCGTGCAATATGGTTTTGACGACGCCGAAGTTGCCGAGCAGATAAAGCGCCTCGACACCTCTTTTGAAAACAACGCCAAGGCGGAGGGCACAGAGCAAAGCGCTTCGATCGCCAACGATTTGGTCGGACTTGACGATGACGTCTATAATTCAGACGCCTACCGGTTGCTGCTATGGCGGCAATTGCGTCCGTTCATGACGAAAGCTGCGATCAATGCGGAATTCGCAAAATGGTTTGGCCAAATGACGGCCCCGCAAATATTTCTGTCCACGAAGCAGACGTCAGGGACGTCTTCCGATGATATCTTGGCCGCTTATGGTGCAAGCCGCGCTATTGCGGTGGCGGCGCCCGTTGCGCGCAAGGCATCAGCATTTGCCTACACAGACTTTGGTCCAGCCGGCACTGTCGTTGAAGATACCGTCGTTGCCGACCTTGGCATTCGCACCATCCGCTTTGCCAATGGCGTTTTGCTGAACCTCAAAAAAACCGATTTTGAGGACAATCGCGTCCGCTATTCCCTGCGGATCGATGGCGGACGATTGCATTTTGCGAAGGACAAGGCGGTATTGGCTTGGCTGATGTCAGGGGCGTATGTTTCCGGCGGTCTTGCTGCGCATGATTTTGAAGACCTGCGCTCATTGCTTGCCGGGACAACCGTCACACCCGCATTCGGGGTAGCTGAAGACTATTTTGGCGGCACTGGCGCGGTTGCACCTGTGGACTTGGAGCGCCAGTTGCAGGTGATGGCCGCGTACACCAGATATCCCGGCTATGCCGACAGTGCGCTCCGCTTGTTCCGCCGCCCATTGCCAGAAATCTTCGCGCGGCTGGACGCAACTCCGGGATCGGCATTGAGCATCGCCATGGCGCGAATCATGACGGACAATGACCCCCGCTTTGCGCTGGCACCGCTTGAAGAGGTCCAAGCGGCCGATTTTTCGCAGCTGAAATCTGCGTTGGGCGATGCCCTGATCCAGAACAGGATGGAAATCGCAATCGTAGGCGATCTCGATGAAGCCGCTGCGATTGCCGCTGTTGCACGCACTTTTGGCGCTATGCCCACCCGGACGGGCACAGCAGATATGACAGCTCAGGACGCACGCTGGAGCACGGCAAGCGGAAATTTCGATATCCCGCACAAGGGTGAAGCCAATCAGCTGGGGTGGCGCCGGGTTTGGACCACCACGGGTGACCGTGATCAGAAGCTGGCGCAGTCGATGGACCTGTTGGCGCGTGTCGTAACCCTGCGCCTTACCGACGAATTGCGGGAAAGGCTGGGCGCGACATATGGTGTGTATGCCGGATCAGAGATGTCGGATGTCTATCGCGACCGTGGTGCATTTTCGATTTCGACATCAGGCGACCCCAAGGACCTCGCCGCCATCGAAAATACGGTCGATCTGGTCATGGCCGAAATCGTGAAAGCACCCGTTGATAGCGACCTGTTTGAACGCGCACGCAAACCTGTGCTCGAAAGCTACGCCGATTGGAAAAAGCGCAACCCGACATGGTTGGGGGTTGCAGCAGAAGCGCAAACCAATCCGGACAAGCTGAACCGGTTCCGGCAGAACGAAAAAACGTTCAATGCGATCACGGCACAGGATTTATGGGCACTGGCCAAGCAGTATCTCAGCAAACCCGCACAGTTCACATTCCGCGCCTTACCTGACGCGGCGATTGCCAAACCCATCATGGCGACGTCCAATCCGTAAAAGCGCCATATGGAACGCGTGTAAAATCCTGTTGGGCGCGAGCTTACCCTTGAATCGCGCGGCGCGCCTTCTATAGGAAAGGCGAACAACCAAGCAGATAGGGCCCACATGAAATCCCGTATTTTTGTCACTCTGAAGAACGGCGTGCTCGATCCGCAAGGGAAAGCCATTCACCACGCGATCGAAGGCCTTGGGTTTTCGGGCGTTCACGATGTGCGGGCCGGCCGCCTGATTGAGATTGAGCATGAGCCTGGCCTGTCCAAGGCTGATCTGGAATCCATGTGCACGAAATTGTTGGCCAATATGGTCATTGAGAATTTCGAAATCGAGCAAGCATGATGCGCGCTGCCGTCATTCAATTTCCCGGATCGAATTGCGACCGTGACATGGCGGTTGCCATTCGTGACATCACCGGCGCGGATACAAGCTTGGTGTGGCACCGCGAAAGCGCATTGCCATCCGGACTAGACTTCATCGCAATTCCGGGCGGCTTTTCGTATGGGGATTATCTGCGTTCTGGCGCAATGGCGGCACGTTCGCCCGTGATGCAGGCGGTCATTGCCGCTGCGGGTCGTGGTGTCCCGGTCCTTGGTGTCTGCAATGGTTTCCAGATCTTGACCGAGGCAGGCCTGCTTCCCGG
Source organism: Sphingomonadales bacterium UBA7471 (assembly GCA_002479765.1). GTDB lineage: Bacteria > Pseudomonadota > Alphaproteobacteria > Sphingomonadales > Sphingomonadaceae > Sphingorhabdus_B. Next base: position 29,623 of record DLOZ01000031.1, on the reverse strand, counting down.
TGCATTGATGCGCAACGCGGGCATCCGTTTCGTCTGCCGCAAGGTCGGTCTGACGGTCGAAAACAATCAATCCATGTTTACCAGCGGATATGCAGCAGGTGAGAAAATCCACATTCCGGTGGCCCATCATGACGGCAATTTCTTTGCCGATGATGCAACGCTTGATCGCTTGGAAGGCGAAGGCCGCGTTGCGTTTCGCTATGCCGAGCCCGTCAATGGGTCAGCGCGCAACATTGCCGGTGTTCTCAATGACAAAGGTAACGTTCTCGGCATGATGCCGCATCCCGAACGGATGATTGAGGCCATACAGGGTGGATCAGACGGCCGCAGATTATTTGAGGGGCTGATCCGCGAAATCGCCTGATATGTTGGGTGTTGCGTCAGATTTTTTGGCGCGCGGAAACATAAACCGACCCAATATTAGGATTATCGTCGGCCAAAACATGGTATTGTAAAGATCGTGCATGGCAGCGTCGATTGTCGCCTCGCCCGGTGCCTGACCCTGCAGATCAGCATATTCGTTGAACAATTCGGCGAGGAGCACGATCAACCAACACCAAACACTGTCGGGCCTGCGGCGCAGGATTATTGCTGAACCAAACAATATCAACAATGAACCGTGGATATGCATCGCATCGTTGGTCAGTCCAACCGCGTCAATCACGCGGATTTTATAACCGATCCAATATGCGGCCAGCTGCTGCACATAATCCTGCATGACGTCCTAAACTTTGGTTTTGAAGGGCGAAAAATTCGTGCCCTCGTCGAAAATATCGACGCCCTCTTTACGCTTTAACCAGCCTACCACGACATATGTTAGGGGAGTCAACACAACTTCCCAGCCCACTTTCAGCAGCCAGTTGGTAATCATAACGCTGATCACTTGTTCTTGGCTCCATAGGCCCCAAAAGGCGAGCGGGTAAAATATGATGCTATCGACGCCTTGCCCCACCACGGTCGATCCAATCGTGCGCGACCACAGATGCTTGCCGCCAGTCCAGATCTTCATGCGCGCCATGACATAGCTGTTCACAAACTCACCTGCCCAAAAAGCGGTAATGGACGCAATCACGATCCGCCATACTTGTCCGAACACGCTTTCATACGCGGCTTGCCCCTCCCAGCCCGGGGCTGGCGGCAAGGCAACGACAACCCAGCTCATGAACGCCATAAACAACAGGGCAGCAAAGCCCGCCCAGATGACGCGCCTTGCACGGGCATAGCCATATACCTCGGTCAGGACGTCGCCAATGACGTAGCCCAACGGGAAAAACAATATCCCTGCCCCGAATATCCATTGCTCCCCGCTTATGGTCACCGCAGCGGGCTTTGCCGCGCCGATGATGTTGGACAGGAGCAAAATGGCCACGAACGCGGCCATGACGAAATCATAATAGCGGAACTGGCGTCCGGTGACGGCACTTGCGCTTTCGGTTACAACAGGAGCATCTTGCATAAAATCACATAAGCAGCTTTGCGTTCGCAGGCAAAGCCGTTATTGCGCCTTTCAGCGCGCGCCCTTAGCTCAGCTGGATAGAGCGCGAGACTTCTAATCTTGAGGCCACAGGTTCGACTCCTGTAGGGCGCGCCAATCAAACCCAATCTAGTACGTGGCCGAGGCCAGTCTAACGTTTCAGAAACAGCTCCGCCATCGCATCAATGATGGCAACCGCATCGAGACGGTAGGTGCCGTAAAGATCGATGAGATCCCCGGTCTGACCGAAACGATCCGTACCCAGCGGGCTCACCCGCATGCCACTGACACCGCCCAGCCACGACAACGCGCCTGGCGAACCATCAATCACGGTCACGAGCCCAGCGTCAGGTGCCAAAACCGATAACAGATCTTCGGCATGGCACGTTTGCGTGGGCTTATCAGTCCAGCGCGCGGCCTTGCTGGCAGACCAGTCGCGATGCAGGACATCGGGCGACGTCACATTTAACACGCCCAATCCGGGAATATCATCCGCCAGTTGGTCAAAAGCAGTCAGCACTTCAGGTGCGATTGCACCTGTGAAAACAATAGCCGCTTCGGCGCCGGGTGCAGGTTGTCGCAACCAATAGCCGCCTTTTAACGCGTCCGCCTCCCATTCGGAGCCCGCGCGTTGCACCTGCGGCACTTGCCGCGTGCTCAGCCGCAGATATACCGAGCTGCCGTCGGGATTTTGCATATGCTCAAATGCCCAGCGCATGAACAATGCGACTTCATCGGCATAAGCCGGTTCGAAATAGGCAAGTCCAGGCTGCCCCATCCCGATCAGCGGCGTATTGATCGACTGGTGTGCACCGCCCTCTGGCCCCAAGGTCAGTCCAGACGGCGTTCCAACCAACAAGAAGCGGGCATCGGAGTAGCACCCATAATTCAGCGCATCCAATCCGCGCGCGATAAAGGGATCATACACCGTACCAACGGGAATCAACCGCGTTCCGAAATGCGGCGCGGCCAGCCCAAGCGACGTGAGCAACAGAAAGAAGTTATTCTCCGCAATCCCGAGTTCAATATGCTGTCCCGCGGCATGGGCCGCCCATTTTTGTGCCGACGGGATTTTGGCATCACGGAAGATATCAGCCACATCGGACCGGCGGAACAGCCCGCGTTGGTTTACAAATCCGCCCAAATTGGTCGTCTGCGTAACATCAGGCGCGGTTGTCACGATACGGTCGGCTAATGTCTCAGAGGATTTGGCGAGATCGAGCAAAACATTGCCAAAGGCTGCTTGTGTCGACTGAACATCACCCGATGGCACAGGAAGGCGATCGGGCACGGCGATCACCGGCGCATTCGGCTCTTGCGGTTTGTGGGCAAGAACGCTCTGCCCGACAAAGTCTTTCAGCCGCGCCGCGATATTCCCGCCTAATCCGGCAAATGGTTCCCATTCCTGCCCGACCTCAACACCCATGCTGACGCGAAGCTGCTCAATCTGCGCGGGGTTCATCATTCCCGAATGATTGTCTTTATGCCCCGCCAGCGGCAGGCCGTAGCCTTTAACGGTGTAGGCGATAAACAAGGTCGGTCGTTCATCATCGGCGCTGTCGAACGCATCCATTAAAGACTCGATGCAATGACCGCCCAAGTTGGTCATCAGGGCAGCGAGGCCGTCATCGTCAAAACTGTCGAGCAGCTTTGCCACATGCGGCTTGCCGCCAATGTCCGCGATCAATCGTTCGCGCCACGCTGCACCGCCCTTATACGTAAGCACGGCAAAATCAGCATTAGGACAATTTTCAATCCAGTCCTCAAGCGATTTTCCGCCCGGCCGCGAGAATGCCGCGCGTTGCAACTTGCCATTCTTCAACGTGACAACACGCCAGCCGCAGGTTTCGAAAATATCATCAAAGCGCCGGAACATGCGGTCAGCGGTCGTGCTGTCGAGTGACTGGCGGTTATAATCAACCACCCACCAGCAATTGCGAATGTCGTGCTTATAGGCTTCGATCAGGCATTCGTAGATATTGCCTTCATCAAGCTCAGCATCGCCCATCAGCGATATCATCCGGCCCGCATCCGCTTCATCTAGCGACCCATGCGCAACAAGATAATCCTGAACGAGGCTGGAAAAGGCCGTAATCGCAACGCCCAATCCGACCGAGCCGGTTGAAAAATCAACCGGAATTTTATCCTTGGTGCGTGACGGATAACTTTGTGCGCCGCCCAATGCGCGAAACTGCTGCAATTGCGCCAGAGATTGATTGCCCAGCAAATAATGGATGGCCTGCAGCACGGGGCCTGCATGGGGCTTCACCGACACCTTGTCTTGCGGGCGAAGCGCATGGAAATACAGCGCCGCCATAATCGCCGTCATCGACGCGCAACTCGCCTGATGACCGCCTACCTTCAGGCCGTCGCGCTTTTCCCGTAAATGGTTGGCGTTATGGACAATCCATGACGACAACCAGCGTAACCGCGCATCCAGCGTCTCAATCGTGGCGATTTTTTCTTTTCGGTGGTCAGTTAAGACGGTGGCCATTGCGGTTATTACATCCCCTCGCCCGTTTCATATCAGCCCATCAGGCGCATGTCAGTCTAATGCCGCGGCTTATAAGCAAAAATTATAACCCGTGCGTCCCAACTTTTCGCCACGAAAGGCGGCTTGTATCACATTTGTTTGTTGCCCGTCATTTACAGACCGCTTGTTTCGAAGCTAGAACCGTTTTGAACGAGGGGGAATACGACACATGGACACAAGCTTAGCGACGCCACCGGCAGGAACTGGGTCGAACGAACTTAGCCGAACACTCAAGTCCCGGCATGTTTCGATGATCACATTTGGCGGCATCATCGGGGCCGGCCTGTTTGTTGGTTCATCGACGGCCATCAGCACAATCGGGCCTGCTGCCGTTATAAGTTATGCATTGGCGGGATTCCTCGTCTTACTCGTCATGCGGATGATCTCCGAAATGGCCATGGCGATGCCCGGTGTTCAAACCTTTCCCGATTTTGCCCGTACCGGCGTCGGTAATTGGGCAGGGTTCCTTGTCGGATGGCTCTATTGGTATTTCTGGGTCGTCGTGATCGCCATTGAGGCAATTGCAGGCGCGAAGATTATAAACAGCTGGTTTCCGATGCTGGAGGTTTGGGAAATCGGTGTGGCGTTGATGGCCATATTGACCGCGGTGAATTTGATGTCCGCCAAATCCTACGGAGAATTTGAATTTTGGTTCGCCTCGACCAAGGTTGTGGCGATTATCGTCTTCATTCTGGCTGCCGCCGCTTATGCCACAGGCATCACGTCGCCCTCCGGTCCGACTTTTTCAAACCTGACCGAACATGGTGGTTTTGCACCAGCGGGTGTGGCGGCCATTCTTGTTGGCGTTTCAACGACGATATTTTCGCTTTGCGGCGCAGAAATCGCCACGCTGGCGGCCGCAGAGTCCGAAGATGGCGCAAGCACCATCGCGCGTATGACGATATCGGTATCGACGCGCATTTTGATATTCTTTGTATTGTCGATCCTGATGATCGTCTCCATCGTGCCATGGAACGAAATCGAAGTTGGCGTATCGCCATTTGCCCAAGCGTTGCGCGTCATGGGTTATCCCGCCGCCGATCTGATTATGAATAGCATCGTGCTTGTAGCCGTGTTGTCGTGCTTGAACTCGGGCATCTATATCACGTCACGCGCCATGTTCGGTCTCGCCAAAAATGGCGATGCGCCGCAATCTTGTGTGCAATTGAGCAAGGCGAAAGTGCCTGCCCGTGCGATCCTGATCGCGAGCCTCTTCAGCTATTTCGCACTTGCTGCATCGGTGCTGTCGCCCGACAGGGTGTTCAATTTTCTGGTGAATGCTTCGGGCGCTATCATGCTGTTTATCTATCTGCTGATTGCTTGGGCACAGTTACGGCTCCGCGCCGATTTGGAAGCGACGGCCCCTGAAAAACTACAGATCAAAATGTGGTTCCACCCCTATGGTACATGGACGGCCATTGCCGGGATGGTCGGCGTTCTGGTGTTGATGGGCGTTTCCACATCGCACGCGATTGAACTTTGGACCAGCGTTCTGGTGGCAGCGCTCTTTTTGGTCGGATATTGGGTCAAATGCCGCGTGCAAGCGAACAATCGGAAAAATTAATGCCCACCAAAATTTTCCGGACGCAACAATCTTTTCAATCACGGATAATGGCCTGCATATCGCATAAGCATATGAAACTGGTTGCTGGAGCGCATGGATGAAACTGGAAAACGACCCCCTAGCGGCATTTTGGATGCCGTTTACTGCGAACCGGGCGTTCAAAACCACGCCGCGTCAGCTGGCGTCGGCAAAGGACATGCATTATACCAGCGACGACGGACGTCAGATCCTTGACGGTACCGCGGGTCTATGGGCGGTAAACGCAGGCCATTGCCGCGCACCGATTGTCGAGGCCATCCAAAAATGCGCGGCCGAGCTGGACTATGCCCCGCCATTCCAATTGGGGCATCCGCTTGCGTTTGAACTGGCGTCGCGATTGGCGACGATCATGCCTGAGGGGCTGGACCGCATTTTCTTTACCAATTCGGGATCCGAATCGGTCGACACCGCATTGAAGATTGCGCTCGCCTATCAGCGCGCCATCGGACAAGGCACGCGCACGCGCCTGATTGGTCGTGAGCGTGGTTATAATGGCGTTGGCTTTGGCGGCATTTCAGTCGGCGGCATCGTCAACAATCGGCGTCAATTTGGCACCTTGTTAACGGGCGTCGACCATCTGCCGCACACCCATAATCTGGAACATAACGCCTTCACCATGGGTCGCCCAGAATGGGGCGCGCATCTGGCCGACAATCTGGAAGCTATCGTCGCGCTGCATGGCGCCGAAACCATTGCCGCCGTCATTGTGGAACCCATGGCGGGGTCAACCGGCGTTCTGGTACCGCCGATTGGCTATCTCGAAAAACTGCGGGAAATCACGCGCAAGCACGGCATTGTGCTGATCTTTGACGAAGTCATCACCGCCTTTGGTCGTGTCGGCGGCACCACGGCATCCGAAACGCTCGGCGTAACGCCAGACATCATCACGATGGCAAAGGGCCTTACCAACGCCGCTGTGCCTATGGGCGCGGTTGCGGTCAGCCGCCACATTCACGACGGTGTGGTAGAGGGCGGCCCTGATGGCATCGAATTGTTCCACGGCTACACCTATTCCGGCCACCCCTTGGCAGCGGCAGCAGCCCTTGCGACGCTTGACCTTTACAAGTCGGAGGGGATTTTTGAGCATGCGAGCTCGCTGCACGGTTATTGGCAAGATGCGGTGCACAGCCTGAAGGGCAAGCGGCACATTATCGATATCCGCAATATGGGCATTGTTGCTGCCATAGAGCTTGCGCCACATGCAGGCGGCATTGGCAAACGCGGCATGCAGTTGTTCCACAAATGCTTCGACAATGGTGTATTGGTCCGCGCGACCGGCGATATCATCGCATTGTCGCCGCCGCTCATTCTGGAAAAAGCGCATATCGACGAAATCGTTGGACGTATCGGCGAGCTGATTGAAACCGTCGACTAAAGCGACAGCACAATCTTTCCGACATGCTGCTTCGTTAAAAACGCTTCTTGCGCTTTGACGATGTCGAATAAGTCATAGGTGGCTGCAACCACCGGCTGGATTTCGCCGCGTTCAATATATGAGACGAGGTTTGCAAAAACCTCCGGCTCTAAAACCGTGCAACCGATCAGCCGCAAATCCTTGAGATAGAGCGTCCGAAGATCAAGATCGACAACAGGCCCCGAAATCGCACCCGACACGCCATAGCGGCCTCCGCGCTTAAGCACGTTCAGGATCTCGCCGAACTGTGCACCGCCGACAATATCGACAGCGGCGTCAAAATATTCTTGCCCGAACAATGACACTAGATTGGCGTCACGCGGAATGACCTGGGACGCGCCGAGCGCGCGGACGCTATCCGCCTTTGCATCGGCTGCCATGGCGATGACCTCTGCCCCGCGCCGTTTCGCAAGCTGGACTGCCGCGGAGCCAACGCCGCCTGATGCACCCGTGATGAGTACACGCTCACCAGCCTGCACATTGATACGCGTCAGGATGTTTTCCGCAGTTCCATAAGCGCACGGAAAGCTAGCCAGTTCGATGTCGGATAACGCAGATTCAACGCGGTGCGCATGAACCGAAGGAACGCAGGCATAGTCCGCAAAGCCGCCATCGACTTCCGATCCGAAATAGAGAATATCGTAACGGCGCGCGCCGCAAAACACGGGTTCGACCAAGACCCGTTCACCGATGCGGGCGGGATCAACATTATCGCCTACCGCGACAATCCTACCGCACGCATCTGCACCCTGAATGCGCGGAAATTGAAATGCGGCACCGGACCAGCCATCATCGCCAGCGCCTTCAAGTCCTTCTGCAGCGCCCGTCTCCGTCGCCTCTGCGACCGATTTGGAATACCAGCCAATGCGCGTGTTGATATCCGTATTATTGACGCCCGCCGCGCCAACACGGATCAGGACATCATTAACACCCGGCTTTGGTACCGGGACATCATCTCGCAATTCCAGCTTGTCATAACCGCCATGGCCGGTCAGCAAAACTGCCCGCATGTTGGCGGCGATGGTCACTCGGCCCGCGCCAGCCCGAACTGGTTCAAATACCATTTCTGGAACTTAAGAACGCTGCCCTCTTGGTCGGAATAGCGCCCCGGACGGTAACGGCTCGACATAATGCCCGCCTGATTATTTTCGGTGATGACTTTGTCCTGCGTGGTTGTCGCGTGATAGCCCCAGATCATCTTTTCAATGTCAACCTGGTCCTCCGTCGCACGGCCATCGACAAGCCAGATCATTTCCACATCGGTTTCCAGCGCGCCGCGCGGCGTGAACTGGAACAGGATAGCGAAATGGTCGTCGGCAACAATTTGACTGAACGGGCTGAAGCTTAGGTGCATCCGGCCGCCATCTGCCTTTGTCCGCTTGCCCATGAGAGGCGCCGGCGCTGAGCCATCCTGCGTTTCTGATGCCCAGCCATCCTTGTTCATCCGCTGCATCAACAGACGCAGGTGGCTGCTTTCGGGGGCGTCGTCGATATTACCGATTGGCCGTCCTGCCGCTGCTGCACTCGCTTCCCAAGCCTGCAACTTGGGGGTGAAGCTTGCAATGGCGTCAGCAGGCCCCGAACTTGGCCCTGCGCCAACGGCAACGATCGACTCTGATGCATGCATTGAGCAGAATTCCGGATGCGAAGGCACACAATGATAGCATTCAAAGAAATTCTCGATGACCAGCTTCCAATTGGCGGTAGTGGGATAGCTGCCGGCGTGCGCGATCCGCGCATCAGCAAAACCGTGATAGTCGAGAATTGCACCCATGTCGCCAAAGGTCGCGTCAAAATCGTCCGGTTCGCCCTCGCTCATGTTGATGAAAATCAGGCCATGGAAAACGCGAATGTGGCAGGCGAACAGACTGTTTTCGGCTTTGTCGAAATCCTCCGGCATTAACCGCGCGGAGATCAAGCGGCCATCAAGCCCAAATGTCCATGCATGATAGGGGCAGACCAGACGCGGCGCATTGCCGCTTTCCGACTGACAAATCGTCGAACCCCGGTGACGGCAGACGTTGAAGAATGCGCGGACGCTTTCGCTGTTTTCGCGAATAACGATAATCTTTTCATTACCGACCCGGTACAGGAAATAATCACCTTTATTCGGGATGCGTGACACATGACCGGCCAGCAGCCATTTCTGACTGATGATTTCATCAAAGTCCGCTTTGAAGACCGCATCGCTGGTGTAAAATTCCTGATCAAAGCTGTATCCAACCTGCGTGTTTGCAGCGAGGCGGCCCATAAGTTCAGTGTGCGACATTAGATTTTGATCCGTGCATTTGTGGGGTCATAAAAAGGTTTGAGCGACGCGGTGACGGGATAGCGGACACCGGCAATCTCGATCTCATAATCATCGGCACCAATTGGCCCGACGACACCGCCATCGGCGGCGTCGACATAGCCAAGGCCGCACGCCCCGCCGAGCGTATGGGCATACATTCCGGAACGAATATAGCCGGCAATCCGGTCGCCCTGCCAAATCGGTTCATTGTGATACAGCATTGGTTCGGGTGATTTGACCAAGAACTGCACAAGGCGCTGCTTCAGGCCTGCTTCCTTCTGCGCGGCCAAAGCCTCGCGCCCGATGAAACCACCCGCCTTGTCCATCTTCACAGCGAAGCCGAGGCCGGCTTCCAACGGTGTATCCTCATCCGTGATGTCATGGCCCCAGTGGCGATAGGCCTTTTCCATGCGAAGCGCGTTCAGCGCATGATAGCCGCAATGCTTTAATCCAAACGCCGCGCCAGCCGCAACGATCGCATCATATACACCCGCCATGAACTCGGTGGGAATATACAGCTCCCACCCCAGCTCACCGACATATGTAATACGCGATGCGCGCACGATGGCATAGCCCAACTCAATCTCTTGCGAGGTCGCAAAGGGGAACGCCTCATGCGACAGGTCATTGGGGCTAATCGATTGCAGCAACGCGCGGCTGTTGGGTCCCATGATCGAAATCACGCCCATGCCTGACGACACATTGGTCAGCACCGCATGTGCATCGTCGGGCGTATGGCGTTTCAACCAGTTGAAATCCTTCACCTCGGTTTCCGCGCCGGTGACGATCAGATATGCAGTTTCCGAAAGGCGCGTGACGGTCAGGTCAGCCTCAATCCCGCCCTTGTCATTTAGCCATTGGGTATAGACCAGCTTGCCCGGGGCTACATCGACATCGTTCGCGCAAACGCGATTAAGCACGGCCATGGCGTCGCGGCCTTCAAGACGGAATTTGGCGAAACTGGATTGGTCGAACAGGCCAACCGCTTCGCGCACGGCCTTGCATTCCGCCGCATTGGCTTCAAACCAGTTCTGGCGGCCATAGCTATATGCATATGCGGGCGTGCTGCCGGGTTCACCATACCAGTTGGCACGTTCCCAACCAAAAGCTTCGCCAAAACACGCGCCTTGCGCAACGAGACGGTCATGCAATGCAGATTTCCGCACCCCGCGTGCGGTTTCATATTGCTTGAACGGATAATGCGTCGCGTACAATAAGCCGAGGCTTTCGGTAACGCGTTCGCGCAGATATTTGCGGTTAATCTGGAACGGCATGTTGCGGCGGATGTCGACGGTCCACAGGTCTGCTGGCGGAATACCATCGCGGATCCAGTCCGCCATGACCTTGCCCACCCCGCCAGCCGATTGCAGCCCGATGGAATTGAGACCAGCGGCGACAAAGCAGCCTTTCAATTCAGCGCTTTCGCCCAGATGGTATCGCACGTCCGGCGTAAAGCTTTCGGGACCGCAGAAGAATTTTTGAATGCCCGCTTTTTCCAGCGCAGGCACACGGCGCATCGCATCAATCAACAATGGCTCGAAATGTTCAAAGCTTCCTGCGATTTCATCGAAACAGAAATCTTCGGATATGCCGTCCATACCCCACGGCCGCGCATTGGGTTCAAATGCGCCGACAAGCAGCTTGCCCGCGTCATATTTATAATAACCACAATAATCATAATCGCGCAGAACCGGCAGGGTATTGTCGATGCCCTCCACGCCTTCAAATAAAACATAATAATGCTCACATGCGTGCAATGGCGCAGCAACGCCAACGCTGGCTGCCAAATCACGCGTCCACATGCCACCGCAGATGACGACATAATCCGCGTCAATCGAACCATCGTCCGTATCCACGCCCGTGATGCGATCACCATTGTGGCGGATTCTGGTGACTTTGGTGTTTTCAAAGATTTTCGCGCCGCCGGTGCGGGCACCTTTGGCCAAGGCCTGCGTAATATCGACTGCATTCGCATAGCCGTCGCTTGGGATATGAATACCGCCGACGACATCATCGACATTCACGATATGGGCCAGCTCTTTGATTTCTTGAGGTGTCACGACATGCACGGGCAGGTCAAATACCTTGGCCATGGATGCGCTGCGCTTTAGCTCCTCAAAGCGTTCGGCATTGGTGGCCATCGATATCGAACCGCATTGGCGATAGCCCGTTGCCTGGCCAGTTTCTGCCTCAAGCCCGCGATAGAGCTCGCCGGTATATTTTGCGAGCTTGGTCATGTTGATGCTGGGCCGCAATTGCCCGACCAACCCCGCCGCATGCCATGTCGTGCCGCTGGTCAATTGCTTGCGTTCCAGCAAGACCACGTCGTCCCAACCGATCTTGGTCAGGTGATATGCAATCGAGCAGCCAATGACACCGCCACCGATGATGACGACTTTTGCCTTTTTGGGTAATTCAGCCACGCGGATCAGACCTTCATCTTGGCGTTATCAGGATCGTAAACGGGGTGCTCCAGCACTGTGCCGATGCGTCGTTCACCCTGTAACACAATATCGAACTGCGACCCCGGCGCCGCATTTTGTATGGGCACACAGGCGAAAAACAGGCTCTTGCCAACGCGATGGCCATAGCCGCCTGATGTCGTCAGGCCGATACAATGGTCGCCCACCAAAATTGGCTCGCCGCCGCGCACATCGACATTGTCTGCATCAACCGCGCCGTACACAATACGGAAGCGCTCAGGCGCATCCAACGTCGCCTGCTTGCCGACGAAATCATCCTTATTGAAATTGATGAAGCGTGGCATGTCTGCCTCAATCATCGTCAATTCGTTGGTGAGCTCGGAACCCCAGGCCTTATACCCCTTTTCGACCCGCATGCTGTTCGCTGCGTACAGTCCATAATTGACGATGCCGAATTCCTGCCCCGCTTCCCAAACCGCCTCATAGAGTGCCGCAAGGTCCTTCATCGCTGGATGCAATTCCCAGCCCAACTCTCCGGCATAAGACACGCGAAGCGCACGCATCTTGATACCCGCAATCACGATCTCCTGACCACTGAGCCAACGGAAACCTTCGTTGCTCAGGTCGGCGTCGGTTAGCTTGGCCAGTACATCGCGCGAGCGCGGGCCGTTCATCACCAAAACGCCAAGGTCCATCGTCAAATTGCGGATGGTTACATCTTCGTCTGGCAATTTGCTTTGGATCAGCAAATCCCAGTCGCGCTGTTCCGCCGCTGCTGCCGAGAGGCAGTAGAAATGGTCATCCGCCAAACGCGTGACGGTCATTTCGCCGTAAATGCGGCCCTGCACCGAAAGCGGATGCACCAAGCCGATACCACCCAATTTCTTGGGCATGCGGTTGGCGCAAATACGGTTGAGGAATGCCTCGGCATCTGGCCCGCTGACATCATATTTCGCAAAGCCAGATAGGTCGAGCACGCCGACGCGCTCTGCAACCGCCTTTACCTCTGCAGCGACCGCGTCAAAGCTGTTGGTGCGGTGATAGCCGCCTTCTTCTTCTGCGCCGTCGAGGGCAAAATATTTGGGCCGCTCCCAGCCATAGGTTTCGCCATATACCGCGCCAGCAGACAGCAAACGGCCATATAGCGCGCTCATCTTTTGCGGGCGGCCATCGGGCTCTTCCTCGCCGGGAAGCCGCGTCGTGAACGTCATGCGGTAATCAAGGAAAACCTTAGCGCGGCTGTAATCTTCGTCCGCATAAGGGCCGTAACGGCGCGGATCGAATTCGGTCATGTTGATATCGGCATCCCCGAACACCATCCACTGCGCCAGATATTTTCCAGCCCCGCCGCCTTGCGCGATGCCAAAGCTTGTGCCGCAACAGTGCCAAAAATTCTTCAGGCCAACCGCTGGTCCCAAAAGGGGCCCGCCGTCGGGCGTATGCGGGATTGCGCCGTTGACGAAGCGCCGCAAGCCGACTTCACCAAAAATCGGCATCCGTTCAATCGCGCGCTCCAGCCATGGGGCGATGCGCTCCAGATCTTCGGGGAACAACTCGCTGGTCGAATCCCATTCCGGATTTCCACCGCGTGGTGCCCATGCTTCGGCCAGGCCCGTATTTTCGTATACGCCAATCAATCCGCTTTTCTGCTCCTGCCGGAAATATCCCGACACATGGGGGCAACGCATGACCGGTATTTCTTCATCGCGATCTTTGAATGCAGGAATAGGATCGGTGACAACATAATGATGTTCCATGTTCGTCACCGGAATATCGATGCCCGCCATTTGCGCGATTTGCCGGGCATAGCAGCCCGCCGCATTTACGACGATTTCGGCCCGAACCGTGCCCTTTTCGGTTTCCACATCCCATTCGCCAGATGGCAATTGCGTCAGGCCCGTCACGCGGTTTTTGCGCACGATTTTGGCGCCCATATTCTTGGCACCAATGGCGAGCGCGTTGCAAATACCCGACGGGTCAGCATGCCCGTCTTGGGTCGTCCGCGCGCCGGCGATGACACCATCAAGCGTCATGAATGGGTTGTGGCGGAGAATTTCCTCAGGCGGGATAATCTCCATCTCAAACCCGATAATTTTTGAAAAGCCCTGAATGTAACGCATCCACGCCAGCTCGCGCTCGTTGGTTGCAAGACGGATACCGCCGGATTTATGCCAACTGACATATTGCCCGGTCAAACCTTCCAGCCGGGGGTAAAGATCATTGCTATAGGCATGCATCTTGGCAAGGTTGAAGCTGCCCGTGATGTTGGGGCACTGGCCAGCCGCGTGCCATGTCGAGCCAGAGGTCAGTTCATCCTTTTCAATCAGCAGACAGTCCGTCCACCCGAGTTCAGCGAGATGGTAAAGCAACGAAGCCCCCATTATGCCGCCGCCAATTATGACCACTCGTGCCGATGTTTGCATAAACGCCCTGCTCCTTATACCACAACCTTAGGGCCGGTTTGCCATAAGGCACAAATGGGGAATATGACGGGACCGGTTAAAAAAATTTTTGGATTAGGATCGCTGGTGCCTATAAGGCGCGTCGGGTTGATTGAGATGATAGAGGTTGGGCTATGAGGGTTGCGTTGGTTACGGGTGCTGCACAAGGCGTTGGCTTTGCAACGGCAAGGCTTTTCGCCGAAAAAGGCTATCATGTTGTCATGACCGACGTGCAGCCCTTGGATGCGCAACTCGAAGCATTGGCTGCTCTTGGCGGGAGCGTATCCGCGCTTTCCGGTGACATTTCCTCTGAAGAATTTGTCGTCGAACTGGCCGAGACAATTGCCCGCGACCATGGTGCCGCCGACGTATTGGTCAACAACGCCGGCATCAGTTTGATTTGCAGCGCTGAAGATACAAGTATCGAACAGTGGCAGCGCGTCATGAACATCAACCTGACCGGGCCGTTTTTGCTGTGCCGCGAAATCGGAAAGCAGATGCTTGGGCGTAACCGCGGCAACATTATCAACGTTGCCTCAATTGCGGGCCTTCACGGTGTGATTGATCGTTCCGCCTACAACGCGTCAAAGCACGGATTGGTCGGATTGACCCGGACGCTTGCGGCAGAATGGGGTGGCCGCGGTGTGCGTGTGAACGCTGTATGTCCGGGCTGGATTAAAACGGAAATGGATGAGGCTGATCAGGGTTCGGGCGCCTATTCCGATAATGATATCATCGACCGTGTTCCAATGGGCCGTTTTGCCAAGCCCGAAGATGTTGCCCAGGCCATTGCGTTTCTTGCGCATGAAGACAGCTTTATCAATGGCGCAAGCTTGCCTGTCGACGGTGGATGGCTGGCCGACGCCAGCTGGGATGCGCTGCGTTTGAAAAAGCGATGAGCCATGATATGCAAACGTTGCGCAAACGCGCGCAATGTGGGACCGTCATCGCACAGTCACAGTTGGTGGCTAGGCACGTTAAGATTTCATTATTGCCCCAATTTTAAAGCGGAACCCGATGGCGACTATTAGCATTGCGAAACCAAAGGTTCAGCTACAGGCATATTTCCTGTGCGCCATGCGCGTCATGTGGATTGCCGTGCCGCTCACGCTGTTATTGCCGCTTCACCTTGTCTGGCATCTGCTGCGGTTGCCGTCGCCATGGGCGATGTTATTCTTACGCATTGCTGCCCGCGCCTTGGGCGCGCGTGTTCGCGTTCACGGCAGTCCGCTCCGCCGGGATGTATTTTTTGTCGCCAACCATCTTTCATGGCACGATATTCCGATATTGGCCGGCATAACCGGCACCTCCTTTGTCGCGCAGGATGGCGTGCGCGACTGGCCCGTCATTGGCTGGCTTGCACAGCTGAACCGCACCATTTTCGTCAACCGCACGGAAAAGCAGAATATCGGGCAACAAGTGGCCGAGTTACGCGAAGCGATTGCCGAAAACTGGTCGGTGACACTGTTCCCAGAAGGCACAACCTCGGACGGCAGTGGGCTATTGCCGTTCAAACAGTCACTATTTGCGACATTGGCACCGCCGCCTAAGCCAATGATGATTCAGCCGGTTCTTTTAGACTTCGGTGCCAACGCTGCGGACATCGCTTGGGTGGGTGTTGAAACCGGCTGGGAGAGCGCATGGCGGGCATTTACACGGCCCGGCACTTACGCCGTGGACGTCCACTTTCTCGAACCCTTTGATCCGGGCGCACTTGCCGATCGAAAAGTCGTCTGCGCCCTTGCCCGCACGAGGCTCACGGACGCTCTGTCCGCCACGCTTGGATATCCCGTTACATAATTAGCGCCCAGCGGCGTGGGGTTCTCCGGCGCGGTGCAAAATAATTCATCCAATTGGCCAAATTTTTCAATTGTGGCCGCGCATCGACGGCGCTCTAACTTTTCCAAAGGGCGCGTATTGCCTGTTGTGAACTAACTGGATGCAATCATGAAAATCGGATTTATCGGTCTTGGCAATGTTGGCGGGAAATTGGCAGGCAGCCTGATCCGCAATGGCCATGACGTCACTGTACGCGACCTTGATGCCGCGCTCGTTGCCGAATATGTCAGTCGGGGCGCAGCCTCGGCAGCATCTCCAAAAGAATTGGGTGAAGCCGTCGACCTGATCATTACCTGCCTGCCTTCCCCCGCGGCCAGCGCTGCCGTTGCCGAGGGCGCGGACGGTTTTCTTCAAATCATGCGCCCGGGTCAGGTTTGGCTCGAAATGAGCACAACCGATTATAGCGAAGTCATCCGGCTTGGCGCTTTGGTTGAGGCGCGTGGCGCGATGTTCATGGAATGCCCGGTTTCGGGCGGCTGTCATCGTGCGGACACCGGCAATATTGCGATTTTTGCAGGCGGCCCGCGCGCCGCGTTCGAATTTGTTCTGCCGGTTTTGACAACAATGGGGCGTCGCATATTGCACACCGGCGACCTTGGCACCGCGTCACAATTGAAGGTGATGACCAACTATCTTTGCACGGTACATCTCGTCGCACTGGCCGAGGCGTTGACCACATGTAAAGCCATCGGGCTTGATATGAACACCACATATGAAGCGATCCGGATTTCGTCAGGCAACAGCTTCGTCCACGAAACCGAGAGCCAGGTCATCCTTAACGGCAGCCGCGACATCAATTTCACGATGGACCTCGTCAGCAAGGACGTAGGCCTGTTCGACAAAATTGCCCAGGCGGCCCATGTCCCCGTTGAACTGTCGCCGCTCATCGTGAAAATCTTTAAGGAAGGCGAGGAAGCTTACGGCCCTCGCGAATTTTCACCCAACATCATCCGTCGTTATGAAGAGCCGTTGGGCATTAAGGTTTTGGGCACTGGATTTCCGGCCGATATGGTAGACGATGAACCCGAAGAGCCGGGCTATGAGGTCGTGCCGAAACGTTAACCCGCGCCGCCTGAACGGCTGTCTTCGACATTTTTGGCCACCCAATCCATGAATGTCCGAATGCGCAGATTTTCTTTCATA
Source organism: Sphingomonadales bacterium UBA7471 (assembly GCA_002479765.1). GTDB lineage: Bacteria > Pseudomonadota > Alphaproteobacteria > Sphingomonadales > Sphingomonadaceae > Sphingorhabdus_B. The sequence goes on along the minus strand of DLOZ01000031.1, from coordinate 12,463 downwards.
TCCTTGCGGCAAATCAGGCCCCATGCGCCGGGGCAAACTGCTTTATGCCCAATGGGCTGGACGAGCCTACCGGCGGCCAGATCCTGATCGACAAACGGGCCGTTGACCAGCGCAATACCCTCACCATTCAGCGCCATTTCCAACGCAACGGCCAAGGTATCAACCATGAGATACGGCACAGAAGGTTCAAACGCCGACCCGGCCGACGCAAACCACGTCTCCCAATTTTGCACTTCGGTATAGATGGCAACAAGCGGCTTGGTCATTAATGTCTGCGGGCTGGGATTTGGCCCCATCGCCTCGGCAACGGCCGGGCTACAGACGGGAAACAGCGCATATTCATACAGCGGAACCCAATGAAATTTGGTCGCATCGGGTTCAGACGCACAGTAAACGAGGCCTACATCCGCGTGCACATCGTCAAATTCCCATTCAACAGCACATGTGTTGAGCGTCAGCTTTACTTCGGGGTGATCAGCCAAAAACTGCGGAACACGTTTTGCGAGCCAACGTATGGACGCCGTGACATAGGTCTGCACGCGAAGTGGCTTATCCAGCGCATGGCGGTGGACTTCTTCAACCCCCTCCAGCAACGATTCAAAAGCAGCGCGGACATAAGGATAGAGCACCTTACCTTCTTCCGTCGACACGATATGCCGCCCTTCCTGGACGAACAACGTCACGCCAAGCGCGTCTTCAATCAGCTGGACCTGATGGCTGACCGCAGGATGGGTGAGGCAAAGCTCGTCCGCTGCATCGCGGATGCTTTGATGACGGGTTGCCGCCTCAAAACCCTTAAGCGCCTTTAACGGCGGTAACTGCTTTAGATCGATCTTCGGATGCATCGCCACTCCCTCCCCGGATTCGCGCACTCATGACGAGGTAGCACAGCCGAAAAGGACTGGTAAATAAAATTAACGCATGCTTTTTGCATCTTCCAAGATCATGGCCGCGCCCTTTTCGGCGACCATCACCGTCGGGGCGTTGGTGTTGCCGGATGTGATTGTCGGAAACACCGAGGCGTCGATAACACGCAGGCCGTCCACACCATGCACACGTAAGCGGACATCAACCACGGAGGTCGCTGCATCCGGGCCCATCATGCAGGTGCTTGTTGGATGATAGACGGTATCGGCGCGTGCCCGAAAATCCGCGAGCAGGGCTTCATCGCCATCGACATGCGCGCCGGGAATAAGCTCTTCGGTGATGATATCCGCAAGCGGCTTTGTCCGCGCAATTTGCTTCAGCAATCGGTTACCAGCCAGCACATCGTCAATATCGGCTTGCGTTGCGAGATAATTCGGGTGGATGACCGGATATTTGGCAGGGTCAGCGCAGGCAAGTTCAATATGCCCCCGGCTGGTCGGACGACAGGGATTATGCGATAACAAAAACGCCGAGAATGGATCCGGGTTGAGCAGCTTTCGTTCGGACAACGGTGTTTTCGTGTAGCTGACCGGACTGAAATATAGCTGCAAATTCGGGTGCTTTTTCGTTGCATCGCTGCGCACAAAGCCCCCGCTTTGATTGACGCTTAACGACAGCGGCCCCGCCCGGTCGGCCATATAGCGCAATCCAGCGCGGATTTTGCCCACGAACGGGTGCAGCACATCATTCAATGTCGCGGTGCGGACCTTATAGAAATAAGACACCGCAATATGGTCCTGCAAATTACGGCCGACGACCTTTGCATTCACAATTGGTTCGATACCGACATTTTTCAGATGGCCGGCATCGCCGATACCCGACAGCATCAACAATTGCGGAGAGTTAATCGCGCCGCCGGACAGGATGACTTCGCGTCGGGCCTTCGCCTCTAATTGCGCGCCTTTGCATGTGTACGCAACGCCCACCGCGCGCCGTCCCTCAAACAAAATGCGCGTCGCGTGCGCCATGGTCTTCAGCTTCAGCGTCTTTCGCTTGCGCGCCGGATGCAGAAACGCGTTCGCCGTCGAAGCGCGCCAACCACCGCGTGTGTTGATTTGATAATAGCCGACCCCTTCAGACTTGCCGCCGTTGAGGTCGTTGCTCGCTGCAAAGCCTAATGTCTGCGCAGCTTCAATAAAGCTGCGACAAATAGGATGGGCAAAGGGCGAGATGTCGGTGACATGTTGCGGCCCGCCCTGACCATGATGCGCGCTGTGCCAGTCAAAATCCTCTGACTTTTTGAAGTAGGGCAGGACATCATCCCAACCCCAGCCTGCATTGCCCAAGGCTTTCCAATCATCGAAATCGCGGGGCTGCCCGCGCACATAGACCATCGCGTTGATGGAACCTGATCCACCGACGACCTTGCCGCGTGGCCAATAGCTCTGCCTGCCGCCCAGCGCCTCAACAGGCGCGGTATCGTACATCCAGTTAATCCGCTTATCGAAAAAGGTGCGTCCATAGCCAATGGGCATTTGGATCCAGATCGAACGATCGCTTCCCCCGGCCTCCAACAATAAGACGCTATATTTGCCATCTTCGGTCAGCCGGTTGGCCAGCACACAACCCGCCGTGCCTGCGCCGACGATGATATAGTCGAATTCCTCGGTCACTGAACGGGGTGCTGCGTCATTTCGAGGTGCAACATATTGCCGGTATAGGGATTGGCGCGGGCGACATCTTCATTCAGTTCGACCCCCAAGCCCGGCGCAGTCGATGGGATGACATGCCCCTCTTCAAACCGGATGGGCGATTTCAAAATTTCCGTATGGAAACCGCCCCACGTCTCAATGCTTTCAAGTATGAGGAAGTTGGGCGAACAGGTCGCAATCTGAATATTGGCTGCGCCGACAATTGGTCCGCAATAGAGGTGCGGTGCAATTTGCACATGATCAACTTCGGCCATTGCGGCAATCTTCTTGGCTTCCAATATGCCGCCAACCCGGCCAAGGTTCATTTGCAAAATTGCAGCCGCGCCTGCGCGCAGCAGCCGCGCGAAGTCATATTTGGTTGTCAGCCGTTCACCGGTTGCAACGGGTATGGACGTTGCCCGTGCAACCTTGGCCATCTCCTCCGGCGCATCGGGGGGTACGGGTTCTTCCAACCAGAGCGGATCATATGGCTCAAGTCGTTTGGCAAGCCGGATAGCCCCTGCCGCCGTCATTTGACCATGTGTCCCGAACAATAGGTCTGCTTTCATGCCAACCGCCTCGCGCAGGGACTTTGCAAACCGCTCGCACAGGTCCAGCGCCTCCAACGACAGCTGACGTCCGTCAAACGCCGAATATGGTCCGGCAGGATCAAACTTCAGCGCCGTAAAACCCTGGCTCAGATATTCAGCCGACCGTTCTGCCGCCAGATCGGGGTCGTGATAAACATCCTTTGTGTCGCCGGGCCGCGGGTAGATATAGGTGTAGGCGCGCAACCGTTCGTGCACCTGACCGCCGAGCAGCTTATACACCGGCTTGTTGGCTTCTTTGCCGATGATGTCCCAGCAGGCCATTTCGAGCGCAGACAAAACGCCCATGAGCGTGAGGTCAGGGTGCTGGGTAAAACCGCTAGAATAGACCCTTCGCCACATATTTTCGATATCGTGCGGATCATTTCCGGCGACGTAGCGCGCGAACACATCCTCTATCATTTTGGCAACCAGATGCGGTTCGAACGGGACGCAATATGCCTCGCCGATACCCGACACACCGCTGTCGGTTGTCAGTTTCACGAACACGAAATAACGGCCACCAAAATGCGGTGGCGGATTGCCAACGACGAAGGTTTCGATATCGGTTAGTTTCATGGAACGCGGAACCCGCTGATCGATTTGATCTCAAGGAAATCGCGCACACCAAATTCGCCATATTCGCGGCCATTGCCCGACTGTTTGTAGCCGCCAAATGGTGCCATATAGTCTTGGCTCGTGCCATTGATGCTGACACCGCCCGCCCGCATTAAACGCGAAACACGACGGGCGCGGTCCAAGTCACCGGTTTGCACATAAGCATAGAGCCCATATGGGGAGTCATTGGCAATCGCGATGGCCTCCGCTTCATCCTTAAATGGGATCAGCACCAGCACAGGTCCAAACACTTCTTCTTGGGCAATGCGCATCTTGTTGTGAACGCCTGCAAAAACCGTAGGTTTCACATAATAGCCGCGGTCAAAGCCATCGGCCCGGCCTGTGCCACCTGCGACAAGCTGTGCACCTTCATCGATCCCGACCTGTATCAGACCCTGTATCTTGTCATAATGTGCCTTGCTGACAACGGGGCCATAATGCGGGCCCTTCTCCATCGGGTCGCCAAGCTTCGCGGCCTTCGCAACGCGGGCGGCGATCGCCACTGCTTCGTCGTAGACCGATTGTTCAACTAGCATGCGCGTCGGGGCGTTGCATGACTGACCGGTATTTCCGAAGCAATGCAGCACACCGCGCGTGACCGCGGCCTCCAAATCACTGTCGGCAAAGACGATATTGGCGGACTTGCCACCCAGTTCCTGCGCAACGCGCTTCACGGTATCTGCGGCATTTTTGGCAATCTGAACGCCGGCGCGCGTCGATCCGGTAAACGAGATCATATCGACTTCAGGGTGGCTGGTCAGCGCGTCACCGACAGAAGCGCCCGTGCCATGGATCATATTGAACACGCCTTTGGGGAAACCGGCTTCCTCAACCATTTCAGCGAACAACTGAGCAGAAAGAGGTGCCATTTCACTTGGCTTCAAAACCATCGTGCAGCCGGTAATCAATGCGGGACCGACCTTACACACGATCTGGTTGATGGGCCAGTTCCATGGCGTGATCAGGACGCAAACACCAATAGGCTCATGCGTGACGATGCCATCTGTGCCAACATCATAATCCCACGCCATTTCGCGCACGGCCTTAACCGTTGCGCGTAAATGGCCGGGGCCGCTTTCCGCCTGCGCGTCATGCGACAGATCGTAGGGCGCGCCCATCTCGGTTGAAATGGCGGTGACCATTTCACCATAGCGCCGTTCGAAAATAGTGATCAGCTTTTCCACCAACGCAATGCGATGCTCAAGCGTGGTCGCTGCATATCCGTCAAACGCAGCGCGTGCGGCTGTGACGGCCAATTCGACATCGTCACGGCCACAAACAGCCACGACGGCGCAGACTTCTTCTGTCGCAGGATTGACTGCATCCACCGTTGCAGTGGACGTCGCAGGCAAAACCCACGCGCCGTTGATATAAGACTTCAGCGGCGAATTAGACATATCCAATGGCTCTCTTTTGATCTTCAATAATATATTTTTCAGCGCGCCAATAATGCCACGCCGCCCACAGGCCGGTTGGTGCGAGAATCAGCTGTGCAAGACGCAGGGAATCCGCATTGCCGCCACCCGTTGCGTCAAAAAAGTCGCTGAGGCCGCCAACAATTGTAGGTGCAATAATCAGGTTCAGCACATTGGCAACAACCAAGGATATGGCCACGGCCATTGCCCGCATTTTCGGTGCCGCCAAGTTCTGGCACAGTGCAAATGCCGGGCCAATGTAGAAATAAATGGCCGGGATGAACAACCACCACATGAGCTGTGCCACCCCAAGGTCGCGGGTATAATATGCAAGGAACGACGGGATAGTGGCCAATGCCGTTACCACGGCCAAAAGCCGGGCGATTTTACGTGGGTCGGTATATGTCGGGCGTGCCACCACCCATGCGGTCAATAATGACGCACCAATGCCGCCAATAAGATAAATCCAGCCCAGCATACTGCCGGCTTCGCCTTCATCCATGCCATATGTGCGTTGCATGAAAAGCGGCGTGAACCACATCAGGCCCCAGCCCCAAAATGCAGACAGGCCGCTGCCGGTCATCGCATGCACCGCGGATTTTTGTGACCAGAGAAATTTCATCGTTTCCATGATCGTTGGCGCTTTATCTTCGGTTACGACGTCCAAACGCCCGCGCTTCGGCTCCTTGATTGTGACCATGATGATCAGCGCCAAAATGATCCCGGGCACGCCCAAAACAAAGAAAGCGGCGCGCCATCCATGTAATGTCGAGACATAGCCCGCAATGTCCGAACCCAGCCACGCCCCGATGGGCGCGCCAAGTGCAAACACGGTCATAGCCATGGAGCGCCGGTCGGCGGGAAAATAGTCAGCGATTATCGAATTGCACGCAGGTGTACCACCAGCCTCACCAATGCCAACGCCAATACGCGCCAACAATAAATCAAAATATCCGCGGGTATAGCCGGTTATGGCCGTCATGAGCGACCAGACGGCAACCGATGCCGCGAGCAAGTTGCGGCGGTTCGTCCGGTCACACAACCATGACAAAGGGATGCCCATTGTCACATAAAAAAGCGCCAGCGGAAGACCGAGCCACGCGGTCTCCGTATCCGTCAGGTTCAATTCTTTGCTAATGGGTCCAAGCAGTGTCGACAAAACATAACGGTCAGCAATGCTGATCGTGTACACCAGCATCATGATGATGAGGACATACCAACGCTGCCCCAGCGAGGAGACTTCATCGACATGTATTGGACCAGTCGGCGCATTGTCAGTCATAAAATTCCTCCTCAGGTTGCGACCAGTTCAGGCCCTAGTTTTTTACGCAGCGGATCGAGAAATTCGCTGAAATTCTCCCATTGATCAACGCCACTTTTGAAAATCGGTTGTCGCACCTGTTCCGAACTCGCGGTGCGCACCGCGCGCTCGGTCTGGTGGAAATTAAGGCAAGCTTCTTCAAAAGGAAGGCCGCAATAGTCGAGCAAACGCCGGACCTGCGTTTCCAGATCGGCAACGACTTCCTCGTACCGGACGCGCAATATCTTGCCGGGCAACACACTGTCCCAATGGTCCATTAATTGCACATAATCAGTGTAATATTGGCCTACTTCCTCAAGCCCGTAAGTGAATTCCTGACCTTCGGCAAAGAGCTGCTTAAACCCGCTGAAACAGCATCCCATGGCGCCGCGCCGCGCATCGATAATCTTCGCGTTCGGCAGGATCATGTTGATGAGACCGATGTGACGGAAATTGTTTGGCATTTTATCGATGAACAAGGGTGTCCCGCCCTTGCGGTATATCTGCGTGTCGCGGATATATTCTTCGCCAAAACGGGTGACGTCTTCATGCGTCAAATCCGCCAAGTTGCCGGGATATTCAGGCGCCTCTCCGACAACGCGTTGCCGGTCAAGTCGGAAGGCCAACGCAAAGATATTCGGGAGCTCCATCGTCCCTTCAACCTGACTGTGCGATGCAAGAATTTGTTCGAGCAAGGTCGAACCTGCGCGCGGCAGCCCGACAATGAAAATCGGGTCCCGCGCTGGGCAGCCTGCACCGGAAAATTTCCCAAGTAGGTCAGTGGTTACAAGTTCACGCTGCAGGCGCATTTCGTTTGTCAGTCGTGTGGGATCATATTTCAGCTCCTCGCGCTTCAAACGATTACCGAGCTCATAATATTCGAATGAAGTGCTATATTCGCCGCGATCCTCCAGCGCCTTGCCCAACGCAAAACAGAGGTGATAGCGGTCATCCAGTGCCGTCATCGGCGACGCTTGTCGTTCCCGCATTTGGGCAATCTCGCTATCGTCAAAGCGATATGTCTTGAGATTGGCCAAGCTCCAATAGGCATCACCGCAGTCTGGCCGGACCTGATAGGCGCGGCGATAGGCAGAAATGGCATCATCCTGCCGCCCGACGGTCTTAAGCGCATGGCCATAGGTCAGGTTTATGCCTGGATTATTCGGCATAGACCCAAGCAAGGCCTCATAAATCAGCATCGCTTCATCAAAATTGCCAACGGCCAGATTTTCATTGGCGTACAGCATTTCAAACTCAGGATTGCCGGGTTCTTTTTCGCGCAGTTCCGACGCTTCGCTGAGTGCCAGTTCGAATTTCTGGCGTTTGCGCAATACTTTCACATAGTCGAAATGCGCGCTGACATTGTCGGGCTCCAAAACCTTGCAAGACTCGAGCAAAAATTCCGCTTCGTCATAAGCGTTGAATTTCATGCCGATGTCGGCAAGCAAGCGCATGGCCTCAACATGGTGACCATTGCGTTGCAGGAACGCGCGGCACAGCTGCTCTGCCTTGAAGATACGCCCTTCCTGAATGAAGCTGGCAACACTTAGCAACTCAGGTGGAAGGGCGGAAAGATGGGTATATTGGGCGTGCGCAAAGTTTGCCGGCCCCTCGCGCCCGGCTTTATCATGCATTTGTGAAAGTATACGCCAGCTTGCGACCAATGCGCCATTGTGGGTTACTGCGCGCTGGTAAGCGGCGATTGCCTCTTCGGTCAAACCGCTGTCGCGAAAACAATGCCCACGTTCTTGCCACGCACGGCCGTAGCCAGCGTCGATGGCAATCAATTTATCAAGTGTCGAGAGCGCCGCAGGAACCTGACGCTGCATACGCTGTGTTACCGCCAAAGTGTACAGAGCATCAATGTTATCCGGCGCGGCTTCCAATATACGCGCGCATAATGCCTCTGCTTCGGCAAAGCGGGCATTTTGCAAATGCGACCGTGCTTCACGCAACATCGCGTCAATATTATCGGGCGAGGCCTCGGCCAACATTGTCACCTACTCTCCCATATTGTGACGAACGGTTGCACGAACCTTGCCGAACTTCATACGCTTGACGCAACGCAGAAATACAAATGTGGCAAAGCGCCCCCGGTTTCCCAGGGGCGCCCGCCGTGTTGCTTAAATCTTGTACGAGAAACGCAGGCCGATTGTACGTGGACGTGATGTCGTTGTACGCAGTTCACCGTCATTCCCGCTCTTGTACAGCTCGGGACGCGCGTCGGTGAGGTTGTCACCAAACACTTCCAAACGCCACTCGTCCTTCGATACGCCGAACGACATTGCCGCCGTGGTGTAAGAATCAAGATTCTGGGCACCTGGAATTGGCGCGATGACGTCGCCAGGCCGCACCGTGACACCATTATAGGTGACAGGGATTGATCCAGCGTAGCCCAGTGTCGGGTTAAACGATTGATACTTGATGTTTACGTTGTCGATAACGTCAGAGACGCTCTTGCCAACATAATGAATACCAATCTGGGCGAATGGAGCCAGACCCGAGGCAAGTTCCTTTTCCCAATGCAGACGTGCATTGAACTGGAATTTGGGGCTCAAAGCAAGCGGACCACCAAGCGGACGAAGCACTGTTGTGCTCTTCCGATACTTTGTCATTTCAGAGTCGTTATACGAAAATGCGCTGTTAAACGTCAATTCCGGCGTGGTGCGCCACGTTACGTCGCCTTCCAGACCCCGGATCCGGGCATCTACCAAGTTCGTGGTGAATGTTTGGTTCGAGATGTTCTGGTCGAAAACAGTGATCTGGATGTTGCTCCAGTCGATCTGATATGCAGCGAAATTGACCTGCAAACGACGATCAAGCAGCGAGAATTTACCACCAACTTCATAGTTCTGCACCTTGTCAGGTACATAGGTGCCCAAACGGACAAAGTCCGCATTGGTAGGGCAAATCGCGCTTGGTACGCGGCACGGACGACGGTTGAAGCCACCTGGGCGGAAACCATCCGAGTATGTCGCATAAACCAACGAAGATTCGTCGAGGCGATAGGTCAAGTTGGCTTTGTACAACGTGCCGGAATACTTCGCTGGCGAAGCATCTGCATAAAGCACGTTCAGGTTGGCGCTCACATTATATGTGGTTGGACCTGAAGATGCCGCCGTATAGGTTCCGGTAGTGGCATTGTAGACACCACGTGCACCGCCAAAGCTGCCGTTCGACGAGCCGTTGATAGAAGCCTTTTCGTCATAATAACGAAGACCACCGGTGAAAGTTAGCTTGTCTGGAACGATATCAAAGGACGCTTCACCATAAGCAGCAAACTGCGTATCCTTGCGCTGGATGTCGTTAAAGAAGCCGACATTGACAGAGCGCACGCTCTTGTCATTAGCGTTCACCGCCGTGTTCGGCGCGCGGCGATAGATGAAGCCAGCGGCCTGTTGCAGATATGACCAGTCGGTATTGTCGAACAATTTGTTATCATCGTAGAACAAACCAAAGGTACCGCGAAGACGCTTGTCAGCAGGCGTTGTTACGCGGAACTCATGAGTCATACGCTCGGTCCGGTTACGAACCTGATAGCTCTTGCTCGGCGCATAGCAGGTATTGCCGATATTGCCGTTATACGCAGCCGTGTAATAGACGCCACGGTCACATTCGTAATAAGGCAAATACAGCCCGATGTTTGAATATCCGGCATAATCAGCAACTTGCGTTGCACGATGCTTTAAGAATGAACCAGTATAGATCAAATCCAGCGCGCCAAGGCGACCGTTTACGCCCCAAGTCGAGAGGCTAACGCGGTCACGCAAAGAGTTGTCATTGAACTTGGTAACCTTCAGGTCGCCCACATCAGGTTCGAAGTCAAATACACCGTCAGTGTCAAGTTCTTGACGTACATGCATCAGATCGACTGACCAATCGTCCGTGACTTTCCAAGTCAGCGCCACACGGCCACCGCGGTAGGTCGCGTCGTTGTAGTTATCTTCTACAAATGCGTCATTGTTGATCGTCTGACGTGTTGGTGCACGGTAAAGGCTACCTGTGCAATTTGGAACCGCAGTCGTGGCAGTGGCTTGGCATGACTGAATTGCACGCATGACCAACAATGGGTTACCCGTTGGCAATTTTCCAGCAACGCCGACATTGCCGTTGAACGGCATTTGGTATGTTCCTGCGATATTGTCGATATAACCGCCCTGACGGTCGGTATAGAATACCGCGCGGAATGCCAGCTTGTCCTTAACAAGCGGAATGTTGATGAACGCGTCGCCAGCAACGCTTTCTTCGCCACCCTTGGTGAAGGCGTAGCTTGAGTTGAACCCAGCATGGAATTCGCTCGTATCAGGCTTGTTGGTGATGTAGCGGACCGCACCACCCATAGCACTTGCACCAAAGAGAGTGCCCTGCGGACCTGCCAGAACTTCGACGCGCTGAAGGTCAACGGCATAAAGGTCAAGGTTACGTCCGACGAGCGATGCTGGCGCGTCGTTGATGTACAATGCGACCGTAGGCTGTGCGCCCGCAGTACCGGCGATTTGCAGACCTGGCGAATCCGTTGAAAGACCGCGGATAAAGATGGACGATGCACCTGGACCGCGCGAAGCAGCGCGCACATTCGGCAGATATTCGATAAGCTTGTCGAATTTCGTGATATTGAGATCGTTCAGCGATTCACCGCCCAAGGCAGTAATTGCAAGCGGTACACGGTTGGCCGACTCTTCGCGGCGCGTTGCGGTCACAACGATATCTGCAATACCGCCATCCTGCTCTTCAGCTGTTTGCTGCGCAAATGCAGGGTTTATGCCGATGCCGACACTAGCCGATGCGATAACAAGCGCCGCGGTAGAAATTTTCAAATAACTTTTCAATTTTCTTCCCCTCATCCTTCCCCCAATTTTCTGGGGGCTCTAATTCTCCAACAGTAAGACTGAAACTCGAGCCTCCGTCAAGCAATTGACCAAATTTTCGTGATTGGTAAATTAAATTCCCCGACCAATCATTTCATCTACATGTTGCAATTAGAAGACCTAATATATGCATGAGAGCAATGGATAGCGTAGGCTTCGGCGGCTACGCGGACCCACGTTTTGCGAGATGAGGATTGATAATGGGTATGGGAGCAGATTTTGTACTGTTGATCGTTTGCGACGACCGAAAGGGTATCGTCGCAGCGGTGGCCAATTCGATTGCCAGCCAGGACTGCAACATCGTCGAAAGCTCGCAATATGGCGACGAGGCAACCGGACGGTTCTTTATGCGGATCGCCATCAACTGCCCCGCTGATGTCACGAAGGAAAGTTTCGAGGCAGCGTTCCTGCCGGTTGCTGCGGCGTTCCGATTGGAATGGCGCATTCACGATTTGCGTAAAAAGCTGCGCGCGATGATCATGGTCAGCCAAGGCGGCCACTGCCTGAACGACCTTCTCTACCGCACAGCAACCAAGCGGTTGCCGATGGAAATAACCAGCGTTGTTTCCAACCACCAAAATTGGCAGCGCCGCGCGGAGCATGAAGGCATCCCATTTCATCATTTGCCGGTGACACCGGAAAATAAGCTGGAACAAGAAGCCAAGCTGCTGGCGATGGTGGAAGAACAGAAAGTCGATCTCGTCATCCTCGCCCGTTATATGCAAGTGCTTTCAGACCAGCTTTGCCGGAAACTCGATGGGCGCGTTATCAACATTCATCACAGCTTCCTGCCGGGCTTCAAAGGCGCAAAGCCGTATCACCGTGCCTATGAACGCGGCGTCAAAATGGTCGGCGCTACGGCGCATTATGTGACGCCCGACCTTGATGAAGGTCCAATCATTACCCAAGACGTGTCGATCGTTGACCATGCCGATACAGTTGACGATTTAATTGCGCAGGGGCAGGAAACCGAAAGCCGGGTTCTGTCGCGGGCGGTAAAGCTGCATCTGGAGCACCGCGTGATGCTGAATGGCAACCGCACGATTGTGTTCAAATAAAAGGGCGCAATCCGCCCGACGATTTGGTTAAGTTTAGGAGACCCGATTAATATGAAGAC
>DLOZ01000020.1:247-40514 GCA_002479765.1 Sphingomonadales bacterium UBA7471 | reverse complement strand
TGCGATCGGGGGATCATGCGAAAATAGCCACCTGGCGGAAACAAAGGGCGGAGGAAGATACTCGGTTACGCAGACCGGACCTTTGGGGGCGTTACAAAGACGCCCGGGTTCAGCCTGCCTCTGACGTGCGACAAAAGAATAAGGATTAAATGGGGCATGAACCTCATCCAAACACTCGAAGCCGAAGCTATTGCAGCTTTGTCAGAAAACAAAAAAATTCCTGCATTCCGTGCAGGTGACACCGTTAAGGTGGGCGTGAAGGTCATCGAAGGTGAGCGCACGCGTATTCAGAATTACGAAGGTGTATGCATCGCACGTTCGAACAAGGGCATGGGCTCCAACTTCACCGTACGCAAAATGTCGTTCGGCGAAGGCGTTGAGCGCGTATTCCCATTGTACAGCCCAAATATCGACAGCATCGAAGTTGTCCGTAAGGGCGTCGTACGTCGTGCGAAGCTGTACTATCTGCGTGGCTTGACCGGTAAGAAGGCACGTATTGCCGAACGCCGCGACCCGCGTCCTATTAAAACCACCGAGGCTGCCGAATAAGGCAGGAGCCGCGTTGCGTTTCTAACCAAACACAAAAGGCCGGGCTCCTGCAAAGAGCCCGGCCTTTTTTATTGTGTGTGCCCCGGCGCACGCCGGGGTCCAGACTTCGGCATAGTCCTCCAGCGATCGCTGGACCCCAGCCTTCGCTGGGGAACACGAAAAGGAAGTTAACATGGGTTATCGTATCGTAGTTGCAGGCGCGACGGGCAATGTTGGCCGCGAAGTTGTCAATATTCTGGCCGAGCGCGCATTCCCCGCCGATGAAGTGGCTGTGTTGGCGTCATCGCGCAGCCAGGGTATCGAAATCGAATATGGCGATACCGATAAGATGTTGAAGGTCCAGAATATCGAGCATTTCGATTGGTCGGGCTGGGACATGGCGATTTTCGCCATCGGGTCCGACGCGACCAAGAAATATGCACCCATTGCGGCTGCTGCCGGCTGTGTTGTGATCGACAACAGCTCGCTGCATCGGATGGACCCGGATATTCCTCTCGTAGTGCCCGAAGTAAATCCGGAAGCGATCGATACCTACACGCGCAAGAATATCATTGCGAACCCGAACTGCTCGACAGCGCAGTTGGTCGTCGCGCTGAAGCCGCTGCACGATTATGCCAAGATCACGCGCGTCGTTGTCTCGACCTATCAGTCCGTCTCTGGCGCGGGCAAAGAGGGTATGGATGAATTGTTCGAGCAGAGCCGCAACATCTTCGTCGGTGACAGCGCGGACGCGAAAAAATTCACCAAGCAGATCGCATTTAACGTAATTCCCCACATCGATAGCTTTCTTGACGACGGCTATACCAAGGAAGAGTGGAAGATGATGGTCGAGGTTAAGAAAATCCTCGATCCCAAAATCAAACTTACGGCAACTTGCGTGCGCGTTCCTGTCTTTGTTGGTCACAGCGAAGCGGTCAATATCGAATATGAGCGCGAAATGTCTGCAGAAACCGCGCAGAACATCCTGCGTGAAGCGCCCGGCATTATGTTGATCGATAAGCGCGAAGATGGCGGCTACACAACGCCCGTTGAAGCCGCTGGCGACGATGCGACTTATGTAAGCCGCGTGCGCGAAGATCCGACGGTAGACAATGGTCTTGCGTTCTGGTGCGTGTCCGATAACTTGCGCAAGGGTGCCGCGCTGAACGCGGTGCAAATCGCCGAACTGCTTGGACGGCGGCATTTGAAAAAGGGATAAGGATATGGAGCTGCAAGCCGATGTTTTTTGGTCGTTTCGCAGCCCCTATAGCTATCTCGCCACACGGCGATACAGCGCGCTTGCCGAACAATATGACCTGACGATCAACTTGCGTCCGGTCTATCCTTTGGCGGTGCGTGAGCCGGACTTTTTCGAACGCAGCCACCCGAATTGGTTGCGCTATACATTTACCGATATGTTCCGCGTTGCGCAGTTTCATGGCATTCCGTTCGGCCCGCCACGGCCCGACCCGATTGTGCAGGATGTCCGCACCCGTAAGATTGCTGACGAGCAGCCCTATATATTCCGCCTGACGCGTTTGGGGCAGGCGGCTGCACGGCGCGGGAAAAGCCTCGCATTTTGTGACGAGGTCTCACGACTGATCTGGGGCGGTGCCGAAAACTGGCATGAAGGTGACCATCTCGCTGGCGCAGCGACGCGCGCCGGACTGGACTTGGCTGAACTGGATGCTGAAGCCCTCAGCGATGCTGAAACGCTCGACACCGAAATCGCGGCCAATCAAGCGTCTCTGGAAGCATCGGGGCACTGGGGTGTCCCGACATTGGTATTCGACGGAGAGCCGTTTTTTGGACAGGACCGCATTGATATGGCGGTATGGCGGATGCAGCAAAAAGGGCTTGTTGCGCGATAAGCCTTATTGTCAGTCGGCCATCACGGGTTGCTGTCCGGGGGCGGTTGTACCCGGCTTTAAAAAGAAGATCAGCGGGCTGATGACGATCAGCAATATCATCATCAATTTGAAATCATCGAGATAGGCGATCATTGCCGCCTGTCTGTTGATTTCCAGGTTCATCATGTGCAATGCAGCCTCTCCAATCCCGCCAAGGCGGTCGGCGCTCGCGGGGTCAATTGCGCTCATAGACGAAGACGTGACCTGCGATGCCAGGTCTTCATGGCTTGTCTGCATGTTGCGCGCCAACATGGTGGTCATGATGGAGATACCAAAGCTACCACCCAGACTGCGGAAGAGATACAGCAGGCTGGAGCCATCTGTGCGCAGGCGCATGGGCAATGTCGAAAACGCGACGCCGTTCAGGGGGATGAAGACAAAGCCCATGCCAAAACCCTGAAACAAGCCAGTGTACACAATCCAGTGCCAGTCCATGTTCAAAGACCAGCTCGTCATGATCCACATCGATGCGGCGGTCATCAAAAAGCCGGCGAAGATTACGACGCGGGGATCTACCTTTCCGGCAAGTTTTGCCGCGATGAACATCGCGAGCACGATGCCGACACCTCTGGGTGCCAATAATATGCCGGTGTCATATACCGAATAGCCGTAGAGATTTTGCAGCATTGGCGGCAGCAACGCGAAAATGCCAAACATCATCATACCAACCAACAGCATCATATTCAGCGAGATAAAAAAGTTACGGTCGGTGACCAAAAGCCGTTCAAACATGGGGCGATTGGTTGTTATTTGATGCATCGCAAACATCCAGAGTGCCGCCACGACAATCAATAGCTCAATGATGATTTCCCAACTTTGCAGCCAATCTTCCTGTTGGCCGCGATCCAACAGCAACTGCAAGGTGGCGAGGCCAATGGCCAGCATTGCAAAACCGAAACGGTCCAGTTCGCGGCGATTGATGGGGCGCGTAGGCAGCAACCACCACAATAGGGCCAGCGTCGGAATGCCGATGGGCAGGTTAATGTAAAACACCCAGCGCCAATTGTAATTCTCGGTCAACCAGCCGCCAATCATGGGGCCCAATATTGGCGCAATCATGATGCCCATGCCCCAGATGGACATCGCCCGTGGCGCCTCCGACGGCTTGTTAATATCCAGCATGATCGTTTGGGAAAGCGGCCCAATGAATGCCGCGCACACGCCTTGGAAAACACGGAAAGCCACCATCTCCGTCAGGCTTGTCGCAATGCCACACAGCATAGATGCGAGAATGAACCCGGCAACTGCGCCCAGAAACAGATTGCGTGAGCCGATCCTGTCGGCAAGCCAACCCGTGATGGGCATGGCCACTGCGCTGGCGACGATGTAGCTTGTTAACACCCAGGTGATGGTGTCCATCGTCGCGCCAAGGCTTGTCTGCATATGCGGAATGGCGACGTTGGCAATCGTCGAATCCAGGATTTGGATAATCGTCGCGCCCATGACGGCAAGCGTCAGCAGCGCTTTGTTTTTGACCGGATAAGCGGCTTGATCGAGCGGGTTACTTATTGGTGTCGATGCGGACATGGGCCGACAATCCTGCAATCATTGCACGCTTCGGCTTTTCGGTAATCGATATCCGTACAGGGACGCGCTGCGTGACCTTGACCCAATTGCCATTCGCATTTTGTGCCGGAAGGACAGAAAATTCTGATCCCGTGCCAGCGCCAATGCTTGCTACCTTACCGCGGACTTTTAGGTCGGGATATGCATCAAATGTGATTTCAGCAGGTTGGCCAACGCGCATATGCGCAAGATCGGTTTCCTTGAAATTGGCCTCAATCCAGCTTTTGTTGCTCGCGACAATCGTCACACCGGGCAATCCCTGCACCATCATTTGGCCAGGCTGCAAACGTTCAGCCTGACTTACGACCCCAGCGATAGGCGCGCGCACTTCGGTGCGCGAAAGGTTCAGCAGGGCCTGTTCGCGTTGGGCTTGGCCAGCCTTAATTGCGGGGTTTATTCCCGGAGCCGCCGATCCTGTGGCGAGTGCCGCGCGTGCTTTGGCCGCATCGGCCTGAGCAGAAGCCACGCGGCTCCTTGCGTCTGACAAGGCATGTTCTGCGGCCTGCAACCTAGCGCGCGTAGTAAAGCCAGCCTGCATCAGAGCGGATTGCCGCTGATATTCTTTTTCATAAAAGGCGACATCTTCCTGCGCGCTGTCAATGCCAACATTCGTGTTCTGATATTCCGTTTGAAGCGACGAAACCCGAACCTGCGCTGCCGCAATGGCCGCGTCGGCTTGCGCAATGGCGATACGATAAGGCGCCGGATCAATCCGGAACAACAGGTCGCCTTCTTTCACCACGTCATTTTCATGGACAGCCACATCGACGATCCGCCCGCCAATCTCAGCTGAAATGGACACCTTGTCTTGCTGGACATAGGCATTGTCGGTCGACACATAATGGTCGTTGGCAATGTAATAGGCAGTTGCCCCGCCAACCAACACCAGCGGGACCGAAGCCATCAACGCCAATCGGCCCAAGCGCCCCGACTTTGTCTTGGTCGTTGTCCCAGCATCAATTTTTGGGTCAGCTTCAGCCATTCGACACCTCATGCGGTTTACGGGTTAAGTTGGCACGAATGACGTTCAACATTGCTTCCAATTCTGTTTGTTGCGTTGCGTCCAAGCCGGCCAAAGCATCATCAAACAATGCAAGTGCCGTTGGCCGCAGAGCTTCAATTTTTTGTTCGCCTTCGGCCGTTAAGTGCAGCCGCCACGTGCGGCGGTCATTGGGGTCCGCACGGCGTTCGACGAGGCCCGCATCCTGAAGGCGATCCACCATTCTTCCGAGCGTGATTGGTTCGACATCAAGCATATCGGCCATCGTAACCTGCGCACTTCCGTCGAAGCGCTTCAGCAGCGCCAGCACCCGCCATTGGGGCCGTGTCACGCCAACGGCGCGGGCGCGCTCATCGAAAGAACGCCGCAGCAAACGCGCCGCATCACCCAATAGAAAGCCTAAATCATCGCTCATGTTGTCCATATAATAGCTATGCTTATTATGTGCAATAATTTTGGGTGCGGCGCGCAAAAATATGGAAAACACTTTCCGGATCAATCTACGCGTGCCAAACCACAGCCATCCGCTGACGACAGAAGAACGACCCAATATATGATTGCATCCAACCGCTTCGAAACATCCGACGGCACGGAAATCGTCTGGCGTGAAATGGGGCAGGGACGGCCCTTACTCTTGATCCATGGTTTCATGTCGGAAGCCGACACCAATTGGATCAAATATGGCCATGCGGCGGCTTTGGCGGACGCGGGGTGTCGCGTCATCATGCCAGACCTGCGTGCCCATGGCCTCAGCGGTAAGCCATATGCGCCAAGCCATTACCCGCCCGACATATTGGCCGATGACCAGTTCGCGTTGCTCGCGCATTTGGGGATCGAAGATTATGACCTTGGTGGTTATTCATTGGGCGGGCGAACGGTTGCGCGGATGTTGGCGCGCGGCGCGCAGCCCGGCAAGGCAATCATTTCCGGAATGGGTCTGCAAGGGCTGACGCAAACCGGAAATCGCGGCGCGCATTTTCGTGAGGTTTTCGACAATCTGGGACGTCATGAAAAAGGGACGGTAGCTTGGATGGCCGAGGCATTTTTGAAGACAACGGGCGGCGACCCATTGGCGTTGCGCAATATATTGGAGACGTTTGTCGACACCAGCGAAACCGAGATTGCCAGTTGGGACTTGCCGGTGGGCATAGTGTGTGGCGAACAAGATGATGACAACGGGTCCGCCGCGGATCTAGCAGCGCTGCTTCGCCACGGGAAGCTGTTCACGGTGCCCGGAAACCACATGAGTGCAGTCACCAAGCCTGAGCTGGGTCAGGCATTTGTTGTGGCGCTGACGACGACATGGTGATGCCCGACCACGCCGATTTGCAACCAACATTGGTTGGCCAGAACCTATTTCTGCGTCCATTGACCGAAAGCGATTGGGACGCAATGTATGCGGTGGCGTCTGACCCGTTGCTGTGGGAAGTCCATCCAGCATGGGATCGGTATAAAGAGCCGGTGTTTCGTGAATATTTTGCCGGAGCAATGGCATCACGCGGGGCATTGGCTGTGATCGACCGTGCTACGAACAGCATCATCGGTGGCAGCCGATATGCCAATTACGTACCCGATCGTAATGAGATTGAAATTGGCTGGAGCTTTCTTGCGCGCGCATTTTGGGGTGGAGCCTATAACCGCGAGATGAAGGCGCTTATGCTTTTCCACGCTTTCCAATTTTTCGACAGCGTTCGGTTCAATATTGGCGCAACAAATGTGCGCTCGCGCCGCGCCATTGAGAAAATCGGCGCGCGCTTGGATGGTGAATATGTGCCCGAGGCGATTAACGGCGTGCCGCCAGTGCCGCATGTCATTTACCGAATGAACCTGAATGATGCCAAAGCGGCGGACATGCTGTTGGAATCGAAGCACAATGGCTGAAAGCAAATTGGAACGCCGCTTCTGGCGGTTTTGGTTAAGTGGTCTGTTGCTGCTTGCGCTGATGATCGCGATGGATCCGGCATTTTCGAACGAGATTTCTCCATTGGGCATGCGGGACCATCAAACCGCGGGAACCGGCTTGCGGGTGGATGCCATTCAAGGGGCATGGCAAGCAGCCGGAGTTTTGAATTTTGCGAGATTCGGCATGGCCATCGACCTGTTCTACATCGCGATTTATGCGTTCGGGGCCTATTGCGGCGGGCGTTTATTTTCCCAATCATCAAAGCCTGCTTTGCGGCGGCTTGGTTGGACCATCGCCGTGACAGCTATTATTGGCGGCGCGGCTGACGCCATCGAAACATTATGCCAATGTGTTCAAATAATGATGCTGAAAGGTAATGATCTATTGGCCGGGGTCGCCGCCACTGCGCAGCCGGTTAAAACGGTCGCATTTCTCGTTACGTTTTTTGGTCTGCTGATGGCGTTATACATTCGACGAACAACGCGCCGGGCGGGTTGACGCCGCCACATGAAAGTTTCACCATCGGAACATATTGTTTTTCCGGGAACCCTTCATGAAAAATCTTGTATCAATCGCCGCATTGGCATTTGCCTCACTTTCCTTTCCGACCGTCGCCATGGCGCAGGATTCGGCGCAAGCTTCATCTGCGCCGACCGTGGCTGAGGCAGATGCTTTCGTCGCTGCTGCGGAAAAGGACCTTTTTGACTTTTCGATTGAGGCTGGGCGCGTTGCATGGATTAACTCAACCCATATTACCGACGACACCGATGCACTTGCGGCACGCTATGGCGAGATTGGCACCGAAAAATCGGTCCGGTACGCGTTGGACGCGGCGAAGTATCAGGCGCTTCCTGGCTTGTCATATGACACCAAGCGCAAGCTTGATATCTTACGCGGTGGAATCGTTCTCCCCGCGCCAACGACAGCGGGTGCAGCGGCTGAACTTGCCACCATCACCACCAAGCTGCAGTCCGCTTATGGCAAAGGCCGAGGCACGCTTAACGGCAAGGAAATCAACGGTTCCGATATTGAGGCTGCGATGGGATCAAGCCGCAACCCTGAGGAACTGAAAGAAATGTGGGTGAGCTGGCATGACAATGTCGGCGCGCCAATGGGCAAGGATTATGCCCGGATGGTTGAAATCGCCAATCAAGGCGCGACCGAGCTGGGCTATGCAGATGTCGGCGCGATGTGGCGTTCGGGCTATGATATGCCGGCCGATGACTTTGCCAAGTTGACGGACAAATTGTGGCTTGAGGTTAAGCCGCTGTATGACGAATTGCACACTTATGTGCGTACGCAGTTGAACAAGAAATATGGCGATGCGGTCCAATCCAAGACAGGGCCCATTCGCGCTGATCTGTTGGGCAATATGTGGGCGCAGGAATGGGGCAATATTTATGACGTCGTCGCGCCTCAGGGGGCTGGTGATATCGGATATGATATTGGCGCGTTGCTCGTTGCCAAGGGGTACAAGCAAACCGAAGCCGGTGATTTCAGCGCCAATCGTGGCAAGGCGGAAAAAGACATGGTCAGGGTCGGCGAGGGGTTTTTCTCGTCGCTTGGCTTTGCCCCATTGCCCAAGACGTTGTGGGATCGCGCGCAGTTTATCAAGCCCGCCGACCGCGAAGTTGTCTGCCATGCCTCCGCATGGAATATCGATAATGTCGACGATCTGCGTATCAAGATGTGTATCAAGGTGAAATCCGATGACTTCGTGACTATCCATCACGAGCTTGGGCATAATTATTACCAGCGCGCTTATAACAAGCAGTCATATTTATATTTGAACGGCGCGAATGATGGTTTTCATGAAGCGATTGGCGATGCCATCGCGTTGTCCATCACACCGAATTATCTGGTGCAGATTGGCCTGCTGGATGCCAGCAAAGTTCCCGGCGCTGACAAGGACAATGGACTATTGCTGCGCCAAGCCATGGATAAAGTCGCGTTTCTGCCATTTGGACTGCTGATCGACAAATGGCGCTGGGGCGTCTTCAATGGCTCCATCACACCAGCCAATTACAACAAGGGCTGGACCGACTTGCGCTTGCAATATCAGGGCATTGTCCCGCCTGTGGAGCGCCCAGCGGATCGTTTTGACGCCGGTGCGAAATATCATATTCCCGGCAACACGCCATATACCCGCTACTTTCTTGCGCGGATTTTGCAGTTCCAATTCTACAAGGCAGCTTGCGATATTTCGGGCTGGAAAGGCCCGCTCCATCGTTGCTCATTCTACGGGAATAAAGAGGTCGGCACGCGATTGAATGCGATGCTGGAAATGGGTGCATCAAAGCCATGGCCAGATGCGTTGCAAGCATTCACAGGAACGCGTGAAATGTCGGGTAAGCCCATGCTGGAATATTTCGCCCCACTTATGAAATGGCTCAAGGCGCAGAACAAGGGCGCGAAAAAGGGCTGGTAAGCAAATAGGCCCCGCCGTCACAAGCGGGGCCATTTTGTTTTTGATTAAGCTGTAGTCTTCGGTGGCGTTTTAACCGGTGCCGCCTTTTTCGGTGCAGGCTTTGCGGCTGCAGCTGGCTTCGGTGCCTTTGCTGTCGCCGGTTTCGCGGCAGCCTTCGGTGCGGGCTTGGTTACCGCCGCTTTTTTGGCAACGGGCTTTTTGGTAGCTGGCTTCTTAGCCGGAGCCTTTGCTCCACCCGTTTTGCGATCATACACCTTTTTGCCAGCAACAGCGGCTGCGGCAGTGGCGATAACTGCGCCCGCAACAGCAGCAGTCTTGCCGGGGTTTTCTTTGATTACGGATCCAGCCGTCGCAGCTGCGGTTGATGCCTGGTCGACTGCGGATTTTGCTGTTGTCGACGCGGATTGCGCGACCGAACGCGCGCCGCCAGTTAAACCGTCGGCGAATGCGCGGAACTTTTTTAGCAGTCTGTCGAGCGGTCCGATGTTTTCGGGTTTCTTCGGCATGGGCCGTACCTCCTTGGTTATGCTTTAGGGATAATCAATGGCTTCCGTTTTCGTTCCTGACCCTATCTGAAGGGCGGTTCGTTAAAGGCGCGAAGTTTGCGACTGTGCAGGCTATTTCCCGCCTCCCGAAGCAGTTCGCATGTTTGGATACCGATTTGCAAATGGGCAGCGATCGCTTCTTCATAAAAACGGTTGGCTTGCCCCGGCAGCTTGATTTCGCCGTGCAGCGGCTTGTCGGACACGCATAGCAATGTGCCGTAGGGCACGCGGAAGCGGTATCCTTGGGCTGCGATGGTCGCGGACTCCATGTCGATGGCAATCGCACGGCTTTGCGAAAAGCGCAGGGCGGATGCCGAATACCGTAGCTCCCAATTGCGGTCGTCGGTCGTGACAACTGTGCCGGTGCGCATGCGCCGTTTCAGATTGGCACCGCTGGTCCCCGAAACATGCTCTGCCGCACTTGCCAGTGCCTGCTGCACTTCGGCGATTGGTGGAATTGGAATTTCGGGTGGCAGCACGTCATCCAAGATATGGTCGTCGCGCAGATAGGCATGCGCCAGGACATAATCACCAATCCGCTGCGTTTCACGAAGACCGCCGCAATGGCCAATCATCAACCATGCTTCGGGGCGTAGCACCGCCAAATGGTCGCAGATGGTCTTGGCATTGGAAGGCCCAACGCCGATATTCACGAGGGTAATCCCCGATCTGTCCGGCGCAATAAGATGGTAGGCCGGCATCTGGTGCCGCCGCCATGTGCTGTCGGCAACGAGCTGCGCCGCATTGTCCGTCGGTTTGTCGACATACAGACCGCCAGCGCCCGACAAGGCGGTGTAACGGCCATTGCCAACTTGCGTGCATGCCCAACTGACAAATTCATCTACATAACGGTGGTAGTTGGTAAACAAGATGTAATGCTGAACATCCTCGGCTGGCGCGCCGGTATAATGCCGAAGGCGCGCGAGCGAGAAATCTGTGCGCAGGCCGTCAAACAACGCAAGCGGCGCGCTGGCATTGCCCTTGATACGCAGCAATCCGTCGGCGATTTCATCGCCAATGTCGGCAAGTTCGGTCGTGGGGAAATGGCGTGCGAGCTCGTTAGGGCTGACCGTGCCCAGTTCCAAATCCGCCGACCCATCGAGAACATAAGGAAAGGGGATTTCCTGTTTGCTGCGACCAACGGAAATTTCCAGCTCATATTGTTCCATCAGCAGATCGAGTTGCTCGCCGATATATTCTGCAAACAAATCTGGCTTGGTAAATGTGGTCCGGAATGTTCCGACTTTTTCAAGCTTGCCAAATGCAAGGTTCGACTGCGTCTCGCGCTGTTTACCGGCATAGGTTATGACCAACTCGGGATAACAGAAATCATTATTGGCGCGTTGGTCGGATGAAGGCGGCGTCCGATCCTTCAAATAATGGGCAAGTGCCGTTTGCAAGCGCTTTACCGAGGCGTCATATTCGGTAACGAGTTGATTAATGATGTTTTGAGCTTGTTTACTAGGCATGGATACACATCACCGAAATTTCCAATTTTCGCAACAAAAAAAGGGAGGGTTGCCCCTCCCTTTAAATACCCAAAAGGGCAAGATTTCGTAAACTTAGAGCTGACCGAGCATATATTCGGCGGAGCTAACCTTGAAGTCGCCGGGGGCTTCGACATTCACATGTTCCACGACGCCGTCATTGACGACAAGCGAAAAACGCTGACCACGCTTGCCCATGCCAAATGCCGAACCGTCCATTTCGAGACCCAGTGCAGCGGCGAAATCGCCATTGCCATCTGCCAACATGGTGATCGCGTCTGATCCACCTGACTTGTTCCACGCGCCAAGAACGAAGGCGTCGTTCACGGCGGTGCAGGCGATTTCATCAATGCCCTTGGCTGCAAGTTCATCAGACTTTTCAACAAAGCCGGGAAGGTGACGCGCAGAGCAGGTTGGTGTGAATGCACCAGGCACCGAGAATAGCGCGATGCGGCGGCCTGCGAAATATTCGGCTGACTGAACGGGCTGCGGGCCTTCGGCAGTCGCTTTTACCAACTTAACGTCAGGGATTTTGTCGCCAACGGAGATGCTCATATTTGGATTCCTTTTGAATGTGGGGTTGGATGCATATTCCGGGACCCGCTCGGGCAAGTCAAGTGGCGGTTCCTCTGCGATCGTAAATTGCGTTCCTCAAATCACGAAATAGCCAGCTGCAATGACATATAAAGCAATCTTTATATTTGATTTCGTTGAAAGCTGCAGCTAAGGGCTGGGAGTCAAAAACCTCCCGGAGACTAAGCCTGTGGCTTTCAACGATTATGTCATTGCCGATATTAATGAGGCCGATTTCGGTCGCAAAGAAATAAACATTGCCGAGACCGAAATGCCCGGCCTTATGGCGCTGCGCGAAGAATTTGGCGCATCGCAGCCATTGAAGGGCGCGCGGATCGTTGGTTCGCTGCATATGACTATTCAGACGGCGGTTCTAATCGAGACGCTAACAGCCCTTGGCGCAGATGTCCGTTGGGCCACATGCAACATTTTCTCGACACAAGATCATGCCGCTGCGGCAATTGCCGCGCAAAACATTCCCGTGTTCGCGGTTAAGGGCGAAAGCCTTGCTGATTATTGGGACTATGTCGGTCGTATCTTCGATTGGGGTGATGAAACCACGGCGAACATCATCCTCGACGACGGCGGCGACGCGACTATGTTTGCGCTTTGGGGTGCAAAGCTTGAGCGCGGCGAAAGCTTTGGCGAGCCTGAAAATGAAGAAGAAGTTGAATTCCAGCGCGCGCTGAAGGCATTTGTTGCCAAGAAGCCGGGTTATTTGACGGAAACCGTAAAGAATCTGAAGGGCGTTTCGGAAGAAACTACGACGGGCGTGCATCGCCTTTACGAAATCGCGAAGAAGGGCGAACTGCCATTCCCTGCGATCAACGTAAACGACAGCGTTACCAAGTCAAAGTTTGACAATCTTTATGGCTGCAAGGAATCGCTGGTTGACGCCATCCGCCGTGCAACCGACGTGATGTTGGCTGGTAAGGTTGCATGTGTTGCTGGCTTTGGCGACGTCGGCAAGGGTTCGGCCCAGTCGCTGCGCAATGGTGGCGCGCGCGTTATGGTCACGGAAGTTGACCCGATCTGCGCATTGCAGGCCGCAATGGAAGGTTTTGAAGTCGTCACGATGGAAGAGGCCGTTCAGCGCGCAGATATTTTCTGCACCGCCACGGGCAACGCCGACGTCATCACTGCCGAGCATATGATGAACATGAAGCCGATGAGCATCGTATGCAACATAGGTCACTTTGACAGTGAAATTCAGGTTTCCGCTTTGTCCAACTATAACTGGACGGAAGTTAAGCCCGGCACGGATCTCGTTGAATTCCCAGACGGCAAGCAGATCATCGTTCTTGCAAAGGGCCGCTTGGTCAACCTTGGCTGTGCAACCGGACATCCAAGCTTTGTGATGTCAGCAAGCTTCACCAATCAGGTGCTCGCGCAAATCGAGCTTTGGACCAACGCAGCAAACTACAAGAACCAGGTGTATGTTCTGCCAAAGCATCTCGACGAGAAGGTCGCGACGCTGCACCTCGAAAAGCTTGGCGTTAAGTTGACGAAGCTGACCGAAAAGCAGGCGCGTTACATCGGCGTGTCGACCGAAGGCCCGTTCAAGCCAGACCATTATCGTTATTAACTCTTCGTCTTTCGAGACCTAAGAAAAGCCCGCTGCGGAAACGTTGCGGGCTTTTTTCGTTGCGCGGCGCAAGCATTTGGGCATTAGCTTGTTCTGGGTAGATTAAAGGGCTTCATGACGATGACAGGCACGGGCCTGCCAATTGCACTGATCGGGGTATTAATGGCGCTGTGGCTGGTAGGAGCCATAGTCGCTATCTGGACTGGGCTGTCCTTGCGCAATGAATCGCGCAAAATTTTAGGTCAGACGTCGCGGCTACGAAGGCTGCTGGAAACCGCTCCGGCATTTCCGGTCGTGGTGAAGAGCGATGGGCGAATTGAGGCGCCAGACCGTTTTTCGAGATTGCTTGGGCTGATGACGCCAGCGACCACGCTTTCGGACTTATGCGGTTATGATGACGCTGGCCTTGCCATAGATGATGCGGCAGCACTTGATGCAAAAGTGCGCGAGACCCAGCGTACGGGAAAATCCTTTGTCCTTGCTTTGGCCATTAACGGTTCCGAACGCCGTTTGACTGTTGTCGGAAATATCGCCGATGTTGCGGTCTGTCCCAATGGCGCTGCTTTGTTATGGTTTTTCGATTCCACTGATAGTTTGCGAGAGCTTGAGAAAAGGACGCAGGAATCGGAAGAGGCTCGCACTGCATTTGCGGCACTGGCTGGCCTAATCGAAGCTGCTCCTATTCCGATGTGGCATCGACGCCCGGATATGCGTCTGCACTTCGTAAACCATGCATATGTTAATGCCGTCGGCGCAAATGATAGCCTGCACGTGGTTGAAGAAGGTCTTGAATTACTGGAACCTGAAAACGGTAAAAGTCCATCTGACTGGGCCGCTGAAGCCGCCGCTGCCGACGTTCGGCGCGAGCGGGTTGTTTCCACCACCTTGAACGGAGAACGGCGCCAGTTGCGGGTGTTTGATATTCCTTTGGGGCAATCGGGCGTTGCAGGGCTGGCAATCGATGTTCAGGATTTGATTGATGCCAGGTCAGAGGTGCGCGCACTTTCGGAAGCACAGCGTGACCTTTTGAACATGATGTCCGCCGGCGTTGCCCAGTTTGACGCGCGCCATGGGTTGAGCTTTGCAAATTTGCCCTTTCAAAGCCTGTTCACTTTCCGGGACCAATGGTTGTCTGAAAAGCCGGAATTCGCGGGCGTGCTGGACCGGATGCGCGAAAACGGGAAGGTCCCAGAGGTCCGGGACTTTCCAGCCTGGCGACAGGAACGTGAAGATTGGTTTAGATCGTCCGATCCCACCGAAGAAAACTGGCTGTTGCCGGACGGCACACATTTGCGGGTGCTCGCGCAGCCAATCCCGGACGGTGGCCTGTTGATGATCTTTGAAGACCGCACCGAACAGGCGCAACTGGCCAGCGCGCGGGACATATTGCTGCGCGTGCGGACTGCGACCTTTGACAATTTGTTTGAAGCGATTGCGGTGTTTTCGGCGGATGGCCGGCTTAGCATCTGGAACCGCTTATTTGCCGAAACATGGGAACTGAACGACGACTTGCTGCTTCAACATCCGCGGCTGGACGAACTATTGCCCTCGCTTGCCCGGCATTTGCAAAAGCCATCGCAGATTAGCATCTTGGATGAACTGATCCGGACGACGTCGTCAAACCGCGAACGGCACAAGAGCAAGGCGGTCTTCGCCGACGGACGTATGTTCCAGATTGCGACGATACCATTACCCGACGGCAATACGCTGTTCACGATGTTGGATATGTCGAACAACCTTAAAATCGAGCAAGCCCTGCGCGACCGGAATAGCGCCTTGCAAGAGGCCGATGCGATTAAGGGCAAATTCCTTGCAAATATGAGTTATGAATTCCGCTCGCCACTTACGTCCATCAGCGGATTTGCAGACTTGCTAAAGGCAGGCATTGCTGGCGAACTTAGCGATCAGGCGAAGGAATATGTGGATGCCATTTTGCAATCCGCTGACCGCTTGTCCGACCAGATCAACACCGTTCTGGATTATAGCCAGATTGAAGCTGGCGCTTTGCCGCTCGCGTGCGAACAAACCGATGTTCCAACATTGGTCGCGCAAATTGTGGATAGCAAAGCGGAGATGGCACAGGCGGCTGAGGTCGATTTGCAAGTCGATTTGGACAATGGTGCTGGAGAGATGGTGCTTGATCCGAAACGAATTACGCAAGCGGTCGGCCAAGTTTTGGACAATGCGATCCGGTATAGCAATAGCGGCGGGCAGGTTTTAATGCTTGCACGTTGGCAAGGCGATGCCCTTGAACTCGTTGTGTCAGACGACGGACCCGGTATGCGCGAGGCAGACGTCCTGCGCGTCTCGTCGGACAATGCGGTACCAAAAAGGTTGGATAGCAACGGTTCAATCACGCAGGGTTTAGGCTTGCCTTTGGCGCGTCAAATTATTGAATCGCATGGTGGGACGTTGCAACTGCATTCTGCGCCGGGCGAAGGTACGACCGTTATCATGGTGTTACCGCGGCCATGATCATTGCGACCGATTTGGATATGCGTGAATATGGTCGCGGGCTGGCGAAAACATTGTCGCCATCAGATTGGGTCGCCATCAACGGGCCGCTGGGCGCTGGAAAGACCGTATTGTGCGCGGGCATATTGGCCGGCCTTGGATTTGAAGGCGAGGTGGCGAGCCCATCCTATGCCATCGTGCATAGCTATGACCCGCCAGAGGTTTTGGTTGCCGTTGCCCATGTCGATTTGTATCGCTTGGACAATATCGACGATTTGGACGAATTAGGGCTCATCGCCGAACGCAGTGATCGCATAACGCTGGTGGAATGGGCGGAACGCTTCGGCGGCGGCTATGTGCGGCCCAGCCATGTAATCGATATCGTGCCGCAAGCGGACGGCAGCAGAATTTTGACTTTGAAAATGGATAATGATGACACCCGTAACTGATATGGTACCGCCCGCTGGACTGGACGAATTTTTGACGCGCCACGGCTGGACTGATGCGCAGATATCTCCGGTGGCGGGCGATGCGTCTTTTCGCCGCTATTTTCGCGTGAATTCCGCGACGCGGGGCAAAGCCATATTGATGGATGCGCCACCGCCCCATGAAGATCCGCAACCCTTCCTCGATATTGCCCAATATTTGACGGGGCATCAATTTCGTGCGCCAGAGATTTACGGCACGGACCTGACCCGTGGACTGGTGTTGCTTGAAGATTTTGGCGACCGCAGGATGCGCGAGCATCTCGATGATCACCCAGAGGATGACGCCAAGATATACCGGGCGGCGATTGATACGATTGTGCGATTGACGCGCACGCCTGCAGCGGATGCGCAACCTTATGACATGGCGACCTATCTGCGCGAAGTGCAGTTGCTCAGCGAATGGTATATGCCGGCGATGGGGCTTTCCTGTGACGCGAGCGCATTTGACCAGATGTGGGTTGATGCGCTTGCTCCATTGGCGTCCTGCCAAGATGTTACAGTCTTGCGGGATTATCATGCCGAAAACATCATGCTGCTTGATGACGGGGAACAAGGCATCATTGATTTTCAAGATGCGCTGGTGGGGCATCCTGCATATGATTTGGTATCGTTGTTGCAAGACGCGCGGCGCGATGTCCGCCCAGAGCTTGAGGCAGACATGCTGGCTTATTATCTGACGGCGGCCAATCCGGGGCCGGACTTTGACGCGCATTATGCGTTGTTGGGCGCGCAGCGGAATACCAAGATTATCGGCATATTTACGCGGCTGTGGAAGCGCGATGGTAAGGAGAAATATTTGTCCTTCTTGCCACGCATGTGGGGTTTGCTGGAACGCGATTTGGCGCACCCAGCACTGGCGAACGTCAAGCAATGGTTCGATACGCAGATACCCGCCGAAGTCCGCAGCCTTAGCCCATTAGACATTACGCATGGTTAAGCATGTGAACACCGCAATGATCATGGCGGCGGGCAAGGGGACGCGGATGATGCCGCTGACCGCTGATCGCCCAAAGCCATTGGTTGAGGTTGGCGGCGTTGCCTTGCTGGATCATGTATTGGATCATTTGCGTGATGCCGGCGTTGGCAAGATTGTCGTCAATGCACATTATCGCGCCGACCAGATTGAAGCGCATCTTGCCACCCATGCGACGAATTTTGACGTGTCTATATCCGATGAGCGCGATTTGCTGCGCGATACCGGCGGCGGGCTGGTTCAGGCATTGCCGATGATTTCGGACGATCCATTCATCTGCGTGAATGCAGACAATTGGTGGACCAACGACGGGCAGAATGCGATCTCACGCCTGATCGCGCATTGGGATACTGCACACATGGATGTGCTGATGCTGCTGGTGCCTTTGGCGACGGCATACAATAGCCAGGGCATTGGTGATTTTCACATGGATGCAGATGGCCGGCTGTCGCGTCGCGTGGGTGACGCGCCTGCGCCTTATGTTTGGACAGGTATTCAGTTGCTTTCCAAGAAGCTGATTGTTGACCCACCGTCGGACGTTTTTTCGACCAATGTCTTTTGGGATCGCGCGATTGCAGAGGGCCGGTGCATGGGGTTGGTGCACGAAGGAATGTGGTTTGACGTAGGCTATCCCGCGGCAATTTCCGCCACGGAAGAACGTTTGGGCCTGCATGGCGCCTGTTAACGCCCCGGCGCAGCGCGTGCGCGTTTTTAACGTCCCGCTTGGGAACGATTTATGCGACGTAACTGCGCAATGGATATTGCAAGCGTCGGGGCAGGACCCACTCACGGTTAGCAGCACAATATTGCTGCTACCCAATAACCGCGCCATCAAGGCCATGACAGAGGCGTTCGTCCGGCAGGCTGCACCGGGTTTGCTTTTGCCGCGCATGGTGGCGGTGGGCGATATGCAACTTGACGAGGCATTGGGGCCATTGCTCGATCCCATATCGTCAGAAGACATCATCTGGCCTGTCATTGGTTCGTTTGACCGGCTCATGCTGTTGGCGCGCTTGGCGCAGGAAAATCGGCCGCAAGCTACGTTTTTGTCGTCTGCTGAGGCCTTGCGTTTGGCGCGCAAACTGGCCGAGCTGATTGATGAACTTGAAGTCGATTTGGTCGATTTCGATGCGTTGTCAGACATCGCAATCGAGGCTGATCTCGCTGGGCATTGGCAACGTGCTTATGGTCAGCTTTTAACAATCTTGCCCGCCTATCGCGCCGAACTTGCTGCGCGAAAACTGGTGGGGCCTGCCGAACGCCGAAACAAGCTTTTGGCCGGGTTGGAACGCCGTCTGGCTGAAAGCAGTTTTGACATGCCGATCATTGCGGTTGGCATAACTACATCAGCCAAAGCCGTCGCAAAATTGCTGCGCCGTGTTGCCCTCATGCCAAATGGGCATGTCATTTTGCCCGGTGTGGACCTCGACTTAGCTAAGGATCGTTGGGACAGTCTGTCTGCCGCAATTGAACCCGATAATGTGCCAACGCGCCGCCGGAATTTTGAGGTGCATCCCCAATTTCACCTGAAACATTTGCTCGACCTAATGGCGATCGATCGTAGCGAAATCGACGTCTTGCCAACGGCACGCGTTGGACGCGTGGCCGACACTATTTCCGAAATTTTCTGCCTGCCGGAACATAGCGTGGGTTGGCAAGAACTCGCACCGTCGCGCAAGGCGCTATCACATACACAATGGTTTGAGGCTGATGACAGCGCGCTGGAAGCAAAGGCGATTGCGGTGCGCATTCGCGGCGAGTTGGAACAGGCCGAAAAGCGGATCGCGTTGATTACCCCTGACCGTGAGCTCGCGGTCCGCGTTGCGACGCAATTGCGTCGTTGGGACATATATGTTGACGACAGTGCGGGTATACCGCTTTTGCAAACGGCAAATGGCTCGCTGGCGCTTGCGTTGGTTGACGCGATTTCGGGGCGGTTTTCCGGTACATCGGTACTGGCCATCGCCAAGCACCCTTTGGTGTTTGCAGGGCCCGAAAGACTCGATTGGCTCGACAAGGTGCGGCTGTTAGATCTCGAATTGCGGGGAACCGCCAACGGCGTCGGGCTGGGTGCCATCACCCGGCGGTTGGAAAATACCCGCAACGTGAAACCAAAGCTGGTTGAATGGTGGCAGGGCTTTGTTCAAATCCTTGCACCGCTCGAAAATGTCGACGGGCAACCCTTTAGCTTTATTATCGATGCACTGCGCGACGTTGCGACGAATTTGACCGATGGCGCTGTGTGGCGCGGAGCAAGTGGCCGCGAACTTGGGCGGATGTGGGAAGAAGTCAGCGGAGGCGACCTGTCGACGCTTGGCCGTATCGATGCCACGGGGTTGGCGGCGACGTTTAACGAAATCTTCTCCTGCGCTGTGGTGCGACCCCCATATGGCGGGCATCCGCGCGTTGCCATTTACGGTCTGCTGGAAGCACGATTGCAGCAGGCGGACCTTATCATCTGTTCGGGGTTGAATGAGGGGACATGGCCGCAAATAGCGCAGCCTGACCCTTGGTTGGCGCCCGCTATCCGGCGGCATTTGAAACTGCCAACCTTGGACCGGAATATCGGATTGTCGGCGCATGATCTTGCGACCGCATTGGGCGGTCGCGAAGTGCTGTTAACGCGTGCGCGGCGTGACCGTGGCGGGCCAACCGTTGCCTCGCGCTTTCTGCTGCGGATAAAGGCGCTGACGGCGGACAAGCTGGAACGGGATCAGCAGTCTCTTGCGCTGGCAGCGCAGCTGGATGAACCCGCCCATAAGGTGCCGTTTGAAAGCCGGCCATTGCCACGCCCCTCGGCCCAGCAGCGGTTGGTTAGTCTGTCCGTCACCGATTTCGATCAGCTGAAGTCCGACCCCTATTCATTTTACGCGAAACGCATTCTCGGCCTGCGTGTGTTGGAAAAGGTCGATGCCGAACCGAGCTTCGCATGGCGCGGATCGTTGGTGCATGATGTGTTGGAACAGTGGTTCAAACAAGACAATTGTGCCGTCGATAAGCTCGTGCAGCGTGTCGATGACTTGCTGGCACAAGAGGCAACGGATCCGTTGTTACGCGCATTGTGGCAACCACGCATTGCCGCTGGCCTGCGCTGGGTGGCTGAAGAAACCAAAAGGCAGATGCATGACCATGGCCGCGTTGTCGCAGTGGCCGAACAACCCGGCAAGGTCGACATCATGGGCATAACCGTGAACGGCCGCGTCGACCGGATCGACAGGCTTGCGGACGGCAGTCTGGTGATCGTTGACTATAAGACGGGCATGCCGCCATCGACCAAGCAAGTGAACGCAGGCTTTGCGCTCCAGCTTGGCCTCATCGGCTATATGGCCGAGCAGATGGCGATCAAAGGTGTGGCGGGCCACGCGACCAAATTTGAATATTGGAGCCTTGCGAAAAACAAAGACAAAGACTTTGGTTACATCGCAGTCCCGACGAGCACGCGGCCGAGCGATAACAAGCCTGCAAGTACCGACTTCGTGGCTTTTGCCGTCGCGCAAGCCGAAGAGGCTATTGCGCAATGGATTTTGGGCGACGCGCCCTTCACCGCCAAACTGCATCCTGAATTTGCGCATTTTGGTGACTATGACCAATTGATGCGGTTGCAGGAATGGAACGGCCGACAGTCGATTTCGGAGGAACAGGCATGACCTCTGAATCGTCCACGCTGAAACCACTCATTCCGGCCCAGCGCAGCGCCGTCATCCCCGGCGATAATATCTGGCTGAGTGCCTCTGCCGGAACGGGCAAAACGCAGGTTTTAACCGCGCGTGTGATCCGGTTGCTGTTGGAAAGCGACGTCGAACCTGAAAATCTGTTGTGCATCACCTTCACAAAGGCGGGCGCGTCCGAAATGGCGGACCGAATTAATGAGCTTTTGGCGTCTTGGGTGCAGCGCGAAGATAAAGCACTGTTTCATGACCTTGAAGCCATCGGCGCGAACGCGGGACCGGATGCCCGAAAACGTGCACGCCAGCTTTTTGCAAAGGTGTTGGACGCGCCGGGCGGCGGCCTGCAAATACTGACGATCCATAGTTTCTGCCAGTCGTTGCTGGGCAGCTTCCCCGAAGAAGCCGGATTGGTTCCGGGATTCAAACCGATTGAAGGGCGCGAGCAGCAAGAATTGTTGCGCGAAGCATTGGTAAATCTCGTGCTTGAAGCCGAAGCGCGCGGCGATACGAAAATGGTCACGGACCTGCAGGAACTTTCGCTTGATATGGGTGAGGACGCTGCCCTGCGGTTCCTGCATCGGGCGGCGGCGTCGCCGGATGTCATGACCATGATTCCCAATGATGCCGGCGCGGTGGTCTGGGCACGGCGACTGGCAGGCGTACATTTCGATGGCCCTGTTGAGGATATGCTGGAAGACGCCTTTGCCGATGCGCGCATTCCACGTGCGACATTGCAGGCGGTCATCGATGCCAACCTTTTGTGGGGCAATAACAAGGCAGATAGCCGCGGCGGCAAACGTGCGGCAGTCCTTCAGGATTGGCTATCGCGAACACCAACCGAACGCGCGGCGCTCTTGCTCGATCTGCATCGCTGTTGGTCAACGGCCAAGGGTGATCCCCAGATTTCGACGAGCGGACATACACCGACAACGGAGGTCTATGCCGAACACGCGCTCGAAATGTTCAACTGGACCAACCAACTATTGGGCGAAGTGACACGCGCGCAATATGCCGACCGGCTGGCGCGCGCATTGTGCATTGGCAAGGAATTTGCGGCGCAATATAGTCGCGCCAAACATGCCATCGGCGCGGTTGATTTTGACGATATGATCCGGCGCACCGCCGAACTTTTGCAGCATGGCCAAATGGCGCAATGGGTCCGGTTTAAACTCGACAAGCAGATAGACCATATCTTGGTGGATGAGGCGCAGGACACCAACAAAGCGCAATGGGATATCATCAGTGCGCTGAGTGACGATTTTTACAGCGGCATGGGTGCCAACCCCGAAAAGACCCGCACGCTGTTTTCCGTCGGCGATTTCAAACAAGCGATATACGGATTTCAGGGAACCGCGCCTGAACAATATGAGGAAGCTGGCCGCTATTTTGCCGACCGCATTGATGCCGCCGGCAGCGAACTGAAACGGCTTACCTTGTCGCGCAGTTTCCGTTCGACCGCGCCGATACTCGATTTTGTAAACGCGGTGATCGACGAGTCTGGTTCTGCCGATTTTGGCATCAACGATATCATTGACCCGCATTACAGCGAAAAACCGGACATCGGCATGGTCGAGCTTTTGCAGCCCATATCCGCAAAGCCGAACGCCGCGAACGATAGCGATTCGTCGGATGAGGAAGAAGACTGGTTCAGCGACGAAAAGCGCGCACTGGCCGAACGATTGGCCGATCATGCGAAGGCACTCATTGACGAGAAGCCTTGGTTGGAAAGCCAGGGGCGTCATTTGGAGCCGGGCGACATCATGTTCCTGCTGCGCAGCCGCGGTGACATGGCGTCGTTGCTGGTCGCGCAATTGCACGAACGCAACGTTGCGGTGGCGGGCATCGACAGGCTGAAGCTGTTGCAGCCGTTGGTGGTGCAAGACCTGCTGGCGGCAATCAAATTTGTGCTTCAGCCAAATGATGACCTGAGCCTTGCGTGCTTGCTGGTTTCACCCATCATCGGGTGGACGCAGGATCAGTTGCTGACGCACGGCTATGTCGGCGATCGCGAGGGCAGCCTGTGGCAGCATATCCGCGGGAAACCCGAACTTGCGGATGATCTTGCGCCGTTGCGCGATATGCTGGCTGCGGCTGATTTCACGACCGTGTATCATTTCCTCGAGCAAATTTTGTCCGGACCCATTGGCGCGCGGCGCAAATTTACCGCGCGTTTGGGACGCGAGGTTTTGGTTCCTATCGAAGAAATGTTGAATTCGGCACTTCAGTTCGAACAACAGCATGGCGGCGGCCTGCAAAAGTTTATGGCGTGGTTCGACCGCGGCGAAATTGAAATCAAACGCGAAAGTGACAACAGCACCAAGGAAGTCCGCGTCATGACCGTTCATGGTGCCAAGGGCTTGCAAGCACCCGTGGTCATTTTGGCGGACATTACGTCTGATCCAACAAAAAAGCCCGATCAGTCGGTTGAGCTGTTGATGGACGAGGGACAACGTACGCCGTTGCTGCCCATTCGCAAAAGCGAGCAGTCAGGCCGTTTGCAAGACATTGTCGAGATGCAGAAAACCCGCGAACTGCAGGAGCATAAGCGGTTATTATATGTGGCCATCACGCGCGCGGAGGAGCGGCTGATTATGGCGGGGTCGTTGGGCATTAGCCGCAAGGGCGAGGCACCTGCCGAAAGCTGGTGCGCCGCGATTGAAAAAGGCATGAGGGCGCTCGGTTGCATTTGGGAAGACGACATGCGCTGGGGCAGGGTGATGCGCCATGTGGGCGCGGAAGGCGCGTCGATGGTGGCGCCGGTAACGTCTGCGAAAAAGCAATCGCCGACGGTAGCTCGGCCAGCCAGCCCCGAATGGCTATTCGCCCCTGCGCCTATTGAGCAACGCCCACCGCGTCCTTTGGTGCCATCGCGGCTTGACGATGACGATTATGGCGATGCCCCTGCAAACGCTGCGATGCGCAAAGCCGCCAATCGCGGGAAGCTGATCCACGCTTTGTTTGAACGCATCACGGATAGCGAGTCGCTCAAAACTGCGGAGCAATGGCTGGCAGTTCAGGCACGAAACGATGATATCGACCCGGCCCAATTGTTGGCCGAAGTGAACGGGGTTATCAGCGATCCGGCCTGGGCGGCCTTTTTCGGTCCGCTAGCGCGCGCTGAGGTCCCGCTTGTGGCTGTTGTGGGCGAAACCGTGATCAATGGCCGTATTGACCGGCTGCTCGTCGAACCGGGATTGGTGCGCGCGGTTGATTTCAAAACGGGTCGAAGCGTTCCCGGCGATGCACATAGCGTTCCCGTTCCGCATGTGCGCCAAATGGCACATTATCGCGCGGCGCTGCGGACGATTTTCCCGGATTGCAAGATTGAGGTCGCTTTGCTGTTTACGCACGCACCCCGGTTTATAACGCTTTCGGACGAGATATTGGCGCCTTATTATCCTACCTCTTGACGGCAGAACAAAAACTATCTGCCTTGGCGCTTGTCAGCATTTGGCAGTGGGCATACATGGGTGGCAACAAAGGAGACAAACATGGCTACCAAATCCGTAGGCGATAATGATTTCGCATCAGAAGTACTGGCATCGGGCAAACCCGTATTGGTCGATTTTTGGGCCGAATGGTGTGGTCCATGCAAAATGATTGGCCCAAGCCTTGAAGAAATCAGCGAAGAACTGGCTGGTCAGGTCGAGATCGTGAAGCTGAACATTGACGATCACCCCGATACGCCAGCAAAATATGGCGTGCGCGGCATCCCAACGATGATCCTGTTCAAAGGCGGCGAAATTGCGGACACGAAAGTCGGCGCTGCGCCAAAGGCTCATCTGAAAAGCTGGTTGGAAGCCGCGCTTTAACTGCGATAATCGGCGTTGATGCTTATGTAGCCGTGGGTGAGGTCGCAGGTCCAGACCGTTGCACGCCCGGCCCCGATACCAAGATCAACGCCGATTTGAATTTCATTCTGCTTGAGATGTTGCGCCACCGGTGCTTCATCATATCCGGCGACCGCTAAGCCATTGCGCGCAACTTGTGTTGCCCCAAAACTGATGGATAGGCTGTCGCGGTTTGCAGGCTCTCCTGCTTTGCCAACGGCCATGACGACGCGGCCCCAATTGGCATCTTCACCGGCAATCGCGGTTTTGACCAAGGGCGAGTTGGCAATGGCCAAGCCGATCCGCCGCGCGCTGTCATCATTCGCCGCGCCGGACACATTGATTTCGATAAACTTCTGCGCACCTTCGCCATCGCGGACAACGAGATGCGCGAGTTGACGGCAGATGTCATTCAGCGCCGCAGCAAACGCGTCCGCGCCAGCATCGTCATAAGACGTAAGTGGCGTATTGCCTGCTTTCCCCGTCGCAAATGCCAACACAGTATCGCTGGTCGATGTGTCGCTATCGACGGTGATACAGCTGAAACTGGTTTTGTTGGAAGCCGATAACATCTGCTGCAAAAAAGCGGCGTCGACAACGGCGTCGGTGAAAATATAGCCAAGCATCGTTGCCATGTCGGGCGCGATCATGCCTGAACCCTTGATGATGCCCACGAGCTGCACTTTGCGGCCATCGACCATTGCGCTTGCGGTCGCGCCTTTGGCAAAGGTGTCGGTGGTGCCAATCGTGTGCGTCACGTCTTCCCAAGTGCACGGTGCCGCATCAAAGACTGCGGTCAATCCAGACACCGCTTTGTCGATGGGCAGGGGAACGCCGATAACACCCGTGGACGAAACGAAAATTTCCGAAGCATCGCAGTTCAGATGACCTGCAACTTGCGCGGTAATTGCATCTACTGCGTCCTTGCCGCGCTGTCCGGTAAAGGCATTGCTGTTTCCGGCATTCACCACCAAAGCCCGCGCGCGGCCATGCGCCAAATTGGCGCGGCAAAGGTCGACTTCGGCAGAGCAGCATATATTTTGTGTTGTGACGCCAGCGACCGTTGTGCCTTCGTCCAGCGCGATATAGCTTAAGTCGCAGCGACCCCAATCCTTATACCCAGCCCGCGCCACACGGGGCGTTGCACCCGCGATTTCAGGCATGATGGGAAATGGTTTTGCGAGCGGTGATTTTACTAACACTTAAGAAACCTTTTGCTAAACCCCCGTGAGATCGGGGAGAACAAAGACATGTTTTTTTATTTGGTGCTGGCGCTAGCATCAATTGTGGCCGAAACAAACGCCGAAAAACCTACGTTGCCTTCGCCGGTTTCATTCGCTTGCACTGTTAGTGGAACCCGTGATGTCGCCCCGTTTCTGGATAGTGACGGCAAGCCACAGGCCAAACGCATCACGTTCCAGATGTCACTGGAGCATGAAGACCTTAAGACCAGCGCAGCCAGTGAGTAAACGGCGCGCCTTCGGTGTGGACTTTGCCGCTGCGGCTAACTATATCCGCCACAGCACCGAACAGGGCCATATATGCGCATATTGATTTACTTACTGGCGATGTTGAGCGGGTTTTCCGCTGCGGAGGCTGCGCGCCCCGTTTCTTCGTCGTCCATGTCAGTGGATTCGGCCGCAGTTCAGGCTTACGTCACCACTTCGGCACAGGAAGCTGATAAAGCGTTTGAGCAGCCGGTGCATGCGACGCCGACTGCGCGCGTGCATTTGATGCCCGTCGAAGGCAGCATCGCGTTCGTTGCATTGGCACCCGACACACCGGTTTATCGGCATGATATTATTTTAGGGTAGGGCTTTTGCACCCGTTGCGGTGCACCTTTTTTATACCCTATTTCGCGCCAACTTGCGCGCGTCTCCCCCATGAATTCAAAGGAATTAGTTATGCTCGGCGGAATTGCCAAAGCCATTTTCGGTTCGTCTAACGACCGTTACGTCAAATCGATCATGAAGATCGTCGACAAGATCAACGCGCTCGAAGACGAAATTTCGGCCATGGATGATGAGCGGTTGAAGGGGCAGACCCAGATTTTCCGTGACCGCCTGACTGCCGGCGAAACGCTTGATGATATTTTGCCCGAAGCATTTGCGACGGTACGTGAGGCGTCGAAGCGTGTCATGGGTATGCGCCATTTCGATGTGCAGATGGTCGGCGGTATCGTTCTCCATCGCGGCGAAATTGCCGAAATGCGCACGGGTGAAGGCAAGACACTGACCGAGACTTTGGCGTGCTATCTGAACGCGATCGAAGGCAAGGGTGTCCATGTTGTAACCGTGAACGACTATCTTGCGCGCCGTGACGCCGAATGGATGAGCAAGATTTACGGCTTTCTTGGGTTGACCACGGGTGTCGTTGTTCCGAACATTCCCGAGCATGAGCGCCGTGCCGCTTATGCCTGTGATATCACCTATGCGACCAACAACGAGCTTGGTTTCGACTATCTGCGCGACAATATGAAATATGAACGCGCACAAATGGTACAGCGTCCATTTAACTTTGCGATTGTCGACGAAGTGGATTCGATCCTGGTCGATGAAGCACGGACGCCGCTGATTATTTCGGGCCCAACCGATGATAAATCAGAATTATATATGCAGGTGCATGCGGTTGTCCTTCAACTCGACGACAGTGATTATGAAAAAGACGAAAAGAGCCGCAATGTCACGTTGACCGAAGAGGGCACCGAAAAGGCAGAACGCTTGCTTGAGGACGCAGGTTTGCTGACTGGCACTAACTTGTATGATTATGAAAACACCTTGGTTGTGCACCATCTGGATCAGGCGCTCAAAGCCAATGTGATGTTTAAGCGCGACATTGATTACATTGTCAAAGACGGCAAAGTCGTCATCATCGACGAATTCACCGGTCGCATGATGGATGGACGTCGCTGGTCAAATGGCCTGCATCAGGCAGTCGAAGCGAAAGAAGGCGTCGACATTGAACCAGAAAACCAGACGCTCGCAACGATCACCTTCCAGAATTATTTCCGCATGTATCCCAAATTGTCGGGCATGACCGGAACCGCGGCGACCGAAGCTGGTGAATTCCACGAAATTTACAAGCTGAACGTCGTCGAAATTCCCACCAACTTGCCCGTGCAGCGTATTGATGAAGACGACCAGTTCTACAAAAATACGCAGGACAAATTTGGGGCCATCGCCAAGACGATTCGCGAAGCAAATGAGCGGGGCCAGCCCGTTTTGGTTGGTACTGTTTCCATTGAAAAATCCGAATTGCTCTCCGAGTTCCTGGAAAAGGAAAATGTGAAGCACAGCGTTCTGAATGCGCGTTTCCACGAAAGCGAAGCGCGTATTGTGGCGCAAGCCGGTCGTTTCGGCAGCGTAACCATTGCCACCAACATGGCTGGACGCGGCACTGATATTCAGCTGGGCGGGAACTTTGAATTCCGTTTGGAAGACGAATTGGGTGATGTACCCGAAGGCCCCGAGCGCGATGCCGCAATTGAAGCATTAAAAGCCGAAATCGCTGCTGAAAAAGCCAAGGTTGTCGAAGCGGGCGGATTGTTTGTTCTGGCGACCGAACGGCATGAAAGCCGTCGTATCGATAACCAGCTGCGTGGCCGTTCAGGCCGCCAGGGTGACCCCGGTCTCTCGCGCTTCTATTTGTCGCTCGACGATGATCTTCTGCGCATATTCGGTTCCGAAACATTATTCTCGCGCATGATGAATTCCAGTCTGGAAGACGGAGAGGCCATCGGCGGCAAATGGTTGTCAAAAGCCATTGAAACCGCACAACGCAAGGTCGAAGCCCGGAACTACGATATCCGCAAGCAGTTGGTGGAATATGACGACGTCATGAACGACCAGCGCAAGGTTATTTACGACCAGCGCAGCGAAATTATGGACGCCGAAGCCGTCGACGATATCATTGAGGATATGCTCAACGACACGGTCAACAATCTGGTTGGTGATCACTGCCCAGAAGGCACCTATCCCGAGCAATGGGATGTGGATGGACTGAAGCAGCAATGTGCGCAAGTTCTGGGGCTTGCTCCGGACATCGATAGCTGGTTGCAAGAAGACGGCCTTGAGCCCGAAATCATTGAAACCCGAATTGCTGACCTGGCGACCGCCCGGTTTAAGGCAAAGGGCGCTGATCTTGACCAAACTTTATGGCGTCAGGTGGAAAAGAGTATTTTGCTGCAAACGCTCGACCATCATTGGAAAGAGCATTTGTCAACTTTGGATGCTCTGCGTCAGGTTATTTACTTGCGCGCTTATGCGCAGAAGAATCCGGTCAATGAATATAAGCAGGAAGCATTTGGCCTGTTTGAACGCATGTTGGGTGCCATTCGTGAAGGCGTGACCAAGACAATCGCCACCAACGACTTCCGCGCAGAAGAAGAGATTGTTCCGCCTCAACTACCTGAATTGCCGGATTTCCTGACGACACATATCGATCCGTTCACGGGTGAAGATGACAGCAATGACATCGATGCTGGTTCACTTGGCTTTGTCACGACGACGATCCCACGCCCAGCCGTCGCATCGGGTACAAACGATCCGTTTGCCGGCAATCCGGACTTGCGCCGTAACGACCCATGCCCTTGTGGTTCCGGGCAAAAATATAAGCACTGTCACGGCGCTTATTAAAAGCGTTGAACGGGGAGGGCGAGGATGATCTGGTTGACTGGGCTCTTCGCTCTCGTGGCTTTTGTGTATGCCTCGGTCGGCTTTGGCGGGGGATCAACCTATACAGCGCTGCTGGCGCTATGGGGCGTTGATTATCGGCTAATCCCGGTCATCGCCTTGCTATGCAATATCATTGTGGTGACAGGCGGTAGCATCCGCTTCATACGCGCCGGGCTGGTGTCTTGGCCGCAAGTCATGCCATTGTTGCTGGTGTCCGCGCCACTCGCGTTTCTGGGCGGGCTTGTACCGCTGAAGCAATGGATTTTCCTCACGATATTGGGCGTGGCATTATTTGCATCTGCCATTGCCCTGCTGCTTCAGCCTGAAAAGCTGTCGGCACGCACGTTGCCCAAGCCATTGCTTTTGGCGATTTCTGGCGGCGTTGGTCTGCTGGCTGGTCTATCCGGGATTGGCGGAGGAATATTCATGGCGCCGATACTGCACCTTATCCGCTGGGCAGAGGCGCGGCGCATCGCCGCCTTTGCTTCGCTCTATATCTTGATTAATTCGGCCGCCGGTTTGGCTGGGCAGGTCATAAAGGCAGGGGCACAGTCGCTTGCGGTGCCCGCGATGGAATATGGCGTGTTACTCGCTGCCGTGTTGGTCGGTGGGCAGATCGGAAGCATATTCGGAATGCGCTATTTGTCGCCGCGGCTTCTGCGCACATTTACCGCGATATTGGTCGGCTACGCCGCGCTGCGGCTGCTTTGGCAGGCGCAGGGGCTTTCGTAACATTAAGCGCGAGCGGACCTACAGAATACTAACGGTCACTTTGGCACAGCCTCGCCTTGAACAGTAAAGAGTATCAGGCAAGAACCAGCATATTTTTATCGCGCATGATCCGCTTGGCAAGGCTGACTTCCATCGCTTCTTGGCCCTCGACTTGTCCAATGAGCGCACTCAATCGTTCGCCTGCTTCACCTGCGCTGTTCGCGGCCAGCTCTTGTGCTCTGGCGAACATCCAGAGCATATGTGGCGCGCTGCCCCGCTTCATCGTCACGCCGCGCCAAGGATATTCCACTTTCCCGACATTGGGGTGAATTTGTGGCTCTCCCGATTTCGAGACCACATCGCCAGCTTTCTTGTGCGCCGCCCATGCATTGAAGCAGTCGGCATCGGCTTTCAATCCGGGTGTCCAGTCGGCAAAGACAATTTTGAGCACGGCGATGAGCGTTTCGGGAACGGTGTCCTGGCCGCAATAGTCCTCACCATAGCCTGGATATTCTCCGTCGCTGATGGGCACAGCGTTCATCCGTTCCGTCCAGCGGAACAGGTTGGGCGCCTTTGTCTTCATCAGCATGGCTGGAACAGGATCGCGGCCGAGATGCGCGAACAAGGGCGCCATCATGCCAAAGTCCCCGCGGCACGGCCTGCCGCCCAGCAAATAAGGATGATGCTGAAAATGGTTATCCAGCGCGTCGATCAGCGCCAGATAGGAATCTTCCATCGCAGCGATGACCTCAGGAAAGACACCAAGATTGGCTAAGAAACCGGCAAAAAATTCCATCGTCCGTGCTGCAGATTCGCGCCGTGCGGAGCGATCCGTTCCAGCGACCGTTGCGCGCCCGAATTCTGCACGCAAAAATGTCTCCTGCTCATCGCGGTAGGACCAGCGATAGTGCATCGCCAGCGGCAGCAGATATTCCGAACCAAAGGCATCAAAAATCAACGACACCCACTGCTGCACTGGCGATTGGGGCTCGAGCGGTGGCTCAGCATGGCGCTGCTCCAGAAAGTCTATAATATCGCCACTGTCCTGGATAATCTCGCCATTGTCCGTTTCGAGCACGG
Source organism: Sphingomonadales bacterium UBA7471 (assembly GCA_002479765.1). Taxonomy (GTDB): domain Bacteria; phylum Pseudomonadota; class Alphaproteobacteria; order Sphingomonadales; family Sphingomonadaceae; genus Sphingorhabdus_B. The sequence continues at coordinate 9,112 of DLOZ01000020.1, read as the reverse complement.
GTACAACAAAATGACCGACCGCAGGCAGTATCCTGCTGGCAAACTCGGGATCAGATGGATAGCGCTCGCGAAAAGGCAGGCCCTTTTTGACGAGATAGGATCGCGCTTTGCCCGTGTAGAGAGAATGGGCTGAGCCCCATAATGTGTATGTCATGTTCAAGCCCTAACCTATGAAAATGTAGCGTTCAACACACCAGATTAAACGGCCCGGCCGAAAGCGTATTGAAACTGGGTGCAGGGCAATGGATACCGAATAACATACATGTTATTCATTGCCGTAACAGGCAAAAATGGCTCCCCGGGAGGGATTCGAACCCCCGACCAATTGATTAACAGTCAACTGCTCTACCACTGAGCTACCAGGGAACAGCCCGATATGCTCGGGCAGAGGCGCGCCTATAGCAGCGCTTTTTCGCATTTGGCAAGCGCCCATTGCCAGTTCAGACAATAAATTGTTCCATGGCAATGCGATCATCCAGTGCATGTTCGGGATCGAACAAAAGCGTGAGTGATCGATTGCGGTCTAACGCCACTTCTACTTGCGCAATGTCGCGGATCTCGCGCTGGTCGGCAACTGCGCTGACCGGGCGTTTGCTCGCCTCCAAAATGTTGATTTTGATGACATAGCGGTCCGGAAGAATGGCACCTTTCCAACGGCGGGGCCGAAAGGGGCTGATGGGCGTCAGCGCCAGCAAAGACGAATCGAGCGGCAAGATGGGGCCGTTTGCGGACAGATTATAGGCGGTCGAACCAGCGGGCGTGGATACCAATATGCCGTCACTGATAAGTTCAGGGATCACCGCCCGGCCATTAACAGAAATCTCCAGCTTGGCCGCTTGCCGCGTTTCACGCAGCAACGACACTTCGTTGATCGCGGGTAATGTGAACTTCTGACCGCTGACGGTTGTAATATCTGCCGTCAGGGGACGAACCGAGAAGGACTTTGCGCGCTGCAGCCGCGCATGCAAGTCTTGCAGATCCCAGCTGTTCATCAGAAAGCCAATTGTGCCCAAGTTCATGCCGTAGGCCGGAATGTCGCGGCGGCTTTCCAACAATTGATGCAAAACCTGCAGCATGTGGCCATCGCCGCCCAAGACGATTACGGCGTCGGCATTATCCAGCGGGACAAATTCATGGACGGCTCGAAGCTGTGCTTCGGCCTCGCGCGCCTGCGGCGTCGCTGACGATATTATCGCAAGTTGCGTATATTGGGTCATCCACCTGTTGCATTCATATGTCGCTTCAACCTTAAGTCAGGCTGTGCGAATTGGTTTTCGAATTCATGGCGTTGGGGTTTAAGCCGCAAAGCCGTCTGAAGCAAATGGTCGACGTCGGAAGGCACCCCTTCGCGCAATGCTTTGCGCAAATCGACATGCAGTTCCGACCCAAGGCACATATAAATTTTACCATCGGTAGTAAGGCGGATGCGATTGCAATGGTCGCAGAAATTCTGGCTCATTGGCGTGATAAGGCCCAGGCGCAGACCCAATGGATCCACGCGCCAGTATCGGGCAGGTCCAGCGCTTTTATGCGCCAGCGGATGCAGGTCATAATGTTGGCGGATGGGCGCGGTGAAGGCGTCGAGCGAGATATATTGCGCCTCGCGTTCCGATACGCCGGTCCCAAGCGGCATTGTTTCAATCAGTGTGAGGTCAAAGCCATGCTCCGCGCAAAACGCCATCATGGGCATCAGCGCGTCTTCATTTTCGCCTTTTAAGGCAACCATGTTGATTTTGATGGCGAGGCCATTGGCCTTGGCCGCGTGAATGCCCTTCAATACCGTGTCGAGGTCTCCCCCCCGGCTGATCGTCTTAAACTGATCCGGGTCGAGCGTATCCAGGCTTACATTGATACGCTTCATGCCCGCGCTGGCAAGAATGGGCGCGAATTGTTCCAACCGGCTGCCGTTGGTCGTCATCGTCAACTCTTCAAGCGCGCCGCTTTTCACATGCTGCCCAAGGGCGTTGATCAGAACGGCAATGTCACGGCGCACCAGCGGTTCGCCCCCAGTTAAACGAATTTTGCGAATACCATGGTCTATAAACCGATTAACCAGCGTCGTGATTTCGTCGTAGTTTAGCAAATCGGGATGCGGCAAAAAGCTCTGCATTTCGGGCATGCAATATGTGCAACGGAAATTGCAACGGTCGGTCACCGATATCCGTAAATAGTCGATACTGCGTCCAAATCCGTCGATCATTCTTGCGATGTAAGCGGAAATGCTTGCGCTACCAAGCTGAATTAATTTGCCGAAAGGGTTCGGAAAGTTTTTCGCTGCTATGGGCGCGGAGGGGAACCATGCCGGCGGGCAAGATTTGCAAGGCCACGCGAGAGCTGCAAACAGCCGTTGAGCCGCGCTGCGGGGTCGCCCCATATGCGGTTGATAACCAACTTGCTGTCCGGACGCAGCTTTGCGGTCTCGCCCAATTTGTCGACATAGGCCAACAACCCTGTGACATTGGGCGGTGTGTCCTGATGGAAACTGACCAACGTACCACGCGCGCCAACCTCAATTTTTGCGACCTGCGCAACGAGCGCGTTTTGCTTGATCTGGATAAGCTTGAGCAGGTTCTGCGTTGGCTCCGGTATCGGGCCGAAGCGATCCGTCATTTCCGCGGCAAAACCTTCGACGTCCTGACCTTCTTCGAGATCGTTCAAACGGCGATAGAGCGCCATACGGACCGACAGATCGGGTACATAATCTTCGGGAATGAGGATTGGCGCATCGATGGTGATTTGCGGCGAGAAGCTGCCACGCGGTTTCGCGAGGCCATGCGCGCCCGCACGCGCTTCCAAAATCGCCTCTTCCAGCATCGATTGGTACAATTCAAAGCCGACCTCTTTGATATGGCCGGACTGTTCATCGCCCACCAAGTTACCCGCACCGCGAATGTCGAGATCGTGGCTCGCAAGCTGGAACCCGGCGCCAAGGCTATCGAGATCACCAAGCACCTTGAGACGCTTTTCAGCCGTTTCGGTCAGTACGCGATTCGGTTCATGCGTCAGATAGGCATAAGCGCGGGTTTTCGAACGCCCGACGCGACCGCGCAGCTGATATAATTGGGCAAGGCCAAAGCGGTCGGCGCGGTGGATGATCAAGGTATTCGCGCTCGGTATGTCAAGCCCGCTTTCGACAATCGTCGTCGATAGAAGGACGTCGTAGCGCTTTTCATAGAATGCGCTCATGCGCTCTTCGACCTGCGTCGGTGACATTTGCCCGTGCGCGGTGACATATTTCACTTCAGGCACTTCGGTCCGCAGATATTCCTCAATCTCGGTAAGGTCGGTTATGCGTGGCACGACAAAGAAGCTTTGCCCGCCGCGATAATGTTCGCGCAGCAACGCTTCGCGCAGCACCACGGGGTCCCATGGCATAACATAGGTACGCACCGCCAGACGGTCGACAGGGGGCGTCTGAATGACGGACAGCTCGCGCAAGCCCGACATCGCCATTTGCAGCGTGCGCGGGATCGGTGTCGCCGTCAGCGTCAGCATATGCACGTCGGTCTTCAGCGCTTTCAATTGCTCCTTATGGTTGACGCCGAACCGTTGTTCTTCGTCAACGATGACAAGGCCAAGCCGTTTGAACGCGAGCGACTTTGCAAGAACGGCATGCGTTCCCACCACGATATCCAAAGTGCCATCCGCCAAGGCTTCACGCGTTTGTGTGGCTTCGGCGGTGGGCACGAGGCGTGACAGCCGGCCGAGCTTTAACGGCAGGTCACGGAAACGTTCGGCGAAATTCGAATAATGCTGCCGCGCCAGCAATGTCGTCGGCGCAATCACCGCGACCTGAAGCCCCGCCATCGCCGCTGCAAACGCCGCGCGCATCGCGACTTCGGTTTTTCCAAACCCGACATCGCCGCACACGAGCCGGTCCATGGGTTTGCCTGCGGACAAATCCTGAAGGACCTCTTCAATCACCCGCAGCTGATCTTCGGTTTCCTCATAAGGGAAACGGTCGACAAAGCCGGCATAAGCGGGGCCATCGACTTCAATGATCGAACCCGGGCGAAGCGCGCGTTCGGCAGCGGTTTTAAGCAATTCACCCGCAATTGCGCGGATGCGTTCTTTCAGCTTCGACTTGCGCCGCTGCCATGCCTCACCACCCAGCTTGTCGAGCGACACATGCTCGCTGTCGGAGCCATAACGTGACAGAACGTCGAAATTCTCCACGGGGACATAAAGCTTGTCTCCGCCCGAATAAGTCAGGGCAACGCAATCGTGGGGACTGTTGCCCACGGGTATCGAAATCAGGCCCTCATATCGGCCAATACCATGGTCCTGATGCACCACGAGATCGCCGGGGGTCAGCGCGGCAAGTTCGGCCATGAAGGCATCGGCGGATTTACGGCGCTTTTGCCGGCGCACCAGCCGGTCGCCCAGCATGTCCTGTTCGCTTAATACGACTACGTCCGGCGTTGAAAAGCCGTGGTCCAGTGGCAACACAACCATTGCCGTCCGCCCTGCGGCCACGCCCAATGCTTGCTGCCAACTGTCCGCATCGACGATGGACGGCGCGCCATGATCGGTCAGCAAACCCTTCAACCGCTCGCGTGCGCCAATGGAATAGCTCGCGATGATGGTTTTGGTCTTTTTGCTGTGCAGCGATTTCAGATGCGCGGCGACGGCTTCGTAGACATTGGCTTTCTGCGTGCGTTCCGGTGCGAAATCGCGCGCTGCGGCTATGCCGAAATCAATGACGCTGGCGGAATCGGGCTGCGCGAATGGCGTGATGAGGTGCGCGGCATTGTCGTCGAAAAGCTGGTCGAGTTCGCCGCCGCTTAAATAGAGCATCTCGGGCGGCAAGGGGCGATAGCTGCCCGGTTCGGCCGCCTGCGCCTTCACGCGGTTTTCGTGATAATCGGTGATGGAATCCAGCCGCGATTGGCCCGCGGCAATCGTGCCACTGTCACGAATGATAAGCGCGTCGGCCCCGACATGGTCAAAGATCGTCGCCATGCGCTCTTCAAACAATGGCAGCCAATGGTCCATGCCCGAAAGCCTGCGGCCTTCCGAGACGGCCTGATAGAGCGGATCGCCCGTCGCGGTCACGCCAAAGCGTTCGCGATAGCCAACACGGAAACGCTTAATCGCGTCTTCGTCCATGAGGGCTTCAACCGCGGGCAAGATATCGAAATGTTCGACTTGGTCGATGCTGCGCTGATCAGACGGATTGAAACGGCGGATGCTTTCGATTTCGTCGCCAAAGAAATCGAGGCGAAGGCCGACTTCGCTTCCGGCGGGAAACAGGTCGACAATGCTTCCACGGATCGCGAATTCGCCTGCGTCCGCCACGGTATCGACGCGGAAATAGCCGTTCGACTGCAGCAATGACGCAAGCCGTTCGCGGCTGATTTCGCGGCCAGCAGCCAAGCGTTCACCTGTCTGGCGAATGCGAAAGGGTGTGACATATTTTTGGATGACTGCACCGATGGTGGTGACCACCAGCTGCTTCTTTTTTGCAGGCTGCTGAAGCGCTTGCAATGTCGACATGCGCTGCGACGTGACCGCAACCGAGGGCGATGCGCGATCATAGGGCAGGCAATCCCATCCCGGCAGAATCAATATCTCAAGTTCAGGCGCAAAAAACGGCACGGCGTCTGCAATTGCGCGCATTGCTGCCTCATCAGGCGCTATGTACAGCGTGCGTGCTTTGGCCGCGCGCGTAAGGTCAGCAAGCAGAAGCGGCGCAAAACCCTGCGGCACCGACGCGAGCGTCAGCGCGTTGCGACTGGTTGTGATCCGCTGCAAATCAATCATGATTTTTGGGTGCTAAGCCCTTCAGGCAGCGTGATGAAATTCAGCTGCATCAGTTGGTCCATCAATGGCCCTGCAAAGGCAGGATCGGGCGGTGCGGTTCCGAGAGCCCACGCCATGATGTCGACATCTTCCTCTTCAATCAAACGTTCGAACCATTCATATTCGGCTTCGCCCCAGTTGGCCGAACATTGGTCAAAAAAGCCGCCGACCATGGCGTCCGCTTCGCGCGTGCCGCGGTGATGTGCACGATAATGCAATTTGCGACGATATGGGTCAGCGTCCATGTAGCGCATCCTTTATGCTGGTGGCGTGAAATGATTTGCGGGTTATAAGCGGCCGTAGTCATGCGTCCCGATATACTCAATCCGTTATTTGCAGAAGTTCGCGCCATGAAGGGCGTCGGGCCTGGTCTGGCAAAGCCTCTCGAGCGCCTTGGGCTCGAGCGGGTGAAGGATGTGCTGTATCATTTTCCGGCCAACTGGACCTATCGCAAAGCGGTTTCCGTGCTGGATGTTTCCGATGTCGGCAGCAACATCATTGTCACCGTTACAGTCATGGACCACCGCAACAGCAACAACGCCCGCGCACCGTTGCGGATATTCGTTGCGGATGTCGCCGGAAACTATCTGACGCTCACTTTTTTCGGCCGAAATGGTGGATGGGCGCGCAAGCAACTGCCCGTTGGGGAGAAACGGATCATTTCGGGCAAGCTCGAACGCTATGGCGACGAATTGCAAATGGTGCACCCTGATCATGTCGTTCCCGTCGACAGCGATACGTCACCGGGCCTTGCCGAGCCGATTTATCCGCTATCGGATGGACTGACGAACAAACGCATGGGCCAACTTGCGGGGGCCGCATTGCAGGATGTGCCGGACCTGCCCGAATGGATTGAACCAAGCTTGGTCGCTGGGCGGAACTGGCCCAGCTGGGCGGCGGCGATGGGAACTGTGCATCGCAGGGACGACCAGTCCGTGCGCGACAGGCTGGCCTATGATGAACTGTTCAGCAATCAGCTCGCCATGCGGCTTATACGCGCGGCGATGGACAAACGTACCGCCGTGCCCGTGGCGGGTAATGGATCGTTAATCTCGCTGTTAAAGCTGCCATTTGCGCTCACGGGTGCGCAGCAGCGGGCTATTGCCGAAATTGAGGGGGACTTGGCGCAATCACGGCCCATGTTGCGCTTGCTTCAGGGCGATGTCGGCGCGGGCAAGACGATGGTTGCGCTCATGGCATTGCTGCGTGCGGTGGAGTCGGGGATGCAGGCGGCGATGTTGGCGCCAACCGAAATTCTGGCGCGCCAGCATTATGCCGGCCTTCAAAAGCAGTTGGCGGGGATGCCCGTGAATATTGCAATCCTAACGGGCCGCGAGAAAGGCAGCCTGCGCGAAGCAACGCTGATGGGGCTGGCTGACGGTTCGATCCACATCCTCGTTGGCACCCATGCGATTTTTCAGGAAGCGGTGACCTACAAGTCGCTTGCGGTGGCGGTTATTGATGAGCAGCATCGTTTCGGCGTCTCCCAGCGGCTCATGCTGTCGCGCAAGGGCAGGGGTGTTCCGCATCTGCTGGTCATGACGGCAACGCCTATCCCGCGCAGCCTCGCGCTTGCGGCCTATGGTGAAATGGACAGCTCGATCCTTGATGAACTTCCGCCCGGTCGTACGCCTGTGGAAACACGCGTCATGTCGCAGGACAGGCTTGCTGAATTGGCTGACGGCGTTGCGCGCCATCTCGCTGCCGGGAAACAGGCGTTTTGGGTTTGTCCCTTGGTCGAAGAAAGCGACAAGAGCGATCTTGCCGCCGCCGAACAACGCGCAGAAATGCTCCGCTTACGTTTTGGACCGCAGGTTGCGTTGGTGCACGGGCGTATGCGGGGCGCGGAAAAAGACGCGGTAATGGAACGCTTCGTTGCGGGTGAAACACGGTTGTTGGTGGCGACGACGGTCATCGAAGTCGGCGTTGATGTCCCTAATGCCAGCCTGATGGTGATAGAGGCGGCGGATCGTTTCGGCCTCGCGCAATTGCATCAACTGCGTGGCCGCGTTGGTCGCGGGTCAGAGAAATCGGTCTGTATTCTGGTGCGCACGACGCAAATTGGTGAGACGGCGCGCGCGCGTCTTGCGCTGATGCGCGAAACCAATGACGGCTTTCGTATCGCCGAGGAAGACCTCAAGCTGCGCGGCGCCGGTGAATTGCTGGGAACACGTCAATCGGGCGACAGCCCATTTCGCGTTGCCACGCCAGAGCAGGTACGCGAACTTATCGGCGTTGCCGCTGATGATGCACGGCTCTTGTTGGATCGCGATGGCGGGCTTGATGGTCCGCGGGGACAGGCAGCCCGTGTGGCGTTGTATTTGTTTGAACGAGATGCCGGTGTGGCGACGTTACGCGGCGGTTAGCGGAGCTTTGGCGAGATGATCTCAAGCAGCCCAAGAAAATTGGGCAGGCGTAACACGCGTTCAAACTGAAAACCGGCGCGGTTGGCAGACGTCCAGATAACCAGTGCCTCGATTCTGCCAATGACGGGCAACCGAAGCTCGACCCGTTCGCCACGTTCGAAGCCAGGATTATCGTCAATCATGAAGCCATGCGCGGAGACGTTGATGATGTGAATGTGCGTGTCGCCGCGCAATTTACTCTCGGCTATGACGGTGTGGTTCGCGCGGTGACGGGCCGCGATGCGGAAATCCAGATCAGGGTTCGGAACTGCTTGCCCCATATTGTGTGGCCTCGTGCGGTAATTGGTGTTGGATAATCACCGTACCGCCAAGTTCCAAAGATTTGGTAAAGCAACGCTTCGCACATCTACCAATACGCTTATCCGAAGCGAATGAGGCCGTGCTTTTTCTTACCAGCAGAAATTTTGACAGGCTCTGATTGTGCCGAAATCATCGCATTTTCGTCAGTTACAGCCGCGTCGGCAACCCGTGCGCCGCCGCCCTGAATCATTCTGCGCGCTTCTTTTTTGGACGCCACGAAATTCAGCGCCACCAACGCGTCAATCACCGAAATCTCTGTGTTGACGTCAATCGTCGGCAAATCCCCGCCTGACGTTCCTTCTTCAAAGGTTTTACGTGCGGTTTCAGCCGCGAGCGC
>DLOZ01000020.1:0-193 GCA_002479765.1 Sphingomonadales bacterium UBA7471 | reverse complement strand
CCGCGAGCGCAGATGCCTCGGCGCCGCGGCACAACTCGGTCGCGGCGTTCGCCAGTGCAATCTTGGCGATGTTGATTTCGGAGCCTGCAAGCGATTCCAAACGTGCGATCTCGTCGAGCGGCAAATCGGTGAAAAGGCGCAGGAATTTGCCGACGTCGCGGTCGTCCGTATTGCGCCAGAATTGCCAATAATC
>DLOZ01000030.1:25626-61337 GCA_002479765.1 Sphingomonadales bacterium UBA7471 | reverse complement strand
CGCGCTCACAAGGAGCGCGCTGCCAATCAGCAAAGCCGATTTCATCAGAAACCAGCTTTCAATGTTACAAATATCTGGCGCGGTGAACCCGCTAGCAAGGTTTGGTTATCACCGCTATTGCCAAAGCCGTTTGAACCAATGGTCGAGACATAATCTTTGCCGAACAGGTTCGTGGCATTCAGTTGCAGTTCAAGCGGTGCACGGAGCCCCGCATCCAGGTGGTAACCCACTGTGGCGTCAACGAGGACACGGCCAGGTACCGAGCGATCGTTCAAATAGTTGAAGTAACGCTTGCTCATGTAATTGGCACCAACGCGTCCGAAGAATGCGTCACTGTCATAAGCCACTTCGCCGCGCAGCAGATGCTTTGGCGTGTCGACGACGTCTTTGCCCTTCGTGGCAATAACCGCCGTTGGGGTGATAACGTTTTCACGATATGTTGCACCTGTGTAGCTATATGAAGCGAACAAGGTCATGCCGCCGCCCAGACGTACATCGCCTGCGGCTTCAAAGCCAAGCGAGCGGACGCTGCCGACATTTTGCAGAATGGCAGGGTTTCCAACGATGCCTGCGCCGGTTTGTACACCCAACAGGCGGTTGCGGAAGTTGACATAATATACACCGATCACGCCGTTGAAGACATTGTCGTTGTAACGTGCGCCAAGCTCAAACGTGTCCGAGCTCTCTGGTTTCAGGCCACGTGTGACCAAGGCGTTGAAGCCGGCTTGCGTCGTTGCGAATGGTCCGCTTGTGGCTGATGAAACAAACGCGCGGGTGACTTGCGTGAAACCGCCGAAGATTTCGGCCTTTTCCGTCAGCTTATATGCAACGCCTGCATGCGGTTGGAACCAGTCTTGCGACTTGATTTTGCCGGCAGCCAACGAACCCTGTATGCGTGGGTCGGATTCATTATTGACCTGGAAACCCTTCCAACCAAGGTTGATGGTCAGATCGCCAAGGCTGATCTTGTCCTGCACATAATATTGCAGCGTGTCGGTGTTGAAATCGAACAGCCACTGCGTGAAGAACGGGTTGCGCAAGAACTTAGTGTGATCAAGGCCAGGCGTCGTGTTGCTTTCATAGGCATAAAAACGACGCGCTTGCGTGAAGTCGTTATGCTCGTACCAGCCACCGACAGTCACTTCGTGGTCACCAACTTCAGCGTTCAGCGAGCTGAATACGCCGCCACGTTGGATGTCATACTCGGTTGTACGCGCCGACATAGGCACGCCATTTGGACTTGGTACATATGGTGTGCCCCATGTCCCTTGACCGGTATTGTTGTGATAATAGGCCTTGATCTTGAAGGTCACGCCATCGGCCAAAGGCGCGGTCAGACCAAAAGAAGCGAGCGTATCTTTACGCAGGCCTGATGCATCATAATAGCTGTCGTCGAGATTATTGATTGGGGCAACATATACACCACGAGCCGCTGAAATCGCCTTGGCATAGTCAGGGAAATAGTTGTCATGGTCATAGCCGAGGCGATTGATCATCTCGAGCGAGAGATCCTGATAATCCTGCTCAGCGCGGTCGGAATAGGAGAAGAATCCGTCAAATTCGGCATCACCCACTGGAATGATGGCCTTGGCGTTTACGTGCATGCTGCGCTGTTCACCGCCGCCCTTCCACTTGTCGGCATTGTGGTAAACGCCGGATAGAAATCCACGAACGCCGCCCGCTTCTCCAAAGTTGATGCGGCCAAATGCGCGCATCGTGTTGGACGAACCATAAGTCAGGTTCGCATCAACGCTGAAGCCGTCGCTTGGGTCAGCCGAGAAAAACTCGAGCGTGCCGCCAAGGTTGTTCGTGGCTTGTGTACCAATTGAACCCGAACCTTGCGAAACGCGGGTAACGCCGATGTTTTCCGAAATGATTGCGCGGCCAATGTGCAGGCCGTTGTTGTTGCCATAGCTTGAATCGCCCAACGGAATTCCGTCGAGTGTGTAGCCCAGCTGGTTCTGGTTAAAGCCACGGATCGAGACCCGGCTTGACCATTCATATGTTCCAAACGGGTCGGCAGATTGAAAGCTGACGCTTGGCAGCTTTTCAATGGCTTTCAGCGGGCTGGTGCCTGGCGCGAGGATCAGAAGTTCTTTGCTCGATACTTCTTGAACCTGACGGGTCTCGCCTTGGCCGAACACGACGATTTCGGCCTCTTCCGTGTCGGCGGTCGTTGGAGCATTCGATTGCTGCGCCATAACTGGCACAGATCCGAAAGCGACTCCGGCTAATAGCATCACTGTAATTTTACGCATTTTGGAATCATCCCTGTATTGGTTTGCAGCGCCCAACTAGGGAAGGGTGGTGGCACTTTGATGCGGTTATTGTGCGACTTTTATAGAATTTATGTGTCTGAAATATTACCGAATTTAAGGCGCAGTTTTGGCTCATAGAAAAAATGACAATTTTATTACAAATATATTGCAGTAATGTCATATAAGTGTAATATTGGCGTCAGGGATAAGGAGAAAACCGATGAAACTGCTACTAACAGGCGCCTTGGTAACTGGTTTGATGGGCTTTGCAGCCCACGCCCAACCGACCATGAATGTTGAAACAGCATATCCAAAGGGGTCCATTGGCTATGAGGCTCTCGTAAAGGGCGACAATGCGCAGGCGGTCTCTCAAATACTGACAAGCGCGCAAGTGAGCCGGCATGATCCTGCGAAGCTGCTCAACCTTGGCCGTGCCTATGCGCGTTTGGGCCGTATGGAAGAGGCTTCGAATATGTTCGCCGCTGCGATGCAGAGCCGTGAGACCGTCGATCTGGTACTCGCCGACGGTCGCGTGATGAATTCGAAAGACGCTGCGCGTAAGGCCTATGCCGGTTTGCAACCGCGGCTTGCCACACGTTAAATTCGTTTCACGCGTTTTGGGCTAACGTCTTAATACATTATTTATAGTACGCATGTAAGGCGGGTCATGAGGCCCGCCTTACACCTTTCTTGACATGTCGGTTTTAGTGGCCCGCCTCCTCTGCGATTGTCATATTTTTGACATAAAAAATTCTTCTAAGTGCAATGTTATAAGCACAACCATGTCACAGCTCGCCCCTATTCGCCGCATAGTCAACGGGTGGGGCCTTATAATGATTCGATTCTGGTCCGTTGCATTTGCCCATATCGGGCACGTCTTATTTGTTGCGGAGATTTAGAATGTTAAACCCAAAATTGCGTGGGATCGTGTACGCGACGGCAGCAGCTGCCCTCGTCACCGGCTGTGGCGCAGATGATATCGCGTCACCAGGCACTGGTGGTAACATCACCATCAACAACCCGGCTGCACCTCCGCCGCCACCGCCGCCACCGCCGCCACCTGCGACAGTTTCACCTGCGGGCGGCTGCCCAACCATCGCTGATGCGCAAGGCTTGACCGACAGCGGTACGATCACTGGCCCAACCGGCACATATCGCGTCTGCACGTTGCCAGCGCGCATCAACACCACCAGCACATTGCCAAAGATTACAGGCGTTTTGTATCGTCTCGGTGGCCGTGTTGACGTTGGTACGGACCAAGGTCCTTCATCGACGAATAATGTCGTCACGCTGAACATTGAACCAGGCGTTATCGTCTTTGGCGGCACCGGCGTGTCATGGTTGAACGTTAACCGCGGTAACCGCATTAATGCGGTTGGTACGGCTGCCCTCCCAATCATCTTCACCAGCCGTGACAACGTCCTCGGTCTGAACAACGACAGTTCGATTGGTCAGTGGGGCGGTATCGTTCTTAACGGTCGTGCACCCATCACCGATTGCGCAGCACCTTCAGCAACACCAGGCACTGCCGCTTGCGAGCGCCAGGTTGAAGGCGCAGTTGACCCGGCACTGTATGGTGGTACGAACACCGCCGATAGCAGCGGCCGTTTGAGCTTTGTCCAAATCCGTTACTCAGGCTTTGTTCTTTCCGGTAACTCCGAACTGCAATCGTTGACCACGGGCGGCACCGGCACCGGTACTGTTCTGAACAACATCCAGTCGTTCAACAGCTCTGACGATGGCGCAGAATTCTTCGGCGGTAACGTCAACATGAAGTATTTCGTGTCGATCGGTGCGGATGATGACAACCTCGACACGGACACCGGCGTAAAGGCGAACTTCCAATATGTATTGGCAGTACAGCGTCCAAATGCCGGTGACTCGATGATCGAAGCGGACTCGGACAACGCTCAAGATGGCAATACGCCACGCCAGAACACCCGCCTGTCGAACTTCACCTTCATCCAGCGCAACAACACCGGTAACCTGTCGGCAATGTTGCTGCGTGGTGGTACCGACTACAGCATGTTTAACGGTGTGGTTGTCAGCCCATCGACATCATGCCTGCGGATCAGCCGTCCACAAACCGTATCGGCAACAGTAGATGCAAGCATTGACGAAGCTGGCGCGCCAGTATTCCGTTCGGTTGTTATGCAGTGCGGATCGCCAGCGTTTGTTGGTTCGAACGGTGTGACAGAGGCGCAAGTCAGCGCGGTGTTTGGTTCGGGAACGAACAACAATAATAGCGCGTTCACACCAAGCTTGACGTCATTGTTCATCAATGGTGCCACCGAAAACGCAGTTACAGCGTTCAACGCCAGCAGCATCGCATCTTACTTTGATGCAACAACCTATATCGGTGCTGTCCGTGACGCCAACGACCTTTGGTATGCAGGTTGGACCTGCAACAGCTCGACCGCCAATCTGGGTACAAGCGTAACCGGTCTTTGCACCTCACTGCCAACATTCTGATAGCTGGCGGATAATATCGGGTGAGGTGCGGCCAAGCGGGCATGCACCTCACCCTTTTTTCGAATTTATAAAAGGGAATTACAATGTTGAAGCCAGTGGAGGCAATCAGACTGTTGCTTTGGACGTCGGCGCTCGTTTCGCCTTCCATGCTGATGGCGCAAGACGCCGCAGCAGAACAGGCCGAACAAGCGAGTGCTGAAGCAGCACCAGCAGACACGCCAGCAGACGCAGCCGAGCCAGTCGAAGAGGATGTCGATGTCTCTATTCCGGGTGGCGAAGAAATCGTCGTACGCGGATATCTGGATCGCAACATTTCCAAGAACGCGGCGCAAGTTGTTTCCGTGCTGTCGAGCGCGGATATTGAACGTACCGGTGAAGGCGATATTGCCGGCGCACTATCGCGTGTCACTGGCCTAAGCGTCGTTGGTAGCGGTTTTGTCTATGTTCGTGGCCTTGGCGATCGTTATTCGCTCGCACTGCTCAACGGATCGCCGCTGCCAAGTCCTGAACCATTGAAGCGCGTTGTTCCGCTCGATCTTTTCCCCACAAGCGTGATTGCATCTTCGCTTGTGCAAAAAACCTACTCGGCAAACTTCCCCGGTGAATTTGGTGGCGGCGTTATCAACCTGACTACCAAAGCGATCCCGCGCGAAACATTCCTGACGATCGGTGGTGATCTGAGCGTCAATAGCGAGACCACCAATCAACTGGGCTACACATATTATGGTAGCTCGCAGGATTGGAGTGGTTTCGACAATGGTAACCGTGACCTAAAGCCCGCGCTTGCATCCTATCTTGCCAGCGGCGCACGTATCAGCGCGGGTAACGTTGATACCCAGGTTATTGCGAGCCAGCTGATTACCGGCCGGAATGCCGTTGTTCAGCGTGACAAGAATCTGCCGCCAAATGGCTCAGCCACGATTACCGGTGGCACGAACTTCGAAATTGGCGATGACGCCTCTATGGGGATCATCTTCAACGCGGGTTACAGCAACAAATGGCGTACCCGCGACACGATCCAACAAACGGCATCGACGCTCGACCTGAGCCAGAAAGAGCTGGATTTCCGGAAAGTCATTACCGACAACCGTATGGTTGTGAACGGCCTGCTTGGCTTCGGTATCGAATGGGGTGAACAAAAAATCCGTTGGACCAATCTGTTCATTCGCGACACGCTGAAACAAGCGCGTCTCGGTGTTGGCACCCGTCAGACAACATCGCCCACCGCGACATTGATGCAGCAGGATACAGCATGGTTCGAGCGCCAGTTGGTCGATAGCCAGCTGGTCGGTGAATTCAAATTGTCACCTGACGTGAATTTGAGCGTCCGTGCAGCCTACGCTAATTCTCAACGTGAAGCGCCGGATGAAATCAGCTTAGAATATTATCGCAGCAACATCACGTCCGATCCTTATGGTCAATTGTTCATCAACCGTCTCAACAACGGTCAACAGGGAAGCGCCGAAGTCAGCTACTCCTATCTGAATGAAGATCTGTGGGCCGGTGGTGTGGATCTGTCGGCAAAGGTCACGCCGGAAATTACCGCGACGATAGGCTATGCCTATTCGGACACGGTTCGCCGCACCGAACGCCGTGACTTCCAGTTTGTTGCACCCGGCGGCACGCCCATCGCGCCGGCATTATTCCGTCCAGACCTTTTGCTGCAGCCGGGCATTATCGATTTTTACAACATCGCGTTAATCGATACCAACGAAGCAAACCCGGTCTTTGATGCAAGCTTGTTGAACCACGCTGGTTACGGCCAAATTCAGGCGTTCATTACGCCAGCAATCAGCCTGAATCTTGGTGTGCGTTACGAAACCGCGGAACAGACCGTTGTGCCGATTCAGGTGTTCACGACGCCAACGGCCTCGCTTGCCTCCACCAGCTTGGATCGTAGTTATTGGTTGCCCGCAGCGACGCTGACATGGGACATGAATGATCAGATGAAGTTCCGGATGAGCGCGTCGAAAACCATCGCGCGTCCGCAATTCCGCGAACTGATTTTCCAGAACTTCTACGACACAGATTCCAACCGTCTTTTCCGTGGAAACCCGTTTCTGACGGATAGCCAGTTGTACAATGCTGAAGCGCGCTATGAATGGTATTTTGACCGTGACCAGCGCGTCACAGTTGCTGGTTTCTTCAAGCGTATCGACAATCCGATCGAGTCGTTCTCAAGCTTTGATGATAACTCGGTTATCACCAGCTTCGCGAACGCACCAAAGGCTGATTTGTTCGGTGTTGAAATCGAAACGCAGAAATATTTCGATCTCTCTGCAATCGGCGACGAAGGTTTTTTTGCGACGCGTCGCGCGGTTGTCATTGCCAACTACACCTACACCAAGTCAAAAATCAGCGTGAAGGCGGGTGACACGGTTGCGGTGTTTAACGCATCGTCCACCGACGCGCTGGACTTCTTCACCGACGGTTCGCCATTGACTGGGCAGGCAGATCATCTGGTCAATCTGCAATTCGGTTTCGAAGATACCGAGCGCCTGTCGCAGCAGACAATCCTGTTCAGCTATTCTACCGACCGGGTTACCAGCCGTGGTGCATCGGGTCAGCCGGATATCAAGGAAAAGCCAGGTATCCAGCTCGATTTCGTTGCGCGTGAAGGCTTTACGCTTGGCGGCAAAGAAGCTGAATTGAAATTCGAAGTCCGCAACCTGACCAACACCAAATATCAGGAGTTTCAGGAAAATGGCGCGAACAAGATTTTCTACAATCGTTACAAACAAGGCATAAGCGCTTCTATTGGCGTAGAGCTGAACTTCTAATTCAGTTAAATCCCCCTAACTCACGGCGACATGTTGGATTCAACGTGTCGCCGTAATTTTGTGTGTACCAGCTCATTCGCTTGAACCGTCATCAAACTGTCATTTATAATTCACCCAACAGTCACAGCCGTGCCTTAACGCATCCTCATCAAGAGGATTCGTCCGGGGGGAACCAGTGGCAATGACATGGGCAGAAAGGGTTAATGCGCAGTCGCACCGCTTAAGTTCTCTGTCCGCCGGTCGCCTGATTCTTGGCGTTCTGGCAATATTGGCTGCCGTTCAAACCGCACGCCTTTTCTGGATATTGATAACGCCCGTTGGTCCGGTCAACGACTGGCGCGCGCCGTCGGTCAATGTGGTGCCGCAGTCCGCCCGTTTGGCCCTATTCGCCGGATTTGACCCCTTTTTTCGCAATGACGCGGCTGCAGATTCCACCCAGAATGTCACATCGTTAAGCCTGACATTGTTCGGCGTGCGCACCAATGCAAGTTCGGGCGGCGGTTCGGCTATCATCGCGGGTGAAGATGGCGTGCAGAATAGCTATGCCATTGGCGAAGAAGTCGCGCCCGGCGTAACTTTGGATTCCGTTGCCTTCGACCATGTCATTTTGTCGCGCGGCGGCGTCAAAGAATCGCTGTATCTCGATCAGTCTGTACCTGCGGAAACGGTTAGCCCGCCTGCATCAGGCACGTCAGCCACGCCAACGACGCCCGGCTTAGGCGTCGGCTTAAATGCCGACACGCTTCAGAAATCCATCGGTTTTGCGCCGCGTGATGAAGGGGGCAGGGTCACCGGCTTCGTACTTCAAGCCCGCGATGATGGCACGATGTTGCGCCTCGCCGGATTTCAGGCTGGCGACATTGTCGTTGGCATAAACGGCCGTCCGGTATCTTCGGCTGCTGACATTGCTTCTCAAATCAGGCCCGGAGCACGCTTAAGCGTTGAAGTTGAACGCGGCGGCGCAAAGGTCCCCATTGCTCTAAATCTGGAACAACCGTGATCCGTAAATTTACCCTTTTGCTGGCATGCAGCGCGCTTGTTTTTGCCCAGCCTATCGCCGCGCAGCAGACATTGAATGTGCGCGATGCCGATATCCGTGCCTTTGTTCAGGATGCGGCCCGCGTCACCGGGCAGACGTTCATTGTCGATGGCCGCGTGAATGGTAAGGTGTCGGTGGTTACCGACCGGCCCTTGTCGCGTTCGGAATATTTTGAGGTGTTCCTCTCGACACTGCGCGCAAACGGCCTTGTCGCCATTCCCATTCGCGGCGGTGGTTACCGGATCCAACCGTCCGATGGCGCGGCAACCCAGCCGACCCGCGTGGGTAGCCGGGCCGCAACATCAAGCCAATTTGTGACGGAAGTATTCCGCCTTCGTTCAATTGATGCCACCTCAGCCGTTGAAACGCTGCGTCCATTGATAAGCCGCGAAGGTTCGTTGACGGCCAACAAAAATGCGAACAGCCTTGTTGTCGCCGATTATGCCGACAATATTGGCCGCATTCGCGATTTGCTCCGCCAGATTGACCGCGACAGTGCAGCGACGCAGATTGTTGCGCTCGATAACGCTGGTGCGCGTGAAATTGCCACCGCACTTCAGGCGCTGGCCGGTCAAGGCGGCGGCGAGGGCGCGAGGCCGCCTGTTTCCATCGCGGCCATTGACAGCAGCAACGCCATTGCCCTGCGTGGAGATCCAACGTCGGTTGCGCGCTTTGCCGCGATGGCGAAGGAGTTGGATGCGCGGGCACAATCGGGCGCCGAAATTCGCGTGTACCGGCTTGAGCATGCCAATGCTGCTACCTTGCTAGAGACCGTCCAGTCGTTGATTGGCGGGCCGAGCGGGTCGTCGGCCTCCAATGACGTGCCACCCGTTGCTGCGCCAGCTGCAGGCGGCGGTGCTGCCGCTGTCGTTGCGCCTGTCGTTGCATCTTCGTCGGGAACCGGCCCCAATGGCATTGGTGGCCGTGGCCCCGTTGTGGTGACCCGCTATGAAGGCACCAACGCCCTTATCATCGCCGCAAACCCCGGAATGCAACGCACGCTGGGTGAGCTTATCCGTCAGCTGGACACACGTCCCGAACAGGTTTTGGTTGAGGCAATCGTTGTCGAAATCGGCAATGAAGCGGCGAAAAAGCTTGGCGTACAATTCCTCGTCGGTGGCAAGGACGCTCCATTTGCGGCGACAAATTACGCCAACGCTTCACCTAATATCCTGACGATTGCGGGCGCAATTGGCGCCGAAGAACTGACGCGCACGACGACAACGGTGAATGGCAATACAACCACGACCGCAACGAACAGCGCGCTGGGTGACAGCCTTCAGGAAGCAGCGGCGGCGTCGATCCTGAGTGCTACAGGCGGCTTTGGCGGCTTTGCCATGGATATCGGCAAAAATGCGGTCTTCGGCTCGATTATCAACGCAATCGCAGCGGACACGGAGTCAAATCTGCTGGCGACGCCGCATATTGTGACGCTGAATAACCAAAAGGCGAAGTTCCTCGTCGGACAAGAAGTACCCGTGAGCAGCGGCGAGCAATTGTCCGCCAATTTTGAAAATGCCTTCCGCACGGTTCAGCGTCAGGAAGTAGGCATCAAGCTTGAGGTGACGCCGCAAGTGAACGCGCAGGGCGACGTGAAGCTGTTCCTCAAACAGGAAGTGTCGAGCGTTGCAGGGCCGGTGTCATCACGCTCGAGCGACCTCATCCTCAACAAGCGCGAATTTGAAACGACGTTGACCGTTGGTGATGGCCAATTGCTGGCCATTGGTGGTTTGCTCAATGATGATGAGCGCCGCACGATTGAGCGCATTCCACTTTTGAGTGACATTCCGCTCATTGGCGAACTGTTCAAATCACGCAGCCGCAGCCGCAGTAAAACCAATTTGATGGTCTTCATTCGGCCGACCATCTTACGTAGCCGCGAAGATGGCGACCGTTTGACTGCGCGACGTTATGACTATGTCCGCGACATGCAGCTGACGCGCAATCCAGATACCGAACCCAGCATTGATGAATTGCTGCGCGATTATATGGGCGCTGTACCTCCGGTCGCGCCGGATGTGCGGACAAATGACATCATGATCGGCGCTGATGGCAAATTGACGCGGCCCCAGACAGGTGGCGCGTTGCAACCGGCGGAGGTTCCCGCAAGCGCGGTCTCTTCCGCCACAGGGGATCCGCAATCATGACATCGCACGAGGGGACGACGGAGCCAGCATCCAATATCGCGGCGGAGGCAGACGTTGCCGTTGCACCGGCTTTGACCGCGCCTCTGCTCGATTTGCCTTATGCCTTTGCCAAGGCGCATGGTCTGGTGCTGCAGCACGAAAGCGATGGTCGCATTATGGTGGCAATGCGCGAGGGCGCTGATCCGCTGATGTTGTTGGAGGTCCGGCGCTATCTGTCGATGCCATTTGATGTCGAAATCGCCGACAATGCGACCTTTGACCGTTATTTGTCCGACCATTACGCGATGGACGGCAGCGCCGCGGCGATGGCTGGCTCAATCGGCGCCAATGACGGTGATTTGCTGTCGGATATGTTGCCGAGCGCGGACGATTTGCTCGACAGCGCCGATGACGCGCCGGTTATCCGGTTAATCAACGGCATCATTGCTGAGGCGGTCCGCCAAGGCGTATCCGATATTCACGTCGAGCCATATGAAACGGGCCTTGTCATTCGCATGCGCGCCGACGGCGTGTTGCAGGAACGCCTTCGCTTGCCCGCTAATGTCGCGCCAGTCGTTGTCAGCCGTATCAAGGTTATGGCGCGCCTCGACATCGCTGAACGCCGCATTCCGCAGGATGGCCGCATCGGTCTGACGCTGGGTGGCAAGCTTGTCGACGTGCGTGTGTCGACCCTGCCAAGCCGTGCAGGCGAGCGTGTGGTCATGCGTATCTTGGATAAGGAAAATGCCGGCATCTCGCTCGATTTGCTTGGCATGTCGGAAGAAACGCTCAAAATCCTGCATGAGGCGCTGGCCGAACCCAATGGCATCATCTTGGTCACAGGGCCAACAGGGTCGGGTAAAACCACGACCTTATATGCTGGCCTGAAACGGCTGAATGATGGCACGCGCAATATCCTCACCGTCGAAGATCCGGTGGAATATGCGGTGGAGGGCATCGGCCAGACACAGGTAAATTCCAAAGTCGGGATGACTTTTGCCGCAGGACTGCGCGCCATACTGCGTCAGGACCCCGACGTTGTGATGGTTGGCGAAATCCGCGATCGCGAAACGGCTGATATCGCCGTGCAGGCTGCGCTGACGGGGCACCTTGTGCTCACTACCGTGCATACCAACGATGCACTCGGCGCGATTACGCGTATGCGCGATATGAAGGTTGAACCGTTCCTGCTCGCCTCCACCTTGCGCGCCGTCATCGCCCAGCGATTGGTGCGCCGTCTATGCCCAAGCTGCCGCGAGACGGTTCAGGCCGATGGTAATGCGGCGTCGTTGTTGGGCTTTGACAAGGGGACAGCGGTCTACAAGGCCGTTGGCTGCCCAGAGTGCAACAATACAGGGTTCCAGGGTCGCATCGGGGTGTTTGAAGCTGTCCGTGTTGATGATACTATCCGCCGTCTCATCAACGATGGTGGCGACGAAGCAATTTTGGCGCGACATGCATTTGTGAACCAACCCAATTTGAGCGCAGCCGCGCGCAAGCTGGTGCGTGCGGGCCACACGACGCCCGAAGAAGCCATTCGCATTTCGCGCCGCGAAGACATTGTAGATGCCTGAATTCGCATATCATGCGATTGATCCGGATGGCCGCGAACAGCGCGGGCGGATAGCTGCGGCCAATGATGATGCCGCGCGCGATCGCCTGACGTCCAAGAATCTCTATATTGTGAGCGTCGCGCCCGCACCCGCGCGCGCGTCTGTCCTCGCCAGCCTGCCCATTAAGCGGCAGCCGCGTTTGAATGCCAAGCAGCTCACTTTGTTTACCCGGCAATTGTCGTCATTGGCGCAGGTTTCTCCATTGGAGGAAGCGTTGCGGACGATCAGCCGTCAGAGCGAACAGCCACATGTCCGGCAGATACTGACTGAAGTGCATGCAGGCGTGGTCGAGGGACAGCGCCTGTCCGAAGCCATGCGCCGTGAAGGCAATAGCTTCCCGCCATTATACCGCGCGATGATTGCTGCGGGTGAGGGGGCAGGCACATTGCCGCTTATTACGGAACGTCTTGCGATACTGCTTGAACGGCAGGCCGAGATGCGCGGCAAGTTGGTTGGTGCGCTGGCCTATCCTGCGATTTTGTCACTGGTCGCGATTTTGGTGGTGATGGGCCTCATGGTCTCGGTGGTCCCGCGTGTTGTCGAACAGTTTGACAATGTTGACCAGCAACTGCCGCTGATTACGCGCATCGTCATTGGCATATCGGCGTTTTTGGCGAATTATTATTGGGTGATTATTATCGCTGTTGTTATTGGTGGCTTGCTGTTTGCGCAAGCGCTTAAGCGGCCAGCGTTCCGCCTGTCGGTTGACCACACGGTGCTGCGCATTCCGTTGCTTGGGAAGCTGCTGCGCAACTTGCACGCTGCGCGTATGGCACGGACTTTGGCAACGATGGTCGCGAGCCGCTTGCCGTTGCTGGAGGGCTTACGTCTGACCGGTGGCACCATTCGCAATAAAGTGCTCTCCGCCGCCAATGACGATATCGTGGAATCGGTGCGGAGCGGGGGCAGTCTTTCGGGCGCGATGCGCACAAGCGGGGTTTTCCCGCCGCTGCTGGTATATTTGGCCGCAAGCGGCGAGAGCGCGGGGCAGTTGGATATAATGCTCGAACGCGCGGCGGAATATCTTGAGCGCGAATTTGATAATTTTACCAGCACGGCGCTGTCGCTGCTCGAACCACTCATCATCGTCGCGATGGGCGGTGTCGTTGCTGTCATCATCTTGGCAATTTTGTTGCCGATACTTCAACTCCAAAACCTCACGGGACTTTAGTCATGCTCCGCATCATTTATAATCTTTTCACTGACACAAGCCGTCCGTCGGCGAAATTTAGCCGCAAGGCTGCGGCGGCACAGCGTAATGGCTTCACCTTGGTCGAAATGATGGTGACATTGTTCATTCTGGCGCTGCTGACGACCATCGTCGCCCTCAATGTCTTGCCCAATCAAGACAAGGCGATGGTGCAAAAGGCAAAGGCTGACATAGCTGTCTTGGGACAAGCGCTTGAGACATATCGTTTGGACAATCTGACCTATCCAGATGCCGGTGCCGGATTGCAAGCTTTGGTCACGCCGCCTGCCGCTGCAGGCATGCGCAGCGTGGGCTATATCAAAAAACTGCCGTCGGATCCGTGGAACCGCCCGTACCAATATACAATCCCGGGCAAGAATGGCGCCTTTGATATTTACTCGCTTGGTGCCGATGGCGCGCCGGGTGGCGAGAATGAAAATGCCGATATTTACGGCGACTAAGCCGTCAATCCATCCCCATATGAAAGCCGATGAACGCGGTTTCACTTTGGTGGAACTGATGGTGGTTATTTTTATCATCGGCATTGCCAGTGCAGCGGTCGTCATGACAGTGCAGTCAACCGATCGCGGTGCCCGTGATGAGGCGGAGCAATTTGCCGCGCGCGTTGCTGCCTTGCGCGATCACGCCATATTGCAGTCGCGCAGCATGGCCGTAACCGTGCGCCCGTCTGGCTATGGTTTTGAGGCGCGCAATGCCGGTGCATGGCAACCATTGTCCGAGGCACCCTTTACGCCGACGGATTGGAAAAGTGGCACCTCTGTGCACATGGCTGGTACGCGGCAAATGCGGATCGCCTTCGACAGCACAGGCATGCCATCAAGCGCGGCCAATATTACGCTAAAGCATGATGCGGTAACCGTAACACTTGCGCTGGCCGCGACCGGAGACGTGCGCATTGTCCGGTAATTCACAACCAACACAAAATGGCTTCACATTGTTGGAGATCATGGTTGCGCTGGCGATTTTCAGCCTTGCGGCGCTGGCGATGGTCCGCCTGCAGGGCTATTCGGTGCGCTCCACCTCCAATTTGGGCGACAGCAGCATGGCATGGCAAGTGGCGCGCAATGTGGCGGTCGAAATCCTGTCAAACCCCGCGCCGCCCACCTTGGGCGAAACGCGTGGTGAAGAAATGAATGGCGGCCAGAATTGGCGCTGGACAGCAACCGCAAGCCCGACCGACGATACGCGTCTTGTGATGATAGATATTGATGTTGTCGGCACCGGCAATGCGGCCTTGCGTAAGGCCCGCCTGACGATCGCAAGGCCTGTTGAACAATGAACGCGGCGCGGCAATCGGAGGCGGGATTCACGCTGATTGAGCTGCTTGTGGCGCTGGCCATTTTTGCGCTCATTTCGGTTGCGGGCGTTACGCTTCTGCGGTCAGGCACAGACACGCAGATTGCCGTTAAAAAGCGTCTTGGCGAAATGGCGCTTTCACAACGGCTGACCAACGCGCTGGAGGCAGACCTTGCGCAAGCCATCGCGCGGCCAGTGCGCGACCAATCCGGACAGCCCGTGCCCGCCTTTACCCAAGGCGATGCAGGTGTGCCCGGTGGGATATTAGGATTGGTGCGGACCGGCTGGTCCAATTTCGATGGCGCGCCACGCGCGGGCCTGCAACGCGTGACCTATGTGCTTGAGGATGGCGCGTTGAAACGGCTGAGCTGGCCCATGCTGGACGGTGCTGCGCCTGCTGACGCGGCAACGATGCTTGAGGATGTTGTGACAGCGACCGCCGAATATCGCGACGATAAAGGGCAATGGCGGGGCGATTGGACCGCAACCGATGCGAACGCCTTGCCACGGGCGATCGCCCTGAAGGTTACCGTCAAGGGCAAGCCTGAACAGCGGATGTTGTTCCTTGTGGGGCCGCAGACACGCATCTTGCCAACACCGAGCGCAGAAGGGGCGGCTGGCTGATGTTGCCCAAATCATCTGAACGCGGTGCGGCGTTGCTGTCGGTATTGCTGATGGTTGCTGTGCTTGCGGTCATTGCCGCGACGACGCTGGATAGGCTGACGCTGTCGAGCAAATTATCCACCAATGGCAACACGCTCGCACAGGCACGGATGTTTACCTACGCCGCTGAATCGATTGCGGCGGCGCGGATTGAGGACTTGGTCGCACGCGATGCTGCACAGACAACTTTGGCGGGCGGCTGGTTGGGGGCTCCACAAAGCCTGCCTATTCCCATCGGTACGGCAACGGCGACCGTGCGTGATGCCGGAAATTGTTTTAACCTTAATAGCTTGGTCACAAAATCGGAAGAGCGATATCAGGCCAGCACGGCGGGTCAGGACCAGTTGACGTCGTTGTTGGTGGTTCTTGGTACCGATGAGAATGCCGCCCGCGCAATCGCGGCTGCCGCAGCAGATTGGGCGGATAGCGATATTACCCCGTTGCCGAATGGCGCTGAGGATGATGCGTACCGCGCTGCGCCTGTGCCTTATATGGTTGCCAATCGACCGTTTGCCCATCCAAGCGAATTGCGCGCGGTAAAAGGCGTGAGCCCCGCGATTTACAGCAAGCTGCAGAACTGGATTTGCGCGCTGCCCGAAACCATATTGTCCCCGTTGAACGTCAATACACTGTTACCCGAACAGGCGCCATTGTTGGTGATGCTGTTCCCGCCAGGTAAATTGAATATCGCGACCGCACGGAGCTATCTCGCCAAGCGGCCATCGAGTGGCTATGGCAACCTCATTCGATTCTGGGCTGCCCCCGAACTGGCAGCGTTGGAGCCGGCACCTCTGGTTCAAGGGCAGGTAAAACTGACGAGCAATTATTTCTTGCTGGATACACGGGTATCGCTTGGGGAACTGGCGCTCGCTGGCGAATCGATGATCGTCGCTTCGCCTGCGCCGGCGCGCGTCATTTGGCGCAGTTGGGGGGAAGAGGAATGACCGTCGTCATCCTGCGCTTCCCGTCATCCGACGTCGATGACCCCGCGCTGTTCCGCGTGACGGACGGCGTGTGGGAACATGCCGGTGCATTGTCCGAATTTATGCCTTCGGCGGATGACGAAACAGTGATGGCTGTTGTCTCGCCTGCGGATGTGCGTTGCAGTTGGTTTTCGCTGCAAGGGTTGGAGGCGCGCCAAGCGGAAGGCGTGGCCAAGTTACGCGCTGCGGAACAATCACTTGGACTGGTGCATACGAGCGCGGCGCAGCATGTTGGCGATGATTATGTCACAGCCACAATTGCACCCGAAGTCATGCAATTTGGGCTGGACCGGCTAGCCGCGCACGGCGTGAACCCCGACATTGTTGTGCCATTTGGCCTCGCCATTGATCCACCTACGGACGTGGTCGTTACGGCCGATTTTGAAGGTGTGAACGTGCTTCGCAGCGCGCAATTCGCGATGCCCGACGAGCCTGTTTTCCGCAGCATTTTTGCAGGCGAGACCGCCGTTGAGACTTTGGACGCGGACACAGTGCGGACAATGCTTTGGACAGCGAGCCAGCAACCGCTGTTAAATTTGCGCGAAGGCATGTTTGTCAAGAAGGTGCGGTCCATCTGGGCAACGGCAGAACAGTTGAAATGGATCAAGCGCCTATGCATCGCGCTTTTGGTGATCAGCGCGCTGACCATGCTGGTGACGCTCGGGAAATATTGGAGCGCAACCAGCAACGAAAACAGCATCGCGCTTGCCGCGGCGCAAAAGGTTGATCCAGCGATTACCGATATTGATCAGGCGGAGGCACAACTCGCCGCTACCATGCGCAAAAAAGGCATAATGCAGGGTCGCTTTTCGCCATTATCGGCGGCATTGTGGCGCAGTGTGAAAGCGTCGCCCAATGTTTCGGTGCGTGACATGCGCTTTGGCCAGGACGGGATTCTGACGGTCGTTTTGGCGGCGCCCAGTTCCGACAATATCAACCAGACACTAATCGCCATACAGCAGGATGGTTTTCCCATCACCGCCACACCGCGTACAGACGCGACGGGCGCCACGCTGGTCGATCTTACGATGAGGATGCCATGATAGCTGCAGCACGTATGTGGTTTGCTGCGCTGACGCGGCGTGAGCAATGGCTTGTGGGTTCAGCCGGCGTCCTAACGGCGTTTGTGGTGCTGGTCTTTGGGATTATCATGCCGGTTTTATCCGCCGTCGAGCAGGCAAAGCTTGACCATGATGCCGCGGTGCAGCGTCGTGGGCGCATTGTCGCAACGGTTGATGCGGCACTGGCAAAGCCACGCGTTGCCCGTACAACGGCTCCCGCCAATATCGATGTGCTGATTACACAAAGTGCCGGCGAAAAGGGCTTTGACATCATCACGTCCGGCAATGCCGCGCCTGGCCAAATGCGCTTTCGTATTGATCAGGCACGCGCGCCTGCTTTGCTTGCGTGGCTGACGGAGCTTGAGAGCCAGAATATCACCGTCAGCGGCCTCACATTAAGCACAGGCACCAATGGCAGCGTCACCGTCGACGCCCAGTTGCAGCAGGATGCGCCATGAGCCGCCGTCTGGTCGCCGCCTGTGCTGTGCTACTGATGCTGTCGGTGATCCTATTCATGCCGCTGCGGACCATTGTGGGCGGTGAGGGCGTTTCGGCGCGCAAAGTGGATGGCATCATCTGGGACGGGTCGATCCGTGACTTGCGTCTTGGCAAATTGCCCATTGGCGATGTGAATGCGCGTCTTTTGGTTGGGCCTTTGTTTTTGGGCCGCGCGGACATCCTATTGTCGCGGGGCAACGCACCCTATCGCCCCGGATTTACAGGGACAGTGTCGCGCGGTTTTGGCAGCATGTCCGTCAATAATCTGAACGCAACACTTCCGGTCGCTGCGCTTTTTGCGCCTTTTCCAGCTGAAAACATCCAGTTTGAAGGCTTCTCCGCGAAATTTGCGGCTGGCCGGTGCATGCAGGCAGGGGGGCAAGCTCGTCTGATCATGTCGGACAGTTTGCCCGGGTTGAATCTGCAAAATGGCATGCTTGGACAACCGCGCTGCGACGGTGCTGGGATTTTGCTGCCCTTGGTCAGCCAATCGGCCATGGAGCGCGCCGACATCCGGCTGTCCGCGGACGGCAGATACACGATGACCGTCACGCTTGAAACCGAGGCGACAGAGCAAGGTGCGATGCTGACGCTTGCCGGATTCCGTCCGGTCGCTGGCGGCTATCGCCTTGTGCAAAAGGGCCGGTTCTGAACGGCGCTCTGTTACATGTCAGCACATTAGCTGTGGGATTGCCTTTATGGTTCCTGCTAGCCTCACAACTGACACTGGGCGCGATCTGGGGAAGCTTCGTCGCCGCCATGTGCAGTCGGTGGCCGACTGGCAAAAGTGTCGCAACGGGGCGTTCTCACTGCGATAATTGCGGGCATCAGATTGCTGCCTACGACCTAATTCCAATTGCATCGTACGTATTGTTAAAGGGCAAATGTAGGCATTGCGGTGGGCCTATTGGACTGCTGCCTTTGGCAACCGAATTGATCGCAGCCTTGATCGGTGCCGTGCCCGTTCTGTTGCTTCCGCCAGAGCAAGCCATCGCAGCTGCTGTGTTTGGCTGGCTATTACTTCCGCTCATCATGCTGGATTATCAACACCTTTGGCTACCAAACCGACTGGTGCTTTTGTTAGCGGTCATGGGTGTTCTGGTGGGGCCGATGCTTACACCCGACATCGCCTGGACAGGCAGGGCCAAAGGAATGTTGGCAGGCTTTTTGAGCTTGGAAGTTATTCGGCAGGCGTACAAATTTTCTAGGAAACATGATGGCATGGGTGCCGGCGATCCTAAACTCTTTGGGGCTTTAGGAATCTGGTTGGGTTGGCAGGCCCTGCCGATGACGTTGCTGATTGCGAGCGCAATCGGACTAACTGTGGTTTCTAGCCTGCATGTAATCGCCAGACATCAGCGCAATGCACTTCCATTTGGAAGCTTTTTAGGCGTTGCCGCATTCGTCATCGTCCTGCTGGGCTGCTAAGGAGGAGTATCTCCATCAAGGCCCGGCAAGCATGATTTTCTGGGATTGGCGAAAAGCTGATGTTCCAAATGCGGGGCGCAGGCCCTGTAAACCAGATGCTCACGAAAGCCTCTCGCCCATCGCGAAAATCAAAAAACCTAGCCTAAACTGGCCCTATTGGGGCAGCTTGGGATCAGATTTTTGAGTGTCTGGGTGAGGAATACAGACTGTCTGGTGCGGCCAAGAAGACTCGAACTTCCACGGGCTTTCGCCCACAACGACCTCAACGTTGCGCGTCTACCAATTCCGCCATGGCCGCACGCGCCTCGACAGGTAGGAGGGGGCCACTAGCAAAGCCCGTTGACCGGCGCAACAGGCTTTATCTGTTTAGAAATGCCCGGGGCATTGTCGCAAATCGGCACAGGATGAAACTTAGCCGGCGATTCATCCTATTTCCCGGCAATGGCGCGGCTAATAACCCTAATTAGTTCTTGCCTATATTGGTTAACGGATGGTTTACTATATCCATGATTATCACCGCAGTCCTTTTGGCTGCTGCAGTAGCCGCAGTTGCTGCTGGGGGCCCCCTCCAACGGCGCGGAGCCGAGCGGGTTGCAACGGCGACAGTAACGATCGTGCAGGCAGAGCGTATTGCGCCGGCTGTGGTCGCGCAAGGGGCACCAAAACAGGATCGCCAAATCAGTGTGCGTGAAGGCAAGCCGCTGGTTGAGTTTCACTGAAAGGCCATATGGCCGACGCGACATCGGGCATCGTT
Source organism: Sphingomonadales bacterium UBA7471 (assembly GCA_002479765.1). Lineage (GTDB taxonomy): Bacteria > Pseudomonadota > Alphaproteobacteria > Sphingomonadales > Sphingomonadaceae > Sphingorhabdus_B. The sequence continues at coordinate 41,156 of DLOZ01000030.1, read as the reverse complement.
TGACGTTGGACTATTTCCGGCGCAGTTTGAACACCGCATGTTGCGCCAATAGGTTGGCGAAGCGATCGGCGCGCGGCTTGTTCCCAGACAGAAACCACTGGCCTTCAATCTCGATATGCCGGTCGTGTAACAAGCTTCGGAAATCGTCGATGGTCACATGGTGGATATTGGGTGTGTCGTACCAGAGGTGCGGAAGTTGCTTCGTGACGGGCATACGTCCGCCAAACATATGGGCAAAACGGATGCGCCACTGCGCAAAGTTGGGGAAGGAGACAAATGCCTCACGCCCGATCCGGACCAGATGGTCGAGAACCAGATCAGGCCTTTTGGTCGTCTGCAATGTCTGGCTGAGAATGGCGTAGTCAAAGCTGCCGTCTGGATATTCCGCCAAATCGGTGTCGGCATCGCCTTGAATGACCGATAGGCCGCGGGATACGGCGGTCGCAACGTCGTGCGCATTCAGCTCAAGACCGCGCGCATCGACATTTTTGGTATCACGCAACGCCGCCATCAACTGCCCGTCACCGCAGCCAACATCAAGTACACGGGCCCCCGCGCGGACTTCGCGGGCGATGATGGCAAGGTCAGGGCGAAGGGTGCTCATCATTTCCCTCCTGCGCGCAAGAAACCGTCGACGATGCGGTTCATCTCCGGCGCTTCCAGCAAGAATGCATCATGGCCAAAGGGGCTTGATAGCTCCACAAAACTGACCGCAGCGCCCGCAGCGTTCAGTGCGTGCACAATGCGCCGCGATTCGGCGGTCGGATACAACCAGTCACTGTCAAAACTGATCAGACAAAAGCGTGTTTTTGTGCGTGCAAATGCCTTCGCCAGAACGCCGTCATGCGGTTCGGCGAGGTCAAAATAGTCCATCGCGCGCGTGATGTAGAGATAGCTGTTGGCATCAAAGCGGTCGACAAAGCTAAGGCCCTGATAACGCAAATAGCTTTCAACCTGAAAATCGGCATCAAATCCGAAGCTTTTGGCGTCGCGGTTTTGCAGGCGGCGGCCAAATTTCTCGGTAAGGCCTGCCTCCGATAGATAGGTGATGTGCGCGGCCATACGGGCAACGGCGAGGCCCGATGACGGTGCCTCGTGGCCATAATAAGCGCCATTGTTCCAACGCGGGTCCGCCATGATGGCCTGACGCCCGACCTCGTGAAAGGCGATATTCTGTGCGGAATGGCGGGCGGTAGACGCAATCACGACCGCAGACTTCACCCGTTCGGGATATAAGGCTGCCCAGCTTAACGCCTGCATGCCGCCCATCGATCCGCCCACGACAGCCTCCAGCGTTTCAATGCCCAGATGGTCAAGCAAGAGCGCCTGCGCGCGCACCATGTCGGGGATGGTGATGACCGGAAAGCCCATAGCGTAGGCGGCACCCGTTGTGGGGTCGATGCTGGCGGGCCCTGAAGATCCCATGCAACTGCCCATGACGTTGATGCTGATGATACAATGGCGTGCAGGGTCGATGGGCTTGGCTGCCCCAACCATACGTGTCCACCAACCGTCTTTGCCGGTCATAGGATGCGTGGACGCCACATATTGGTCGCCGGTCAGCGCATGGCAGATGAGAATGGCGTTCGATTTATCGGCGTTTAATGCGCCATAAGTTTCATACGCGATATCGACAGGCGCAAATTCCGCGCCGCTGTCCAGTCGCACTGGTCCCAGCAGGCGTATCTTCCTATCCAGACCGAAACGCGTATCTTCTTGCATACACAACGCCATATCAGCGTGGCCGTGCGAAACAATAGAAACTCTTTAATGTGCGTTGGCCAAATCGGGCGAGCGTTGCGCTTCGCTGCTTGCGCCGCTATGGCCGCGGGCATGAACACGCCTACCGCCAAACCATGGATCGAAGCCATCAGCGCCTATACCCCCGGCAAAGCCAAGTCGGATGATGGACGGGTGCTGATAAAATTATCCGCGAACGAAAATCCGCTTGGCTGCAGCCCACATGCGGCCGCTGCGCTTGTCGATAAAGGCGCATCGCTTGCGCGCTACCCTGACCCTGCCAGCACCGCGCTACGCGAGGCATTGGGCGCAGCCTATGACGTCGACAGCGACCTGATTGTTTGCGGAACGGGTTCTGACGAACTGCTGAACCTCATCGCCATGGGCTATGCCGGCGCTGGCGATGATATCATTTATGTCCGCTACGGCTTTTCGGTGTACGATATCGCCGCGCGTAAGGCCGCTGCCAATGTGATTGTTGCCCCTGATAAGGATTATGGCACGGACGTGGATGCGTTGCTGGCGTTGGTGACGGATAAGACACGCGTTGTTTTCGTCGCAAATCCCAATAACCCGACCGGCACTTATTGCAGCGACGCCGAAATCGCGCGGCTTCATGCTGGCCTGCCCGGCAACTGCGTCCTTGTTTTGGACCAAGCCTATGGCGAGTATCTTGAGGATGACGGCCCTGCCGCGCTGGAGCTTGCACGCCAGCATGACAATGTTTTGATTACGCGCACATTTTCCAAAATCTATGGCCTTGCGGCCGAACGCATTGGCTGGTGCTATGGCCAACCCGGCCTGATCGCGACGCTCAACCGTGTGCGTGCGCCGTTCAATGTCACCGCTGCAGGGCAAGCCGCAGCGATTGCCGCGCTTGGCGATACAGAATTCGTGACACGCAGCCGCCAGCATAATGCCATATGGCGCGACTGGATGACGGCAGAATGTGCGGCATTGTCGAACCATGGCCTGAAAGTCATCCCGTCGTGGGCGAACTTCCTGATGATATTGTTTGAAGGCAATTGCAGCGCAGAAGCGGCCTATAATGGTCTTATGGCCGAAGGCTATATCGTGCGCTGGTTGCCGGGTCAGGGCCTTGGCAGCGGGCTGCGGATTACGATTGGCACCGAGGATGAAAATCGCGGCGTCATGGCGGCGTTACGCAAGATTTTGGAAGCGCACGCCTGATGCTGCCATTTGCGCGTTTAACGGTGATCGGGCTTGGGCTCATTGGCTCGTCCGTCGCGCGTGCCGTAAAGGCGAATATGCCGTCGGTGCGGATTACCGGCCATGATGCCGATCCGCTTGTTCGTGCACGTGCGGTCGAATTGGGCATATGCGACGATGTCACCGATACCGCTGGCGCGTCGGTCATGGACGCCGACCTTGTCATTTTGTGCGTACCCGTAGGCGCCATGGGGGCAGTAGCGGCGGACTTCGCGTCCGACCTGCCTGCCGATGCCATCGTCAGTGACGTCGGTTCATGCAAGCAAAGCGTGACGGACGCGCTTGCGGCCGTTCTGCCCAACGCCATGATCATTCCCGCCCATCCTGTTGCGGGTACGGAAAAAAGCGGCCCGGATGCCGGCTTTGCAACCTTGTTCAAGGGGCGGTGGTGCATATTGACGCCGCCCGAAAATGCGCCAGAGGCTGCCGTTGAGCGCTTGCGCAATTTTTGGCAGCGCCTTGGCGCGGATGTCGAAATCATGGATGCGCGCCACCATGATATGGTGTTGGCAGTCACCAGCCATCTGCCGCATCTTATCGCTTATACGATTGTTGGAACCGCCGATGATCTTGAAGGCGTAACGCAAAGCGAAGTTATCAAATATTCCGCCGGTGGTTTCCGCGATTTCACCCGTATCGCCGCGTCCGATCCCGTGATGTGGCGCGATGTGTTCCTGTCGAACAAGGACGCTGTGCTTGAAATGCTGCAGCGTTTTTCGGAAGATTTAAGCGCCCTGCAACGCGCCATCCGCTACGACAAAGGCGACGAGTTGGAGGCATTGTTCAGCCGCACGCGTGACATCCGGCGGTCGATTGTCGAACAGGGCCAAGATGACGACGCGCCCGACTTTGGACGCAAGCATTAATTCAGCGCGTTAATCGCGGCATGCACCCGCGCTTCAATGTCTTCGCGTGGAAGGCCCGTGGGCAGTTCTTCGCCGACCTTGTATGTAATCGTTCCGGACTTCCAGATGCCGGTCCTGCGCGGGCTTAAGGTGCCGCTGTTGACCGCAATTGGTACGACGGGCAGGTTTATGAGCTTATACAGCCCGGCAAATCCCGATTGCAGCGGCGGCTGGCTGCCCGGTGCGACGCGCGTGCCTTCGGGGAAAATCACAATGGGCCGCCCGTCGGCGATCATCTTTTTCGCCAAAACGAGCATCGCGCGCAATGCGGTGGCGCCGCCGTTGCGGTCAACGGGTATCATGCCATAAGCGCGCGCTGCGGGCCCCCAAAAGGGTATGTCGAACAATTCTTTTTTGGTGACCACGGCGGGCTTGTTAAACATGCGGGGCATGTCGATCGTCTCAAACATGCTTTCATGCTTGATCGCATAGAGCACGGGCTTGTGCGGCAAGTGGCCCTCAATCTTAATTGTGATGCCCAAAATGCGGCGGTAACAGGCATATTGCCAGCGCGACCAGCCGCGTACCGCCCATTGCATCAGCGGAATGGAAAACCATTGCGCGAAAAACGCAATAGCAACGAAAAACACCGATCCCGTGTAGAAAATGGCAATATATGCAGCGGATCGGATCATCGCGATCATCGGCTACATACCCAGCAGAGACGCGACAGCCCGCAACCAATATTTATTATATTCTTTGAACAGCGCGCCCAGCGACGGGTGGGTCGATACGGCATCATTGGTGACAGCCACATTGCCGGACAATTCCCGGTCGAGTTCAAAGCGCGCGCGTCGCATATGCCAATCATGCGTGATAAGCCGCAAGCTTGTCACTTTGTTTCGCTTGGCCCATGCTGCCGTTTCCAATGCGTTCGATCGGGTGTCGACCGACTGGAAACCCAGATCGATGCAGCATTTGAAATATTTCAACGAACCCGGATATTGCGCGGCAAGCTCCCGCGGTTTGACATCGCGGTCGACCCCGGAAATCAGCATTTTTCGCGACTTTCCAGATGCCAATATCTCAAGCCCGCGGTCAATCCGGTGCGGCCCGCCGGTTAGGACAACGACGGCGTCGGTTGGGGTGATTGCGGCGGGTTGCGGCAAAAGCAACGCAAACCAGGCGAAGCCGAGCATCCAGACAAGCAACACAAAAGCAATGGACCGTCTGATCATAACATTCTCTTCAACGCCGAAATCACCGTCATACGTGCCATAAGCATGGCAAGCGCCATTACGGCAAGCGGAATGAGCGCAAGGATCGCCCAGCCATGATTGGGAAAGTGCGCGCCAGACAAAAGCCCGGCCTCAACCGCCGCGAACCGGCCACCCACGGCAATGATAACAACCGCCGCCACAATGAAACCCACGATGCCGCCGAGCAACGCATCCAAGGCAACGCGGCGTTGGAAAAGCCGTGCGGCCTGAACATCGGTGCCGCCCATCAGGTGCATAATCTCTATCGTTTCGCGATGGGTATTCAGCGTGCTTCGAACCGCCAGAATCACCACAGCAGACGTAGCGACCAGCAGTAATAGGAACACGGCCGCCGCCAGCCATAGCAGCGCGCGCATGAGTTCGAAAAACGGCGCCATCCAGCTGCTGTGCGAATCCACACGGATATCGGGCGCAACCGAACGCAGCGTTGACTGTAAGCGGGTGAGCGTTTCGCCCGTGGGTTCAGAGGCGAAGCGCACATCGACCAACGCCGGGACGGGAACATCTGCGTCCATAACGCCTGTGCCCAGCCATGGTTCGAGCAAAGCCCGCACTTGCGCATCCGGCACAGGCTTCACCTCTGCAATGCTGTCCAACTTGCGCAGCGTGCGGGTGACTGCGGCACGTTGTGCTGCGCGTTGTGCAGGGTCTGACTCGATGATTTGGACCGTCACTTGCCGCGCCAGATCCTGACCCCCTTGACGCGCGGCCTCAGCAAGCGTCAGCCCGCCTGCCGCCACCAGCAATGTCAGAAACAACATGATGGCAATCACCCATGGCATCGGCCCTGACAAACGGCCTTCGGGGATGAGCTTGCGGTCATGCGCAGGAAGGGCGAAGTCCAGCAGCATCAGTTGTCCAAAACCAATGGCCGTGGCGGGTGACGCAGTGACCCTGTGGGATCGGACAAGCGGCCTTTGTCGAGCCGCATCATCTGCGCGCCTTCAATCTCTTGCAGCAAATGGATGTCGTGCGTTGCGACCACAACGGTGGTTCCCAACTTGTTCAGCGCAGCAAACAGCTGCAGCAACCGGCGGGCCATTTCCGGATCGACATTTCCGGTCGGTTCGTCGGCCACAAGCATTTCAGGGCGGCCAATGACAGCGCGGGCAATTGCGACCCGTTGCTGTTCACCGCCCGAAAGCGTCGCGGGCCGTGCTTCTGCCCGTTCGGTCAGGCCAATCCACGCCAACATTTCGGCGACTGGGCCGCGTAAATCCTTTTCCTGAACGCCGGCAATGCGCAACGGCAGGGCGATATTGTCGAAGGCGGACAGATGCGGAACCAAGCGGAAGTCTTGGAAAACGACACCAATCCGACGCCGGAACCCCGGCAAGCGGTTGCGCGGCAAGGTGATGGCGTCATGCCCGAACATGCGGATGGCACCCCGGCTTGGGCGGTGCGCGAGATATAATAATTTCAGCAACGATGTCTTACCCGCACCCGATGTGCCGGTCAGGAAATGGAAGCTTCCGGGATACAAGGTAAAGCTGAGGTCGGTGAGTGTTTCCACCCCCGCTCCGTATCTTAACCCCACATTGTCGAATTCTACCACGCTCTGCATCAATGCGATAAATGGCACAAACGGCAGGACGGGGCAAAGGCTATTCATGCGACCAGCGGCCGATGAATTTTCACCGTCCACAGCATTTTTCGATAGCAGGGTTGCAAGTCATCGGCGGCTGCTGTTTATGCGCAGAGATGCTGCTCGTTTGTCCATCCTGCCGCACACGTTATGCTGTCCCTGACAATGCCGTTGGGGTTGACGGCCGCCAAGTGCGCTGTGCCAACTGCAAACATAGCTGGTTTCAGGCGGCGGTTGCGCCACAGGTAGCACCGCCACCCGCCGCTGTTGCACCCGTGGACACGCAGAGCGCGCCACCCGCCGAGGCAACACCGCCAGCGCAGGCGGTGCCACCGGCTGCTCCCGTGGGCGAGCCCGCACCCGCACCCGCACCCGTTCCGCAGCCTGCGCCCCCGCCCCCGCCATTCGTTGCGCCAAGCGCGGTGGACACCGAACGCAGTAATGATGCCGACGCGACGGAACCTGCATTTCCAAATTTTGCCGACATGCGCGCTGGATCCGCCGAAGCCCCTACGGCCTTTGCCGAACCCTCTGTGCCGCGCGGCGGATTATTGGACGATGCGCCTGCGCAGAGCCATTTTGCCCATGAACCACCGTTCAAGGCGCGCCGGAATCTCTCGAAGATATGGATGATGGCCGCTGTCGCCCTTGCCATTTTGGTGGCGGCCATTGGCGGCGCGATATCCTATTTCGGAATGCCCCAAATCGGCCTTTCAAGCGCGGCGGCGGAACCCGATTTGACCATCGTTTTGAACGACAATCTCGAACTCAACGAACGCGAAGATGGCACGCCTTATTTCATCGCGAGCGGCAGTATCGTTAATCCAACAGCCGTGAAGCAAAATGTACCTGAAATGCTGGTCACGCTGAAGGATGCCAGCGGCCGGTCCGTCTACAGCTGGAAAATGAAGGCAAAGACACGCGCGCTTGGCCCCGGAGAAAAGGTCGATTTTAGCGAGGCACGGCTTGACGTTCCGCTGGCTGCCAAAGAAATCAGCGTCGGCTGGGTCCTGTCCGGCGAATAAGGACGCGCGGTTTCGTACGTGCATTCCATGCGGCCCGGCTAATTGACACAAGGTCACTTGAACTCACTGGCGCACTTGGCTATGCGCTCCCCACGGCCAACAGGCCAGCGCCGCCTTAGCTCAGTTGGTAGAGCATCGCATTCGTAATGCGGGGGTCGTAGGTTCGAATCCTATAGGCGGCACCATATTTTCTCTCATTTTCAAAAGATGAAGCTGTCAGATACAATCTGATCGGCGGTACTCGTGTTGTATAGTGGCACGTCTTTCCATCGCGAACCAAGATCATTGCGGCTATCCATGCGGGGGAGCAAAAAACCAATTAAATGCTTGGCAGCAGGCCATTAGTACCTATTTGAGCTATCAATCTAAACGCAGACCCCGTTGATCAAAAACTAACAGGGTGTTTCAAAGAAACTTCGAAAATGGCAGCAAAAGTTAACCACCCAAGTTTCCTTCAACCCCACGATCCCGATGTCCCATTGTGGCGTTACATGGATTTATCGAAATTTGCTGACCTCCTTCAGCGACGGTCATTGGCCTTTCCAAGAGCGGATAGATTGGGCGATCCTTTTGAGGGCAGTGTTCCCGTCTCAAATGCTCTACACATTCAGAAAGTGATTGAGGCCCGCCAAAACGGTAACAGCACCGATCCTTATGAAATGCTAGATGACGAAACGCTTTCAGACATGGCTCAACAGTTAAGTGATGCACGAAGACAAATGATCAAATCATGTTATGTTAGCTGCTGGCACATGAACGAACACGAATCACTGGCAATGTGGAAGGTGTACAGTGCATCTGATGAAGCCGTTTGCATACGAACCAGTTATCGGACGTTAAAAGAACTACTGCCCGATAAGTCCTTCATAGGGCAGGTTTCATACATCAATTACAATGCAGATCAGATCCCATATAATAATCTGTTTGCACCATTGGTGCACAAACGCATGTCATTTTCCTACGAGAGGGAGGCTCGAGCCATCATTTGCGACAGCGTTGGCATGGGACAGGATTTGCCTGACATACGATATGTAGACGTCGATTTAGGTCAACTAGTTGATCGCATTTTCATAAGCCCCGACGCGCCAGATTGGTTTTTGGATGTCGTTAAGGGACTAGCAGAAACTTATGGCTTAACTACACCGATAGAGCGTTCGGAGTTAAGTGCTAGCCCCTTATTTTAATCTTATTGGCCTATTTGGGATGGCCAGAGTGCAAACTCCAAAGCAAACTCTCTGCGCGCAACGGTGTAGTTTGACAGCTTTGCTTTAGGGACACGAGTTAGCCCGTATGACCAACAGCACATAAGTCACTTCAGCTTGACCAATCGCGACTTGCGCGGCAGGTGTGGCGGTATGAACAATCTGACTGTTAGCGAAGCCGTACTTTCCCGCCGTTCCATCCGGGCGTTTAAGCCCGATCCTGTTCCTTTGGATGTGTTGCATCGGGTCATGGATACCGCGCGGTGGGCGCCTTCTGGTTGTAACTTCCAACCTTGGGAAGCAACGATCCTCACCGGGGAGCCGCTCGCGGAACTGCAAACAAAGATGCTGGCATCGCCGATGCAGGATCCGCCCGAATATTCATGGTCCGATCCCGAAGTCATCCCGGAATGTAAGGCGCGCCTGCAACAGGTTGGGGCGTCCATGTATCAGGCAATGGGTATTGGCCGTGCCGACGCCGATGCGCGTAGCCAATTCGTGCATAACAATGTCATGTCGTTCCACGCGCCTGCGGTGCTGATGTGCTATTTCGACCGCCGCATGGGTTCACCGCAATGGTCAGATGTCGGCATGTGGCTGCAAACGATCATGCTGCTGCTGCGGGGCGAAGGTTTGGACACATGCCCGCAAGAATTCCTCGCCATGCATGCGAAGCTTATCAAGGAATTCATCGGCGTGTCGGATGAAACGCATATTTTCTTCTGCGGCATTGCCATTGGCTACCGCGATGAAGCGGCTGCGGTGAATGGCTTTGAGCGCCAGCGCGAGCCCGTTGAAGGCAATGTGCGCTTCATGGGTTTTTAAGGGCTGCGCGATGTCGCGCTGATGAAGCGCGCCTCCATTCAATAGGTTGCGCCGGGTATCCACGGCACCCATTCATTTTCGCCAAGGCCAAGCAGTTCCGACGCCGTTTTTTGGCCGCTGGCGGTTTCCAGAATGCGGGCGAATATCTGCGCGCCCATGTCATCGACGCTGACGCCGCCTAATATGCCGCTGCAATCCACGTCGATATCGTCTGCCATATTTCGTGCGAGGGCAGCGTTGGATGCAAGCTTGATGGTTGGCGACGGGATTGATCCAAAGACCGAGCCACGGCCCGTTGTAAACAAAATCAAATGCGCGCCGCCTGCGATCTGGCCCGTGGCAGAGCATGGGTCATATCCCGGCGAGTCCATGAACGTCAGGCCGGGTGCCGTCACTGTTCGGGCATAGTCTATCACCGCGTTGAGCGGTGTTGAACCCGCTTTGGCAACCGCGCCCAAGGATTTTTCGAGAATGGTGGTGATGCCGCCCGCCTTATTTCCCGGCGATGGATTGTTGTCGAGGCTTGCGCCATCGCGCGCTGCATATTCCTCCCACCAGACAAGCCGCTCGGCGAGCGTATCCGCGACGTCTGGCGATACAGCACGGCGCACGAGCAGATGTTCAGCGCCATAAATTTCGGGTGTTTCGGACAAGATGGCGCGGCCGCCTGCGGCCACCAGCCGGTCGACTGCTGCACCCAGCGCCGGGTTTGCGGTAATCGCGGAATAGCCGTCGGACGCACCGCATTGCAGACCGATGGTGAGGTTGGCAGCGGAGACAGATTGGCGGCGGCATAGGTTGGCGCTGCGCACAAGGCGTTCCGCAATCTCTATGCCGGCGCTGATCGCCGCAGCAGTCCCGCCCGCGTCTTGAATGTTCAGCGCATCCCCGCGAAAGCCGGGCATGTCCTGAATTTGGTTCACTTCGCAGCCAAGCCCTACCAAAAGGACGCCGGCGAAGTTGGGGTTCGTGGCGTATCCCGTGATGGTATGACGCAGATTTTCAATGCCGCGGCCGTCCTTCGCCATGCCGCATCCCGAATGATGGGTGCAGGCGACGACGCCGTCGACATAAGGAAAGGCGGCCAGACGTTCCGGCGTGAAATGGGCCGCAATACGTCGCGCCACCGTCGCTGAACAGTTCACTGAGGTCAGTATGCCGATGAAGTTACGCGTACCTACGCGCCCATCGGCACGAACAAACCCGTCGAAGCTGGCCTCGATCGGTTCGGGGGTGCGCAGGTCGACCCCGGTCTCGCTGCCCGCCGCCGTGCGCGCGAAATGCAAATTGTGGCTATGCACATGTGCGCCTGCGGCAATGGCATCAGACGCAAGGCCGATGGGTTGGCCAAGCTTGATAACCGCGTCGCCGCTGGCAATCGCGGTCAAGGCAACCTTATGACCGGCCGATATGGGTTCGGCGACCATGCACCCGTTTGTCAGGACATCGCCGACGGCAAGGTCTGCAACGGCTATCGCAACATTATCGCGCGCATTGGCAATGATGAAGCGTGGCGCCATCGCCTATTGCACTTCAACCTTTGCAAGGCGCGGCGACAGCAAATGTATGGCCGCAACCGCGAGGAAATACACCGTGGTGCACATCGCAAAGATGATGGTGTAATTGCCCTGCGTCGCATCCAGAACCAAGCCCGTCGACTTCGCCATAATCATGCCGCCGATGCCGCCGGCAAATCCGCCGAGGCCAATCACGCTGCCCACGGCCCGTTTCGGGAACATGTCTGGCGGAATCGACAGCAGGTTGGTGGAAAATGCCTGATGCCCGGCCAATGCGATGCCGATGAGCAGAACCGCGAGCCACATGTTGCTGACACCCGTGACAAAGAGCAGTGGGAGTACACATAGGCCCGCAATAATCATGGTGACCTTGCGCGCGAAATTGGGTGTACGCCCGCGTTGAATAAACCGTGATGATAACCATCCGCCTGCAATGCTGCCGACATCGGACAGAAGATACATCAGGATCATCGGCAACAGCACGACCTTAAGATCGACGTCATAAGTCGTGCTGAAATATTTGGGCAGCCAAAACAGCATGAGGAACCAAACCGGGTCGGTCAGAAACTTTGCGCTGGCAAAGGCCCATGCTTCGCGCTTGCGGACGATCCGGCTCCAGCCGATTTTTTCGATCTTTTCGGGCGGATCATGTTCAATCCATTTGAGCTCGCCTTCGCTGACTTTGCCGCTTTCGCGCGGGTTGCTGTAGAGCCACAGCCAAAGCCCAAGCAGGACAACGCCGAATAGGCCAGAGTAAATAAATGTCTCGCGCCAGCCAAGGCCAAACGCCTGCATGAACAGCCACAAGGTCGGCGCGGTCAGGATGACACCAATTGTCGTGCCCGAATTGACCCAGCCGATCGCATAAGCGCGTTCTTTTTGCGGGAACCATTCGCTGCTGGAACGGACAACGGCCGGGAAGTGGCCGGCCTCTCCGATGCCCAGAACGGCGCGGGCAGCCATGAACGATGCGACCGAACCGCCAAAGCCATGGGCGACATGGCCAACCGTCCAGATGGTAATGGCAATCGAATATCCAATTTTCGGGCCAAACCGGTCGATGACATAGCCCATGAACAAAAATCCAAGCGCATATGCCGCCTGAAATGCGGTGACGATATTTCCGTAATCGTCCTCATTCCAGTTTAACTCGGTCTGCAGCGTGGGTGCGAGCAGCCCGAGCATCGTGCGGTCAATATAATTGACCGTCGTTGCGAAGAATAAGAGGGCTATGATCGCCCAGCGGTATCGGCCAGTCCGTTCCGGAATTGCAGCTGTCTCCATAAATCATCCTCTCATAGATATATTCAGACGATTGGCGCGGCCTCTATTGTGCAGTTTACCGTCAATGATGTGTCAAAAAATGCCTGTACCAATTGTCCGGGCGTAACCTGATGCACGCCCGTCACGGCGCCTGATGAAATCCATGTGCCCGCTTTGATGGCTATGCCGCGTTCGCCCAAATTGTTGAGCAGGAAGCGTACGGAACCGAGCGGGCCATCGGGGAAGCTGTTGGCAGAGCCAGTTCCGGCAACGGCGCCATCAATTTCCAACCGAACTTCCCAGTCGGCAAAGTTGCTGTTCTGCCAGTCGGGTATCGCTTGGCCAATGATCAAACCGTTATTGTTGCCGAAATCCGAAACGGTCACGGCTGGTCCCAACTCGTTGATGGTGGGCAATGGCGAGCTTGCAATTTCGATGCCGATATGAACCGCCTCGATTTGGCGTTCGGCTTCTTCCAGCGTGTAATCCTGCTTGCCAAGCGGCAGGTCGGAGCCGATCTTGATGAGAAATTCGGCCTCGGCGGCGCCAAACCCGCCCGTGAAAATGTTGCCGGACGCTACAGCATCGGCCGACAAAGTGCGCGAGGTAAAGATAGGCCCGGCCAGACGGTTTGCGCCAAATTTTTCAGACAGCGGCGGGAAAATGCGCCCGACTTTCCATCCAATGACGGACTGGCCAGTTGCATGAATCGCCGCGTCCTGGACCCTATAAGCTGCGGACAAGCTTTCAGGTATGGGGCCCGGATATTCCGGCAGATGACGGCCGTGACGCCGCGCTGCAACAAATTGGTTGGCAATATTCGTTGCTATCATCGGCAATCGTTTGCGCAGATATACTCTGCGTCCCTCATTGAAAATTCCGTTATGAGGGTTGTTATGGGAAACCGGTGTCATTTGCAAGGATGCGCCGGATATTGTGCGCAACTTTTGCTGTATCGATATGTAATTCTTGCTATGCAGCCCATATGAAGAGCGCCCCAAAACCTCGGAACAAGGCGGCGGCAAAGCCGACGATCAATGATATCGCGCGGCTTGCCGGGGTATCAAAAAAGACCGTTAGCCGCGTCATAAACCGCTCTGGTTCCTTGCATGATGATACGCGTGAGAAGATTGAGGCGGTTATTCGTGAGACGGGATATGTCCCCAATCCACAAGCGCGTGCGCTCGCCTTGGGCCGCAATTTTCTCATTGGTCTTGTCCACGACAACCCGAATGCGCAGATGATACTCAATATGCAGCAAGGCATATTGGAAGCGCTACGTGACACAGACTTTGAACTGGTCGTGCGTCCGGTGGACAGGAGTTCGCCGGACATGCTTGACGATGTGCGCAGCTTTTTGGTGCGACAACGTTTGTACGGCGTCGTTTTGTTGCCGCCTATTTCGGAAATGGATGCCCTCGCGCGTCTGTGTGAAGAGGTGAATTGCAAATATGTGCGCATGGGATCGTCCGTGCTGGATGATCCCGATCATATGGTTGCGTCCAATGACAGGGATGCGGTGATTGAGGCGACTCGCCATCTCATCGCGCAGGGACATCGCCGCATTGGCCTGATTTCCGGGCCGCATGGTTTTAACTCGGCGCAAGTCCGGCGCGACGGGTTTGAATTCGCATTGGCAGAGGCGGGTATAAAGCTGCCCCGCAGTCTGATCGCCGATGGGCAATATACGTTCGAATCGGGGATTGCTGCGGCCGAAAGCCTTTTTGATTTGCAGCCGCGGCCAACGGCGATTTTTGCGTGCAACGACGAAATGGCCGCAGGCGTTCTGTTCGCGGCACGGGCACGGGGCATCGCCGTACCGGAAGAATTATCGATCATCGGATTCGATGACACGCCCATTGCCGCACGGGTTTGGCCGCCGCTAACAACCGTGCGTTGGCCCATTGTTGCGATGGGCCGGTCGGCAGCGCTGAAGATCATCGGCGATGCGACATCTGTCTCGCCAGAAGATCAAGAGCCATCGACCTTCGTGTCGACGCTCGTGCGGCGCGGCTCGGTCGCTCCGCCGATGAAATGACGATATTGCACTTGCAGATGACACCGGTTACCTTCATTGCGGAATTTGATAACAAACCACCGGGTTTGACGGGAAAGGATATTTATGAAGATCGCGCTGATCACCGAAAATAGCCAAGCGGCTAAGAACAGCATCATTAACGATGCACTGACCGCAGTTGCAGAGCCATTGGGCCATCAGGTATTCAACTATGGCATGTATAGCGCAGAGGATGCCGCTTCGCTGACCTATGTCATGAACGGTTTGCTTGCCGGCATTTTGCTGAACTCCAAAGCGGCTGATTTTGTCGTGACGGGTTGCGGCACCGGAATGGGTTCCATGTTGGCGTGTAACGCGATGCCAGGCGTGTTCTGCGGCCTTGTGATCGACCCGACCGATGCGTTCCTGTTCAGCCAGATCAACGACGGCAACGCGATGTCGATGCCTTATGCAAAAGGCTTTGGCTGGGCGGCCGAACTGAATCTTCAGGATTGCTATCGCAAGATTTTCGAAAATGAAGGCGGCGCGGGTTACCCCAAGGAGCGCGCGCACCTCATGGCTGCCAACCGGGGGATATTGAAGGATGTAAAGGCGGCATCTTGCCGCGACATGCTGACCGTACTCAAAACGGTTGATCAGGACCTGCTGAAGGCGGCGATTGCCGGTGAACGCTTTGCCGAATATTTCTATCCCAATTCGCAGGATGAAGAAATGTCTGCTTATTTGCGGAGCGTGGCAGCCTGATATGACCGCGCCATTTGATCTTTCGGGCAAAACGGCGCTGGTCACGGGTGCCAATACGGGCATTGGTCAGGCAATCGCCGTCGCCTTGTCAAAAGCAGGCGCTGATGTTGCGGTCGCGGGTCGCTCCGCGCCGACAGAAACGCTGGCCTTGATCGAAGCAAATGGCCGCAAGGCGGTGAACATATCCGCCGATCTGTCTTCCATTGAGCCTGTCGCGCGCGTCGTTGATGAAACACAGGCGGCGTTCGGGCGGCTGG
>DLOZ01000030.1:6071-25538 GCA_002479765.1 Sphingomonadales bacterium UBA7471 | reverse complement strand
AATGCCGGGATCATCCGCCGCAATGATGCCGTGGATTTTACCGAAGAAGATTGGGATGCGGTGATCGACACCAATCTTAAAACCTTGTTCTTCCTGTCGCAGGCTGCGGCCAAAGGCATGATATCGCAAGGTTCGGGCAAGATCATCAACATCGCGTCAATGCTCACCTTTCAGGGCGGCATTCGCGTGCCGAGCTACACCGCGTCGAAATCTGGCGTGGGTGGCTTGACCAAGGCGATGGCCAATGAATGGGCGGCAAAGGGCATCAATGTAAACGCCATCGCACCGGGCTATATCGAAACCAATAATACGGCAGCCCTGCAAGCCGATGAAAACCGCAACCGCCAAATCGTTGAGCGTATTCCCGCCGGACGTTGGGGCAAGGCCGAAGATATTGGCGGCGCGGCGGTGTTTTTGGCGTCGTCGGCTGCCGACTATGTCAATGGCCATATTCTGGCCGTTGATGGCGGCTGGTTGGCGCGCTAACGTCCGGTGATGACAAAGCCAGTCGTTTTCTTCGGTGAATTGCTTATTCGGCTAACGGCCCCGGGGCGGGAACTGCTGATGCAGTCGCCATCCTTTGATATCCAAGTGGGTGGTGCCGAGGCAAATGTTGCCGTTGGCCTTGCGCATTTGGGGCATGCGACGACGATGATCAGCGCTGTTCCCGACAATGCGCTGGGGCGCGGGGTGGTGTCATCGATCCGCGCGCATGGTGTCGACTGCAAAAAGGTCCAGATTCGCGACGGGCGCATGGGGCTGTATTTTCTGGCGCAGGGCGCGGGGCTTCGTGCATCCGAAATCGTCTATGACCGTTTGGGTTCAAGCTTCGCGCAGGCGACGGAAGCGGACTTTGATTGGGATGAATTGCTCGCAGATGCACAGATGCTGCATTTGTCCGGCATTACGCCGGCACTCGGGCCGCAATCTGCCGAGGCTGCATTAGCAGCGGCCAAAGCTGCGGTGCGAATGGGCGTGCCGATTTCGTTCGATGGCAATTATCGCGCGATGTTGTGGGAACGCTGGGACAGCAACCCGCGCGCGATCCTGAGCGAATTGATCGGCATGGCGGATATATTGTTTGGCAATCACCGCGATATATCTTTGGTGCTGGGTAAGGATTTCTCTGGCGACGGCGCCGCGCGCAGGCGCGACGCCGCACAGGCTGCTTTTGATGCATTCCCATCGTTAAAGCTGATTGCGTCGACCGCGCGGCATCTCGTCAGCGCGGATCATCACTTATTGTCCGCGCGTGTCGATTTGCGCGACAGCTTTGCGCAAACTGACGAGGTTGATGTCACCGGCATTATCGACCGCATTGGCGCAGGCGATGCTTTTGCCGCCGGTGTGCTGCATGCGCATTTCGCGGGTGGCGATGCCGATGCTTTGGCGAAGACGGGCCTTGCGCTCACATGCCTCAAACATTCCTTGCCGGGTGATGCGAGTTTGTTTGGGCAGGCTGACATCGACGCGTTCGTCGACGGGAATCTTGACGTCCGGCGCTAACCATTTCAGCCGCCGGGCTGTTTTGGGCGGGGCCATGGCCATCGCTGCGGGGCCGACATATGCGTTCAAAGCGCAATCACATCTCCGCATTTTAAAAGGCATAAGATATGGCGTTGCCGAACGCTTTTCGGCGCCGCGTGCGGTGCCATTTGTTGCACCCTCGGCGGGTAATTTTGCGTCATTTGGGCCCGCCTGTCCGCAGCCCGGCAACCGTTACCTTCCGGCAAGCGAGGATTGTCTGTTCCTCAATCTGTGGGCCCCCAAGGCAAAGGCAACGCAGCCCCGTCCGGTCATGGTCTATTTCCATGGCGGAGCTTATTCAACGGGAAGCGTCACCGACCCTGTAAATGACGGCGCGGCGCTGGCTACGCATGGCGATGTTGTTGTCGTGACCGTCAATCATCGGCTCAATGCCTTTGGCTATTTATATGTGCCCGAACGTTTCCCCGACAGCGGCAATGCGGGCCAATTGGACCTGATCCTCGCGCTGCAATGGATTCAGGCACATATTGCCGAATTTGGCGGTGACCCCAAGAACGTGACGGTTTTTGGCCAATCGGGCGGCGGCGCGAAAATTGCGACTTTGATGGCAATGCCCGCAGCCAAAGGTCTGTTCCACAAGGCCATTACCATGAGCGGCCAGCAGGTAACGGCGACAGGCCCGTTAAATGCGGAGAAGCGCGCGGCCGCGTTTCAGGCCGCGCTGAACGGGCAAGACCCTGCAACAGTGTCGGCAGAACAGTTGGTTGCCGCCTTGTCGGCGCAAGATCCCATATTGGGCGGCGGCGTGTATATGGGGCCCGTGCTCGATATGCGGCATTTGCACCGGCATCCATTCTGGCCAGACGCGGCGCCGCAATCATTGAATATTCCCATGATGCTGGGGAATACGGTGCTGGAATCGCGGGCATTTTATGCACCGAATGCCAAACAATTGGCGGGGCTTGATTTCGACAATCTGGCGCGTCGCATTGCCCCGGAAATGCGGATTGATGCGCAGCCCGAATGGGTGGTTCGGCAATTCCGATCGCGCTATCCGGACGCGGCACCTGCGGATTTATTTCACCGTATCGTGACAGCCGCGCGCAGTTGGCGTGGGCAGGTTATCGAGGCAGAAGAACGTGCCAAAGCAGGCGCACCCGCCTTTGTGTATCAGCTTGATTTTGAACAGGCCAAACACACCGACGATATCGGGCTATCGTTCGGAACCGTTCCCGAACCCTCCATGGAACAGCAGGCCATGAGCGTGCGGATTATGGATGCATTTGTGCGCTTTGCACGCACGGGCAATCCGGGGTGGCAACCCTATAGTTTGGCGAAGCGCGAAACCATGATCTTTGACACCAACAGCCGCGTGGAGAATGATCCGCGCAAGTGGGAACGCGAACTATTTGCGCGCATTCCCTATATTCAGCCCGGTACCTAGGCCCTGACCCTAAGCGCCCTATTTGGGCGTGACGGGATAGCTGATGATGAGGCTGAGGGGTTTGTTGCCGATTTGCCTTATGCCCACCACCGCGCCGTCATATAAATAGGCGGCCATGCCGGGGCGTAGCCGCTGCGAAACGCCGTCTGAGGTGACTTCGCCTTCGCCTGACAGGACATAATAGACTTCGTCATGCGCAATGGGGTGCAGCCCGATGGCCGCGCCCTTGTGCAACACCCGTTTGCGAAACTCCATCGTCCGCGGCTGCGGCACAATGTCGCTGATGCGATAGGCAGTGCTCATGCCGATTGCGCCATGGGGCGGCGCTTCCTGCCGAACAACGTCACGTTCGTTGACCACAACCATCGGCGGGGCTGCCAAGAGCATGAGCAGAGGGAAAATCATATGCCGTTGCTCACTGCCGCATAATGCGATCGCGTGCCGACATGGTTTCCTGCGCCGCTACCTTTTGGCCGGGATAGAGACCGGATTTGGGTTCCATGGTGTCAAGGTTCCAATCGGCCTCTACAAATGGCGCTGCTGTTGGCTTGGGTGATGGATAGGCGCTGACCTCTGTTTCATCGTCGATGATTTCACCGCGCCCCTCGGCGATGAAAAACAGCACGCGGATATCATCGGCGTCCCGATCCCATGGACGGGCGCCCGCATTGGCCAGCACATGGGTTTCGACATCACGCGCCGGTAGGACGGCAATGTTTGACGGCCAGATAACGGGTTTCTTCACTTCAATCAGTCTGGCGCGGGTTTCGCCATAGCGGCCGAACAGCGGCAAGGGCTTGCCGAATTTATCGACCGCAATGTTGTCCCGCCCATGATAGCGCAGATCACCGTCGCCGCCGAGCATGAGAAACGGCAAATCCTTGTCGGTGGAGGGGCCAGCGCGCATCACGTTGCCGACGGCTGTCATTTCGCCGGTCACATAAGGCTGGCCAGCCCATTCGAGCGCCATCAGATTATAATGCATCGCGCGCTTGCCAGGATCGTAGATCAAATTGTTGATCATCGCCGCTTGCGCACCGCCCTTGATCAACGGACTGCGTTCGACATTATGCGCCCAGATGTTGCGGTAAAACAGGATGCCGGTTGCATTGTCATGAATGAGCGAGCCTTTGCTATGCTCGCCCTTTGGGTGGCTGCTATCGGCAAGTCCTTCGGCCGCCAGATTGTAAGAAAAAGTGATGTTGCGGCTGGTTCCTTTGCGCCATTCTTCGACGGTTTTTCCGGTAAAGCGTGGCCCGCTTGCCGACATGTTTTCGTCAACGCCCCAGCTTAAGGTGCAGTGATCAATGATCACATTATGTGCCGCCACGGTGGACAAAGAGTCCGCTTCCCAGCCGCTGCGCTTTGCCTGTCCGTCTGCGCCCGTCTTGACCCGGATATGCCGGATGATGACGTCATGACCGCGCACATCGATGCCGCCCTTGATAAGTGTAATGCCGGGTGAGGGGGCCGTCTGTCCCGCAATGGTCAGGAAGGGCTCTTTGATTTCCAGTGACGTGCGCTTGAGGTCGATGACGCCGCCAACCTCGAACACAATGATCCGCGGGCCTTTTGTTTCGATGGCCGCTTTCAGCGTTCCGGGCCCGTCGGCCGCAAGGCTGGTGACGCGAATTATCTGCCCGCCGCGCCCGCCCACGGTTTCCTTGGCCCAACCGACCGCATTGGGAAAGGCAAGCGTTTCAGCCTGCGCCGGAAGCGCGGCCCAAGTGAGGCCCAAAAGCAACAACATCCGAATAAGCATATGCATCTCCTTGGAAGCTATCTTGACATGAAGCCCAGTTCGCAGCAACGTATAAATGACACCGGTTACCTTAAGTGCGTTTGGGTCAAATTACCCATCGCTCGATAGGTGCCCGAAGTTATAAAGAGCGGCAAATAGCGTAAAAATACGCAGCCGGAACGGAGAGAATGCGCTGGTTTCCATCGCGTCTCGAATCAAAAAGACACCGGTATCAATCCCGGGTCATTGGGAAGGGAAGTGGGAATGATTAAATCTGGATCGCGTGAATTTAGCAAAAATGCGACGAAATTCTTGTCGGCGGTGTCACTGAGCGTTTTGGCGGTAGGCACAGCCCATGCGCAAGACGCCGCAGCCGAAAATGCACCCGCCGAAACGGCAGCGGCAGAAGAAGGTGATGCCATTGTTGTTACCGGCTTCCGTGCTTCGCTGGAAGCGGCGCTGAACCTGAAGCGCGATTCCGTCGCTGCAGTGGACGCGATTGTCGCGGAAGACATTGCAAAATTTCCTGACCAAAACCTCGCGGAATCGCTTCAGCGTATTCCCGGCATTTCGATCAGCCGTGATGGCGGCGAAGGCCGGTCGATCACGGTTCGTGGCCTCTCGTCGCAGTTCACACGCGTACGCGTTAACGGCATGGAGACCATTGCGACCTCGACAGATGGCGCTTCTGCAAACCGCGACCGGGCTTTCGATTTCAACGTATTTGCATCTGAGCTTTTCAGCAGCCTCGTGGTTCGTAAAACCGCCGAAGCATCGCTGGACGAAGGTTCGCTGGGCGCAGTTGTCGACCTGAACACCGGCAATCCTTTGGCTGGCCGCGCGGGTCTTAATGGCGCGCTGTCGGTTGTGGGCTCTTACAATGATCTCGCGAAAGACCTCGGTCCGCGTCTCGCCGGTTTGTTGAGCTGGCGCAATGATGCGGGGACACTCGGTGCGTCGATTTCGGCAGCTTATTCCAAAACCAGCACATTGGAACTTGGCAATAACACAGTCCGTTGGGCGCAGGCGCGTTTCGACGGTGTTGACGCAACCAATTGCTTCACCACGGCGAACAGCGGCGGAACCTATGTCCCAAGCGCCGCTTGTGACCGTGCAGCGACGACATTCCACCCGCGTATTCCGCGTTACGGTGAAGTTGCCCACGAACGTGAGCGCTTGGGCTTGACCGGTTCGGTGCAATATTCGCCAACCGACGCAACCAAGCTTTCGATCGACGCGCTGTTTTCAAAATATGACGCGTCACGTGAAGAGCAATGGGGCGAAGTATTGCTGCGTTCCAACGAGCGTTCGATCAATGTCGTGAACCCTGTTTATGACGCTAACAACAACATGATTGCGGCGACCCTGAACGATGCCTGGGTACGTACCGAGCATTATCTGCGTGAATCGCAAACCAAATTCTATCAGGTTGGCGGCACATGGGATCAGGACGTTACCGATAATTTGCGCTTCACCGCATTGGGTGGCGTGTCAAAATCCAACGCCGATATCCCCGTGGAAACGACGATCATTTTCGATGATCGTGATGCGCAGGGCTATAGCTATGACTATAGGGACATGGCGCGTCCAAGGCTGACTTTCGGAACAAGCGTCATGGACCCTGCAAACTTCCAGCTTGCAGAAATCCGCGACCGGCCTTCGAACGTGACCAACCGCTTCAAAACCGCACAGTTGCGGACCGAGTGGGACGTTAACGAAAATATCACATTGAAGGCGGGTGCCGTATGGCGCCGGTTCAACTTTGATGCCGAAGCCTACACACGCGATACCGCTGTGTGCGGTAACGGCGGCACAAGCTTGGTAACCAGCACAGCGGGTACAATCACTTGCTCTGCAAGCAGCCTGTTTGGGCCAACAGCGATTTATGGTTTTGCGGTTACGCCCGCTTTGTCGCAATCGTTCAGCCTGGGTAACGCCGGTCAGCCAGCTGGAAACACAAATGGCTGGATCGTGCCAAATCTCGACGCGGCAACCGCGTTCACAGGTTTGTACAGCCGTCCTCTCGTAAATGATGCCGGCAACATCCGCGGCGTTCAAGAAACGACCAAGGGTGCCTATCTGCAAGCGGATGCCAAGGGCGATGTCCTTGGAATTGAATATGCACTGAATGCAGGCATTCGTTATGCAAAGACCGACCAGTCTTCATATGGCCTCGTCAGCGGTGTCAACGCGACTGTGACGCGTAGTTATGACGATTGGTTGCCATCGGCCAACCTTGCTTTGTACCCAACGGAAAGCACAATCGTGCGCTTTGCAGTTGCAGACGTGATGACGCGCCCAACGCTGGGTTCGTTGACGCCAGGTGGTTCAGCAGACGGATTTAACTACCGCGTAACCAGCGGTAACCCGTTCCTTGCTCCATTCCGCGCAACAAATTACGATCTGTCGCTTGAGTGGTATTTTGCGCCTCAGGCTGTGCTGTCACTCGCCTTGTTCCAAAAGGATGTCAGCACATTCACGCAATCGGCATCGATTACCGGCGCGACATTTGCGCAAACCGGCTTGCCAGCATCGGTGCTTAGCCCTGCATCGCCAGCAGCTTTGAACCCAGCGCAACAGCTTGAACCACGTTGGACATTGTCGACGACTGTCAATGGTTCGGGTGCGAAGTTGAAGGGCATTGAGTTGGCTGCACAAATTCCATTCAGTGCTTTCACCGATGGTTTCTTGAGCAAGTTCGGTGTCCTTGCGAACGCGACTTTCATCGATTCGAACGCGACGTTCAATCTGCAAGGGCCAGCGGTGGCTCCTGGCGGTGCGTTGCAGAGTGTAGTTGCCACCAACACGCTGGGCAATGTCACCAAAAAGGCATTTAACGGCACGCTCTATTATGATGATGGCAAGTTCAGCGCCCGCGGGATGCTGAGCTACCGTGGCCGCTATCATGAAGGCGCAAGCGGCACCGGCAACTTGTTGGAAGGTTATGGCGCAACCACCAACTTTGACGCCTCTGTCCGTTACAAGCTCACCGAGTGGATGGAAGTATCTGTAGAAGGCAACAATTTGCTGGATACCTATCGCTACCGGTTCACCGACTTTGATGCGGACCGTAACTATGAGAACAACCATTTTGGCCGGACCATCCTGTT
Organism: Sphingomonadales bacterium UBA7471; assembly: GCA_002479765.1. Classification (GTDB taxonomy): domain Bacteria; phylum Pseudomonadota; class Alphaproteobacteria; order Sphingomonadales; family Sphingomonadaceae; genus Sphingorhabdus_B. The sequence continues at coordinate 17,755 of DLOZ01000030.1, read as the reverse complement.
TGGTGCACGCTTCAAAATGTAATCTACGGATTGTCTAAAACGTAAAAATGGGGCCAGTCATTGCATGCGTGACTGGCCCTTTTTTGTGAATAACAGCCTGTCCAGGGCTGAATGTGACTGGGCAATTTCACGCGTGGATCAATCACTTGAGATATGAGGTAATATGACTTTCGACAGACGCACAGTCATGGCACTCGCCGCCGCCGGCATGGCAGGGACGGCGTTTGGACAAACACCGCCCCCGGGGTCTAATGTGCCACTGCCGCGCGGGCTGTATCAGCCCACCGAAACCATTGACCTGTGGCCCGATGGCGCCCCCGGTGCGCCTGCGAAGCCCTTGGTTGAAACGGTGAACGAACGTTCAACCGATGCCCAACTGACCGACCGCGCAGTGTTCGGGATCAGCCGTCCGCGCATGGTTATATTCCGCCCAAGCCAGCCAAATGGGGCCGCCGTCCTGATCACACCCGGCGGTGGCTATCGATGGGTTGTGGTGGACAAAGAAGGCTATGAAATGGGTCGCTGGCTTGCCGCCCGCGGCTATACGGTGTTTGTATTATTCTATCGGCTGCCTGGCGAAGGATGGGCGGCAGGACCTGATGTCGGTTTGTCGGACGCGCAGCGGGCGATGCGCCTGATTCGGTCGCGTGCCGCAGCCTATGGCATCGATCCCGCACGCGTCGGGGCGATAGGCTTTTCCGCCGGCGGCCATCTATGTGCCGACCTTGCAACGCGCTTTGACGTGAAGACATATGAACCGGTCGATGATGCCGATGCGCTGTCGGCGCGTCCCTTTATTGCTGCACCGATCTATCCCGTTATTGCTATGCAGGCACCCAATGCGCACGCCGGCAGCCGTGAAAAGCTTCTGGGGACTGCACCGACTGCTGCGGCTGAAAGGCGGCTAAGCCCGCATATGAATGTGCCCGATAACGCACCGCCGTTCTTCCTTTTGCATGCGGAGGATGACGATGCGGTGCCCGTCGAAAATAGCTATCTGATGCGTGCGGCATTGCGGGCCAAAGGCATTTTGACCGAAACCCATGTCTTTGCCCATGGCGGTCACGGCTTTGGCTTGCGAAAGGCCATAGGCAAGCCCGTGGAGGCTTGGCCTGACCTGTTCCTGGGCTTTGCCCGTTCACAGGGACTTTAGGCGCTAGCTGACGCCCAATATGCGTTGCAGCAGCCACATGACGGCGATGCTGCCAATCGCATAAGCGCTTAGGCGCTGAAACCGCGCAGCATGAAGCGTGCTGATCCGCCGGAGCAGGGACAGGAAAATCATCGCACCGCAAACGATCAGGATCTGCCCTGCTTCGACGCCCAGGTTGAACGTCAGCAACGCCATGGGGACTTCGCCTTGCGGGAGTCCGATTTCGGCCAGCGCACCCGCAAAGCCAAAGCCATGCAGCAACCCAAAGAGGAAGGCGACAACCCATGGGATGCGTTCCGAAAGGCGCGGCGCGCTGGGGTCGCGTTTAACAACCTCGACCGCTAAAAATACGATGGACAACGCAATCGCGGCCTCAACCGGCGGCCCCGGAACGCTGATCAGCTCAAGCGTCGTTGCCACCAATGTCAGCGAATGCGCGATTGTGAAGGCGGTGACGGTGCCCGCGACACGCCAGGCGCCGTTGAGCAGCAGTACGAGGCACAGTACGAACAAAAGATGGTCATACCCCATCAGTATATGTTCAACGCCGGTGATGAAATATGTGCGGGCAACCTGCCACCTGTCCGGCCGTTGCGCTATCACCGCTTGGGGATTTGACGGTGTAAGCCTCGCAGCCTGCGTCACACCGCGTGCAGACTGATAACGCAACAGCGCGTCAGCGGCCATATTCTCTATACCGTCCAGACGAACTGCGCGGCCCGCCAACGGCGTTTTGCAAGTTACGGTCCAACGGGCCAAAAGTGCCGCGCTGTCGATGCTGCGTTCGGGTGGCGCTGAAACACAATCGTTGGGAAATGTGGGTGTTACCCCCGTTGCGAGACCCGGCTTGATGGGTGCTTTCCACGTGACATCATATTGGTGCGCATTTGGCGCGCTACCAACCCGCTCGCGCAATTCCAGATAGCCGGGTTGCAAATCATCTGCCTGTGCGGGCGAGAGGCTGGCTACAAGCATGATCAAAAGAAGCAGTCGGAATATCATGGCTTGGCAATGCGAATGTCATATCCGTCAAGCAACGCCTGATATGCGGCGGCTTCACGCTTGCTTTGGGTCTCGGCGCGCCAGTCGTTTGATACGCGCTGCCGGATAGCTGACAAGGCTGGCGTCCCTGCTGCAACAACATTGCGGACGCGGACGGCGTGCCAGCCAAAGCCTGAGCGCACCGGACCGGACCATTTTTCTTGCGGGGCATTGCGCAGACTATTGGCAAAATCATCGCCGAACTGCCGCGATACGCTGTCCCACTCGGCGTCTTCCATGCTTTGGGGAACGCTCAATGCTTGCGCGGGCGGTGTTTTCCCTTGGAGCAGCATCCGCATAGAGTCTTGCGCCACATTTTCATCTTCGCCCAAAAACTGCTGGTCAAAACTGAACGCGGGTTTCGCGGCATAAAGGGATTTTTTGGTGTCGTAATAACGCTGGAGCTCGGCATCGGTCGGCTCCATATTCTGGATTTCAGCGGTCGCGAGAAACTCCATTTTGGCGCGCAAACGGCGTCGGATAATCGGGTCGTCCACGTCAAGTCCAAGCCGCATAGCCTCGCGGACGTATACTTCTTCTTTGATATAATCGCGGATCAAGCTGTCAAGTTGTTGCGCGCTCGGCGGGCGCTGCCACGTCTGTTCCCATTGGGATGCAAGCCGCGCGACGTCCTCTTCGTTGATCGTAATGCTTCGGTCCAGACTGTCGGTGGAACCGAACTGGCTCATCAGCAGGAATAGCACTGAACCTGCGGCCAAAAAATGTACCAGCGGCTCTCGAATGAAACGGCGCACCTGAATATCCTTCATACAATAGCGACCCCCGGGCCTGGGCGTTCAACCATGATCAGTGGCGATTCGCCTTCCGGCGTTTTATACGCGGCAGCAATCGCGGCACGGACTTTATCGACGCGGGCCGCTGGCATGACGGCGACACAGGCGCCACCAAAACCGCCACCCGTCATCCGTGCGCCGCCAACTGGACCGATCGCGTGTTGCAGCAGCGCAACCAATTCATCAATGGCGGGAACGGTAATTTCGAAATCGTCGCGCATCGATGCATGGCTTTGCGCCATCAGGGCCCCAAGCGTGGTCAGATCGTTTTGCGCGAGCGCGTCTGTTGCATCCAAAGTCCGTTGGTTCTCGGTAATCACATGGCGTGCCCGTGACGTCGTGACGGCATCAAGCCCTGCCGCCCCAAGCATATCGAGGTTCGCATCGCGCAGCGCGGCGACACCCATGGCTTTGGCGGCCGCCTCACATTGGCGGCGGCGTTCGTTGTAATGCCCGTCGACGAGGCCACGTGTGACGCCAGAATGCACAATCATGATGGCAATATCATCGGGCACGGGTGCGTCCGTCAGCGCAAGGCTTCGGCAATCGATCAAGAGCGCATGGCCGGCTTTGCCTTGGGCGGAAATGAGCTGGTCCATGATGCCGCATTTTGTGCCTACAAAATCGCATTCGGCACTTTGCGCGATTTGCGCGAGGCGGCTGTGGTCTATCTCGATATTGGCCAGAGCGAGCATGGCTTTGCCGACAGCGACCTCAAGCGAGGCCGATGAAGATAGCCCTGCGCCTTTGGGCACATTGCCCGCGATGGCGATGTTCGCGCCGGCAAGCGCATGCCCCGCATGTTGCAGGGCCATGATCATGCCGCGAATATAATCAGCCCATGGCTGGTCCGCATTGCGTTGTATGGGCTGTTTGAGGTCGAACGCGTCCACCGCGTTGTCAAAGTCCACAGCGACAACATGCACGGCGTTATCGGCACGCCGGCTGGCGGCAACCATCGTCGAGGGGCCAATGGCGCAGGGCAGAACAAACCCGTCATTATAGTCGGTATGCTCGCCGATCAGGTTCACCCGTCCAGGCGCGCGGGCCACCAGGTCAGGCGCTGACCCAAATTGTGCGGCCAAGGCCGCACTGACCTTGTCATATAGCGCCTTGTCGAGCGGCGTCATGCTTTGCTCCGGTAATGGATTTTGCTTTGCGCGCGTAACTGCGCGGCCGCCGCTTCGGGCGTCAGATCGCGCTGTGCTTCGGCCAGCATTTCATACCCCACCATGAACTTGCGCACGCTCGCGGAACGCAGCAGGGGTGGATAAAAATGGGCGTGCAGTTGCCAGTGCGGGGCGTCGGGTGTTGCGCTTGGCGCGCCATGCCACCCCATTGAATAAGGGAAGCTTGTCTGGAACAGATTGTCGTAAGCGATCGTGACCGCCTTCAGGATGTCGGCCAAGTTATGGCGTTGTGCAGACGTCAAAGCACTCAGCCGCTGGACAGCAAAAAGCGGGAGCAGGAGGATCTCAAACGGCCAGCTTGCCCAATAAGGTATCACCGCGATCCAATGGTCATTCATGGCGACGGTACGCGCTCCGTCCGCTGCCTCTTGTGCGGCATAAGTGAGCAGCATCGCGCTGTGGTGTTTGTCGAAATATTCGGCCTGCGTTGCGTCCTCACGCGCGGGTTCGGCGGGGACATAATCCGTCGCCCATATTTGTCCGTGCGGGTGCGGGCTGGAACAGCCCATCATTGCGCCCTTATTTTCAAAGACCTGCACATAGGCATGGTTGGCCGACAACTCGGCTTCCTGCGCTGCCCAATTGTCGACGACGGCCGCGATCTCGGCCACGGGCATTTCGGGCAATGTCTTGCCATGGTCCGGCGAGAAACAGATGACCCGGCATGTGCCATTTGCGGGTGCCGCACGAAACAACGGGTTGTCCTCGTCGGTTTCGTCGCGGTCTCCGGGCATCAGCGCGGCAAAGTCATTGTCAAAAATGAAGACATTTTTGTAATCGGGGTTGTGTGTCCCGCCAGCGCGTTCATTGCCCGGGCACAAATAGCAGTTCGCGTCATGGATTGGCCGCACGTCATTGTCTGGCCTGTCCTGCTGCCCCTGCCATGGCCGGTTTGCCCTGTGCGGCGACACCAAAATCCATTCGTTTTTCAGCGGATTGAAGCGGCGGTGGGGCTGTTCACTAAACCGCATCGGGCAAGGTCCAATCAATCGGGGGCTGACCCTTGCTAGTCAGAAAGCCATTGCATTGCGAGAAATGTTTGCAGCCCAGAAAGCCGTTATAGGCGGACAGTGGCGATGGATGCGCAGCCTTCAGCACCAAATGGCGGCCGGCATCGACATTGGCCGCTTTCTTATGGGCATAGGCACCCCACAGTATGAACACCACCGGATCTGGCTTATCATTCACGCGCCCAACAATCGCGTCGGTAAACTGTTCCCATCCTTTCCGGCTATGCGAAGCGGCCTTGGCCATTTCGACCGTCAGGACGCTGTTCAACAACAGCACGCCTTGCTTCGCCCAATGCTCCAAAAAGCCATGGGGTGGACGGCCTATGCCGAGATCGCTTTCCAGTTCTTTGTAAATGTTCACAAGGCTTGGCGGCGGGCGGACACCGGGCGGGACGCTGAAGCTCAAGCCATGGGCTTGGCCCGGGCCGTGATAGGGATCTTGCCCCAAAATGACGACCCGCACCTGATCGAGCGGGGTCAGTTCGAGCGCACGAAACCAAGCGGCGCGTTCGGGATATATCGTTTTGCCGGCCGCCTGCTCGGCCTCCAAAAACCGTGCAAGTGCTGCCATGCCTTCGCTGGCCAGTGCCGCGCTTAAGGGTGCTTCCCAGCCATTTGGTAAGGAAAGCCCGCTCATTCTGCCTTTGGCGGGGCCGTCAGCAAATCGGTCCAAGCCTTGACCTCTTTCGAAGTCGCTGGCCCAAGCAGTTCCATGGCGTGGCGCAGCCGTTCACGAATGATGTCGCGGCCCAGATGGGTAATGGCGTCAAACAAGGGCACACCCTGCGCGCTGCCGGTTATGGCCAGATAGAATGGCCGGATAACATCCTTCAACTTGGCATCCAGAACTTCGGCGGTGCGGCGCAATGTTCCCTCAACACCGTCCCGGTGCCATTCGATCATTCCGTCAAACTGCTGCAACGCAATCGTATAGGCCGCGCGTTGCGCATCTTGCTCCAGCTTCACGCCATCGCGCAGCCGTTCAAGCGTCATGCCTTCAATGCGGTTCATGAAGAACATGGCGGTGAGCCCACCAAGATCCGACATTTTGGTAATCCGCGCCTGCGCCATTTCGGCGATGGGCGTCAGATAGCTGTCATTCAATGCCCATGCTTTTACCGCATCCAGAAACTCCGAAACGCTCAATTCTTCACGCAGATAACGGCCATTCAGCCAGTCCAGCTTTGACGTGTCGAACACGGGGCCACCGAGCGATATGTTGTGCACGTCAAATTCGTCGATAAGCGTTTGGAGCGAGGTTTTTTCGTCTTCTTCGCTTGCCGATTTGATGAACAGCCCTAGAAAGTTCTGCATCGCCTGCGGCAAATAACCTGCGCGCTGATAATATAAGATGCTCGTCGGGTTCTTCCGTTTCGACAGCTTTGACTTGTCGGCATTGCGCAGCAACGGCAAATGCGTGAGCACTGGCGGTTCCCAGCCGAAATATTGATATAGCAACAAATGCTTTGGCGCCGACGAAATCCACTCTTCGCCGCGCATGACATGCGTGATGCCCATCAGATGGTCATCGACGACATTGGCCAGATGATAAGTCGGCAATCCGTCGGATTTCATCAGGACCTGCATATCGACCACCGAATATTCAAACTCGATCTCGCCGCGCAACGTGTCCTGAACGATGCATGTGCCGGTCGTCGGAATTTTCATGCGGACAACATGCGGCACACCGTCTGCGTCGAGCTTCGCGCAGTCGTCGGCCGTCAATGAAAGGCATGCGCCGTCATATTTGGGCGGCAACTTCGCCGCCATTTGGGCCGCACGCGAGGCGCTTAGCTTTTCAGGCGTGCAATAGCATTTGAATGCATGGCCATCGGCCAACAGGCGGTCGCAATGCTCGGTGTAGATTGCGCTACGTTCCGACTGGCGATAGGGCCCGTGCGGTCCGCCAACATCCGGACCTTCATCCCAGCTAAGCCCAAGCCAGCGGAGCGATTCCAGAATCATTTTTTCCGATTGCGGCGTTGACCGCACTTGATCGGTATCCTCAATCCGCAGCAGGAATTGCCCGCCATGCTTCTTGGCAAAGCAATAGTTGATGAGCGCGATATACGCGGTGCCGACGTGCGGATCGCCAGTGGGTGAAGGTGCTACCCGGGTACGTACTTTCATGGAAACAAATGCCTTTGGTTTGATTTAGCGGCGCTCTATCAAGCTGCAACGGCGTTGTCATCTTTCAGGTGCAGAATGCCCATAATCACAAACGGGAGCTTTTCATGCACATCACCCGCCGCCATTTCGGATTTGGCCTGACTGGCATCGCTTTTGCCGGTCTTGCCGCGCGGTGTATCGCACAGGCGCCAGTTGCGGGAATGAACGAAGTGAGCGGCTACGGCCCACTGGTTCGTGACCCGAATAACCTGATCGATTTGCCGCAGGGTTTTGATTACCGTGTTATATCTCGCCTTGGTAATATCATGGACGATGGATATTTGGTGCCCAACGCTGCAGATGGCATGGGCGCATTCGATCTTGGCCAAGGCAAAGTTGCATTGGTCCGTAACCATGAACTGGGTATTGGCGACCAATCGGTTGGACCATTTCATAGTCCAGTGGCGCGTGACTTCATGGCATATGACCTTATGGCAGGGGCTGACATGATGCCTTTGCCTGGTGGCACTACGACATTGATCTACGATATGAAAACGGGGCAGCGTGAAGCGGAATGGCTGAGCTTGTCGGGTACGATCCGTAACTGCTCTGGCGGTGTCACACCATGGGGCAGCTGGCTGACATGTGAGGAAAATTTGACCAAGGCCGGCAACGGCGTGGGCAAGGATCATGGCTATATATTTGAAGTCCCTGCTACGCACCGGGGGCTCGTGACGCCCGTGCCCTTGAAGGAAATGGGCCGATTTAACCACGAAGCCGCGTGTATCGATCCGCGGACGGGTATCGCCTATTTGACCGAAGATCGCGGCGACGGTCTGCTGTATCGTTTCATTCCCAACGAAATAGGACAGCTTGCCAAGGGTGGCCGCTTAGAGGCGCTTGCCTTTGTGGACGCTGACATTGTTGATACGCGAAACTGGGCCGAAACGCAGGTCAGCAAGGGCAAGCAATATCGCGTCAAATGGGTGCCATTGTCCGACCCTGAAAGCCCAGGCGATGACCTGCGAAAACAAGGTGCAGCGAAAGGCGCCGCTTTGTTCGCACGTGGCGAGGGCATATTCTGGGGCAAGGGCGAATTGTTTTTTGCCTGCACCAATGGCGGCGCTGCAAAATTCGGGCAAATTTTCCGATATCGGCCGGCTGAGAAGGAGGGCTTCTCAGGTGAAAGCGACGCGCCGGGAATGATCGACCTTTATATGGAATCGACCAATCCGGCATTTTACAATTATGGCGACAATATCGCGGTCATGCCCAATGGTCATTTGTTGGTCTGTGAAGATCAATATACCGATATATCTGACAACCATTTGCGCGGGGTTGATGGCACCGGGCGGACGTATATGATTGCGAAATCCCGCGTTCAGACCGAATTTGCAGGTGGCTGCTTTTCGCCCGATGGGTCGACATTGTTCGTCAACATGATGAAACCAACAGTGACATTGGCGATCAAAGGGCCGTGGGGTAGGGTAAAGTCTGCCTAGCGCAAAGCCGATAACAGGCGTAGCTGATTGCGTAATGACCCCTAATTCCCCCCGCTTGCTTTCGCTTGGAACCGCTGTGCCCCCGCATGGCATTACGCAAGAGCAGGTCTTGTCGATATTGGCGCAGGCCAAAGGTCACGCGTTACCGGCGCGTATGGCGGATATTCTGGGCAATACCGGCATTGACCGGCGGCATATTGCGATGCTGCCTGAATATTATTTTGCGCCGCGCTCGTGGGCCGGTCGCGCAGCGGTATATGCCGACGCTGCAGCAGTTCTGTTTGAGGCTGCTGCCGCACAGGCACTTGATCGTGCAGGTGTCAATGCCGCCGACATCGGTCAGATTGTGTTTGTGTCAACCACAGGAACCATGACGCCAAGCCTGCCGAGCCGGATGATCGCGAAAATGGGCTTTGCGTCCGATACGCGATGCGTGCCCTTGTTCGGCTATGGCTGCGCGGGCGGGGTTATTGGCCTTGGCGTCGCTGCGGACCTGTTCCGCGCCAATCCGGACAAGCCCGTCCTGCTCGTAAGCCTTGAGCTGTGCAGCCTTGCCTATGACCATGCGCGGATGGACAAAAAAGATATGGTGGCGCTTGCTTTGTTTGCCGATGGGTGCGCGGCGGCAGTGGTTGGGGCAGGGCCCGGCCCTGCGGTTTCCGCCTTTGCCAGCCATGTGTGGTCCAACACGCTGGATATGATGGGCTGGGAAATCGGCGACACGGGCTTTGATTTGGTACTTGCGCGCGACATTCCTGTGTTCGTGAAGAGCCATTTTGCGCCTGTCTGCGACGCATTTTTGGCGCGGCAGGGTCTTGAGAAGTCCGAGATGGCCGAGCCTGCCTGTCACCCGGGCGGCGGCCGTGTTGTCGATGCGCTTGCGGACTATCTGGGTGATGATTTGGCAATGACCCGTTCGGTGCTGCGGGCGCATGGCAATATGAGTTCGCCAACGGTGCTATTTGTGTTGGAAGCGTTGTTGGCGGCAGGGCCGATTGCCAAGCCAACCTTGTTAACGGCGCTTGGCCCGGGATTTGTGGGTGCGATGGGGGTTCTTACGCCATGACACTGTTTGACTGGCCTATCTGGGCGCTCATTGTCTTTGCCTATGTCATTATCCAGCGGCTTGCCGAGCTTGCCTATGCCAACGCCAACACAAGGCGTTTGCTGGCCGAAGGCGGACGGGAGCATGGGGCGAAGCATTATCCGTTGTTCATATTGCTCCACAGCGGCTGGCTTGTGTCGATTGCGCTGTTTGCGGAACCGACAGCGGGGCCGAACCTGTTATTGCTCAACGCGTTCGTCGCCAGCCAGACATTTCGTTTTTGGACGCTGGCAAGCATTGGTCGGTGGTGGACGACCCGCATCATCAGTGCGCCGCATTTCCCGCGGGTGAAACGCGGGCCATATCGCTTTATCAAGCACCCAAATTACGCATTGGTGGTCGTGGAAATCGCACTGCTGCCGCTGTTGCTCGGCGCACCTGCCATGGCGCTGACGTTTTCGATATTGAACGCTGCGTTATTGTGGTGGCGGATCCGGATTGAAAATGCCGTGCTGGACGAACGTGTGGGCACTACTTGACCCGACCGCCTGCTGGCGCTAATGGCGCGCCTTCCCATGGCCAGAGGACCGATTCTCTTTGGTCATTTGGGAAGAACTCAGAATAGCAGCACATTGTGTGATCGGCCGGGTGGGCCAAAGGCTGAGCCTCCACCGCAAAATACGGCTGCCCACCCAAAGTAACCGCTTTAAACAAGGTGAAGATATGCCAACGATTAACCAGCTGGTCCGCAAGGGCCGGACCCCGCAGAAGACCAAGTCCAAGGTCCCTGCGATGGACCAAAATCCACAAAAGCGCGGCGTTTGCACACGCGTTTATACAACGACCCCGAAAAAGCCGAACTCGGCTTTGCGTAAGGTTGCGAAGATCCGTCTGACCAACCAGCGTGAAGTTATTTCCTATATCCCAGGTGAGGGCCACAACCTTCAGGAGCACAGCGTTGTGCTTATCCGTGGCGGCCGCGTACGCGACCTTCCCGGTGTGCGTTACCACGTGCTTCGCGGCGTACTCGATACGCAGGGCGTCAAGGACCGCAAGCAATCGCGTTCCAAATATGGTGCAAAGCGTCCGAAGTAATTCGAACGTTACCATTGGCTGGCCGATTGGCGCGCAACTGCGCTGCCACTGGTCCCATGAGATAAAGGAAATAAAATATGTCACGTCGTCGTCGTCCCGAAAAGCGCATCATTCTTCCCGATCCCAAGTTCGGTGATATCGTGCTTTCGAAGTTCATGAACAACCTGATGCTTGATGGTAAGAAGTCAGCAGCAGAGCGTATCGTTTATGGTGCGTTGGAAACCGTTGAAGCCCGCGCCAAGAAAGATCCTATCCAAACCTTCCATGAAGCGCTGGATAACGTAAAGCCCGGCATCGAAGTCCGCAGCCGCCGTGTTGGTGGTGCGACCTATCAGGTTCCTTGCGAAGTGCGTCCAGAGCGCGCGCAGGCACTTGCGATCCGTTGGTTGATCGGCGCTGCGCGTAACCGCAGTGAAACCACCATGGCTGCCCGTTTGTCGGGTGAATTGATGGATGCTGCCTCGAATCGTGGCAACGCTGTCAAGAAGCGTGAAGATACGCACCGTATGGCGGAAGCCAACCGTGCATTCGCACACTACCGCTGGTAATCACATTCGGGCTACTTCGGTGGCCCACACTTCGGAGTAAAGCATATGGCACGCAGCCATCCACTCAATATGTACCGCAACATCGGGATCATGGCGCATATCGACGCCGGTAAAACCACGACCACCGAGCGCATCCTTTTTTACACCGGCAAGTCGTATAAAATCGGCGAAGTTCATGATGGCGCCGCCACCATGGA
>DLOZ01000030.1:459-5978 GCA_002479765.1 Sphingomonadales bacterium UBA7471 | reverse complement strand
GGCATCACGATCACCTCGGCTGCAACGACCTGCTTCTGGAACAACCACCGCATCAACATCATTGATACGCCAGGCCACGTTGACTTCACGATTGAAGTTGAACGTTCGCTGCGCGTTCTCGATGGCGCGGTCGCTTGCTTCGACGGCGTTGCCGGCGTTGAGCCACAGTCCGAAACCGTATGGCGTCAGGCCGATAAATACGGCGTTCCACGCATGTGCTTCATCAACAAGCTTGACCGTACGGGCGCGAACTTCAAATATTGCGTTCAATCGATCATCGATCGTCTGGGTGCAAAGCCAGCCGTTCTGTACATTCCAATCGGTTTGGAAGCGGACCTGAAGGGTCTCGTCGACCTCGTGCACAACCGTGCGATCATCTGGAAAGATGAATCGCTTGGTGCGGAGTTCTTTTACGAAGATATCCCGGCTGATTTGGCGGACGAAGCTGCGAAATATCGCAGCGACCTTATCGAGCTTGCTGTTGAGCAAGACGATGACGCCATGGAAGCCTATCTGGAAGGCAATGAGCCTGACGTTGCAACGCTGAAGGCGCTGATCCGCAAGGGTACGTTGAACCAGTCGTTTGTTCCAGTCTGCTGTGGTTCGGCGTTCAAGAACAAGGGCGTTCAGCCATTGCTCGACGCTGTTGTCGATTATCTGCCTTCGCCGCTCGACATTGAAGACGTTCAAGGCGTCAAGATGGACAGCCTTGAACCAGACAGCCGCCCAGCAGCTGACGATGCGCCGTTCTCGGCACTCGCGTTCAAGGTCATGAACGATCCATTCGTCGGTTCGCTGACCTTCATCCGCATCTATTCGGGTACGCTCGTCAAGGGCACCTACCTGAACTCGGTGAAGGACAAGAAGGAAAAGGTCGGGCGTATGCTCGAAATGCACGCCAACGAACGTAAGGACGTTGACGAAGCATTCGCAGGCGACATCATCGCGCTTGCCGGCATGAAGGAAACGACGACCGGTGATACTTTGTGCGCCGAACGTGCGCCGATCATCCTTGAGCGTATGGAATTCCCTGAGCCTGTTATCGAGCTTTCGGTTGAACCAAAGACCAAGGCTGACCAAGAAAAGATGGGCATCGCGCTCAATCGTCTGTCGGCTGAAGATCCATCGTTCCGCGTTTCGACCGATCATGAATCGGGCCAGACGATCATTAAGGGCATGGGCGAGCTTCACCTCGACATCATCGTCGATCGTATGCGTCGTGAATTCAAGGTTGAAGCAAATGTCGGCGCGCCGCAGGTTGCGTACCGCGAATATCTCGCACGCGAAGTTGACATTGATTACACCCATAAGAAGCAGTCGGGTGGTTCGGGTCAGTTCGGCCGTATCAAGTTCACGGTAAAGCCGGGCGAGCGTGGCACGGGCATCATCTTCAAGGATGAAGTCAAGGGCGGTAACATTCCGAAGGAATATATCCCATCGGTTGAAAAGGGCATGCGCGAAACCGCAGAGTCCGGATCGCTTATCGGCTTCCCAATTATCGATTTCGAAATCACGCTGTATGACGGCGCGTACCATGACGTCGACTCGTCGGCGCTGGCATTCGAAATCGCTGGCCGTGCAGGCATGCGTGAAGCTGCGCAGAAAGCCGGCATCAAACTGCTTGAACCCATCATGAAGGTCGAAGTTGTATCGCCTGAGGAATATCTGGGCGATGTGATCGGCGACATGAACTCACGTCGTGGTCAAATTCAAGGCACTGATAGCCGCGGTAATGCGCAGGTTGTTGAGGCTATGGTACCTTTGGCCAACATGTTCGGCTATGTGAACCAGCTCCGCTCGTTCACGCAAGGACGTGCAAACTATTCGATGTTCTTCAATCATTATGATGAAGTCCCATCAAACGTTGCGGCCGAAATCAAGGAAAAGATGGCTTAAACGCCAGACGCTATCGGGCAGCTGCTTCTTAAAAGAGGCGGCTGCCCAACGGCACCGCGCGGTCGGGTGTAAAAAGAACGACTGCCCCGCTGGCATCGGGAAAGCCGAGTGTCAGCACTTCCGACATGATTTTGCCGATTTGCCGTGGTGGTAAATTGACGACTGCAGCGACCATTCGTCCGGGCAATTCCTCCAGCGTATAATGCTCTGTGATTTGCGCGGAGCTTTTCTTCACACCGATTATGTCACCGAAATCGATTGTCAGCACATAGGCTGGCTTGCGCGCATGGCTTAATGGCTCAGCTGCCAATAATCTCCCCACACGTATATCGACGGCGAGAAACTGCGCAAAATCGATCAGTTCCGCGGCGTCGGCTCCTTGGTCTGGCACAAGATGCATGACGACTCCTTTTTGCATTTGTGACGTTTTTGCCACATTTTCTAACAATTTTTTGATGCCCTTCTCATCCGGACTTTTTTGACCAATAACAAGGGCGGGATGGGACGAATAGTCGAAGGTTCACGGCCGTGGGAATTGCCATGGTAAGGATCTGGTCAATCAGGGAGATTTTCATGTCACATTTTAAGTCTGTATCGAGCGCGTGGTTGGCGTGCGGAACCGCCGCGGTTGCGTTGATGGCGGCGCAGCCTGCATTGGCGCAGGATAGTGAAGACACAACAACAGCAGCCACCGGCGAAGAAAAATCCATCGTCGTCATCGGCTCGCGCCGCACGGATCGTTCGGACACCGCTTCATCCTCGCCAGTCGATGTTATTGGCTCGGACGAGTTGCAAGGACAGCCGCAGGCTAACCTGCTCGACGTAGTGCGCAATCTGGTCCCGTCCTTCTATGTGCCGCAGAACACGATTTCGGATGCGTCGACCTTTGTGCGCGCTCCGTCGCTACGCGGCCTTGGCGCTGACCAGATTCTCGTGATGATTAATGGCAAGCGTTACAACCGTTCTGCGCTGGTCCAGGTCTATACAGGTGGTGATACCGCGTTGTCATTCGGCTCACAGGGTGCCGATGTTTCCAATATACCGGCGATCGCGCTCAAAAATCTTCAGGTGCTGCGTGACGGTGCGACTGCGCAATATGGTTCAGACGCAATTGCCGGTGTTATCAACTATCAACTACGTGACGATGCGGGCTTTGATGTACAGGCGCTGTGGGGTCAGCACTATGAAGGTGATGGCACGCGCAAGCAGATGTCGGCCAATGCTGGTTTCAAGCTCGGCAGCAGCGGTTTCGTCAACATCTCGGGCGAATGGTTCGACAGTGCAGGCACCAGCCGCGGTGCGACGCGGCCGATCGCGCTGGAACTGGCGCGGACGCAGCCAGGCGTCGTTGGCAGCATTCCCAATTTATCCAGCGGCCTTCCCGCACAAATCTGGGGTTCGTCGCCATCGGATGGCTACAAGCTGTTCATGAACAGTGCGCTCGACGTCGGGGATAACGCCCAGCTCTATCTCGTCGCCAATTATGCGCACAGCAAGGCGAACCAGAGCTTCAACTATCGCTCTCCCATCAGCGCGCCGGTGCCGCTGACCGTTGACATCGGAACCGGAACGCCAGCGACGCGTTCGCCCGGTCGGAACGGCTCGTTCAATACCATTTATTTGACGCCATGCCCGGCTGGTAACGCGACTTGCCCGGCTGGCGCGTTTGTGTTTTCAAATCTGGCCAACTCGCAACAGACATTCAATTTCTCGTCGATTTATCCCGGCGGCTTTACGCCGCGCTTCATCGGCAAGGTTGACCAGTTCTACAGTGTTGCAGGCGTGAAGGGTGCGGCTGAAAGCGGCCTGACATATGATTTTTCGGCAACGTTGGCGCGCAATTCCCTGTCGCTGTCGATGACTAACTCGCTCAGTGCGTCGTACGGCCCGCAAAGCCAGACCGAATTTTTCTTCGGCGAGCTTATCCAGCGTGAACAGAACGTCAATTTGGATCTAACTTATCCGCTTGAGGTCGGCTTCTTTAGCCCGGTCACTTTGTCCGGTGGTGCCGAGTATCGCCGCGAGGAATATGAAACGACCGTTGGCGATCTGCAATCTTATGGTGCTGGTCCTTATGCGGTTCAGGATCTGTATCGCGAAACCGCGCCGGGCGTATACGCGTTCAATAGCCGCGTGACCCAATCACCCGCCGCCAGCGGCTATGGTGGTGTCAGCCCGACCTTTGCGGGCACCAACAGCCAGCAAAGCTATGCGGTTTATGTCGGCGCTGAAACCGATGTCACCGAACAATTCACGGCCGGCGTCGCTGGACGGTGGGAGCATTATGACACCTTCGGCAGCACAGTCGTCGGCAAGTTAAATGCGCGATATGACTTTTCCGATGCAGTTGCGTTGCGTTTTACGGCGGGTACCGGTTTCCATGCACCATCGCCTGGCCAGAATAACACACAGATTGTGACCACCAACTTCCGCAGCGGGAATCAGGTGCAAACCGGCACTTATCCCGTAACCAGCGACATTGCGCAATATTATGGCGCAAGCTCGCTTAACCCGGAAAAATCGGTCAATTTCGGGGGCGGCATCGTGCTGACGCCGATGGACAAATTGAGCATCACGCTCGACGGTTATTCGGTCAAGGTTAAGAACCGTATCGGTATTTCGCAGACCTTCACGGTGTCGGCGGCGGACCTTGTTGCGCTGCCTTCGCTGGCCGTCGTGGGCCTTGCGGGCGACGTGAACTACTTTACTAATGGGTTTGAAACAGGCACCACCGGTTTCGACTTCGTAACCAATTACCGCACCGATCTGGCTGGTGGACCTTTAAGTCTGACGCTTGCGTATAACTATAACAAGAGCAAGGTAACCGACTTTAACCCGTCGGTGATCAGTGCTGCGCAAAGGTTCAACGTTTCGAACCTGCCACCTAAGCATCGTATTAATGCGTCCGCAAATTGGCAGATTGGCGATTTTTCAATCAATGCGCGCCAAAATTATTTCAGTTCGTGGGCGAATCAGCTTGAATATCCAGGGCAGAAGTTCGGTGCTAAGTTCGTGACCGATCTTGATATCAGCTATACCTTTGCTGACCGCTATACCCTGACCTTGGGTGCCAACAATCTGTTCGATACCTATCCCGACAAGATTGCACCGACGGCAACTAACCCGGTTTATGCGCTGACCAACAGCCTTGCGGACGGCCAAGTCTATCCGCGTTCGGGTGGGCCGTTCGGGATCAATGGTGGCTTCTATTATGTGCGAGTCGCCATCGACTATTGATTCGCATGCAAATTAAAGAACGGGCGGGGGCGGCGGCCCTCGCCCTTCTTTTTTTGGGGTTTGAATTTAGGGTTTAGGATGATGGACGAATTCAAACATCGCATTGCCACGCCCGATGATCTGGATGCATTGCGCGCGCTGATGGCGCGGGCAATTGCGCAGAACCAGTCAGACTTCCTAACCCCTCAACAGGTCGCAGCCAGCGACAAGGTCATGGGGCTTGATACGCAGTTGGTGCGCGACGGCACCTATTTCCTGATCGAATGCGAAGGCCGAATCGCCGGATGTGGCGGTTGGAGCTTTCGCGCGACGCTTTATGGCGGCGACGACAGCGTTGTGGCGGCCAGCAAGGAGTTGCTGCTTGACCTCTCCGACCTGCGCAACGA
>DLOZ01000030.1:0-448 GCA_002479765.1 Sphingomonadales bacterium UBA7471 | reverse complement strand
ACAGCGTTGTGGCGCGCGAACCTGCCACACTCGACCCCGACACCGATGCGGCAAAGATACGGGCCATGTATACCGACCCGGACTTTACGCGGCGTGGAATCGGCGCGCGTATCCTGGCGCTTTGCGAAGATGCAGCTCGACAGGCGGGCTTTCAGCGCGTTGAATTGATGGGAACTGCGGCTGGGGTCCCGCTCTATCGTGCGCAGGGTTATACGCCGGTGGCAGCGCCGGAATATGCCAGCGTGGGCGATGTCGAAATACCGTTGCTCCGTATGGAAAAGCATTTTGGCTGATATGATAAATCATCGGTTCGACAAGGATATGCAGGCAAAGCTTGCAGAACCAGAAAAGACCTACTAAAGGCCACGCCTGATTCAGCAGGCGCGTCCCATCTGAACGTAATCCGACATTTCTAAAGTAAGAAGGTTTGAAAAATGGCAAAGGCTAA
>DLOZ01000013.1 GCA_002479765.1 Sphingomonadales bacterium UBA7471 | reverse complement strand
ACATCACACCGATTTTCATGCGGATCTGGTTGATAAAAATCACCATGCAGTTCGACCGGCTGATCGAACCTGTAATCTTGCGAAGCGCCTGGCTCATCAAACGGGCTTGCAAGCCGACATGGCTGTCGCCCATTTCACCTTCGATTTCGGCGCGTGGTACAAGTGCAGCAACCGAGTCGATAACCAAAATGTCGACTGCGTTAGAACGCACCAACGTATCTGCAATCTCAAGTGCTTGCTCACCCGTATCTGGCTGCGACACGATGAGGTTATCAATATCCACACCCAATTTCTTGGCATAGCCCGGATCCAGAGCATGCTCTGCGTCGATAAATGCGGCCGTACCGCCTGCCTTCTGCGCCTCTGCAATTGCATGCAGGGTCAGCGTGGTCTTACCCGAACTTTCTGGACCGTAAATTTCAATCACGCGCCCCTTGGGCAGGCCGCCAATGCCGAGCGCAATGTCCAGACCGAGCGAGCCTGTGGACACTGCATCAATAGCAATAGCCTCACGGCTACCCAGCTTCATCGCCGAGCCTTTACCAAAGGCGCGATCAATCTGCGCGAGCGCCGCTTCTAACGCCTTTTCACGTTCCGAATTTTTCATACCGTTTGCCTGATTCCCATCGACCATTTTAAGACTTGCTGCCATTTTTCCACTCCATTAGCGTCATGCCTGTTCCAGATCATCATCCGGAATTACCATTATGTACACCTTCTGTTCCAAAAGAACAAGAGCGGAACAAAATTATTTATAAATTTATTTTCAATATCTTAACTAATTAGTCTTTGCGAGCGCGTCGTGGACCGCTTCCGCAATTTGCTGAACTGAAAATGGCTTAGCAAGGAATGACACATTGTCGAGGCTGATCGTCTCGCGCAACTGCTCCTCTGCGTAACCGGACATGAACAACAAGCGGATGTCGCCATATGTGTCACGTAAATTGCGGGCCATTGTCGGGCCATCCATATTGGGCATGACCACGTCCGAGACGACGAGGTCATATCGCTTGCCTTCCGCAAAAAGCTCAAGCGCTTGCTCGCCATCGCTTGCGGTTTCCACAACATATCCCTGCCGCACCAACGCGCGCTCTGCGACTGCGCGCACCATGTCTTCGTCTTCAACAATCAAGACCCGCCCGCTGCCCCACAAATCCTTGGGCTTGTATGATTCCTTTTTGCCCGTCCCGGCAACAGTCGCTTCCCCTCGATGAACGGGCAAGAATATGTCGAAGCGTGTCCCTTGGCCGACGGTTGAATCGGCAAAGATGAACCCGCCCGATTGCTTAACAATGCCGTAGACAGTGGAGAGACCAAGCCCGGTCCCATGGCCAAGTTCCTTGGTCGTGAAGAACGGTTCGAATATCTTCGACAGATTTTCCTTGGAAATGCCGACACCGCTGTCCTCGACGGATAATTTGACATAGTCGCCAATGGGCAAAAACTCGCTACCCATCGCAGCAACTTCCTGCTGACCCACCGCCAATGTGCTGATATGCACCACGCCGCCCTTGGGCATTGCGTCGCGCGCATTCACGCCCAGATTGATGATCACCTGTTCAAGTTGCCCCGGGTCAGCGCGCACAGCGCCGACATTACGCCCGTGATGCACCTCAAGCCGGACAGTCTCGCCAAGCAATCGCTTCAACAGACTGGATACGTCGGCAACAACATTCGCCAGTTGTAATATCTGCGGACGCAATGTCTGCTGACGTGAGAATGCGAGTAACTGCCGGGTCAGGCTGGCCGCGCGATTTGAATTGTTCTTGATCTGCTGAATATCATCATAGTCCCCATCGCCGGGCTGATGCCGCAGCAGCATGAGGTCACAATATCCGATAATCGCGGTCAGGATGTTGTTGAAATCATGCGCAACACCGCCCGCCAGCTGCCCGATCGATTCCATCTTCGTTTGTTGGGCGAGCTGCCGCTTCAGGGTTATTTCTTCGCTATTGTCCTTAAGTCCAAGCAGAACCGCAGCGCCACCAAGCCCGCGCACGCCAGCGATGGAGAGCGCAATGACTTCATCGGGTCGCTCTTTTAAGCGAATGGCGATGTCGCCTGACGTCATGGACCCGCTACCATAACGGCGAATGCTATCCAAGACCACGCCCTTGTCTTCAGAAATGACCAGATCGCCAGGATAAGGAGGCAATTTGGTCGGTTCTACATCCAGCACGCGTGCAAATGCGTCATTGGCAAACAAGAACCGGCCATCGCGATCAACAAGCGCCAGCCCCAAAGGCAGTGTGGAAAGCAATTGCTCAACATGTGCCAGCGCTAGGCCGCGGTCGACCTTTGCACCATCCTCGTCCACCGCGAGCAATAAGGCGGAGCCCTCCACATCATGCGCGTTCAACGGCACGTGCAAAAGTCGGATAGGCAGTCCGCGACGTCCTTCGCGTTCAAAAAAGACGCTGCCCTTGTCATCCATCCGAACAAAATCTGCGAATGAACGGCCAGTGAGGGGAACTTGATCCGTGCCCGTTGCACGCAAAGCAAAAGCAGCATTTGCGGCACGAACGCAGCCGTCGGGACCAACGGCGACAGCCATCACGCCGCTGCCGGACATGGCATGCCCGATACGTCCGGTAATCAGCGCAATCGCACGGCTTTCAATGGCAATCCGTTCAATGGGCGCCAGTCTCCACAATAGATATTCATCAGAAGCGCCCGCGCGTGCCACCTTCACGGTAAAGGCGCGTTGGTCCCTCGTGATGTTATCGATCTGGGCACTGCCGTCGCGCCATGCTGCACGACTTGCCGCGACCATCAAAGATTGGCTTGCTTCATCCAGCTCCAGATCCGGCGGCGCTTTCAGTCCCGGAAACGCTTTCGTAAAATGGTCATTTGCGCATACCAGCCGACCAGCGCGGTCACTTATGGCGATTGCAGCGTCGTTCAACTGCGTGGCAGCGTGCGCAATGGACCAATCCGGCGGCGAGACATCGACGGCAACCTCTACCGAACCAACATGACGGAAAAAGTGAATGAGCGCGCCGGCCGCAATGATGATGGCCGCGCAAGAACCGACAAGAATGATGTTGCCCGTCGAAAACCACAATATCGCCAGCGACAATAAGGTTGCGAGCGCCAACACCGCCAGCTGACGCACATCCAGCTTAGCGGATTGATCCATATCCCCGCCAAAGATCTGGAATTGGGTCGGCGGGGATATTTTGTTCAAAGCGGCTCCTTACCAGATGCGAACGCGGTCCTCATAGTTGAGGTACAATTTTCCGTCTGCTTTTGGCTGGAACGCATCGTGCCATTTGTCAAGATTGTGCCCCCTCTTTAGCGTGCGCTTGCGTGGCGTCAGATTGGCTTTGCGCAAATGCTCGTGCGGAGAAAAGAGGCTGGCGGGCCAAAGGCTACCAAAGTTTATCCCCGAGACGCAATGGACTTCGACCGGCGTCGCCATTTGGCGCTTATCCGCCAGCGCCAGAACCACGCCGAGACAACATAACCGATGACAGCCGCCGCGATGGCTATGATCGCAAGCCCCGCAATTCCTTGCACCAACGCCAAAGGCGCTTCGTTCAAGACATAATTACCCCACGCCGAAAGCGGTGCCGATGTCTCGATAAGTTGATAAAAGTGGTCCGAGCCATTGTTCAACCGAAGCACCGATTCACCGACATACACCGACCCAAGCAAAATGAATGGCGTTGTGGCCGGCATACTCAGGAACGTCATCGCCGCACCGATGGGGATATTTGCCCGAAATGGCAGCGCAAGCAGCGCGACACCAGCGATCTGGACGCCAGGTATCAAAAGGAAAATACCGACCAACAGGCCAAGGGCCACGCCCCGTGGGACGGAGCGCCGTGTAAACCGCCAGAGGGCCGGATGAAAAACGCGCTGCGCAAACGGCCGCAGAAAGCGGCTGCGTTCAAAGCTGTCGCGCGTGGGTGCTTGCCTGTGCAACCAGGTATCAAACTTACTCATCCACGGTCGCGCATAATGCGTCCCTGCTCACGCTTCCAATCCCGTTCTTTCTCGGTAGCACGTTTATCGGGTGCCTTTTTACCCTTTGCCAATGCCAATTCCACTTTCGCCCTGCCGCGTCCATTGAAATAAATCGACAGAGGCACAAGCGTCATGCCCTGCCGCATCACTGCGCCATGCAGCTTGTTTATTTCGCGCTCGTTCAACAGCAACTTTCTGGGCCGCTTTGGTTCGTGGTTAAACCGGTTCCCGTGGCTGAATTCGGGGATATTTGCGTTAATTAACCAAATCTGATCATCGCGGACTTCGGCATAGCTTTCGGCGATGGACCCTTCACCAAAGCGCAAAGATTTCACTTCGGTTCCGGTCAGGACAATACCGGCCTCATATTTGTCATCGATATGAAAATCATAACGGGCGCGCCGGTTTTCGGCGACCGTTTTGACTTTGTTAAATGCTTCGGGCTTTGGACGCGTCATTAGATAAGCCCTGCATTCTCCAAGGCGGCATCGACCTGACGACGGCTCGCCTCGCTTGGCGGGGTCATTGGCAAGCGCAACTCGGTTGGAAAACCGTCGATCACGCGCGACAACGCATATTTAATTGGGCCCGGCGATGCATCAGAAAACAACGCCAAATGAAGGGGATACAGCTTATCATTCAGTTCACGTGCCAAGTTATAATCACCCGATGCACATGCCGCCTGAAATTCGGCGCATAATTTCGGCGCAACATTGGCGGTAACCGAAATGCACCCGCGCCCGCCTGCGGCATTGAACGCAAGCGACTGTTCATCGACGCCCGAAAGTAAGCAGAAATCAGGTCCGCAGGCCAAGCGGTGGTCCGTTACGCGCGGCATATCACCGCTTGCGTCCTTGATACCGATCACCGTTGGCAACTGCGCAAGGCGCGCAACCGTCTCCGGCTTGATGTCCGTCACCGTACGCGCAGGCACATTGTACAGCACGATAGGCAGGTCGTTCTTCTTGGTCATCGCCTCGAAATGCGCGTAAATGCCCTCTTGGTTGGGGCGGTTATAATAAGGCGCGACAACCAGTCCCGCAGCCGCGCCGCTTTTCTTTGAAAAATTAAGGTGCAGAATGGCGTTATTGGTGTCATTCGACCCGCAACCGGCAATCACGGGTACGCGCCCAGCGGCTTGCTCTATACACACTTCGATCACGCGATGATGCTCTGCATTCGACAGCGTGGAGGCCTCTCCGGTTGTTCCAGCGGGCACCAGCGCGCTTGATCCTTGGTCGATTTGCCAATCGATCAACGCGCGAAAATGCTTTTCGCTAAACGCTCCGTCGCAAAAAGGAGTCACTAGAGCCGGTATCGATCCCGAAAACATAGCATTACACTTTCAATCTGGGCCATATAAGCCGCTAAAGGCTATATAGTCGTTCGTTCAGCACCTGATAAGAATGGAGCACATAATATGTCCAGCATGGTAAAGCATCTCATTTCGGCATCTATACTGATAATTCCGATTTCGACGGCGGTGTTGGCCCAACAAAATGATGGTATAATGTGGCAGCGCGGTACGGGAGATACCTCTACTGCTCCGCCCACTGCGCAAATGCCTCAGGCCCCGACCGTGCAATATGACCCAAGCGAGGGCCAGGTCCCTGCCGCACTGCAGCGTTGGAAAATGCTGAGCGCGTCAGGCAATTTAAGCTTTGGCGAATATGCCTCATTTTTGATGCGCTATCCCGATTGGCCAAATAGTGATGAGATGCGCAAGAACGCCGAACAGGCAATCAATCCCCTGTCATCATCGCCCAGTCAGGTTGTCGCATTTTTTGATCGCTTGCCGCCCCTCACCAACGCGGGACGTGCAAGGTTCGCAATTGCACTCGACGCGTCGGGCGATAAATCGCGCGCCGAAGCACAAGCGCGCGCGGCATGGCGCGGTGGTGCCCTAAACGATGACGACGAAGCACGTATATTCCGTATCGCCGGCAAATATTTTACGCCCGCAGACCATGACGCCCGCGTTGACCGCTTGCTGTGGTCGGGCTCAACCCGTGGCGCAGAACGCTGGATAGCCTATACATCTCCGCAACGTCGTTCCGCCTTTGTTGCGGCGCACGCCACCCGCATGAAGGCCCCTGATGCGGATCAAAAGGTTCAGGACGCCGGAACTCTCGCTAACAGTGAAGCGAGCCTAATCGCCGCCAGAGCAGACTCTATGCGGTCCTCCGGCAACAGCATCGGTGCGCGCGAATTGCTGGCGAACCGCGCCAATCTTGCTGCGCCGGTACCGGTTTTGAAGGACTGGTATCAATTGCTGCTGACGCATGCGCAGGCCGCCGCGAAGGACGGCCAATATGAAATTGCGTACCGCATAGCGTCACGTGTTGACGACGCAACGCCGCGTGGACTTGTCATGGTCGATCAAGATATCGCCACACGCGATCGCTATACCAGCCTGACATGGCTTGCTGGCATGACGGCGATGGAAAGGCTTGGCCGCCCTGGCGATGCTGTTGGCATGTTCGAACGTTATGCGTCCGCTGCAAAATCGGCGCAAACCCGATCAAAAGGGTTGCACTTTGCTGGCAAAGCTGCGGCAAAGGCGGGCGACCAAGCGTTGGCCACGCGCTATCATGAACAAGCTGCCGCTTATTTTGAAAGCTTTTTTGGCCAGTTGTCGCTTGAACAGTTGCGGCGCCCCCTGCCCCCGGTACCGCGCATCACCCCCGCCGCTCCCGTTTTGGCGCAAGGAGACGTACCGGACGTCTATTTGGCCGCAGCCCTCGCCCCCAAATATGGAAGTTGGAAGGACCAAAGCAATTTCTTCAGAGCGATTGCCCGAAATGCCAAGGATCCGGATGATTTTGCTATAGCCATTGGCCTTTCCCAAAAACTGGGCCGTCCCGATCTGGCGGTGATGGCGGGTCGCAGCGCCCGATCGGCAGGCATATCTGAGCTTTTGGGGAACAGCTATCCAACGGTCAATATTCCCGCCGCGCATCACCAGACATGGACGCTTGCCCATGCGATCATGCGGCAGGAAAGCCAGTTTGACCGGGCAGCCGTAAGCCACGCAGGTGCACGCGGCCTGATGCAACTGATGCCAGGCACCGCGCGCGAAACATCGGGCAAAATCGCGATGGCATATCGCCCCGAAGCGCTGACCGTCGATACAGATTACAACATCGCGCTTGGCGCGACATATATCGAACGGATGCTCGATTATTTTGACGGAAGCTATCCTCTGGCCATCGCGGCGTATAATGGTGGCCCCGGCAATGTGAACAAATGGCTGAAGGCTTATGGTGACCCGCGAACGGGCAGCATCGACATGATGGAATGGATCGAAAAAATCCCGCTGAGCGAGACGCGCGATTATGTGTACCGCGTGCTGGAAAATGCCGTGATGTACGATCATCTCCATCCCGAGCGCGCGCGCGTCCGATCGGCAACGCCGCTCAGCACATATCTGGGCAAATCAAGCCCAGGGTGACATAGAGGCGCTATGGAGCGCACGAACCCCATTACCCCCGCCGGATTCGCAGCCTTGCGCGCGCGGTATGAACAATTGTTCGCGGTCGAACGGCCAGCGGTTGTTGAAATCGTCCATTGGGCGGCGGGCAATGGCGACCGAAGCGAGAATAGCGACTATATTTACGGCCGGCAAAAGCTGCGCGCAATCGACCGTGAACTCGGCCAGCTTTCCAAGAAAATGAAAGCTGCAAAGGTCCTCGATCCGTCGAAGCAGGAAGACCGAGGCCGCGTGTTTTTCGGCGCGACGGTTACGTTGGCGGGTATCGACGACGTGGAGCGCGTCATTACGTTGGTCGGCGATGACGAAGCCGATGCAAGCCACGGCCGCATCGGATGGAACGCGCCGCTAGCCCGCGCCCTGCGCGGTGCGCGCGTGGGCGATGTCAAAACGGTAATCTTGCCAACGGGACCCAAAGAATGGGAAGTCGTCGCAATCGCCTATCCAATAGGAGAATAGCCGAATGTCTTTTCGGCCAGCGCGGCAATCTCTGGTTTAGCATCAGGGAAATCCTGCGGAACGCTTGCCTCTAGCGACTCCACAACATGCTTTAGTGCAGCGATCCGTGCCGCTTTCTGGTTATTGCCGTCGATAACGGTCCATGGGGCCCAGCGCGTATGGGTGCGCTTAAACATGTCCGCCAGTGCATCCATATACTCGCTACGCCGTTCGCGATTTCGAAAGTCCTCTGCAGTCACTTTCCAGCGCTTGGCGGGATCTCCGAGCCGCTCCATCAACACTTTATCCTGCGTTTCCTGTGTGACGTGGAAGAACAGCTTGATGATCTTCGTGCCGATTTCGCCCTGTCGCGACTCAAACTCATTAATCTCGTCATAGCCGCGCCGCCATTCCGCCTCGCTGCAGAATTTTTCGACGCGCTCGACCAGCACCCGGCCATAATGGCTGCGGTCCCATATGCTGATTTCCCGGCTGCCAGGCAGCTTGGTCCAAAAGCGCCAGAGGAAATGCTTGTCCTTTTCCTCCGCAGTGGGCGCGGAAACGGGATAGACATGATAATAACGCGGATCGAGCGTCGCGGTCATGCGCTTGATCGCGCCGCCCTTGCCAGCCGCGTCCCACCCTTCAATCACGATTAACGTGCGCGCATTGTGCAATATGTGCAGCGACTGCAGCCGCGAAAGACGGTCTTGCAATGCTTTCAGGTCCTCATCGTAGGTACCTTCATATTTTTTACCGGACTCATAGTTTGAAAGATCAATCGCCATTGGGCGATTGCAGCAGCTATTCGGCCGTTAGACAAGACAAAGCATAACGCTGTCCCCAAAAGGGACAGCGTTATGGCGTAGGCCTATGTTTTACGATTGCGCTTTGGGCGGCTGTTCCACGACGCGAATGCTCAGCTCGCGCAATTGCCTATGCTCGGCAGGCGACGGGGCACCCATCAGCAAATCTTCCGCGCGCTGGTTCATCGGGAACAAGGTGATTTCACGCAAGTTCTGAACGCCGCACAGCAACATAACCATCCGGTCGACGCCAGCTGCCATACCGCCATGTGGTGGGGCACCATATTGGAATGCCCGGTACATGCCGCCAAAACGATCCTCAACATCTGCTTGTGTCAGTCCGGTCAGTTCAAACGCCTTCACCATCAGATCGGGATGCTGGTTCCGGATGGAGCCAGAGGCGAGCTCATAACCGTTACAGACCATATCATATTGATAGGCTTTGATGGTGAGCGGATCCTGCGTCTGCAGAGCCTCAAGGCCGCCTTGTGGCATCGAAAACGGGTTGTGGGCAAAATCGATCTTCTTGTCTTCCTCGCTCCATTCATAAAACGGGAAGTCGATGATCCAGCAAAAGCGGAATGCGTCTTTTTCGATGAGATCAAGCTGCTCACCCGTGCGCGTGCGCGCGGCACCCGCCAGCTTGGCGGCTTGCTCTTCCTTGCCCGCAGCAAAGAAGCAACCATCGTCGGGACCAAGGCCAATGGCGTCGTACAGCGCCTGCATCCCTTCGTCGCCATGATTCTTGGCAATGGGGCCGCCAAATTCGCCAGCCTTGCGGGTGACGTAACCCAAGCCAGCATGGCCTTCGCTGCGCGCCCATTCGTTCATGTCGTCAAAGAATTTGCGGCTCTTTTCCGCCGTCTTTGGCGCGGGGATAGCGCGGACAACGCCGCCGCCTTCGACGATGCGTTCAAACAGGCCGAAGCCCGATTTGGTGAAATGGCTGGTCACGTCATGAATGATCAGCGGGTTGCGCAAATCGGGCTTGTCCGTGCCGTAATCCAGCATCGCTTTTGCATGGGGAATACGTGGGAATTGACCAGCTGGCGTAACGGTTTTGCCATCGGCAAATTTTTCAAACACGCCAGCCATTACCGGCTCCATCGTGTCCCAAACTTCTTCCTGCGTGACGAAGCTCATTTCCAGATCGAGCTGATAAAATTCGCCCGGCAAACGGTCAGCACGCGGGTCTTCATCGCGGAAGCATGGTGCGATTTGGAAATAGCGGTCAAAGCCCGCGACCATCAGCAATTGCTTATACTGCTGCGGCGCCTGTGGCAGCGCGAAGAATTTGCCCGGGTGAATGCGGCTTGGCACGAGGAAATCGCGCGCGCCTTCGGGGCTGGATGCCGTCAGGATGGGCGTTGAATATTCGGTGAAGCCGATATCTTCCATGCGGCGGCGCGTTTCGCGAATGATCTGCGTGCGCTTGACGATATTGGCGTGCAGCGTTTCACGACGCAAATCGAGGAAGCGGTATTTCAGGCGGGTTTCTTCTGGATATTCTTGCTCACCGGCAACGGGCAAAGGCAGTTCTTCAGACTTGCTGAGCACAACGACATTGCGCGCGAAAACTTCGATCTCACCCGTGGGCAGGTTTGCGTTCACGGTGGCGGCACTGCGCGCCTTTACTTCGCCATCGATGGTGACAACGCTTTCAAGGCGCAATGCTTCGAGGATTGGCAAAGCGGGGCTGTCGCTATCGGCGACAATCTGCGTCATGCCGTAATGGTCGCGCAAATCGACGAACAAAACGCCGCCATGGTCGCGCTTACGATGGACCCAACCAGATAGGCGGACGGTTTCCCCCACGTGGGAATCGCGAAGTTCGGCGCATTTGTGCGTGCGATAAGCGTGCATTGTTCACTCAATTCAAAAAATCTGTGGAAAGGCCGCCTAACAACCGTGCAGCGGCACTTTGTCAAGTCGGGAATGGGTGCTACGGCGATGCGCAATGCAGATTCATCCACTCATCTCCGACAGCAAACGTCTCGCCGAATTGTGCGCACGCCTTGCAAAATCCCCATTTGTTGCGGTTGATACCGAATTTATGCGGGAAAACACCTATTATCCGGACCTCTGCCTCGTGCAATTGGCGGACACGCATGAGGCAGCGGCGATTGATCCAAAGGCCGAGGGGCTGGACCTCACGCCAATGCTCGATCTGCTCTGCGCAAATGACGACGTCCTGAAAGTCTTTCATGCCGGTGGGCAGGACATTGAAATATTCTTCAACCTGACGGGCAAAACGCCCTACCCCATGTTCGACACCCAAATCGCCGCCATGGCACTCGGTCAAGGTGAACAAATCGGCTATTCGAATTTGGTCGATCTGTGGATGGGCATTCAACTCGACAAAGGCGCGCGATTTACAGATTGGTCGCGTCGTCCGCTGGACAAACGGCAAATCGACTATGCGATTGCCGACGTCACGCATTTATCAGCGATATTTCCGATGATGCTGGAAAAGCTGAAGGTCACGGGCCGTGGCGCTTGGCTGAATGATGAAATGGAGCGTATTTCGGACGCGGCCAACTATCGCAATGATCCCGAAAACGCCTGGTCCCGGATAAAGGTGCAATCGCGCAAGCCGGAGATTTTGGGCCGGCTTCAAGCCATGGCGGCATGGCGCGAAAAGGAAGCGCAGCGTAAGAATATCCCGCGCGGGCGCATCATGAAAGACGAAACGCTGGCCGATATTGCCGCGCATCCGCCCAAGACGCAGGCGGATTTGCCCAAGGTGCGCGGACTATCCCCTGCTTGGCGCGACAATGACATTGGTGCGCGGTTGATCGCCGTTATCGAGGCAAGCCAGCCCATGGCACGCGATGATATGCCTGACCGCGGCAGATCATCGCCCGGCGGCGGTAAAGACGGATCACTGGTCGCAGACCTATTGAAGCTGTTGCTCAAAATCCGTTCGCGCGAAATCAATGTCGCACCGCGCCTGCTCGTCCGAACCGAAGAGCTGGAACGTTTGGCGGCGGGTGAGCGCGATGACCTAGAAGTCCTGACGGGATGGCGGTTTGAACAGTTCGGCCGCGATGCGCTTGATCTGGTTGAAGGCAGGCTGGCGTTCGCAGTGGTGAACGGGAAACTGAAAATGACCCACACCCAAGAAGAAGAGATGGTTAGCTAATAGGACAATCTACAACGCCTTCGGTTGGCGTTAGCCTTCGAGAACCTTCTTTACCAAGCTGAGATTGACCGGGGCATTTTCCGCCAGCGCCAGCGCATTTGCGGACCGTGCAAATTTTTCGATTGCACCGTAACTACGCTCAATCCGGCGCTTTACGTAGCTTAAAGCATCAATGCTGATTGCAGCCCCGCGATCAGCGAGCTGTTTTTGAATCAATTGCTCAATCATTTCATCGTCGGGCGGCCCAATGTCGAGCAGCAATGCCGATCCCAGACGCGATTGCAGGTCGGGCAGCGTGATGTTCCATTCCGCAGGCTGCCAACGCGAAATAAGTAACAATGGGACGCCGCTTTCCTGCGACCGGTTCCATGCGTTAAACAAGGTTTCCGCCGGACTGGCCTCTGCATCGTCAATGACCATGCCGTTCTGCCCCGAAAAATAGCGCGCCATCAGCGATTTTCCCGAGCGTGCAGGCCCCGTTAGAATGGCACAGCGTTTGGCCCAGCCAGATGCGCTCGAAAGCCCCGCAAAAGCGGTCGCATTGGATTGCGTAATGATCAGGCTGGACGATGCGCCGCTGCGCAGTTCGTCCAATGGCAAAGCAATCTGGCGCATAATGTCAGATGCTGGTGCTCATGGCCGTGGCGACGGCGGCGTGGGCGCACCAGAATTGCGCGCAGGTTCTGCTTCTTGCAACACCGACTTTACCACATCATCCAAAGACTGGCGTGCAGGCTCTGCCCCATCGACGACCGACAGGTCTTCCACTTCGCCTTCCAATTCCTCTTCCTCAACCACTTCGGGTTCAAGGACGAGCGAGGCATCTGCCCGCAATCGGCCAGAGGCGAGCGCGGATTGGAACAGTTGGTCCATCTTAATGACCGCCTGATCCATCATGCCCGGAATGCCGGCACTGTTGGCAACACGCAGGGTGAACGAACCGAGATATTTGTTATCCGGCCCATATCGCGCAGAAAACCGTCCAATAATCGGGCCACCGGGCCATTGCCGTTCGATACGCGCGATAGGGATGATCACGTCAGCGGCACCGAACTGGTCGAGTATTGTGCGCCACCAAATGCGGCTGCGACGGTCTTTCTGACCCGCGTTCAGCAACAACGATTCGCCGCCTGCCCCGCTTGGACGCACATAATCTATTGTGCTGTCAGCGGTGCGATATTTCGCCCAGCTGCGCTGCCATGATGTGCGCTGTTCAAATACCGTCGGCGCGCCAGCCGAATAGGTGACGGGTAACAACAGCAACGGCGCAGAACGGCGCGTCACACCACTAACGCCCAGCAATTGGCCAGCGCGGGCGCGGTCAAACAATACGCCAAGCCTGGCCACATAACGGCGTGGGCCAATCTGCTCTTGCTCCACCACGATTGCGGCGACGATGCCGTCCAACGTCGAATCGGATAGGCCAGCGCCAACCGTTCCATGGGTTTTGCGCCACAATGCCGCCCAGGCAATCCGCTGCGCCTGTTCCCAACCCTTTTGCCGGGCATCAAACGCGTTGTTGCCGACGACATTCACAGAGACGCCGGTCACTTCAAAATCACCAGCACTTGCGATTGGCGCAATGCCGCGCTTTGGCCCTTCGATTTGCGCGGCAACGATTCCGCCACCGATCAGCGCCAAAGGCAAGCCAATCGCTGCAATCTGAAACCATTTTCCGCGAGAATTTGTCATTAACGCACCTTTAGGCGACATAGACGTGGAATTCCAACCCTGTTCTCGCTAACGGCGACAAATGGACGCAAAAGAACAGAAGCCCGAATCTTACACCTATGCCAAGGCCGGTGTTTCCATTGAAACCGGTAACGCGCTCGTGCGCGCGATTGCGCCGCTGGCGAAATCGACCCGACGCGCTGGCGCAGATGCCGATCTTGGTGGATTTGGCGGGTTTTTCGACCTTAAGGCCGCAGGCTTTAATGACCCACTTCTGGTCGCCGCAAATGACGGCGTTGGCACGAAGCTGAAACTGGCCATCGAATCCGGTCGCCATGAAGGTGTCGGTATTGACCTTGTCGCCATGTGCGCCAATGACTTGATCGTACAAGGCGCAGAGCCGCTTTTCTTCCTTGATTATTATGCCACCGGCAAACTGGACAATGCAGTGGCCACATCTGTTGTCGCCAGCATTGCCGAAGGCTGCAAGCAAGCCGGATGCGCGCTGATTGGCGGCGAGACCGCTGAAATGCCGGGCATGTATTCCGAAGGCGACTATGACCTTGCCGGTTTCTGCGTTGGCGCCGTGGAGCGCGACCAGGTGCTTACGGCAGATAAGGTTGCGGCGGGCGACGTCATTCTGGGCCTTGCATCTTCAGGCGTGCATTCCAACGGTTTCTCGCTGGTTCGGCGGCTTGCCGCAGACAAGGGCTGGAAACTCGACCGTCCGGCCATTTTCGACCAGAATGTCATTCTTATCGATGCACTCATGGCGCCGACCCGCATCTACGTAAAATCGCTGCTGCCGATGGTCCGTACGGGCAAAATCCATGCGATGGCGCACATTACCGGCGGTGGCTTGCTTGAGAATATCCCGCGTATCCTGCCGGACGGTTTGCACGCACATGTCGATGCCGACGCATGGCAACAACCGCGCTTGATGGCGTTTTTGCAAGCCCAAGGTCATATAGAGCCAGAGGAAATGGCCCGCACATTCAACTGCGGCATCGGCATGGCGGTGGTTGTCGCTGAAACCGAAGTCGCGGGCGTAACCGCTGCACTTTTGGCCGCGGGAGAGACCGTGTTCCGCATTGGACATATTGCAGCGGGTGAAAAAGGCTGCACGGTTACCGGCAGCATCGAAACCTGGAGCGCCAAAGCCGATTGGACTGCGACGCATCATGGCTAAGGCGCGTGTTGCGGTCCTTATTTCCGGCGGCGGCACCAATATGGCGGCGTTGTTATATGCCGCAAAACGCCCCGACAGCCCATATGAAGTTGTTCTGGTCGCCAGCAACAATCCCGATGCCGAAGGCTTGAAACTGGCACAAGCTGAAGGTGTCGCCACATTCGCACAATCACACGTTGGTCTTAAGCGGGCCGACCATGACGAAATAATGCATAATCACATTACCAAAGCGGGGGCGACTTATGTCGCGCTTGCGGGATATATGCGGATATTGAGCGAAAGCTTCGTCGAAAAATGGGACGGCCGGATGCTAAACATCCACCCATCCCTATTGCCCAAATATACGGGACTACACACCCATCAGCGCGCGATTGACGCAGGCGACAGTATCGCTGGTTGCAGCGTCCACCTTGTCACGGCCGACCTTGATGAAGGCCCCCTTCTTGGCCAGATGGAGGTCGCCATATTGCCCAATGACACCGCCGATTCATTGGCGGAGCGCGTCAAGATTGCCGAGCATCAATTATATCCGCGGACGCTGGCCGACTATGTTTCGCGGGCGACCGACCCGGATTATCTGACATCAAAAGTGCGCGAAATCGCGCTGGCCCAGCCAGAGGCTGATGAAGTGGTGTCGCATGGAATGCCCTGCTTTGGCATCGTCGGGGGCAAGAAATTCGCATATGTTTCCATCGACCATCATGGCGACGGAAAAATCGCGCTTTTGGTCAAAATTAGCGGCGTCGAAGAACAGGCCATGCTGATCGATAGCGACGCCGAGCGTTACTATCGCCCCGCTTATTTCGGCGATGGCTGGGTGGGCATCAGGCTCGACCTGGGCGATACCGATTGGGACCATATCGGCGAATGGATCACCAAAAGCTGGCGCGCCGTTGCGCCAAAAAAGCTGACGAAATTTCTGGATATACTCGGCTCGGCCTAACCGGTTGCAGGCCCCATAGGCTTTTTCGAAGTCGATCTCGACTTTTCAGAAAAATTGCAACTGCGCCAAGTTACAGACATTGACACCAAGCACGAGCTACGCGCTTGGTGTCAGATAATCTTGGGTTGATCGGGTTTAGCCGACGATTTCTTCTGGCTTGAAGAAGTAGGCGATTTCAATCGCTGCGTTTTCTTCGCTGTCCGAACCGTGGACGCTGTTCGCTTCGATGCTTTCGGCCAGTTCCTTGCGGATCGTGCCGGGTTCAGCATTGGCAGGGTTCGTCGCGCCCATGATGTCGCGGTTACGCTGCATGGCGTTTTCGCCTTCAAGAACCTGAACGACGACTGGGCCGCTGATCATGAAATCAACGAGTTCGCCAAAGAACGGGCGCTCACGGTGCACCGCGTAGAAGCCTTCGGCCTGTTCGCGGGTCATGTGGATACGCTTTGAAGCAACGACGCGCAGGCCGGCTTCTTCAAGCATCTTGGTGACTGCACCAGTCAGGTTGCGACGCGTTGCGTCAGGCTTAATGATCGAAAAAGTGCGGGTAACCGACATGAAACGCTCCATATGTGTAGGGGGAATTTGGCGCGCATCTAACGTCGCTGCACGTTGAGTGCAAGCTTTATGGGCCCTGAACCCATTTGCCGCCGTCCTGTTTCCAATAGCGGCGCTCTACCCCATCGCCCAATGTGCGCCATGCCGACCGCGCATTGTCAGTCTGTTCCGGCGGAAAAAGATAAAAAACCCGCTCAAAATCCGCGGTCACCGCTCGCCAATGTCCGTCAGCCAGCGCAACAAATTTGGCGCCATTTGGTGCATCGGTATGATGCGACAACAATATCGGTTGAAGTGCATCATCGCCCTCCCCCGATTTTGCATGCGCTAAAAAACTGTCCGGACGTGCGGTCCACAACGCTGCAGAGATCGCATCCAGTTGGCCCGCATCATCACTGATAATCAGCAAGCGCCCTTTATTGTCCAAGATTCGTTGGGCAATAGCAGGCAGAACTTTTTCAGCAGGATCGCGCGTGAGTTGATAAAAATCGACCTGCATGTCGCGGCAACATCAACCTTCGAAGTTGTCTGCGACAAACCGGTCAAGCAAACGCACGCCAAAGCCCGTTGCGCCCTTATCCCACACCGGCCCCGCTTTATCGGCCCATACGGTCCCGGCGATGTCCAAATGCGCCCATTTCACGCCGTCCTTGATGAAACGACCCAAGAATTGTGCGGCGGTGATGGAACCAGCGCCCTTGCCACCGATATTCTTCATGTCGGCAATCGGGCTGTCGATCATTTTGTCATAGGCCTTCGAAAGCGGGAAACGCCACAGCGGGTCGCCAGAGGCTTTGCCAGCAGCGGTCAGCTTATCGGCGAGTTCATCGCTGTTCGAGAACAGGCCAGCATATTCACTGCCCAGCGATACGATAATCGCGCCGGTCAATGTTGCGAGATCGACAATATATTCGGGGTTATAATTTTCCTGAACCCAATGCAGCGCATCACACAGCACCAGACGCCCTTCTGCGTCGGTATTCAGCACCTCAATGGTTTGGCCGGACATTGATGTCACAATGTCGCCCGGGCGTTGTGCGTTGCCGTCAGGCATGTTCTCGACAAGGCCGCAGACGCCGACGACGTAGGCCTTTGCCTTACGTCCCGCGAGCGCCTTCATCGCGCCTGCGACGGCGCCTGCGCCGCCCATATCCCACTTCATATCTTCCATGCCCGCGGCTGGCTTGATGGAAATGCCGCCGGTATCAAAGGTTACGCCCTTGCCGACCAAAGCAACGGGACGTTCTTGCGAACCGCCGGTGCCGTCCCACTTCATCACCAGCAAACGGGCCGGACGGCGTGAGCCTTGCGCGACGCCAAGCAATGCGCCCATGCCAAGCGCGGACATGTCCTTGTCATCCAGCACGCTGATTTCGACACCAAGCTCCGCAAGATGCTTACAGCGTTCAACAAAGCTTTCCGGGTAAATGATATTGGCAGGTTCGGTGACCAGTTCCTTGGTCAACGCAACGCCTTCCGCGATTGCATGATAGCTCGGCCACAGCGTGCTTGCGTCTGCAGGCGCGCTTACCACCGTCAATGTTTCCACCGTCGGCTTTGACGTTTCCGCCAATTTGGTGCGGTATTTGTCCATGCGCCAGTTGCGCAATGTTGCGCCATAAGCCGTTTCTGCAGCCGCCTTTGCGCTCAGGTTCGTGCCATGAATGGCAATATGTTTGGCCCCAGATGTCTGAACCTTGGCAACAATGTCGCCGCCCGCCTTTTGATAATCGCCGGCTTCACCATCCGCGACACCGACCAAAATGATCCGAACAAGCTTCCCGCCCTCTTCGTTGATGAGCAGGAAGCTTTGCCCCGCCGCACCTTCAAAACGCGCCAATTTTGCGGTCGCGTGCACGATGTCGCTATTTTCCAAAGGAAATGTGAAGTCGGCGAAGGTAGTTTTTGTTACGATGAACGCGAGAACGTCAGCATCTTGGGGGCGTGCATCGGAAAAATTGATCTTCATGGAAATGATATGCCTTTTTGCGGATAACGGGTTTACAGGTCTATAGGCCTAATTCACCCTTGGATTAAAGCAAAAGATAGGGGATAAATTCCCACGGTTAATCGCAAATACAGCGTTAAATGGGATGATGGGTGGACCCAATGCGATAGCGGCGATAAAGGACTGCACGGTTTTTATGAACATCCCCGCCACCCGCACCTTTTTATCGCGCTTTTTGCTTGTTCCGATTTTCATCGGATGCGGGTCTGTGTCGTCTGTCGCATTGGCCCAAACGGGGCCCTCAGCGGCAGCCGCACAAAAGGCCAGCGACCAAATCGAGTTCGATGCTGCTGTTGTTGAATATGACTCCAACACAGAAACCGTCTCCGCAAAAGGCAATGTGATTGTCAGTCGCGACGGCTACACATTGCGCGCAGACAATATCATCTGGGACCGCAAAAGCGGGAGGGTTTTCGCTGAAGGCGCGATCCGCGCCATCGGCCCAGAAGACGACCTCGCTTATGGGGACAAAATTGA
Source organism: Sphingomonadales bacterium UBA7471 (assembly GCA_002479765.1). Lineage (GTDB taxonomy): Bacteria > Pseudomonadota > Alphaproteobacteria > Sphingomonadales > Sphingomonadaceae > Sphingorhabdus_B. Next base: position 53,585 of record DLOZ01000013.1, on the reverse strand, counting down.
ACTCACAGACGCACTAAAAGACGGCGTCATCGACAATCTGCTTGTCGTTTTGGCGGACGAAAGCCGGCTTGCTGCCAAGCGCGGTGGGCGGAAAGATGGCATTTATACGCTTGATTATGCGGCATATACGGCCTGCAAAGTAATTGACGTCGACGGCTGTCCCAAAAAACCAAGCTGGGAAGTCAAAGCGGTTAAGGTCGTCTATGACCCCAGCAAAAAACGCGTTGTTTACAATGGCGCACGGATCGAACTGTTTGGCCTGCCGGTCATTCCGCTGCCATTCCTGTCGCACCCCGTCGATACCAAAGCTGGCAGCGGCTTTCTTGTACCCAGCATTGGCTTTTCGCGGAATAACGGCGCTGAGCTTGAGCAATCTTATTATTGGCGCATATCCGAAAATCGGGATGCGACTGCAGCGATAACCGCTTTTACCGGCGCAGCACCTTTGGGCAGACTAAATTTCCGGACGCTCGAAAAAAATGGCGCTATCGAACTGAGCGCATACGGAACCTACAGCAATCGTATCAACACAGGCGGCACTTCGACACCTGTCGGCGCAGATGTTTTCCGTGGCTATCTCGAAGGCGCAGCCAAGTTCCAGCTCGACCCCAATTGGTCTATTTCAGCATCCGGCCGTTATGCGTCGGACCGCACGTTTTTGCGGCGTTATGACATCAGCCGGGATGACAGGCTCCGCTCGACCTTTGCTGCCGAACGGATTGGTGACAACAGCTACTTCTCGCTCGCAGGCTGGGCAGTCCAGACCCTGCGCGTCAGCGACCGCCAAGGCCTAGCGCCAATAGCGCTGCCCGAACTGGATTACCGCCTGCGCATGGATGCCCCCATTGTCGGCGGCACAATCCAGCTTCAAGCAAACAGCCTGGCCATCAGCCGGACCGAGGGCCAAGACACGCAGCGCGCATTTTCGTCGGCCAAATGGGATCTGCGCAAAATAACCGCGCTTGGGCAGGAACTAACGCTCACGGCGCTCGCGCGCGGGGATGTGTACCATAGCGACGAAAATGCCAGCACGCTGACTGCGATATACCGCGGAGATACAGGGTGGCAGCACCGCGCTATTTTCGCCACCGCAGCGGATATTAAATGGCCTTTTGTCGGCAAAGCCTTTGGTGGCACGCAGATTCTTACGCCCCGCGTCCAAATGGTCGCAGCGCCGTCGATTTCCAATTTGAACATACCAAATGAAGATTCGCGCGCCGTAGATTTGGAAGACAGCACCCTGTTCGCGCTTAACCGATTCCCCGGCTACGACCGCTTTGAAGACGACCTGCGCATTACATATGGGTTCGACTGGGCATTACGCAAATCCGACTTTACCGCGAACATCAACTTGGGTCAAAGTTACCGCCTGTCCGACCGAGGGTCGATTTTCCCTGATGGAACGGGCCTATCGGACAAAGCATCGGATATTGTCGGCAGGTCGGAATTTCGTTTCAAAGACTTGGTGAAACTCACACACCGCTTCCGCCTGGATAAAGACAATTTGTCGATACGCCGTAATGAGATCGATGCCACAATAGGATCCCGCGGCACATATGTTCAGGCGGGTTATCTGAAGCTCAATCGCAATATCGGCCCGACCCTAGAAGACCTCACTGACCGCGAAGAAATTCGTTTGGCAGGACGCGTGCGTGTTGCACGTTTTTGGTCGGTATTTGGATCTACCATTGTCGATTTGACGGACACAGCAGAGGATCCAACAAGCATTTCCGATGGCTTCGACCCCATCCGGCACCGGGTTGGCATTTCCTATGACGACGACTGCTTGTCGTTAAGCCTGGCGTGGCGGCGCGACTATCAGCCTGTCGGAGATTCGCAGCGTGGAAACAGCTTTCTGTTCCGTCTGGCATTTCGCAATCTCGGTGTGTAAAGCATCCGGAATAAATTCGCGGAGAAGGATGATGCTGCTCATCTGCTGTTCAGCAGTGCCTGTTTATCCGTCCCCTCGAACTGTCTGTGTACTGGATGAAAATCAATGAAGTTATTCAAGCGCCTGTCCCTCGTCGCTCTGCTCGTTTCCGCAACGGCGCTGACACCGCTGATCGCACAAACTGTCGGCGATGATGGTGCACAAGAAACCACATCGTCGATTCCAGACGGACAGCAGCTATTTGGTAAAAATGACCCCAATGTGCGCCGTGCGACGGCGCAAGTGAATGGCGAAATTATTACAGGCACGGACATTGATCATCGCCTCGCGTTGATCGTTGCTGCCAATGAAAATAAGCTGCCCCCTGAAGAATTGGCGCGTTTCCGTGCACAGATTTTGACGAACCTGATTGATGAAACGCTGCAAATCCAAGAAGCCGCCGCCAATGAGATTGAAGTCACCGACGCGGAAGTGAATCAGTATTTCAATCGCGTCGCGCAGCAGAATTTCAATCGGCCTGCGAATGAAGTGGAAAAATATCTGATTTCTATCGGTTCATCGGTAGCGACGTTGAAGCGCCAGATTAAAGGCGAGCTTTCCTGGAGCCGCCTATTGTCGCGTAATGTGCGGCCATCGGCCAATGTCAGCGACGATGAAGTGAATGCCATTATCGAGCGTATCAAGGCTACTAAGGGAACAACGGAATATCGTTTGGGCGAGATTTATTTGTCTGCAACGCCGGAAACGATGCCAGCGGTCACCGAGAACGCGAAGAAAATTATCGACCAGCTTCGGCGAGGCGGTAACTTTGTTGCATATGCGCGGCAGTTTTCGGAAGCCTCAACCGCGTCAGTCGGCGGTGACCTTGGATGGCTTTCCTTGGCGCAGCTGCCCCAGTCGCTCGCCAATGCTGCAGCCAACATGAACGCAAACGAGATCCAGGCTGTTGCCTCCCCCGGCGGGATTTCGATATTGCTATTGATCGACACGCGTCAGGTCGCAACGTCCGACCCACGCGATTCCGTGCTGAGCTTAAAACAGATCGCGATCACCTTTCCAAAAGGAACAGCGGAAGCCGACGTTGCGCCGCTGGTAAAACAATTTAGCGAAGAAACGCAGCAAATCACGGGCTGTGGTGCCGCTGACGAAATGGCGCGCAAACTGGGCGCCGATGTGGTCAACCGCGACGGCATTAAAATCCGCGAGCTTCCTGCCCCGTTGCAGCAAGTCATGTTGGATCTGCAGATTGGACAATCGACACCGCCTTATGGCTCGCTGCAAGACGGCGTTCGCGTTTTCGTCTTATGTGGTCGTGATGCCCCGCAGGAAGCTGCATCTGAAAGCTTCGACGAAATTATGTCACGGCTGGAAGAAGAGCGCGTAAACAAACGCGCCCGGATTTACCTACGCGATTTGCGCCGCGACGCTGTTATCGAATATAACTGATGTCGGTTGGCCGACTGGAACTGCCACTGGCCGTTTCGGTCGGTGACCCGGCGGGCATAGGGCCGGAGATAATTGGCAAAGCGTGGGAGGCCCGCCACGCGGCTGGCTTGGCGCCTTTCTTCGCAATTGGTGATATCGCCAGCTTCGCGCCGCACTGGAATGGTCCGGTTGTCCGCATCGAAGATCCGGCCGAAACCTTTGCGCATTTTGATACGGCTCTTCCGGTTATCCAAGTGCATAACTGCATTTCAATTGTTCCGGGTATTCCGGATCTTGATGGCGCGCATTGCGCCTATCAAGCGCTTGAAATGGCGATTGGCTTTGCCCGTGCTGGCAGTGCCGCGGCATTGGTCACAGGCCCTGTATCCAAGGCGCAATTATACGCGGTAGGCTTCACCCATCCCGGCCAGACCGAGTTCATTGCAGAGCGTTGCGGCGTTTCCAAAAACAATGCCGTGATGATGCTTGCGGGCCCTGACCTGCGCGTTGTCCCGATGACGACGCATATCCCGCTCGCGTCCGTCGCGGAGAAGCTTGACGGTCGGCTTATCCGCCAACGCCTGCGTGCGACAGCCAAGGGCCTGCAGCGCAATTTTGGCATTGCAAATCCACGCCTGGCCGTTGCTGGGTTTAATCCGCACGCTGGCGAATCAGGCAATATGGGCCGCGAGGAACTGGACATATTTGAACCCGCGATTGAACAGATTCGTGGTGAAGGCATCGAGGTTGTTGGCCCCTTGCCTGCCGACACGATGTTTCATGCCGAAGCGCGGTCGCATTATGACGCGGCCTTGTGCGCTTATCATGATCAGGCCCTCATTCCTTTGAAAACGCTGTATTTTCATGATGCGGTAAACATTACGCTCGGGCTCCCCGTTGTCCGTACCTCGCCAGACCATGGCACGGCGTTCGGAATTGCTGGCAAGAACATGGCGCTTCCGCTGTCGATGATTGCGGCCATTAAGATGGCTGAATCTGCGGCGCTGCATCGCCTTGCTGCGGCCGATCTTGGCGGATGACGGTGTCGCTCCCTCCGCTTAGAGACGTCATTGCGCGACATGGTTTGTCCGCAAGTAAGGCGCTTGGCCAAAATTTCCTGTTCGATGAAAAGCTGCTCGATCGCATTGCCGCGATTCCCGGCAGCTTGGCGGGCGAGCATGTATACGAAGTTGGCCCCGGCCCCGGCGGCCTCACCAGAGCGCTCCTGCGTGCAGGGGCGCAGGTGCTGGCCGTTGAGCGCGACCATCGTTGCCTTCCTGCCTTAGCCGATCTGTCAGAGGCATTTCCGGGCCAGCTTCGCGTGATTGAAGGCGATGCGTTAAAAATCGATCCCTTCGCTGAAATTGGTGCACCGTTTCACGTTGTTTCAAACCTGCCGTACAATGTGGGCACTGCGCTTGCGGTGGGCTGGCTGGGCGGCAACGAATGGCCGCCACGTTGGAAAAGCCTGACATTGATGTTCCAACGTGAAGTCGCAGACCGTATTATCGCAGCGCCGGGCACGGGTGCATTTGGCCGGCTCGCGATATTGGCGCAATGGCGGTCAAATGCGGCAATTGCGATGCCTGTTCACCGTTCCGCATTTACGCCCCCGCCAAAGGTGATGTCGGCGGTGGTGCACATCACGCCGAAGGATGCGCCCGCAGATGTCAAAATGTCTGTGCTCGAAAATCTGACAGGAGCCGCCTTTGGCCAGCGCCGCAAAATGTTGCGCCAGAGCCTGAAGGGCGTCGCCGGCGCGTTAGAAGCGTTGAGCGCCGCCGGAATAGCCGAAGATCGCCGCCCCGAAACGGTCACCATATCGGAATGGTGCGCTCTGGCAAAGGAAGTGGGTTAACGCATATAGCAGGGGTGGCTCTTTGGATTATCCAAGGCTAAGAATGCGACATGCACACGCTATCTGCCAGCGAACAACAGGCGCTTGAAACCATAGAGCAACCACCTATGCTTGGCCAAGTCCAGAACTGGGCCGCCATCAACAGTGGCTCGGGCAATCTTGACGGCCTTGCCACCACTGCCAATTTGCTCGCAGACGCATTCACGGCCCTGCCTGGCGAAGTAACTCTTGTTGAACCCGAACCTGTGGATCGCGTACTATCTGACGGAACGGTGACCACAGTGGCGCATGGGCAGCATTTGCTGATGACCGTTCGCCCTGAATGTCGGGCACAATTGCTATTTACCGGACATATGGACACCGTGTTTCCAGCAGACCACAGTTTTCAGACATTGCGCTGGCTTGACGATGCCACGCTCAATGGCCCCGGTGTGGCCGACATGAAGGGCGGCATTGCTGTTATGCTTGCCGCATTAAAGGCTGCGGAGTCGTCCGGAAAACTTACGCAAACGGGATACCAGATACTCATCAACAGCGATGAAGAAGTTGGCTCGCCATCATCCGCAAAATTGATCGCACAACTTGCGCAAAACAAGCTTGCTGCGCTCACTTATGAACCCGCATTGCCCGACGGTACGCTGGCGGGTGAGCGTGGCGGAAGCGGCAATTTCTCCATCATCATTGCGGGCAAATCGGCGCATGCGGGCCGGAACCCCGACGATGGACGCAACGCGCTTTTGGCGGCGGCCGACCTTGCGCTGCGGCTCAAGCGACTTTCGCGCGAAGGCCTTTCGGTGAACCCCGCCAAAATTGACGGCGGCGGTCCCAATAATGTCGTGCCCGATCATGCGATATTGCGGGTAAACTTTCGCCCGCGCACGCCAGAGATTGTGCAGCAGACGGACGTGGACCTGCGCAGGGTTATTGCCGACATTGAACATGAACATGATGTGCGTGCGCATCTGCACGGCAGTTTCGGTCGCCCGCCAAAGCCCATTGATGACGAGGCTGCGAAGCTGTTTGGCTTGGTCAAGCAGTGCGGCGCTGATCTGGGCATAACAGTCGCATGGCGTTCCAGCGGCGGCGTATGTGATGGAAATAATATCGCCGCCTGCGGTGTGCCCGTTGTCGATACGATGGGCGTGCGCGGGGGCAGCATTCACAGTTCGGATGAATTCCTCATCGTCGAAAGTTTGGTCGAACGCGCACAATTATCGGCGCTGACGATTATGCGCTTATCAGAAAAAGGGACTTTATGACCTTCATCATCCGTCCGGCAGATTTGAACGATCTTCAGCCAATTTATGAAATGGCCAAAAGGACAGGCGGCGGGTTCACCAACCTGCCACCCGACCGGAAGGCTCTGATGCAAAAGCTGGAGCGGTCGGCCGCCGGTTTCGATCGCGTGGGAGAGGAAGTCGCCGACGATTTGTATGTTTTCGTTCTGCAAAACACCGCGACAGGCGAAGTGCGCGGCACATGCCAGATATTTGGCAAAGTTGGCCAAAAATGGCCATTCTATAGCTATCGCATCGGCGCGCTGACGCAGCATAGCGTTGAACTTGAACGGACGTTCCGTGCGGACATCCTTAATCTGTCAACGGACCTCGAGGGCGCGACCGAAGTTGGCGGATTGTTCCTGCATCCCGGCGAGCGGGCTGGCGGCTTAGGTATGTTGATTGCGCGCAGCCGTTATCTGTTCATTCGCAACCACCGCGCAAGATTTGCCGACCGCACAATCGCAGAATTGCGTGGTGTCATCGACGAAGCTGGCGGATCGCCGTTTTGGGACGGTGTCGCTGGCCGCTTTTTCGGCATGAGCTTTCAAGAGGCGGATGAATTTAACGCAAAATTCGGCAACCAGTTTATCGCTGACCTGATGCCAAAGCACCCTGTCTACATTGCCATGCTTCCCGATAGTGCAAAGACCGTCATCGGCGTACCGCATCCTTCCGGCCGCGCTGCAATGCGTATGCTTGAGAACGAGGGATTTGCTTGGGAAAATTACATCGATATCTTTGACGGCGGCCCGACGATGACCGCGCGTACAGATCAAATTCGCAGCATCCGTGACGCGAAAGACGTCAAAATAACTGCCGTCAGCGATGACGTTGGCGAACATAAATCAGGTGAAAAGAAGCTGATAACGCTGGGCCATCTACATGCGTTTAAAGCCGCCTATGGCTGGATCGATGATCAAGGCGATAATGTCATTATCGACAGCAATTGTGCACGCGCCTTGGGCATTTCAGCAGGCGATGCTGTAACCTATGTCGAGCGCACTTGATCATGACTTTGGTCGAAATAAACTTTGATGGGATCATTGGACCAAGCCATAATTACGCAGGATTAAGCGTTGGCAATCTGGCATCGTCGCACAATGCCGGCGCACCATCTTATCCAAAGGCGGCTGCCCTGCAGGGTATCGAAAAGATGCGCGCGAACCTGCGCCTTGGATTAGCGCAGGGTTTCTTCATGCCGCTTGACCGGCCGAACCAAAATTGGCTTTCCGGACTGTCGACCGACATGCCATCGGCGGAACCCCATATCCGCGCCGCGGCTTTTTCGGCGTCGGCCATGTGGGCCGCCAATGCAGCCACGGTCTCGCCCGCGCCTGATACGGCGGATGGCAAATGTCATCTGTCGGCGGCGAACCTGCTAACGATGGCGCACCGCAGCCATGAATGGACCGGAACGCTTGCGCAGTTAAAACTGGCATTTGCCGATGCAGCACATTTTACCGTGCACGGACCCGTTCCAGCACCATTTGGCGATGAAGGTGCGGCAAACTTCATGCGCCTGTGCCAGACGCATGGGGACGCTGGCATTGAGATATTTGTCTATGGTAAAACGGGCGGTCCATTCCCTGCCCGTCAGCATATTGAGGCATCGAAAGCCATTGCACGGGCGCACCGGCTAGATGCAGACAAAACATTGTTTGTTCAACAATCCGAGGTCGCGATTGCCGCTGGCGCGTTCCACAATGACGTCGTTGCCGTGGCCAATGAACATGTGCTTTTCACGCATGAGCAGGCGTTCGAACATCCCGAACAAACCTATGCCGATATCAAGCGGCTCTTGCCCGAGGCAGAGATCATCATTGTGCCTGCCGACCGGGTCAGCCTTGCCGATGCCATTCAAAGCTATCTGTTCAATGCGCAGCTGGTGAGCCTGCCCGACGGCGGCATGGCGCTCATCCTGCCCAGCGAAGCGCAGGACAATGTGCGGGTTTGGGGCTGGCTGAGTGAGATGGTCGCAGGCAATGGCCCAATTCGCAAGCTCGTCCCCGTCGATGTCCGCCAATCGATGGCCAATGGCGGTGGCCCGGCGTGTTTGCGCCTGCGCGTTGTTGCGGATCCCACCACAGTCGACCCACGCTTCATCGCCAATGAGGCAAAGCTCGACCAGATTGCTAGCGTGGTTGCGGCATATTGGCCGGAGTCGATTGTGCCAGACCAATTGTGCGATGCGTCATTAATGGATCAGGTACGCGCAGCGCGCACGGCACTGTTAACCATGTGCGGTCTAACCGCGCTCGCATAAGCGTCGGTTTTTCTTACAATCGGCGCGTCCGTTAACCATCGTCACTGCTGCAAATGCTGATTTGGCACGGGCATTGCTTCATATTCAGTTAACTATGAAACGCATCCTACGCCTGTTCACGATCAAAACGAAACTGGAGGTCTTTATGATCACCTATGCCCTTGGCTTGGGTGCCGTGAAGCGTGGGCAGGAGTATATGATCCAATATCCCGGCAACATCGGGAAAGTGTTCTTTCTGCTGTGCACAGGCGCCGTTTTCATCGCTGCCGCCAAAATGCTTCAAGCGGTCGAATTTGATGCAGCCTTCGGCGAGGATTAACGCGCAGCGTCACATTAAATAAGGAAAAGTCCGGGGATTCTGTTGCTCGGCGACCCAATAGCGCGCGCATTTGTTAACCGGAAAACCGGTTCCCACTTTTCCTGAAAATGCTGGATTAGGTGGGGGGTTTCTGTTGCTCGGCACCCCCCGGGCCGCCGTAACCTTTCTGTTGCCCGGCCGGTCCGGCCGCGTTCTTTTAGTATAAGTTCAGACCGTGAGGCCCAAAATTATGCTGCGAGAGCAAGTGCTTCGTTATCGTTTGCACCTATTGGTTATGAACCATTTCACGGCTTATTCATGCCGGGCAAAAACAATGCTTTTCAACGCACGTCGATCCTAGTTCAGCCCCTCCAAGACCTCTGGCAAACAGAGATTTTGGTGGAGCTGCCGGGTACCGCCCCCGGGTCCGCTGCATCTATTGCACATCGCAATTTATCACCATAGCCGGGCGAACCCGGCACCGACCTATATAGGCGCTTTTTCGTGAATGGGAAGTGAAGGCGGTTAAAGACCCTGCATATTTCGGCTCTCTGCCGGAATATGGACCACCAGTCCGTCGAGATCAGGTGTCAGCACGATCTGGCAAGACAGACGACTGGTGCGCCGCGCACCGGTAGCAAGGTCGAGCATGTCTTCCTCGTCCTCAACCGATCGGGGCAATTTATCGAACCATAGCTTGTCAATGATCACATGGCAGGTTGAACAGGCCATTTGGCCCTCGCACGTGCCTTCCAACGGTTGTCCTGCGGCTTGCGCAATTTCCAGCAGGCGTTGGCCCTCGACCGCTTCGACGTTCTGGACAGTGCCATCGGCAGTGATGAACGTGACTTTGATCATAGCATCGCCTCTGCTGACCGGTTGATTGCAGCTGCGGCCATATCAATCTCTTCTGCCGTCGTATAGCGGCCAAAACCCAAACGTATGGATGATTTCGCCTGTGCGTCGGTCAGGCCAAGCGCGCGCAACACATGGCTGGGGCGGCCAGAGCCACTGGCGCAGGCAGAGCCGGCGGAAAAGGCGATGTTCCGGCACTCCGATATCAACCGCGCGGCGTCGACGCCGTCGCGGCGGATGTTGAGATTGCCTTTATAACGTTGGGCCACCGACCCGTTGATGGTCCAGTCCGCAAATGCGCTGGCGGCGCGATCCCATAAGGCAGAAACATGCATGGCGTCGGCGTCCATGCGCTCTGCCGCCAATTTCGCTGCTGCGCCAAAGCCCGCGCACAATGCGGGCGACAATGTGCCCGAGCGCATGCCTTGCTCCTGCCCACCGCCCAGCATTTGCGGCGTGAGCGCAACGCCGTCACGTACCCACAAGGCGCCAATGCCCTTTGGACCGTGAATTTTGTGCGCGGATATCGCGATTATGTCAGGGCCATCAGGGATCGGCATGCGCCCAAATGCCTGAACGGCATCGCATAGGAACAGATTGCCTTGGGCGTGTGCCGCCGCTGCGAACTCCGCGATTGGCTGGATGGTCCCAATCTCGTTATTGACGAGCATGATGGCAGTTAACGCCTGCCCAGCAAAGGAACCAGACGCTTGCGTTTCGGGACAAATTAACCCCGCACTATCGACAGGGAAAGTCCGACCATCTAGATATTCCACAACGTCCAAAACCGCAGCATGTTCGGTCGCGGCAGCGGTGACGGGTAAGCCGCACCCCATGATGGCCAGATTGATCGCCTCAGTCGCGCCGGAGGTGAAGATCACACGCCCGCCCTTCGGCAGCAGCGCCGCAATTTGATCGCGGGCAACCTCCAACGCCGCAGCCGCCGCCCTGCCCGCGGCGTGCGCGCTATGCGGGTTGGCAAATCCATCCTTCAGCCAAGGCTCCATCGCGGCAAATGCCTCTGGGGCAAGCGGCGTTGTGGCTTGATAGTCGAGGTAGATCATGCAGCTTTGGCGCGGATGACGATAGTGCGCCAGACATCCAAAAACCGTGCGACATCGCTTTCGCTGGTATCGGCATTAAAACTGACACGGACGACTTCAGAGGCGGATCGTTCGTCCCAAGCCATTGCGCCAAGCACATGGCTGGTTTTCAGCGTGCCTGATGAGCACGCGCTTCCGGCGGAGACCGCGATACCCGCCATATCAAAGTTGATCAGCTGACTTGAGGCCGCCACGCCGGGCATGCGGTAGCTGCCAATGGTCGCAAGGCGGTTGCTTGCTTCTGCAACCACGATGCCGCCGCTGGCAGTGATCTCCGCATCCAACATGTCGCGGAGCCGAACGGCGTTTTCCATCCACGCAAAACCAGCCTCAAGTGCCGTTGCAAATCCGATTGCGGCGGGCAAGTTTTCGGTGCCGCGCCGGTACCCTTGCTCCTGCCCACCTGTCGGCGTCAGCAGCCCAAGGTTGCGGACGAGCAAAGCGCCCATTCCGGGCGGCCCGCCCAGTTTATGCGCGGATACGCACATCAAATCAGCATCTGGCAAAGGCAGTTTGCCTGCGCTTTGCGAACAATCGGCAAACAAAATTCCGCCATTGGCCCGCACAATATCGGCGATCTCGGCCATCGGTTGCATAACGCCGGTTTCGTTGTTCACGGACTGCACCGCATAGCGGGCAGCGCCTTTAATCGCGTTCCGGTCAACATAACCGTCTGGGCCGACTGGTAAGCGGGTTGCGCCTGCCACAGCCAAGACCGCATCATGTTCAACGGCGCTGGCAATCGCACCATGGCCACGCAGCGCAATCGCGATTGCTTCGCTTGCGCCGCTGGTAAAAATGACTTCACCATCCCAATTCAGCGCAGCAGCAACCCGCGTGCGGGCGTTTTCCAACGCCGCACGGGCTGCGCGCCCCTCGCTATGCGGAGAGGATGGATTGGCCCAGCGCGCCATCGCGTCGGCCATCGCTTCGCGCGCCGCCGGAGTGACCGGCGTCGTCGCTGCGTGATCCAAATATATGCGGGCTTGGTCGGGCATAATTTCCATGACAGTTGCGAAAATCGTCACTGCTTCTATATAGCTCTACGAAATCCTGCAAAGCCCGAACCTTCGGGCAAAGCTCGGCACCCATCTAAGAATCGAACAATAATATGCCTGCTATTGCTATTCCCGGTCCTGAAGGCCGCCTCGAAGCCCGTTTTTCTCCGCCACCGCGCCCACGTGCACCGATTGCAATGATTTTGCATCCGCACCCCCAAGCCGGCGGAACAATGAACGACCGGATTACGCAGCAGCTGTACAAAACATTTGTAGCGCGCGGATTTGGCGTGCTGCGCTTCAACTTTCGCGGCGTTGGCCGCAGCGAAGGCGAATTTGACAATGGTATCGGCGAATTGTCTGATGCCGCATCTGCGCTCGATTGGGTGCAAAGCTTCCACCCCGAAGCGTCAACGACTTGGATCGCAGGCTTCAGCTTTGGCGCATGGATTGGCATGCAGCTTTTGATGCGTCGCCCGGAAATCCGCGGCTTCATCTCGGTATCACCGCCTGCAAACATGTATGATTTCAGCTTTTTGGCGCCTTGCCCATCATCGGGCATCATCATTCAGGGTGTGAATGACGAGGTCGTCAATCCCAATGCGGTTCAAAAGCTGGTCGATAAACTACGCACGCAGCGCCACATCACCATTCACCACGACGAAATCCCGCGCGCGAACCATTTCTTTGAAAATGAAATGGATATGCTGATGGCGTCCGTGAACAACTATCTCGATTTCCGGTTGGATCCGAACTCACCGATTAAGTGAGTTACTTTGCTTCGGTAACAAGGCTTTTGCCTTGTTTGTCGGGCACAACCCAAATCGCAACATTTGCGAAAATAACGAGCGCAGCAGCGATCATCAGCCACATGTGCTGACTTGCACCATCACGACTCCAACGTTTCCATGCACCATAGAGAAGCAGGAACGCGGACAGCATGGCGATGGATAAAACGGCGTTTAACATTTCGCCTCTCTAAAGCCGGTGGATAAGCCGCGCAATCGGACAAATAGCGCATAGCCTTTTGCCGCGCGCTGCCATAGGGGAAGCGTATTCCGACTCATGCTGCTACAGGATGTGCTATGCGTATCGCTATCGCCTCAGACCACGCTGCCCTTGCGCTGAAATCAGCGCTCGTCGAATATCTGCTATCGGCAGGGCATGATGTGAACGATCTTGGCCCGTATGATGAAAGTTCGGTCGACTATCCCGATTATGGTTACAAGCTTGCCGCCGCTGTTGCCGATGGCACCGCAGAACGCGGTATTGCCTTATGTGGTTCAGGCATTGGTATTTCGATTGCGGTTAACCGCAATCCCGCTGCGCGCGCCGCCTTGGTATCCGAACCATTGTCAGCACGGCTTGCCCGCGAACATAATAATGCAAATGTTATTGCCATGGGCGCGCGCCTCATTGGCATTGAAATGGCCAAGGCCTGCCTTGATGCCTTTTTAACAACGGAATTTGGCGGCGATCGCCACCAACGCCGCGTCGACAAACTATCCAACCCAAACACGACCAAGGAACCATCATGAGCAGTTCAGCCGCCAATGACATCCAAAACTCCGGATTTTTTACCCAAAGCCTGACGGAACGCGATCCCGAAATCGCGGGCTGGATAGCGAAGGAACTGGGCCGCCAGAAGGACAAGATCGAATTGATCGCGTCGGAAAATATAACGTCGCGCGCCGTGCTTGAAGCAACAGGTTCGATCCTCACCAACAAATATGCCGAAGGCTATCCGGGCAAACGTTATTATGGCGGCTGCGAATATGTCGATGAAATCGAAACCATTGCAATCGAGCGCGCGAAGCAACTGTTTGGCTGTGCATTTGCAAATGTGCAGCCCAATAGCGGCAGCCAGATGAATCAGGCAGTGTTCCTCGCGCTTTTGCAGCCCGGCGACACGTTCATGGGCCTAGACCTTAACGCAGGCGGGCATTTGACCCATGGATCGCCGGTAAACATGTCCGGCAAATGGTTCAATCCCATCGGATATGGCGTCCGCCGTGATGACCACCGGATCGACATGGACGAAGTCGCGCGCATTGCCAGAGAAAACAAACCAAAGCTGATCATCTGCGGCGGCACAGCTTATTCGCGCGGCTGGGACTGGGCGCGATTCCGGGAAATCGCTGATGAAGTTGGCGCTTACCTCCTCGCCGATATGTCGCATATCTCCGGCCTGGTTGCAGGCGGCGCGCATAGCTCGCCTGTGCCGCACGCGCATGTCACGACAAGCACAACGCACAAGTCATTACGCGGACCGCGCTCGGGCATCATATTGACCAATGACGAGGTACTGGCCAAAAAATTCAACTCGGCAATTTTCCCGGGGCTGCAGGGTGGTCCGTTGGTGCATGTGATCGCGGCAAAGGCTGTATGCTTTGCCGATGCGATGAAGCCAGAATTCAAAAGCTACGCCGCCAATGTCGTCGAAAATGCGAAGGCACTTGCATCTTCGTTGCAGGAACAAGGGCTCGATATCGTGTCAGGCGGCACCGACAACCACTCGATGCTGGTCGATCTGCGGCCCAAAGAAGCCAAGGGCAAGCATGCCGAACATGCGCTCGATCGTGCTTCCATTACGTGTAACAAAAACTCGATCCCGTTTGATCCAGAAAAGCCGTTCGTTACGTCCGGCCTGCGCTTGGGTACGCCAGCTGGCACAACCCGTGGTTTTGGTCCGGCGGAATTCCGTCAGATCGGACGAATGATTGCCGATGTCGTCGAAGGCCTGCGTCACAATGGCGAGGCTGGCGACGGTCAGATCGAAGCACGGATCAAGGAAGAAGCCGAGGCACTTTGTGCACGCTTCCCAATCTACCCATCTTGAATTATATAGGTGACTTACCCATCTAATACACAGAAGGGAAATAACCATGGGTTTTTGTAACGAGTGCAACGCGGAATATAGCGAAGGAATGAAGTTCTGCCCGCAATGTGGTGCCAAAACGCCTGAGCAGCTTGCGGCCGAAAGCTTCCCCAACCAGGCCAAGCATTATGTCGGCGAAGCCGCTGATGAATTGTGGGGCGCGACCAAGGATGCGTTTCACACCGGCAAGCATTTGGCGGATCAAGATACCGTCAAGAAAGTTGCTGGCGGTGCCGCCATCGGCGCTGCAGCCGCGGTCATTGCCCCAATCGGTCTGGCAACAGGCGCATTGATTGGGGCCGGTATTGTTGCCTACCGCCACGTAAATAAGAAAAAGAATCAGGAAAAATAATTGCGCTGCCCATTTTGCGGAAACGACGATAGCCAGGTTAAGGACAGCCGTCCCACCGAAGACAATAGCGCTATCCGTAGACGGCGGCAGTGCGAAGGTTGCGGCGGTCGTTTCACGACCTTTGAGCGCATTCAGTTGCGCGAGCTATCGGTGGTCAAGACTGACGGCAAGCGTGAGCCATTTGAGCGTGAAAAGCTTGAACGCTCGCTTTCGGTCGCGTGCCGCAAGCGTCCCGTCGACCATGCCCAGATTGAAAAGCTCGCCTCTGCCATTCAGCGGCAGCTAGAAACCTTGGGTGAAAGCGAAATTGACTCCAAGCGTATCGGCGAGTTCGTCATGGACGGATTAATGGCGCTCGACAGCGTCGCCTACATTCGCTTTGCATCCGTCTACAAAGACTTCAGCGAAGCGAAGGATTTTGAAGATTTCGCCGGGAGCGTGGTTGAAGCGGCGCAGAAATGAGTTCGCCGCCTGTTATCATTCTTGTTCGTCCGCAATTGGGCGAAAATATCGGTAAAGCCGCCCGTGCCATGCTGAATTTCGGCCTGACGGAAATGCGCCTTGTCGCCCCGCGTGATGGATGGCCCAACCCGAATGCCGGCCCTGCGGCCTCTGGCGCAGACATTGTGCTCGCCAATGCACAAGTTTTTCCGACGCTTGCCGAAGCGACCGCGGACATCGCACATGTCTATGCAACGACCGTACGCAAGCGTGGCGTCACAAAGCCGGTGATCACACCTGAAGCAGCAGCGAAAGAGGTTGTCGGCAATGCCGGACGAAGCGCCATCTTGTTCGGTGCGGAACGCTCCGGCCTTGACAGCGACGAAGTCAATGTTGCGCGCGCCATCATCACTGTGCCTATCAATCCAGAGTTTGGGTCCCTGAACCTCGCGCAGGCGGTCATTCTGTGCGCATATGAATGGTCAAAAACCCAATCGCTGGCCAGCCCACCCAAAACGGATCTGGAACCGCCAGCGTCACAGTTTGAGCTCGACGGCCTGATCGCGCAGCTTGATGCCATGCTGGAACCGTTAAATTACTTCACACCGGTCGATCGTGCGCCCGTCACACGGCGCACCTTGCGCAACTTGCTCACAAAACCCGCGTGGAATGCCTATGAAGTCAGGACTTTGCGCGGGGTGCTGACCACATTGAACAGAAGGCGACCCGCCGAAGAATAGAGACTTGGCAACAGCGCCCCGGCTATTTGCCCCATGCGCAACAAGGAGCATTCATGATTAGCACTTTAGTTTTTAGTCTTTTGTTGGCCGCATCCGGTACATCCGAAGCAGCGCCACGCGCCGCAGATGCAGCCGCGCAGGAAGCACCAAAATCAAAGCCAAAGAAGATCTGCAGAACAACCGGCCTCACCGGTAGCCGCATCGCAAACAAGCTATGCAAGACTCAAGAGCAATGGGATCAGGCAGAATCTGCGTCTGAGCTTAGCGTCAAAGGCAAGGCCGGCACCACCATGCCGCCACAAATGGACACCAACATTTAACGCTTAAGCGCGATTGGCATCCCACTTTTCGAGTTCGTAGGCGATCGAGGCTTCAACCAAAAGCTCCCACAAGTCGCCCACGACCTCTGCGGGGATGCCAGCGTTGCGTGCGGCGTCTTTCACATTTGCCAGCACCTGTTGCTTGCGCGCTTCATCGCGAACAGCAGTACGTTCGGTTTTGATACGCGCCGCAGCATCCATATAAGCAAAGCGTTGCGCCAGCAGATTGACCAGCCGCGCATCGACGGCGTCGACGCCTGCCCGCACGTCAACCATGTTGTCACAACTCTCGGGATTTTTTGGGCTAACAGTGCTGCTCATGGCAGCGCCTTTAAAGTTGGGCGTGCCTAAAGTCGAGCCAGATGTTGACATATGGCCGATCTGCAGCCATAGGCGCCGCTTCGCAATCGACCCTGCATTCCGGTGAAGCAGGTGTCCGGCACATGCATATGTGTCGCGCGGGACCGGAAACAACGTTGTTAGCAATTGGAGTCTTAAAATGACGAAGCGTACAAGCTCGAAGTATAAACTTGACCGCCGCATGGGTGAAAACATCTGGGGCCGTCCAAAATCACCTGTAAACAAGCGTGAATATGGCCCCGGCCAGCATGGTCAGCGCCGTAAAGGCAAGCTTTCCGATTATGGTATTCAGCTGCGCGCCAAGCAGAAGCTTAAGGGCTATTACGGCGACGTAACTGAAAAGCAGTTCAAGCGTGCCTATCAGGAAGCCAGCAACATGAAGGGCGATACCTCGCAGAACCTTATCGGTCTGCTCGAGCGTCGTTTGGACATGGTTGTATACCGCGCCAAGTTCGCTCCAACCATTTTCGCCGCACGCCAGATCGTTAGCCATGGCCACATTCGCGTCAACGGCGTGAAGTGCAACATCGCAAGCCGTCAGGTTGCGGTGGGTGACGTCATCAGCCTCGGCAACAAGGCCAAAGAAATGGCTTTGGTTATCGAAGCACAAGGCCTCGCCGAGCGTGACGTTCCGGAATATGTCTCTGTAGACGGAAACGACAAGGTGACTTTCGCGCGCATCCCAACGCTCGACGAAGTGCCCTACCCCGTTAAGATGGAACCAAATTTGGTCGTCGAATTCTATTCGCGTTAATCTTACAAACAATCTTACGAAAAAGGCGGTCCTTGTGGCCGCCTTTTTTGTTTGAGCCTGACCGGCGGGTCTGGCAGAAGGCGCACAATAATCTTTCCCCCCTTAGGAGAATTTCATGCGCCTGCTGTCTCTGGCCCTTGTATCTGTTCTGGCTCTCACGACCGCCTGTCAAAAGGACGTGGCGGTAGACGCCCTGCCGCAAGTCGAAGTCCCTGCGCTTTCCGAAGCGACGATGAAGGACGTGACACGCGAATTGTCACTCGACAGCTATGAAGGCCGCGCACCGGGTTCCGTCGGCGAAGAGAAGACCGTCGCTTATTTGATAGCCAAATTTAAAGCGGCAGGACTTGAGCCCGGCAATAATGGCAGCTGGACGCAGGATGTGCCGTTGATCGAAATCACTGCGAAAAATGTATCGGCGCTCACAATTGCCGACCGCAACGGCAAAGCCATGTCATTCGCCTATGGCAACGAATATGTCATCGGCAGTTACCGCGAGACACCCAAAACCGATATCAAGCAAAGCGAAATGGTCTTTGTCGGCCACGGCATTGTCGCCCCTGAAAAAGGCTGGAACGACTATGCTGGCGTCGATGTTAAGGGCAAAACCGTCGTCGTCATGGTCAACGACCCCGATTTCGAAAATGAAGGTCTTGATGGCCCGTTCGGTGGCAAGGCCATGACCTATTACGGACGCTGGACATATAAATTTGAAGAAGCCGCGCGTCAGGGCGCTGCTGCCGTTTTGATCATCCACGACACTGCTCCTGCCGCATATGGCTGGAATGTTGTCAACTCCAGTTGGACAGGCACGCAATTCCTGGCGCAGTCAAAGGATGGCGGAAAGAGCCAGACGCAAGCCAATGGCTGGATCCAGAAATCCGTAGCGAAGAAAATCTTTGCCGCCGCGGGTCAAGATCTCGACACGCAAATGGCCGCAGCCAAGCAAAAAGGCTTTAAGGCGGTTCCGTTGAACCTGACCGCGTCGATGAACTTCGAAAATGACATCGCGCGCAAGGCGAGCAAGAACGTCATTGGCATCATGAAAGGCACCAAGCGCCCTGATGAATATGTGCTCTACACGGCGCATTGGGACCATCTCGGTAGGTGCACGGCCGCGGCCGATGGCGATGACATTTGCAACGGTGCAGTCGACAACGCCACAGGCACAGCGGCACTGGTCGCATTGGCAGAAGGCTTTGCCAAGGCTGGCGCGCCGGAGCGTTCGGTCGTGTTCCTTGCGGTAACGGCGGAAGAAAGCGGCCTGCTTGGTTCGAAATTCTACGCCGAAAACCCCGTCTTCCCGCTGTCGCAAACCGTGGGCGGCGTGAACATGGATGCGTTTTCCATGTCTGGCCCGGCAAAGAATTTGACAGTCATCGGCAAGGGCAAATCGCAACTTGATCTCTATCTTGAGGCTGCCGCAAAGTCCGAAGGCCGGACACCTGAAATGGAGCCGACCCCGGAAAAGGGCTTCTACTACCGCTCTGACCATTTCAGCTTTGCGAAGCTTGGCGTGCCTATGGTGTATTTCGAAGGCGGCGATGATCTTGTCACCGGCGGTAAGGCCGCTGCAATGGCCGCCGCGGAAGATTATGAAAAGAACCGGTACCACGCCCCCGACGACGAATTTGACGAAAAATGGGATTGGTCCGGCGTCATGTCCGATTTGAAACTATATTATCGTGTTGGCCGGATGTTGGCGATGACTGACGCATGGCCAAACTGGAACGACGGCGACGAATTCCGCGCTGTCCGCGACAAGAGCCGCAGCGGGAAATAAGCCAATGACGTTCCGTATGCCCGCCGAGTGGGCGCCCCATGAAGCCGTCTGGATTGGCTTTCCCAGTTCTGCGGAATATTGGGGTGCGCCGCTCCAACGTGCGCAACAGCAGATGGCTGCCTTTGCCAATGCGGTCCACGCATCGGGCCAGGGCGAACGCGTACATGTGATTGCCGGCAATGCAGAGGCCATGGCCGTCGCCCAGGGACTCGTTGACGCGGGCGTCCATGTGGAGCTGCGCCACATCGGCGATGTTTGGTTGCGTGATACGGGCTGCATCATACTGAAAGATGGCGATAGACGGATTGCCCGTAATTTTGGGTTCAATGGCTGGGGAAACCGGTTCGACTATCCCGGCGATCAAACCATTGGCCATGAATTGGCCGCGGATTTCGGCTTTGAAATTGCACAGGCGGATTGGATATTTGAAGGCGGATCGATTGATGTTGACGGTGAAGGTCTTGCCGCGACGACCGTTGATTGCCTGCTAAACCCGAACCGTAACCCGACCCTCGATAAGGCTGCGATTGAAGACCGGCTGCGCACTGATTTGGGGATCGAACGGTTGCTTTGGCTCGGCGACGGCCTCGCCAACGACCATACCGACGGCCATATTGATAATCTGGCGCGCTTTGTTGGCCCGAACCATATTCTGGTTCCAAGCAGCGCCGGACCCGACGATCCAAACCAAGCTGTCTTTGAAGATGCCCGCGCGCGCGCAGAAGCGTTCGGATGCAAAGTGACCCTGATGCCCTCGGTTGGCCGTTTTGAACAAGACGGGGAAATCGTGCCGGCAAGTTATATGAATTTCTACATCGGCAACCGCGCTGTCGTCGTGCCCATTTATGGCGGCGCGAACGATGATGCCGCGATTGACGTGTTGGCAAGCATCTACCCCGAACGCGACGTTATCGGTATCATGGCCGATGCGGTATTGACCGGCGGCGGAAGCTTTCACTGTTCAAGCCAGCAAGTGCCCGTTTGACTGTATTGGATATCGACGCAAAACATTGCATCATCACAAAACAACCAACCAAGAGGACACCCCCAATGAAAAAGACTTTTCTGATTGCCCTCGCCGCCACTGCGCTTGCAGCACCTGCCTATGCTGACCATCACAGCATGAGCAAAGCCGAGCATGACAAAATGCATAAGGAGCACACCGCGCGCCTTACAAAAATCCTCGCCGACCCATCGCGCGGTGCCGATGCCAAGCGCGATCAATATCGCCACCCAGCCGAAACGTTCGAATTTTTCCGTTTGCACCCTGACCATGTCATTGGCGAATATGCGCCGGGTGGCGAATGGGTTTCGCGCATCCTTGGCCGCTATGTGAACGAGAAAGGCAAATATACCGGCCTGTATTTCGGCACGAAAAGCCATTTCAGCGATCAACAGAAAGCCGGCATCGCCGCGGGCGTTGCAAAGTTCCCTGCTGATGTCGCGGCAGTATCCGGACGTCCAGCGACAGATTTCAACGCGTTTTCGCTCAGCGAAATTCCCGACGGCGCAAAGGGGTCGTTTGACCGCATCCTTGTGATGCGCATGATGCACAATATGATGAACTGGAACATCGCGGACACCGAAATCAAGGCGATGCGCGACCTGTTGAAGGACGATGGCTTGCTCGGCATCGAACAACATCGCGCCAAGCCAGACGCGCCGTTCAGCTACACCAATGGCACCAAAGGCTATATGCGTGAGGCCGACATCATCAAGTTCATGGAAGTGAACGGATTCGAGCTGGTGGCCAAAAGCGAAATCAACGCCAATCCAAAGGACAGTGCCAATTGGCCCGATGGCGTCTGGACGCTTCCGCCAGCGTTGCGTTTGAAAGACGTCGACCGCGCAAAGTATGAAGCGATTGGTGAATCCGACCGCATGACCTTGCTATTCAAAAAACGACCCTGATTGTTGCATTAACATTGCCCAGCCGGGCGATGCCCCCCTTTATGCCGTGGATTTTGCGGTTGAGGCATCGCCTGTGGGGCATGATGGTCGCGGGAATAGCGACGGCAATATTATTGCATATGGTAACAATCGTGATTGCAGCGCGTTTCGGCGTCCGGCTATAGACGCTCCATGACCCGAAATATCACCGTTGCCGCGTTGCAACTGCCCCTGTCGGCAAGCGAAGCCGAAAATATTGATGCTGTATGTGACCTCGTGTCACAGGCCGCAGAGCAAGGCGCGCAAATCATCCTGCCGCCTGAACTGTTTTCAGGCCCCTATTTCTGCAAAACGCAGGAAGAAGAACATTTCGCACGCGCGCGGCCAACGCGCGAACATCCATCCGTCATTGCGATGGCAAAACTCGCCAAGCGACTTGGCGTTGCCATTCCCACAAGCTTTTTCGAACGTGATGGTGCGCATTTTTACAACAGCGTCGCGATGATTGATCCCGATGGCGAGATTATAGGCGTCTATCGCAAAAGCCACATTCCCGACGGCCCCGGCTATCAGGAAAAATATTATTTCCGCCCTGGAAACACCGGGTTCAAAGTTTGGGACGTCTTTGGCACCCAAATCGGCGTCGGCATCTGCTGGGACCAATGGTACCCCGAATGCGCCCGCGCCATGGCGTTGATGGGCGCTGAGCTGCTGTTCTATCCCACAGCCATTGGCGCAGAGCCACAGGATGCGACGTTGGATACACGCCACATGTGGCGCCGGGCCATGGTCGGCCACGCCGTATCAAACTGCATGCCCGTCATCGCCGCAAACCGTATCGGCGCGGAAAGCGACCATGGCGGTCTGGCACAAAAATTCTACGGCACCAGCTTCATCGCCAACGAATGGGGCGATGTCGTCTGCGATTTGGATGATGCGGAAACCGGCATGTTGGTCGCAACATTCGATCTGGACCAAGCCCGCGCGCACCGCGCAAGCATGGGCTTCTTCCGCGATCGGCGCCCGCAATTATACAGCCGGCTTGTAGAGGATATCTAAGCTGTCACATCTCTACCTCATCGGCATTGGCTCTAATCAGCCACATGCAATCATTGGCGCGCCAAACAAGATCATCGTGCAAGCGATAGCTGCGTTGGAGATGGACGATATCGACGTCTTCGCGCATTCGGCGACGATCCAATCCAGCCCCATGGGGCCCTCCTCACGGCTATTTGCAAATGCGGCGGCGGTTGTGTCCACCGATCTTGAACCCCCTGCCCTGCTGGCGCGCCTGCAAGAGATTGAGCACCACTTCGGACGCGTCCGGCGCGGCCAAAGCTGGCGCGCGCGCGTGCTCGATCTGGATATCCTGTTGTGGTCCGGCGGCGTGTGGGCGGACAGCCACCCGGCCTTGGCCATTCCCCATCCCGGGCTGTGCTCGCGGGGATTTGTCCTGACCCCTGCAGCCATGATTGCCCCCGATTGGCGTGAGCCACTGACGGGCCTGACCATAAGGCAGCTACAATCGCGATTTAACCGACCAAAGGCGCTTGACCGCACAAGTTCCCGCCATTAGGGGGAGCGCTCTCGCACAGACCAACTCTCGGTCTGGTTGGGGGCCCTTAGCTCAGTCGGTAGAGCAACTGACTTTTAATCAGTAGGTCGCTGGTTCGAACCCAGCAGGGCTCACCATTTTTTTCAATGGTTTAGCTAGATATTCTGGGTTCGTCGTTGTCCATGTGGCGGCGCTAGGCGTCACATAGATTTCACAGAAACTAGGAATTCTCCCAAACGGCGCGAGCCGCAAGATGTTGAGGTGGGTGCCTGTTAAAGAAGCGCGCGCTATTATCGCGAACATTTCAGCTCATAATCCGCCTTTGCCTTCAAGTCGTCCGGTAACCGTTAAGCGTTCATAGTGCCAGACAAAGGCAGTCTCTCGAACGTCAGCCCCGCATGCGCCTCAAGCCGTTTGATCAGCTTATCCCCTAAAATTGTGGCTGGCGTCCAGAAGCCGCCCGGAACATCGTCAGGCACATCTTTGGCAAGGCAGGCGGCGGCCTGAGACAGCATCTTTGCCGTTGATCCATAGCCTGGATCTCTGTCTCCCGTAACGCGGCAGCGGATCGTTTCGCCCTTGGCCGTTGAACCGAGGAAAACAATGTCAAAATTCCCCTCAAGCTGCGCCTTTTCGCTTGGCCCCTCACCCGGCTTTGGCAACACAAAAGTTTCCAGCAGCCAGCGGATTGGGGGCACAGCCAGACCGATCATAAGGGCATTGGCGCCCCAATGCGCGGCGCGCGCCTTTTGCTTGCCGGAACCGCCCTGCCCCGTCACCACGGCTTCCTCATATTTGAATGCAGTACCATAGCTGTTGTTGCTGAGGGCGTTTGACCGATGCACCACCCGTGTGTTGATACCGGCCATGATAAACGGCGCGATCCACCCGCCATAGACATTGTCATATGCGATCTTCACATCGGGCTGCGCGATAGTGAACCCATGGCTTTGCGGACAGAGGCTATAAGGGTCTTTAAGTTCGCGCCGCAAATCGGCGTTGCTGACCGCTTCTTTGACCATGTTAATCATACTGGCGATGGTACCGCCTGACGCGCCGCCTTTCATGCTGACCACCCGCATGTTTATCCGGTCACAACTATGTCCGAATTGTTCCAATGCGCCGCGTTGCAGGAAATGGACGCCCAGATCGGATGGGATGCTGTCAAAGCCGCAGCAATGCACGATCCGCGCACCGCTTTTGATTGCGTCAGCTTCATGCCGCAATTGCATTTTGCGGATCCACTGCGGCTCGCCGGTTAAATCGCAATAATGGGTCCCTGTGGTGGCGCAGACCTGAACGAGCACGTCACCATAGAGCGCATAGGGACCGACCGTTGACATGACGACCGTGGTCTGCGCGCACATTTTCTTGAGCGCATCTTCATCTGCAGCGTCAGCAACGATAATGTCTATGCCCGGCAGGCCAATCATATCGCGGACCTGCTTAAGTTTGCGGAGCGAACGCCCTGCGATAGCCCATTTTACCGATCCATCGGCGAACTGCTCTTGCATGTAGCGCACGATGATCTGGCCCACAAAGCTGGTGGCGCCATATACGATGATATCAAATTTCTTTTCGGCCATTGTTATTCCCTCCGCGCAAAGCGACTTTGCATGTTTACCCATGTTCTATGATGTTAGCTGACGGCGTCGCGCGTGCATGAAGCATGGGTCATTCACGCGTTCCAAGCAAATCGCGGGCGACCACCCAATTGTGGATCTCGCTCGGTCCATCGTAAATGCGCATCGTGCGTAGCTTGTTTGAAAGCAGATATAGCGGCATTTCGCGTGTCATGCCAATGCCACCAAACATCTGCATCGCATGGTCGACAATGTCATATGCGGCTTCGGTACAATAGGATTTGATCATCGAAATTTCCTGCCGCGTGTCACGGCCCTCATCGATTTTCCACGCGCAGTCATAGGTCATCAAACGCATGGCATGAATGCGCGTGGCGGCATCGGCGATCCAATTTTGAACCGTCTGACGCGAAGACAAAGGTTTTCCAAATGTGACGCGCTGTGGCGCATATTCAACCATCATGTCCAATGCGCGCTGCGCCATGCCGATCGACCAGGACGCCATTTCAATACGCCGCGTGCCAAGCCGCACCTGCATGGGCAAAAACCCCTGCCCGCGCGTTCCTAGCAGTTTCCAGCCCGGAACACGGCAATCGTCCAGCGCGATTTCATAGGTCGCGGTGCCGTCAATCATCGGGATTTTACGTAACACGTTGAACCCGGGCGTATCGCGGTCCACCAAAAATGCCGACATGCCGTTGCGGCCATTCGCATTCTTGTCGGTTACGGCCATCAAGATGGTAAAATCGGCCTCATCCGCTTTGGTAATCCAGATTTTGCGGCCGTTAATGACCCAGTCGTCGCCATCTTGAACGGCGGTGGTTTTCATCAATTGCGGATCAGCACCAGCGCCAGGCTCCGAAATGCCAATGGCAGAAATGGTCTCTCCCCGCACATAAGGCGCCAGATAATGTTCGCGCTGCTTTTCGTCCGCAGCCGCCATCATCATACGCAAATTCGGAGAGTCTGGCGGCAGTGTATATGGCGTTGCGGTACGACCCAATTCCTCACCAACCCCAACCATCGCCACCATCGGCAAATTCATGCCGCCGACTTCTTCAGGCGCATCGAGCCCCCACAGGCCCAGATCTTTCGAGACGGCATCAACCTTGGCCTGTTCATCCTTGGTCAGATAGCTGCCTTTGCCTGCAGTATCGCGCGCCAGAACCTCCCCTTCGAGCGGCACCAATTGGGTGTCCACAAATTTGCGGACCAGATCCTTTAACATCCGATGTTCTTCGGCGAGTTCAAAATTCATCCATTGTGCCTTTATCGACTAATGTGGCGGCGGTGTTGTCGATTTTCATGTCCGAAATCATGTCAATCAATAGCTGCGGGGAAGACCGAGAACATGCTCGGCAAGATAGCTTAGAATCAGGTTGGTGCTGATCGGGGCAACGGTATAAAGCCGTGCTTCACGGAACTTGCGTTCGACATCATATTCTTCGGCAAAGCCGAAGCCACCGTGCGTTTGGACGCACATGTCCGCAGCGGCCCAGCTGGCTTCTGACGCCAGAAGCTTAGCCATATTCGCCTCTGCCCCCGGGTTGCCTCCTGCGTCAAATACCCGCGCGGCATGATGCACCATCAGTTCCGCTGCACACATCTGTGCATAGCAGCGCGCAATCGGGAACTGCACGCCTTGGTTCTGCCCAATGGCGCGACCAAAGACGTTGCGTTCGCTCGCATAATCGCTGGCTTTTTTAATGAACCATTTGGCGTCGCCAATGCACTCTGCGGCGATAAGGATACGTTCGGCATTCATGCCCGACAGGATGTAGCGGAAACCCTTACCTTCTTCGCCGACCAAGGCCGAAGCGGGAATGCGCATATCGTCAAAGAATATCTCGGTCGTTGAATGGTTCATCATCGTGCGGATCGGCTTGATGGTCATGCCGTTTCCGACCACCTTGCGCATATCGATAAGGAAAACCGAGAGTCCCTCCGTCTTGCTGGTGACATCTTCGCGCGGCGTCGTGCGCGCGAGCAACAGCATAAGGTCGGAATATTCCGCGCGGCTCGTCCATAATTTTTGGCCATTGATGACATATTCGTCACCGTCCCGCACAGCCACCGTCCGCAAGGAAAGCGTGTCGGTGCCGCTGGTCGGTTCGGAGACACCAAAGGCCTGCAGCCGCAGCGCGCCTGTTGCGATACGTGGCAGATATTCCTGCTTCTGCGCTTCGCTGCCATATTTCAGCAGCGTGTTCATGATGTACATCTGGGCATGGGCCGACGCGCCGTTGCAGCCTGACGCCTGAATTTCCTCCATGATAATGGCCGCGTCAGAGAGTGTGAGCCCTGACCCACCATAAGCTTCCGGTATCAACGCCGCGAGAAACCCGGCCTTGGTCAGCGCATCGACAAATTCACCCGGATAGGCGCGGGCGCTGTCTTTTTCCCGCCAATAGGAACCAGGGAATTCTGCGCATAACGCCTGAACCGCACGGCGGATTTCGGCGATATTTTCACTCTCACTCATGTCAATTACGTCCTTGCGCCGAAGCTGCCATGATCTGTCGTCCGTCGCCTGCAAAGGCGGCCAGTTCAATATCATTGCCTGATCCACGCATCACCAGATGCAAGGCCTCTCCGCAAATCGCTGGCGATAGGCCCCGGAAGGCAAAGCTGGCCAATGCATTATCCCCCAACGCCCGGCGGGCGAGGTCCAGCAGCAAGCTTGCGGTCAGCGGACCATGGACCACCAACCCGCGATAGCGCTCTTCATCGCGCACATATGGGAAGTCATAGTGGATCCGGTGGCTGTTGAACGTGAGCGCGGAATAGCGAAAAAGCAACGGCTCGCTGGGGACAACAACGCGTTGAGCGTCCCAGCCGCCGGCATCAAAGCTGCCCGCGCTGTCCACGGGTGGCGATAGCGGCGTTTCTAGCCCCACAGCCGCGCGATACACGATGCTTTGAACCTCGCGCACGGCCAGTCCGTTTTCACTGGACGTTTCATGCACGACATCGACAAAAACCAGTTGCCCTGAATTGCCGGACTTTTCGGATATAGACAATATGCGCGACGTCCGCGTGACGACCGCGCCAATATGCAATGGCTTCAAAAAGTCGACCTTGCTTGACGCCCACATGCGGCGCGGTAGCGGCACCGGGGGTAGGAAGCTTTCTACGCCATCATCGCGCAACGGATGCCCATCGGGGCCAAGCTTTGCGGTTGGTGCGTCTGGCACGCAAAGGCACCAATGCAATCCCTGCGGCACATTGCCATCGCTCGGCGCATCCCGGTCAAAGGTTGCAAGCCAGCGCGAAACCAGTCCCGCATCGACCCTGTCTGTCCGCACCTCCTCGCGGCCGATCCAAGCATCCCATGCCCCCATCAGTTTACGCCTCCCATCAAGCCTTTGGCGATCACCTGCGCCTGAATTTCTGCGGCACCTTCAAAGATATTCAGGATCCGCGCATCACATAAAACGCGGCTGATTTCATATTCCAACGCATAGCCATTGCCGCCATGAATTTGTAGGCTGGCATCGGCATTGCTCCACGCCGCGCGGGCCGCCAGCAGCTTCGCCATGCCCGCCTCAATATCGCAGCGTTTGCCGGAGTCCTTGGCACGCGCAGCAGCGTACGTCAGCTCACGGGTCATCACGAAATCAGCCACGCTCATGGCGATTTTGTCGGCGACACGCGGGAACCCGATGATGGCCTTGCCAAACTGCTTGCGGCTAACCGCATAATCCAGACCCAGCTCCAATGCGCGTTTGGCGACACCCACGGCGCGCGCTGCGGTCTGGATACGTGCGCCTTCGAATGTGCGCATCAACTGCTTGAACCCCTGCCCCTCTTCGCCGCCCAACAAAGCGTCATCAGGGGCAAGCATGCCATCAAATTGCAACGCATATTCGCGCATACCGCGATAGCCCAGCACTTCGATCTCACTGCCGGACATGCCCGTCGCCGGAAACGGGTAGCCTTCGGTTCCGCGCGGCTTGGGGACGAGCAGCATTGACAGCCCGGCATAGCCTTTCGCGTCGGGCAACGTGCGCACCAGCATCGTCATCAGATCGGAACGGCTGCCATGCGTAATCCATGTTTTGGCCCCATTGATCGTCCATCCATCAGCGGTCCGTTGCGCGCGGGTGTGCAGCGCGCCGAGGTCAGACCCTGTGTCGGGTTCGGTAAACACGGCGGTCGGCAAGACTTCTCCGCTCGCGATTTTCGGCAGCCAATGCGCCTTTTGCGCTTCTGTGCCGCCCATGGAAATCAATTCACCGGCGATTTCAGACCGTGTGCTCAGCGACCCCGCACCAATCCAGCCACGTGAGAGCTCTTCGGTTATCACGCACATGACCAGCTTGGATAAACCAAGACCGCCATATTCGGTAGGGATGCAGACGCCGAAAGTACCAAGCGCCGCCATCGCCGAAATCGTGTCATCGGGGATCAAATCATTGCCCAAATGCCAGCGATGCGCGTGCGGCAAAATCTCGCTGTTGGTAAAGCGGCGATATTGATCGCGAATGGCATCAAGCTCGGCATCGTGAAGGCTTTCGCTCGGCATCGCACCTGACGCCATCGCG
The DNA here is from genome assembly GCA_002479765.1 of Sphingomonadales bacterium UBA7471. Classification (GTDB taxonomy): domain Bacteria; phylum Pseudomonadota; class Alphaproteobacteria; order Sphingomonadales; family Sphingomonadaceae; genus Sphingorhabdus_B. Next base: position 24,414 of record DLOZ01000013.1, on the reverse strand, counting down.
TGCGCAACATCGGCGCGTAGCGCGGCATGATCTACGCCCAATAGTTCTTCGCAACGTACGGCCAACAGTGCCGCCTGAGGCGCAATGCCAAGATCAACGGGACGGAATATTTCATTCTGTCCCATCGGCAATCCGCCGGTCAATTGCCCCAACGTTTCGGCAAAAATCAGCGTCGCAATGTTTCGATCAAGTTCGGTTCGGCCATCATGCAGGCGCAGCCAATCAGCCACTGCTGCGAGCGCAGCCACGCTTGTCGCAATCCATGAGAAGCCATGGGCCGCGCGTTGGTCGGCGTCCGTCGACCGCGCTTTTACCCGGTCGGCAAGCGCCGCCTTCGCCGCATCGCGGTAGCCCTCAGCAGCTTCGAGAGCGGCCGCAAAACTCATGCGCGCTCAAACACCGCCGCTATGCCCTGACCACCGCCAATGCACATTGTTTCCAAACCATAACGCACATCACGCCGCTGCATTTCACGTGTCAGGTTTGCCAATATCCGTCCGCCGGTTGCACCAATGGGGTGGCCAAGCGAAATACCGGAACCGTTGACGTTAAGCATGTCATGGCGGCTGTCATCATCCGACCAGCCCCATCCTTTGAGGCAGGCGAGAACCTGCGGCGCAAATGCCTCGTTCAATTCAATCAGACCGATGTCATCCCAAGACAGGCCATTGCGGGCAAAGAGCCGCTCGGTCGCTGGAACCGGACCAAAGCCCATGCGCGATGGCTCGCAACCGGCGGCAGCCCAGCTGTGGAAATAGGCGATGGGTTCCAAGCCAAGCTCTTCAAGCTTGTCCTCTGCCACGACAAGGCATGCGGCAGCGGCGTCATTTTGTTGGCTGGCATTGCCCGCGGTGACGACGCCGCCTTCGAGCGGGCGTAACGCGGCCATTGTCTCAAACGTCGCGTCCGCGCGATAGCCTTCGTCATGAACAAATATGATGGGATCGCCTTTCCTTTGCGCGATGCTGACGGGCACCAATTCATCGTCAAACAGGCCATTTGCCCATGCCGCCGCCGCGCGCTGGTGTGATCGGGCCGCATAGGCGTCACATGCTTCGCGGCTGATATTATAGTCTTTGGCTAGGTTCTCGGCGGTTTCAATCATACCGGTGATAACACCAAAGCGTTCAACCGGCTGGCTCATCACGCGGCCGCGGGTCAACCGGTCATGCAAGGTCAGATTGCCCGCCCGAACACCTTTGCGGATGTCGGTGGTGTAATGCTCGACGTTGGACATGCTTTCACATCCGCCTGCGACCACCATATCGCTCACCCCGGTTTGGACCATCATGGCGGCATTCACGATCGCCTGAAGCCCGGAACCGCAACGACGGTCAATCTGGTAACCCGGCACTTCAATCGGCAAGCCAGCGGCCAGCCATGACCAATGCCCGATACACGGCGCCTCACCGCTGCCATATCCTTGCGCGAACACAACATCATCCACGCGGGATGGATCAATCTTCGTCCGCTCGACAAGCGCCCTCAATATGATGCCACCCAACTCGCCTGCGTTTAACGAAGAAAGCGCGCCGCCAAATTTGCCGACGGGCGTGCGGATGGGGGCGACGATGGCGGCACGGCGAAGCGTATTCATTTGGTAATTCCTACTGTTCCAGAGTCGATGAGACGGGCGATTTCGCCCGAAGATAGGCCGAGCGCGGTGCTCAATATTTCCTCGCTATGCGCCCCATTGCGCGGCGCGGCCTTTGCGTCGGCACGCGGCAATTGGGGAATAGTGCCAAAAGCACCAGCGGCGGGATAATTGAAGCCCGACGGGTTTGCGTCAAAGTCGCTAAACATCGGGTTATTGCCGACCAAGCGCGGATCATGCGCCGCGTCCAACATCGTTCGATAGGCCGAATGCACAATCCCGGCCTCATCCAGCATTGCAGCCATCACCGCGTGATCGAGCGAACCAATTGCCCTTTCAAACAACGGATAAAGCGCATCGCGGTGCTGAAAGCGAAGTCCATCATCTTTGGCGAAGCTCACGCCGCGCTCCGCCTCTATCGCCTCCACCTGCGCCTTCAAACCAAGCGCATCAATTAGATTTGCCCATTGGCGGTGGGTGACAACGACCACCATCGTGCGCACATTGTCTTTGGTCACAAAATCACGCCCGAACAAACCATAGACCGCGTTGCCGAGCCGAGGGCGATTGGCATTATTGTGCAACACTTCTGCGACACCGCCCAGATTGGCAACGGTGCCAATGGCGACGTCCGACAGGGGAATGCGCACCTCACTGCCCTCGCCGGTCTGTTCGCGCCTACGAAGTGCCGCCAGCATTGCAAATGCCGCATAAGCGCCGCTGATGACATCCCAAGCAGGCAGCACATGATTGACGGGTTCGGGGCCAGCCCCGGTCATCATGGGATAGCCAACCGCATTATTCACCGTGTAATCCAGCGCAGGCGCCCCGTCGGCCCAGCCCATGACCCGCACGGTCACGAGATCGGCGCGTCCTTCAGCCAATTTTGCGTGCGACAGAAAACCTTCGGCGGGAAAATTGGTGATGAACTGACCGGTGGCCCGCACCAGTTCCTGCAACAATTCGCGCCCCTGCGGGCTGGATAGATCAAGCGCGACCGATTTTTTCGCGCGGTTTAGATTTTCCCAATAGAGCGAGTCATTTGCCTCCGTCACTGGCCAGCGATGATAATCCGGGCCGCCGCCAATCTGATCGACACGGATCACCTCCGCCCCGAATTGCGCGCAATATAGACCAGCTGTCGGCGACGCCACAAAGGACGACGCCTCGATAATCTTTAGGCCATCGAGCAAATTATACATGTATCAGGCCTGCGCCGCCCATTCACGCAGCATATGTTTGGCAATCTGAAGCTGCAGGATTTGCGTCGTGCCTTCATAAATCCGGTAAATGCGCGCGTCACGGTAGAAACGTTCCGCATCATATTCTGCGAGATAACCAGCGCCACCGTAAATCTGCACCACACGGTCAACGACGCGGCCGCACATTTCAGATGCAAACACCTTGGCCGCCGCTGCTTTGCGCAACACATTCTCACCGGCATCGGCACGGCGGGCAGCGTCATCCAACATACATTCCGCCGCGTAAATCTCGATTTCACTATCCGCCAGCATTTGTTGGATAAGCTGAAAATTGGCAATCGGTTCGCCAAATGCCTTGCGTTCATTGGCGTAACGCAGCGCACTGTCGAGCGCACGCCGCGCATAGCCCGTCGCCGCTGCGCCGACCGACATGCGTCCGTTGTCGAGGCTCTTCATAGCAAAGGCAAAGCCCTTGCCCTCTTCACCACCCAATATGGCGTCCGCAGGCAACTTCACATCTTCCATGATGATATCGGCGATATGGCTGCCGGACTGCCCCATTTTCTTGTCGGATTTACCCACGGTGATGCCAGCGGTGTCCATGGGGACGATAAAGGCCGAGACATGCGCGTTTTTGGGCAAGGCTTCCTTGCTTGTCCGCGCCATGATCAACGCGACATTCGCAAATGGCGCATTGGTGATGTACCGTTTTGTACCGTTCAATACCCAGCCATTGCCGGACTTCACCGCTGTCGTCTGCATCGCCGCGGAGTCGGATCCGGAACCCGGTTCTGTCAGACCAAAGGACGCAATTTCGCCCGCCGCCAAACGCGGCAGCCATTCCGCCTTTTGCGCATCCGTCCCACCATTTTTGAACGCGGAACACACCATCCCGATGTTGATGGACGTAACCGAGCGAAAGCATGGTGCCGCATAGCTGAATTCACGCATGGTGCGGATATATTGCTGAATATTCATACCAGCGCCGCCATATTCTTCCGGAACCGTCAGGCCAAACAACCCGAGGTCGCGCATTTCGGCCATGATCGCTTCAGGAATCATTTCCGTTTCAAGCACTTCCTTTTCCGCCGGAATCAACCGTTCGCGAATATAACGCCGCAGCTGTTCGGTGAATTGTTCGAAAATGTCGTTATCCATTATGTTCCTCTCCGCTTCCATGGAAAATATGCGCTTCACCATGGATTAGTGTTAGTTTTTGAAATTCAAAAGTACCCGTTCGACAAAACCGTGACATTGCGTTGAACGCTTGTCGACTGAAATGCGGCTTTTCCATCGCTTTGATGTATAAATCTCCGCTGAGAACGCAGTTTCGCCGTGGCCCGCCAGCCAATAAACGTCGGTAAGCTGCGCACAATCGGACCATCATAATCTGCGCATAGGAAAAGCTCGTATGACTTGCTAAGCATATCTTGAAACTGAGATAATTGACGGGGCAAGAATGTCTTGTTTGCGCGCTGCGTCCAGTTCTGACAGTAAAGTCTGCAGGAAGTGACCAGACTATGACGAAAACGCTGACCCATCTTGAGCGCCTTGAGGCTGAGGCGATCCACATCATGCGCGAGGTTGTTGCCGAGGCGGAAAAGCCCGTGATGCTGTATAGCGTCGGAAAAGACAGCGCCGTTATGCTGCATCTGGCGCGCAAGGCGTTCTACCCCTCGCCGCCGCCATTCCCGTTGCTGCATGTCGACACGACGTGGAAGTTCAAAGACATGTATGCGCTGCGCGAAAAGGCCGCGCGCGATGCGGGCATGGAGTTAATCGTTCACCAAAATCCCGAAGCGATTGCGCGCGGTATCAATCCGTTCGATCATGGATCGCTGCATACCGATATGTGGAAGACAGAGGGCCTGAAGCAAGCGCTCGATACATATGGTTTTGATGTCGCGTTCGGCGGTGCGCGCCGCGATGAAGAGAAAAGCCGTGCCAAGGAGCGTATCTTTTCATTCCGGACAGCGACGCATGGCTGGGACCCCAAGAACCAGCGCCCGGAACTCTGGAATCTGTACAATGCCCGCAAGGCGAAGTCCGAAAGCATCCGGGTGTTTCCAATCTCGAACTGGACGGAGCTGGACATCTGGCAATATATCCATCTCGAAAATATCGAGATTGTGCCGCTGTATTTCAGCGCACCGCGTCCCACGGTAACACGCGATGGCATGCTGTTGATGGTTGATGACGAACGCTTTCCATTACAGGATGGCGAAGTGCCCGTGGAACGGTCCATCCGGTTCCGAACGCTGGGCTGCTACCCATTGACCGGTGCGGTCGAAAGCACGGCATCCACATTACCCGAAGTCATTCAAGAAATGCTGCTGACCACCACCTCCGAACGCCAAGGCCGGGCCATTGACCATGATCAGGCCGCAAGCATGGAAAAGAAGAAGCAGGAGGGGTATTTCTAATGACTGCTTCGCTAGACAACCCGGTCATTTATAAAGCCGATGAACTGATTGCGTCGGATATTGATGCCTATTTGGACGTGCATCAGCATAAATCGCTGCTGCGCTTCATCACCTGCGGTTCGGTTGACGATGGCAAGTCCACACTTATCGGTCGGCTGCTGTACGATTCAAAAATGATCTTTGAAGATCAGCTGGCGACGCTGGAGTCCGATTCCAAGCGCATGGGCACCCAAGGTCAGGACATTGACTTTGCGCTGCTTGTGGATGGGCTGGCCGCCGAACGCGAACAGGGCATCACGATTGACGTCGCATATCGCTTCTTCGCCACAGAGAAACGCAAATTCATCGTCGCCGATTGCCCGGGGCATGAACAATATACCCGCAATATGGTCACTGGGGCATCGACGGCGGACCTTGCGGTTATCCTGATTGATGCGCGCAAGGGTGTCCTCGTTCAGACGCGCCGGCATAGCTATCTTGCGAAGCTGCTGGGTATTCGGAATATCGTGCTCGCGGTGAACAAGATGGACCTGATCGACTATGATCAGGCAAAATATGACGCCATCGTTGCCGAATATAGCGAATTTGCGGCCAGTATCGGCATCAGTAATTTCACGCCGATGCCAATTTCGGGTTTCAAGGGCGACAACATCACGGAAATCTCGCCAAACACCCCTTGGTATAAGGGCCTACCGCTGATGGCGCATCTTGAAACCGTTGCGCTCGATAATGACGCTGATCAGGCCAAACCTTTGCGCATGGCGGTCCAATGGGTCAATCGGCCAAATCTCGATTTCCGCGGCTTTTCCGGCCAAATTGCGACAGGGACGGTCCACCCCGGCGACGCCATTCGTGTTCTGCCATCAGGCAAGACAACCACGATCAAAAAAATCGTAACAGTTGATGGCGATCTTCAGGAAGCCGTTGCCGGCCAATCGGTCACCTTGTGCTTTGACGACGAAATCGACTGTTCGCGCGGTGATGTTATCGCCGCTGCTGACAATCCGCCAGAAGTCGCCGACCAGTTCGAAAGCACCATTGTGTGGATGGCGGATGACGCGCTTGTCCCTGGCCGTTCTTATTGGTTGAAGCTTGGCACGCAGATGGTTTCAGCAACTGTGCAAGCGCCGAAATATACCGTCAATGTGAACAGCATGGAGCATATGGCGGCCAAAACGCTGGAGCTAAACGCCATTGGCGTTGCGGAAATTTCGACCGACAAGCCCATTGTGTTCGCGCCTTATGCGGACAACCACGCACTCGGCGGCTTCATCCTGATCGACAAGATCAGCAACGCGACCGTTGCTGCCGGCATGCTGCACTTTTCGCTGCGTCGTGCACAAAATGTCCATTGGCAAGCCACCGACATTGGTCGTGACGCGCACGCCATGCTGAAGAACCAAAAGCCAAGGATTTTATGGTTCACCGGCCTGTCGGGCTCGGGGAAATCGACCATCGCTAACGAGGTGGAAAAGGCGCTTCACCTGATGAACCGGCACACGTTCCTGCTTGACGGTGACAATGTCCGACACGGGTTGAACAAGGATTTGGGCTTCACCGAAACCGACCGGATCGAGAATATCCGCCGCGTCGGCGAAGTGGCCAAATTGATGGCGGATGCAGGGCTGATTGTCCTGACCGCGTTCATTTCACCATTCCGCGCCGAACGCGACATGGTGCGGGCGATGTTACCCGAGGGCGAATTTGTCGAAATCTTCGTCGATACGCCATTGGAGGTCGCCGAAGCGCGCGATGTGAAGGGCTTGTATAAAAAGGCGCGCGCCGGCCAACTTAAAAACTTCACCGGAATCGACAGCCCCTATGAACCGCCAGAACATCCCGACATTCGCGTGAACACCGTCGAGATGAGCCCGGCCGAGGCAGCCGAATATATCGTGCGCCAGTTGATGCCACTCAAATGAGTATCATCGCTGACGATACCGAGCTTGCCGCATATTTGGCAAAGGCCGCAGGCGCGCTGGTTCTCGAAATGCGTGATACCAGTGGGTTGGTCGCGAAGGAATTGGGCAACGCGGGCGATCAAACCGCCAACCAATATCTGATCCGTACGCTTGCGGAACAACGCCCTGATGACGGTCTTTTGTCGGAAGAAAGCAAAGACACCGACGCCCGCCTTTCAAAATCGCGCGTATGGATTATCGACCCGGTCGATGGAACCCGCGAATATAGCGAAGGTAGGTCCGATTGGGCGGTCCATGTCGCGCTGGCAATCGACGGTGCGCCCGTCATTGGCGCCGTTGCGCTTCCGGCCCTGGATTTGGTTCTGCGCACGGATCAGCCAGCCATCATTCCCCCTGCCCCGGAAAAACTCCGCATGGTCGTCAGCCGGACGCGCCCGGCACCCGAGGCTGTCGCCGTGGCCGAAGCATTGGGCGCTGAGCTCATCCCCATGGGGTCTGCAGGGGCCAAAGCCATGGCCGTGGTCCGCGGCGAGGCCGATATCTATCTGCACACCGGCGGGCAATATGAATGGGACAGCTGCGCACCCGTTGCGGTAGCTGCTGCCTATGGCTTGCACGTCAGCCGCGTTGACGGCAGTTCGTTGGTTTATAACCAGCGTGATGTCTATATGCCCGACCTGCTCATTTGCCGCAAAGAACATGCTGCGCACGTGTTGGCACTGGTGCGGTTATCAGCGGAAAAGAACTGACCCGGCGCGCTGACGTCTTTATTGCCGTTCGGAACCGTTAAAACAAACCTGGCACTTCGCGTTGGGCAGCGCGCGCATCTATGGGCACCGGAAGGACCCGGCGTTCGGTGCGGGTGGAGGTGCTTTGTGCGCTTTGGCCTACGACCACCGGCGTGCAACTGCGCCCCGCCACAAAGTCCAACGCTGTCCGCAACGATGCCTCGAGCGGATCGCCCAATGGCCGGCTAATATCGTCCGCTGCCGCGCAGGTGGCGCGCATCGTGCCCGCCAGTCCGGAATAATAGTCGCCCTGCCCGGCTGCATTTTCCTTGGCAAAGGCAACAACGCGAATTCGGTCATCGCACGCGGATTGGTCGACCGCGATTTGTCCGACAGGCTTACCATAACTGTTGCTGCCAATCAGTGCGGCATTCACACCCAAATAGGGCACGAAGCTGTTCATCACCAACTCGCTGGCGGAAGCGGTGGCACCGGTTGCAATAAAGGCAATTTTAACGGGTGAAACCGACTGCGTTTGTGGCGAAAAACGACGGGTTTCATTGTTGGATGATTTGGATGGACGAAAACGCGTGACCGTAAAGATATCGCTGGAAAAGCGGTTGCCAGCCATAAGGTCGCCCATCAGTTCAGCCGTCGAAACCAGCCCGCCGCCATTGTACCGGAAATCGATAACAAAATGCGTGATCCCCTGAGCCCGGAAATCGGCAAACGCGGTGCGCAACTGATTATCAGCCGTCGAAATAAACGTGCGCATGTTGATGTAGCCAACGCGCTGACCACCATTGTCGATAACTCGCACGCCATATCGCGGCGACAATGGATCGATGTTATAGCCGGCCTTCGTCACCGTCACATTCCGCGCGCCGCCGGCGTCGGCAATGCGCAAGACCCGGCTTGTGCCAACCGTGCTCGGTCCAAGCGCGCTCGTGATCCCGCTTGTACCTTGCGCGGCGATGATATCAGCGACGGGTGTAAGATTTGCGGCATCGGTTCCAATCGCCAGAATTTCGGTTCCGCGATCAATGCCCGCAGCAAGCGCGGGTGCACCTTCAAACGCCTCAATCACGAAAATCCGGTTGCCCTGATACGCCAGACGCACGCCCAGTCCCGCCGTCGAACCCGATGCGTAATAGGCGTTTTCTTCCCGAATGGACGTCACATAGGTAAAGTTTCGATCACGTCCCTGCGCACGCGCATTGGCGGTTAGCGCATCAATATAGGATTGCACGGATGTATAAGGCGCGGTTGCCAATGACCCCGGAAGGGTTTCTGGAAACAAATACCATTCATTCAAAACCGAAAAGGCAAAATCTTGCCGGCTGCTCAGGCTGCATGTCGACGATGTCGGTGGTGAAGTGGGGGGCGTCGAGCTGGTCGGCGGAACTGTGACAGTCCCGCCGCCGGAGCCGCTACCGCCACCGCCGCACGCCGTCAGGGCCGCAGCCAAAATGACAATGACATTCTTCAACGCGCCGTTCTTCATGCCATTCAATCTCTCTAAGTTTAGTTTATGCAGAGATAGGTGCACCGGAAGGCGGTCAGCGACAAGCAAGATTTCACATCATGAAGCAACTTCATGTAAAATTTTCAAACGTCATTCTTGGTCGGTGATTTCATCCGTCCAAAAAAACTTTCGGCCATTGCGGCAAGCCGGTCGGATACATATGTGTAATACATCCCGGATACACTGCACCGCGACCCCACATATCGAATTATCGGAAAAAACGATTAGTCATTGCAAAAACGGTTGCTGGACTAAATAACAGAATTCGTGTTGGGGAGCGTCAGAAATTCAAAAACCACCATCGAAAGGATTTTACATGGGTATCATCGGTTCAAGCATTAAGCCGTTCACAACGCAGTCGTACAAGGCTGGAAAGTTCGTTGAAGTTTCCGACGCGGACGTAAAGGGCAAGTGGGGCGTATTCTTCTTTTACCCAGCTGACTGGACATTTGTATGCCCAACCGAGCTGGAAGACCTTGCGGACCAATATGCGGACCTGCAAGCCATGGGCGTTGAAGTATTCGCAGTGTCGACCGACACGCATTTCAGCCACAAGTCATGGCATGACAGCTCGCCAGCGATCAGCAAGATCAACTACCACATGCTTGGCGACCAGAACCACGTCATCAGCAACAACTTCGGCGTATTGCGCGAAGGCCAAGGTCTTGCCGACCGTGCGACCTTCGTCGTTGACCCAGACGGCGTCATTCAGGTCATGGAAATCACCTGTGAAGGCGTCGGCCGCAACGCGGTTGAACTCGTCCGCAAGATCAAGGCTGCGATCTACGTGCGCGAGCACCCAGGTCAGGTTTGCCCTGCGAAGTGGGAAGAAGGCAGCGAAACGCTTGCGCCTTCGATCGACCTCGTCGGTAAGATCTAATATATATTCGGGTGCCGCGTGCGTGAGCGCGGCACCCCCCCCTATATTCGACCAATTGAGCCGCCATCCGTCGCGGCGTGGACGTGCTTGTTTGAAAGAGACCCAAGATGCTTGATGCTGCTACCACTGCCCAGCTAAAAACCTATCTGGCAAACCTGCGCACGCCTGTTGAGCTCGTCGCGACCCTCGACGACAGCCCAAAGTCTGCGGAAATGCGCACTTTGGTTGAAACGGTCGTCGAACAGTCGGACCTGCTGTCCGCGCGTTTTGATGGGCATGCGGATCGCGCGCCTTCCTTCGCCATCCGCCGCGCCGATGGCACTGCTGAAACGCATTTTGCTGGCCTGCCCTTGGGGCATGAATTCACATCTTTGGTTCTCGCGCTTCTGCACATGGGCGGACACCCACCCAAGGAAGAAGCCGAGTTACTCGATTCAGTGAAGGCGCTTGAAGGCGACTTCCACTTCGAAACATTCTTTTCGCTGTCGTGCCAGAATTGCCCTGACGTCATCCAAGCCATCAACATCATGGCCGCACTCAATCCAGGCGTCAGCCATGTGGCAATTGATGGCGCGATGTTCCGCGACGAAGTTGAAACCCGCAAGGTCATGGCGGTCCCTGCCATTTACCTGAATGGTGAACCCTTTGGCCAAGGCAGGATGGACCTTGCGCAGATCATGGCCAAGCTGGACACCGGCACCGTTGCCCGCGCTGCGGAAAAGATCGCAGCCAAGGAACCGTTTGAAGTTTTGGTCGTCGGCGGCGGTCCAGCCGGCGCAGCGGCCGCGATTTATGCGGCGCGCAAGGGCATTCGCACCGGCGTGGTCGCGGAACGTTTTGGTGGTCAGGTGCTCGATACCATGGGCATTGAGAACTTCATTTCTGTCCAGCACACCGAAGGGCCAAAGCTGGCGGCGCAATTGGAACAGCATGTCCGCGAATATGATGTCGACATCATGAACCTTCAGGCCGCGACGGAGCTCATCCCTGCTGCCGAAGGCGGCCTGCATGAAGTTAAGCTCGCCAGCGGTGCAACGTTAAAGGCACGGACGATCATATTGTCGACCGGTGCGCGTTGGCGGCAAATGGGCGTTCCCGGCGAAGAGGAATATCGCAACAAGGGCGTGGCATATTGCCCGCATTGCGATGGCCCATTGTACAAGGGCAAGCGCACTGCCGTTATCGGTGGTGGCAACTCCGGCGTCGAAGCGGCCATCGACCTTGCAGGTATTGTGTCCCACGTGACGCTCGTCGAATTTGACTCGCAACTACGCGCAGATGCGGTGCTGCAAAACAAACTGCGCAGCCTGCCCAATGTCGACATCATCACATCCGCATTGAGCACGGAAGTATTGGGCGACGGTGAAAAGGTTGAGGCATTGGTCTATACCGACCGTCTGACCGGGGATTCACATCGCATCGATCTTGAAGGTATCTTTGTGCAAATCGGGCTGGTTCCGAACACCGAGTGGTTGAAAGGACCGCTGCAGCTTTCGCCGCGCGGCGAAATCGAAGTCGATGCGCATAACGCAACGAATATCCCCGGCGTTTTCGCTGCTGGCGACGTTACGACCGTCCCGTACAAGCAAATTATCGTCGCGATGGGCGAAGGTACCAAAGCAGCCCTGTCTGCGTTCGATCACATCATACGGCACTGATGGTACTGCCGCTGCGGATTGGGAGCGGGCGTTCTCGGTTCGCGGCGACGGGATATTGTTTCGCCTTTAGAAATGCTTTCGTCGAAATCTGCTGTTAATGTCGCTTCACTTCAGCCATCACGCGAAGCTCGATATCCACCTCCCCTCACCGGTAAAAAAATGCGCAAGCTACTCATTCTGTCGTTGATGCTATGTGTCGCTGCCTGTGGCGGCGGTGAAGAAAAACGCGACCGCCCTGCGCCGTTGGTCACACTGGGTGCTGCAACACAGCATGTCTTTTCGGACCGCTACGTTGCCGTTGGCACCGCGAACGCAAATGAGCAGGTTTCGGTTCGTGCGCCGGTGACCGAACGCATCACGCAGCTTGGCTTTTCCGACGGCGACTATGTGCGGCAGGGCCAGATTCTGGCCGTTTTGGCGCAAGGGCAGGAAACGGCATCACTTGCCAGCGCGCAAGCGCGTGCACGAGAAGCAGACCAGCAACTGGCGCGGATTAGTGAGCTCCATCGCCGCGGCTTTGCCACCAACGCAAATCTTGAGGCGCAAACCGCATCAGCCGCATCGGCAAGAGCCGCAGCCAATGAAGCGCGTGCATCGATTGGCGACCGCGTTGTGCGCGCGCCCTTTTCGGGACACGTGTCGTTGCGGCGCATATCGGTTGGCGCAGTTGTAAGCGCTGGCGACGAAATTGCAGCCGTCAGCGACCTGAGTTCCATCAAACTGGATTTCACCATACCCGAAACAATGTTGGCGAACGTGCGCGTTGGCCAAGACATCAGTGCGAAGGCTGCGGCTTTCCCCGATTATGTCGCTTCAGGAAAAATCATTGCGATCAATCCCGTGGTGAACCCGCAAACGCGCACCGCCACGCTGCGCGCGATATTGCCGAACCGCAACGGACGGTTGAAACCGGGAATGTTGCTGTCGGTCACAATCACATCGAAAACGCGTAACGCCCCCGCTGTCCCCGAACTCTCGCTCGTCCGTGAAGGCGATGCGAGCTTCGTCTACACGCTGGATGCCGATCAAATGGCGAAGCGTATTGAGGTTAAGACAGGCACACGCGACGGCAATCTGGTCGAGATCATCAGCGGCCTTAAAGTCGGCGACAAAATCGTAACCGAAGGCGTCGTGAAGCTGTCGGAGGGTGCCAAGGTGCGCACCGGAACACCCAAAGCTGGCGAAGCCCCCGCAAAAAGCAAATGATGCAGGGTTGAGATGACACTTTCCGACATCTCGGTCCGCAGACCCGTATTCGCAGCCGTAATTGCGATTCTGATGGTGCTGGTCGGCATTGTCGGCTTTTTAAACTTACCCGTTCGCGAATATCCCGACACGGAACCCCCGATTGTGTCGGTTGGAACCAGCTATACCGGCGCTGCGGCCAGTGTGGTCGAAACGCGGGTGACACAGGTGCTCGAAAATGCGCTTGCCGGCATTGAAGGCATTCAGACCATCACGTCCCGTTCGCGCGACGGGCAGTCCGAGATCACCATCGAATTCGCGCCGGGCCGTTCCGTAGACAGCGCAGCCAACGATGTCCGCGACCGTGTCGGCGGGGTGGCGGATGATTTGCCCGAAGAAGTGCTCGCGCCCGAAGTGCGCAAGGTCGACGCGGATGCATCGCCTATTCTGTATTTGGTGGTGTCGAGACCCGGTTGGTCCCGGCTTGAACTCAGCGACTATCTCGACCGCAATCTGGTGGACCGGTTCTCCGCCCTCGATGGCGTTGCGCGCGTGTTTGTGGGCGGTGAAGCGCGGCCATCGATGCGTATCTGGCTGCAGCCAGACCGTCTTGCCGCCTTGGGCCTCACGCCGCTTGATGTGGAAAATGCGCTGCGCAGCCAGAATGTCGAACTGCCCGCCGGACGCTTGGAGTCTACAGATCAGAACGTAACCCTGCGCGTCAGCAGACCATTTGGGAATGAAGCGGAGTTTCAACAGCTTATCGTCGCACGCGGTGCTGACGGGTCGCTGATCCGTCTGGCGGATGTGGCGCGCGTCGAAACCGGTCCGGAAAATCCCTATGCCGCGTTCCGATTGAACGGTGAATCCGCCCTTGGGATGGGCATCGTCCGGCAGTCGGGGGCCAACACTTTGGCCGTCGCCGAAAGCGCAAAGGCGCTCGCCGAACGCATCAAAGGCGACCTGCCAAAGGGCATGACGATCACTGTTGGGTCGGATGACTCGCTGTTCATCAGCAAGGCGATCAGCGGCGTATGGACCACCTTGGCAGAAGCGGCGGCATTGGTTGTCTTAGTCATCTTCCTGTTTTTGGGAAGCTGGCGCGCAACGCTTATTCCGGCGGTCACGGTGCCCATCTGCTTGCTTGCGACCTTTGCGGTGCTGTGGCTGTTCGGATTTTCCATCAACCTGTTGACGCTGCTGGCGCTTGTCCTCGCAATTGGGCTGGTGGTCGATGACGCCATCGTCGTGTTGGAAAATGTCTACCACCGGATTGAACAAGGCGAGCCTCCGCTTGTCGCAGCGGTGACGGGCACGCGGCAGGTCGCTTTCGCGGTTGTCTCGACCACCATCGTCGTCTGCGCGGTTTTCGTGCCCGTTATGTTTCTGGCAGGCCAGACCGGCCTTTTATTCCGCGAGCTTGCAGGCGCAATGATTGCCGCCATCGCCTTTTCGGGCTTTGTCGCGCTCAGCCTTGCGCCAATGCTGTGTTCAAAACTGCTCAAGCAGGAAAAGCGCGGACGTGTTGCATCTTGGGTAGACGATAAATTCCAACGCGTGGAAACGCGCTATTCGGATATGCTGTCCCGCGCGATTGCCAAGCCGTTGGCGGCGATTCTTGGCGTCATTGGCTTTTTGGTTGTTGCAGGCCTTTTGTTTACTACGCTTCAGTCCGAACTCGCACCAGCCGAGGATGTGGGCGTCATAAGCGTCAACATTGCAGCGCCAGAGGGCACTGGCTACAACGCCATGGACAAATATATGTTGGATGCGTCCAAACCGGTTTTGGGGCTGCTCGAAAAGGGTACGGTTCGGTCCATCATTCAACGCACGCCTGGCGGCTTTTCCGCGAGTGATGACTTCAATTCGGGGACTTTCGTCATCTTCCTGAAACCATGGGAAGAGCGTACCGAGAAGACCGAAGATGTCGTCGCACAAGTCAACAAAATCCTTGCCGATCTGCCCGCTGTGCGCGGTAATGGCGCGGCGCGGTCCTCTATCGGCCGCGGCCGGGGCCAGCCGCTGAACTTCGTCATCGCAGGGTCCACTTATGAATCCCTAAGCGTCGCGCGTGACCGGATATTGACTGCGGCGCGGGAAAATCCCGGCATTGTGAACCTCGATGCCGATTATAAGGAAACGAAGCCGCAAATGGAGATACAGGTCGACACGGCACGCGCTGGCGACCTGGGTGTATCCGTTGCCGACGTCAGCCAAGCGCTGCAATCGCTATTGGGGTCGCGCCGTGTCTCAACCTATGTGGATCGGGGCGAAGAATATCGCGTGATTGTTCAGGCCGATGCCCAAAACCGCGCAACGGCGGAAAATTTGGCCGCTATCCAGCTGCGGAGCTGCGATGGTTCCTTGGTATCGCTCGCCAACCTCATCACCTATACAGAAACCGCCGGCGCGCGCGACCTTGGCCGTTATAACAAGCTGCGCGCCATTACGCTGTCGGGCGGATTGGCGCCCGGCTATTCAATGGGGGAAGCACTGGCATTCCTTGAAGAGCAAGCCGCTGCATCGCCAGAAGTGCTCGCCGTCGGCTATCGCGGTGAAAGCCAAGCATATAAGGAAACCGGCGGATCCATCATCCTCGTATTTTTCATCACAATCCTGTTGGTCTATCTTGTTCTGGCGGCGCAGTTCGAAAGCTTGGTCCACCCTGCAACCATTATCACCACCGTTCCATTGGCCGTCGGCGGCGGTATCATTGGACTTGCGCTGACCGGGATGACGCTCAACCTCTACAGCCAGATTGGTATCGTCATGCTCGTCGGGCTTGCGGCAAAGAATGGCATTCTGATCGTCGAATTTGCAAACCAGCTGCGCGATGAAGGTTTGGAAATTCTGGAGGCGATCCAGCAAGCTGCGGCGCGCCGTTTGCGGCCAATTCTGATGACCTCGGTTGCGACCGTGTTCGGCGCAATCCCGCTCGCTATTGCCAGCGGCGCGGGCGGTGCGGCACGGTCTTCTATCGGGGTGGTCATTGTCTTCGGTGTAACGCTCGCAACGTTGATTACGCTTGTCCTCATCCCGCTGATTTACGCGCGGCTTGCGAAATATACGGGATCGCCAGAAGCGGTCACGCGCCGCTTGCAGCAGGAACTGGCTGAACAGGAAAAAGGCGCAGCCTGACGGTTACCGCAAGGGGGCTCCCAATGGGCCCGCCCTTTGACGCTGTGACTTCGTCACTTCTTAACATATTCGGATTAGATGGCCACCTGCACAGGCGTATCGACTGCAGGACCCCGACATGCATAAGAATATGGTTATCTTTGGCACGCGGCCAGAAGCCATAAAATTATTTCCTGTGGTCAATGCGTTAGCGGCTTACTCTGACATGCACACTGAAGTTATGGTGAGCGCGCAACACCGGCAGATGCTGGATCAAGTGCTGGCCATCAGCGGCATCGTTCCGGATTATGACCTCGACCTCATGCAACCTGGGCAGTCGCTTGATGCGCTCACAGCGCGCTTGTTGGAGGCTATTGGCGGCGTGCTCGATACCTCAAAACCGGACCGTGTGATCGTCCAAGGCGATACCGCAACCGCCATGGTTGGCGCACTCGCCGCTTATTATCGCCAAATTCCCGTGAGCCATGTCGAAGCGGGTTTGCGCAGTAACAATATCCGCCAGCCTTGGCCCGAAGAAGTGAACCGCAAGATTATCGGGTCGATTGCGGATCAGCATTTCGCGCCAACCGCTGTGTCTGCGGCTGCGCTTACCGCAGAGGCGGTTTCGCCCAAAAATGTTTACGTTACCGGCAACACAGGGGTTGATGCGCTGCATTGGGTAACCGATCGCATCGCGCAAAACCCGGCATTGGCAGCAAAACTTGCGCCATATGAAGAGCGGTTCCGGGGGCGAAAAATCATTGGCATCACAACGCACCGGCGGGAGAATTTCGGCGATGGCATGGACAATATCGCAGCGGCCATTCGGGTGATTGCGGCGCGGGACGATGTGGCGTGCATCTTCCCCGTGCATATGAACCCAAATGTGCAGGCAGTCATGGAAGCCGCGCTGGGCGATCTGCCCAATGTCGCGATAATTGAACCGCTGGACTATCCCAACTTTGCCCGCTTGCTGTCGCTATCGCACATCATGTTAACCGACAGCGGCGGCGTTCAGGAAGAGGCTCCAGCGCTTGGAAAACCGGTGTTGGTCATGCGCGACACCACCGAGCGCCCCGAAGGCGTCGCAGCGGGCACAGCCAAGCTAATCGGCACCGATAAAGACCGCATCATTGCCGAAATTTGCACACTTTTGGACAGCGATGCCGCCTATTCAGCGATGGCCCGCGCGCACAATCCATTCGGGGATGGTCACGCAAGCCAGCGTATAGCGGGAATCATCGATCATGCTCGTCGTAGAGCAGCCTGACATATGCGTGGTCGGCTGAACATGCCGACGCAAGACTTGTTCCTGTCATGATAAAGTCATAAGGCGCGAGCAATCGGCATTGGCATCCAAAAGGGAATCGTAATGAAAATCGCAATGATCGGTTCGGGCTATGTTGGGCTTGTATCTGGCGCATGTTTTGCAGATTTCGGGCATGAAGTTGTCTGTGTCGACAAGGATGAGAGCAAGATAGCGCGCCTGAACGCCAATATCATGCCGATTTACGAACCGGGGCTTGATGCTTTGGTCAAGACCAATGTCGATGCCGGACGTTTGAGCTTTTCAACCGATGTCATGCAATCAGTCAAAGGATGCGGTGCGATCTTCATCGCCGTTGGCACACCGTCACGCCGCGGCGATGGCCATGCGGACTTAAGCTATGTCTATGCCGCAGCCGAAGAGTTGGCGCGCGCAATTGATCCCGGCACGGTTGTTGTGACGAAGTCCACGGTTCCGGTGGGCACAGGTGACGAGGTTGAGCGCATCATTCGCGAAACCAGCCCTAACCTAGAATTTGCGGTTGTTTCAAACCCGGAATTCTTGCGCGAAGGCGCGGCCATTGGTGACTTCAAACGCCCCGACCGCATTGTTGTGGGCAGCGATGTCGAATGGGCCCGCGATGTGATGCGCGCGATTTACCGTCCCTTGTTCCTGAATGAATCACCCTTGCTGTTCACCAGCCGCCGTTCGTCTGAGCTGATCAAATATGCCGCAAACGCATTTCTCGCGACCAAGATCACCTTCATCAACGAAATGGCCGATCTGTGCGAGAAACTAGGTGCCAATGTGCAAGACGTCTCGCGCGGCATTGGCTTGGATAACCGCATTGGGCCAAAGTTCCTGCATGCAGGGCCCGGCTATGGGGGCAGCTGCTTTCCAAAAGACACGCTGGCCTTGCTCAAAACCGCGCAGGACAATGAAACCCCCGTTCGCGTGGTGGAAGCGGTCGTTCAGGCAAATGACCTTCGCAAGCGTGCGATGGGCCGCAAAATCATCAACGCCTTGGGCGGTGATGTGCGCGGCATGAAGGTTGGGTTGCTTGGTCTGACGTTCAAACCCAATACCGACGATATGCGCGATGCGCCGTCGATTGCGATTGTCCAGACGCTGCTGGATGCCGGCGCTATCGTGCACGCCCATGATCCCGAAGGTATGGAGGAGGCCGCGAAGATCTTGCCCGACGTGGTGATGACCGCCAGCGCCTACAGCGCAGCGCAAGACGCGCATGCCGTGGCGTTAGTGACGGAGTGGGACGCCTATCGCGCGTTGGACCTCAAAAAGCTCCATGCCGCGATGGCAGGCGACGTGCTCGTCGACCTGCGCAACATCTATCGTCCGGAAGAAGCACAGGCCGCAGGGTTCAATTATGTCAGCGTCGGGCGCTAAGCCGACAGGCTTAATTTACCTGCCGGTCATATCCCGCCCAATAAGGTGCGCGTAAATCCTTGCGCAAAATCTTGCCCGATGCGTTGCGCGGCAGGGCTTCGATGACATCCACCGAGCGCGGCACCTTGAACCCTGCGATACGTTCGCGGGCCCAGTTCATCACGCTTTCAACATCAACCTGCGCGCCGGGTTTGGGCACACAGACAGCCTTCACCGCCTCGCCCCATTTGGCGTCTGGCACGCCGATAACGGCGACTTCCAGCACATCGGGGTGGCCGTAAATCGCGCTCTCGACCTCAGCAGGGTAAACATTTTCGCCACCGGTGATGATCATGTCTTTGACGCGGTCGTGAATGTATAAATAGCCGTCTTCATCCAGATATCCGGCATCACCCGTTTTTATCCAGCCGCCGTCGGCGACCGTGCCTTTGGTTGCGTCGGGCAAATTCCAATAGCCGACCATATTGTTCGAAGACCGCGTCCATACTTCACCGACCTCTCCCATCGGCATGTCATTGCCCGCGCCATCGACAATGCGCAGATCAACGCCGGGCAACGGCTTTCCGGCCGACCGCATCCGCTTGTTGCCATTGGGGTCATGGTCTTCGGGCGGCAGCATGCAGATTGTGCCGGTCGTTTCGGTCATGCCATAGACTTGCATGAACTGCGCGTTGAACACATCCATAGATTGCCGCAGCAGCTCAAGCGGAATCGGCGCCGCACCGTAGAGGATATATTTCAGACGACTGTAATCCACCGAACGGCAGCGCGGGTGATTGACCATCATTTGCAAGGCGGCAGGCACAATGAACAACCGCGTCGCGCCGCCTTTTTCGATCGCATCAAAAACCGCATCCGGCGAAAATTCAGCCTGAACCAACCCCGGCAAGCCAGAGGCAAGTGCCATGATGCCAAGCCCCGTCCCGCCAATATGCGCGCAAGGCATGGCGATCAGGACGACTTCATCATCCTCCCATTTGGTATAGGCATGTTCGGAATCGGCAGAATGCTTGCGCAGGGCAAACAGGTTGCGGTTCGACAGCACCGCGCCCTTCGGATTACCCGTCGTCCCTGATGTGTAAAGCTGCAGCGCGGCATCATCGGCTCCAGCGGGTTCAAACGCAGCGCGCGGTGTCGCATCGATCATCCGTCGCGCATCATCTTCGGCGATGACATGCTCAACACCCGGAACGTCTTTGGCAAGTGCATGAACGCCCGCATCAAACCCCTGCCCCGCAAACAAAACGCGCGCGCCGGTGTCTTTCGCAATATACGCCCATTCAGCAGGGGCAAGCCGCCAGCCAATCGGCACCATAACGATACCAACGCGTGCCGCGCCGTAAAACAGCGAGAAATACAGGTCGCTATTTTTGCCAATCCACGCAATGCGGTCGCCTTTTTTAAGGCCCATAGCCATCAGCATCGACGCAATTTTTGCGGTATGTTCTTCGAGCCCGCCATATGTCAACGTGCGGTCATCTTGCGACAGAGCCGGCCCATCGGGGCGATCCTTTGCCCAAAGGGTTAGAAACCCGTCAAAGGTCAGTATGTCGAAATCGGCCACCGCCATATCATCTCTCCCAAGATCGGGCCGCGTTTGGCAGCGGCCCTGATGCTTTTTGTCGAGAGATTATAGCCAGTTGTCAACAAACGGATTACGTCTCAGTCCCCCCCTTTGAATGCGAGGATTCTCTCATGCCGAAAATGTTTCAACTGACTGCTGTTCTTTTGCTGGCTGGGGTCAGCATCCCTGCTGCGGCGCAGAATGACTCGAAACGCGAAATCGTTGTCACAGCGCGTTCGTTGAAGGATACAGAAGCGGATCTGAAAGCTTGCCTTGCGCGCAAATGCCCACCTGATCAGGATATTAAAGCGACGCTGGCGCATGCGGAAAACCAATTTGTCGAAGGCGACTATCGCAATGCGCGCGCCACTTTGGCAAACGCCCTTGGCCGCAATCGCAAACATAAAACACAGTTCCCGATCGAAGTTTCGGATTTGCTGCGCGCAAACGGAAATGTCGCGGCACATTTGGGCGAATCCGATATTTATCGGCTGTCTGTGCTCGATATGCGCGACACATTGAAAGGCGCGCTTAAGCCCAATGACTTTCGTGTTTTTGGCGCGGAAATTGAAGTCGCGGATTCGCGTTTGAAGCTTGGCTATCTGGAAGAAGCCAGCGACAAATATCTGGAAATCGAACGCCGCGCACTGGCCGCTGGCCTTCCCCAAATTGCGGCGATTGGCCGTCTGCGTGACCTGTCTTTGCGGGTGCAGCGCGCGGAAACCGAGAAGACGGCATTTCGCCGCAAAGACGCCACCGACGCGATTGACCTATTCTTGAAAGAACCCACAGGCGGGGCCGAGCAATTCAAGATTGTCGCAGAAGTCCTGAAATCACGCATGGACCGCAACAGCGGTAACAACGAAACCACCGACAAGCTGATTGCCCGTTATGCCGCGATGGGTGGCACAGAACGACCCGTCCTGTTGCATTCCAAGCCGATTGAAATGAACGAGGCACAGGCCGCCCGCGCGATGGCCGGTGGCAGCGACCTCAACCGGATCGGCACACAGGTCGTTGAAAAACGCTGGGTCGATATTGGTTTCTGGATTGGCGCCGACGGCAAGGTGGATGAACCCGAAATCTTGCGCAACGAAGGTGGCACTGATTGGACCGACGTTGTCCTAAAATCGATTAAAACCCGCATTTATGCGCCGTTAAAGGCGGAGAAAGACGGTGCGACGCCCGGGATTTACGCCATCGAGCGTTATTCGCTCACCGCGCAATATGAAAATGACGTGACCGGAACGCGTATCCGCCAGCGCTCACCCATCGCCAAAATCGAGCGGACCGATTTGACTGGCTAGGGTCAGGACCTAGGCGCGGAATATCAGCAGCAGATTGTTCGCGGGCATTTCGACGATCTGGTCAAGGCGCAAGCCATTCTCAGCGGCGGTTTCTTGGAGATTCTCGACGGAGCGCAGGCCCCATTCGGGATTTTGTTGGCGCAATGAGGCATCAAATGCAGCATTGCTGTCGGCAAGGGGAACATCACGCTGACGGAATGGCCCATAAATGCACAGCGGTTCGGACGGGCCAAGCACTCGGGCAGCATTGCGCAGCAATCCGACGGTGGCCGCCCATGGGCTGATATGCACCATATTGATGCACAGCACCGCATTGGCATGCGTCATGGGCCAGTCGGACGCGGCATCCAGCAACATCGCAGGCAAGACATTCGCCGCATTCTCGTCCGCACGCCACGCCTCAATCGACGCCACAGCTATCGGATCGGGGTCGGTCGGCTGCCATGTCAATGCGGGGAACAGCTTAGCAAAATGAACCACATGTTCGCCTGTGCCGCTGGCGATTTCGAGCACGAGCCCGCGGTCGGGCAGCAATTTCGAAAGCGCTTGCGCAATCACATCACGGTTACGCACGGTCGCTGGCGCGTGACGCTTTACGTCGGGGCCGCGTTCAAACACAAAAGGCTGCGGCGATGTCACTCCGCCGCAACTGCCTGTTCGGGTTCGCGCCACACGAGCACGGGCTTACGCGCGGCTTGGGTTTCATCCAGGCGACGGCGTGGCGCGTGATGTGGTGCGGATTTCAGCATCGGATCCCCTGCCTTCGCCCGTTGCACGACCGAGCGCATCGCACCGATAAACTGGTCAAGCGTGGCCTTGCTCTCGGTTTCCGTCGGCTCGATCAACATCGCGCCATGCACGACGAGCGGGAAATAGACCGTCATCGGGTGATAGCCTTCGTCAATCAGGCCCTTGGCGATGTCCAGCGTTGAAAAGCCCTCAGCCAAGCCATTATCGCTGAACAACGCCTCATGCATACATGGCCCACTATGCGCAAAGGGCGCATCAAGCACATCCTCAAGACTGCGCAGGATATAATTGGCGTTCAACACTGCGTCTTCGGCGACCTGACGCAAACCATCGGCACCGTGCGACAGGATGTAGGACAAAGCGCGCGTGAACATGCCCATTTGGCCATGGAAGGCAACCATGCGGCCGAAGCTGTGCGGATGCCGCGCGCTGGCTGTTTCCTCTTCGACCAGCGTATAGCGCCCGTCTGCGTGGCGCTCGGTAAAAGGTAACGGACCAAAAGGTGCCAATGCTTCCGATAAAACGACCGGCCCCGAACCCGGACCGCCACCACCATGCGGGGTAGAGAAAGTCTTATGTAGGTTGATATGCATGGCATCGATGCCGAGATCACCCGGGCGCACCCGGCCGACAATGGCGTTAAAGTTTGCGCCATCGCAATAGACATATCCGCCAGCAGCGTGGACCGCATCTGAGATGGCTTTCATGTCGCGTTCGAACAGGCCGCAGGTGTTGGGATTGGTAATCATCACGCCCGCAACATCTGGACCCAGCCGTGCCTTCAGCGCCGCCAAGTCAACGCGGCCTTCCGACGTGGCCGGGATATTTTCGACCGCATAACCGGCAAAGGCCGCCGTGGCCGGGTTGGTGCCATGCGCGCTTTCCGGGACGAGGATAACGCTGCGCGGATCCCCGCGTGCTTCGAGTGCCGCTTTGATAGCAAGGATACCGCACAATTCGCCGTGCGCGCCAGCTTTCGGTGTCATAGCTACGCCATGCATGCCGGTCAGTTTAATCAGCCAAACCGCCAGCTCGTTTATCACCGCCAATGCGCCTTGCACCGTTTCAACGGGCTGCAGTGGGTGGACATCGGCAAAGCCCTCCATCCGCGCGACTTTTTCGTTGAGCCGCGGATTATGCTTCATGGTGCAGCTGCCCAGCGGGAAGAAGCCCAGGTCGATGGCATAATTCTGGCGGCTGAGGCGGGTGTAATGCCGCACCGTTTCGGGTTCAGACAGGCCGGGAAGGCCGATGTCACGGTTGCGGGCCAAATTGCCAAGGCGCGGCGTGACCTTCGGCGCATCGGCCAGATCAACGCCCGTTGTTTCGGTCGTGCCGATTTCGAAAATCAACGCCTCTTCCAGCATCAGCGCCTTGTTGCCGGTATATGTCGCGGGTCCGGCTTCGCCCGCACTGCCCATTTCGGGTTTCCAACCGCTTTGATTGATCGTGCTCATGCCAACACCTCCTGCAATGCAGCGGCAAATGTCTCGACATCCTCCATGGTCGCGGCTTCGGTGACCGCGACGACCAGACCATTGGCGAGCGCATCCACATCGGGATATAAGCGGCCTAAGGAAACGCCGCCCAAGACTTTCCGGTCGGCCAATGCCCGCACGACGGGGCGTGCTTCCTTCGGCAGCTTCAAGGTGAATTCGTTGAAGAATGTGTCGTTGACGAGTTCGACGCCAGCGATTTGCGAAAGCCGGTCGGCGGCTTGAACCGCTAGGCCGTGGTTGAGTTCCGCCAATCCACGCAGCCCTTTTTCACCCAGCAAAGTTAGATGAATGCTGAAGGCCAATGCGCAAAGGCCTGAATTTGTGCAGATATTTGACGTCGCCTTTTCACGGCGGATATGCTGTTCGCGCGTGGACAGCGTCAGCAC
>DLOZ01000009.1:7660-17149 GCA_002479765.1 Sphingomonadales bacterium UBA7471 | reverse complement strand
TCCTCCCCATCGACTTGCGATGGGGAGGGGGACCGTTCGCGCAGCGAATGGTGGAGGGGCTTGCACTGTTTGAGGCCCCTCCGTCAGTCCTGCGGACTGCCACCTCCCCATCGCAAGTCGATGGGGAGGATAATATTGCGGCTTCGGTAATATTGTTCACTCGCGCATCGGCCGCAGCGTAACGGTGTGAAAGGCCAGCCTATTCCTCGTCAAACAAGCCGGCGAGTTGTTCGATCATCGTGCCGCCCAATTGTTCAACGTCCATGATGGTGACGGCGCGTTTGTAATAACGGGTGACATCATGGCCGATGCCGATCGCGACCAATTGCACAGGGGAGCGCGTTTCGATCATTTCGATAACCTTGCGCAAATGCTGTTCCAGATAGCCGCCATGGTTGACCGACAAGGTGCTGTCATCGACGGGCGCGCCGTCGGAAATGACCATCAATATGCGGCGGTCTTCGGCGCGGGCGATCAGGCGGTTGTGCGCCCATAGCAAAGCTTCGCCGTCGATATTCTCTTTCAGCAAACCTTCGCGCATCATCAGGCCAAGGTTGCGCTTGGCATGACGCCATGGCTCATCGGCTTTTTTGTAGACGATGTGGCGCAAGTCATTGAGGCGGCCGGGCATGGGTTGCCGTCCCGCAGCGAGCCAATCTTCACGCGCTTGGCCGCCTTTCCACGCACGGGTGGTAAAGCCCAAAATTTCGGTTTTCACGCCGCAGCGTTCCAGCGTGCGTGCCAATATGTCGGCGCTGATCGCCGCGATGCTGATCGGCCGTCCGCGCATCGATCCGCTATTGTCGATCAGCAAGGTCACAACCGTGTCGCGGAAATCGGTTTCGCGTTCGACCTTGTAGGACAGCGAGCTGCCCGGCGAGACGACGATGCGCGCGAGCCGCGCTGCGTCGATCATGCCTTCTTCCTGATCGAAATCCCAACTGCGGTTTTGCTGCGCCATCAGGCGGCGTTGCAGGCGGTTGGCGAGCTTTGTCACCACCGATTGCAGGTTGGACAATTGCTGGTCGAGATAGGCGCGCAGCCGGTTCAGCTCTTCTTCGTCGGCAAGCTCGGTCGCGGTGATCGTTTCGTCATATTTGGTTGACCAGATTTTGTAATCGCTTTGCGGCAGATGGTCCCAATTACGGCGTTGCGGGGTGACGGGCTGCATGCCGTCATCGCCCATTTCGCCGTCGGCACCGTCCTGATCGTCCATATCCTCGCCGTCATAATCGGCCTCGGTTTCTTCGCCTTCGCCTTGTTGCGGTTCGGCGCGCGCTTCGGCTTGGCCAGCTTCGCCTTCGCCATCATCGTCGCTGTCGCCATCTTGGTCTTGGCTGTCCTCGACATCATCGCCGCCTTCATCAGCATCGGACGGGTCGACGTCGCCTTCGGTCAGGTTCAGATGCTCGAGCATCGCTTGCGTGAGCGCGGCAAATGCACCCTGATCGTCAAGCGCGAGGGCAAGTGCATCAAGGTCGCTGCCTGCCTTTTCCTCAATCCAGCCACGCAGCATATCGACGCCAGCAACCGCCGCGTCCGGGACAGGCGCGCCGGTCAGGCGTTCGCGCACGATGAGCGATAAGGCGGTTGAAATCGGGACTTCATCAGCCGACTGTGCGCGGCTAATCGGGTCGGTGCGCAATTTGAGTTCAAGCGCGTGACCCAGATTTGCGGCAATCCCGGCCATATTGCGGGAACCCAATGCCTCAACGCGCGCATTTTCCACGGCGTCAAATGCAGCGCCAGCAATGACTTCGGATGGACGCAAGGCGGCATGGCGTGCGGCATTATGGTGCTTGAGCTTCAGTGAGAAGCTATCGGCAAAGCCACGCGCTTCGGCGACTTGGTCAGGCGGCAACAAGCGGCCGGGCATGGGCACTTTGAAATTTTTGCCCGCTTGTGTCGGCGCGTCGGCGGTGAACGCAAGCTCAATCTCCGGCTCATGCGCGAGTGCGCGGGCCGTGCCGGTCAGGACTTGCTTGAACTGTTCAAGTGGAGATTCGTTCGCCATCAATCCGCCACTCGCTTACATACTGCTGCAATGTCTGCTTTCGTCGGCTTAACGGGCGCGCGCAGCGTGAAGACATGCGCCTGTGCGGTGGCCACGCGATCCTCGGTTGTCCGCGCGCCATTCACGACCGCCGCAAAATCCTTGCACACGGCAAGGCTGCGCAAATAATCGCTATGGCCAGCGCCACCGCCCGATAGGTCGGTGGTATCAATGATATTAAAGCCGGTTTTGGCAGGCTCGGTCTGATATTTGGTCGTGCTCGCAAAGCAACGCTGCGGCAGCCCTTTGGCCTTCAAATCCTTGGCTTCGAACGGACTGAAGCAATAAGGCGACCCCAGCCGCGGATAGCCATGCACAGCGCGCGACACAGCAAGGGCGCGGTCGCTGAGCGAGGCGTAGACGGTTACGCGCCGGTCATTGTTGACGCGGCGGGCGGCCAATACTTCTTCGGAGATATCGCGTTCGAAATCTTCACGATCCACATCCGGAGAGGCCAAGATGATATTGGAAATATTGCTGGAGTCTGGGTTGTTCGATGTGCGGTCGACATAGTCCACGGCTGGGGTAACAAGCCGTGCGCCAAGCGAATGCGCGACAATGACAATTTCCTTGACCCATTCGGCGCGCGCCAATTTGGTCAGGAAGTTCCGGAAATTGCGCTCGTCCCAATACATGTTGGTTTCATCAACGGCATAGCTCAACAAATTGCCCTGCGATGGCCAGCTATAATGGATAATCGGGCCGTCAAAATTGCTCATCGCGCCAATCTGGACGGCGTCGCGGGCGGTGGTCTGCAATGTTTCGCGATAGCCATGCACATATAAAAGGACGCGGCCGTTGCGCAGGTTCGCGGCATCACGCAAGCCATCCCACCATGCGTCTTCCGGCTGAAACGCTAACGGCACCACCAACTGCTTGCAGCCCTTGGCGGGCTTGATCGTTTCTGGCGGCGAGAACCGGCCAAATCGAACGCGGTCGGCGCGGTGGTTGGTCAGTTTAATAGTATCGCCGCGGCAATCGGGCAGGCGGCTGGTGACGATGAAATAGTCTTTTCCATTGACCGATGCGCTGTCATTTTGCGCCGGGTTACAGCGCGGGTTTTCCGCCAGCACATTGTGGGGAATGTCGCCATATTCGACAGCCACAGTGCAGCCAGCCAGCAGCATCGGCAAAAGGAGAAGGGGAGCTTTGCGCATTATTTCCCTTTAGGATTGGCTGCGCGCCATGCCTTTACCGCGTTTAGTGCGCCGGACACATGCCCCTTCACGCCCAGTTCGGAATAAGCGAACAGCACCTTTCCATCAGGCGCAATCACATAAGTCGTGCGGTTCGATCCGCCCATGATGGGCAGGCTGACCTTATAGTTTTTGATGACCGGTTTGGATGCGATGCCAACGGTGAATTTGTTGCGGCATGCCTCCACCGAAAAACGCTTCAACGTGTCGATATTGTCCGCCGACATGCCAATGATGGATGCGCCATAGGCGGCAAAATCATCTGCTGCTTCGGAAAATTCATGCGCCTCGACCGTGCAGCCCGCGGTGAATGCCTTGGGATAGAAATATAAAACGACAGGGCCACGTTTCAGGGCCTTGTTCAAATTATAGGTGTATACGTCGCCCGCCAAAACAGCCTGCGTGGTGAAATCGGTTGCGCGTGTGCCGGGCTTGAGCGCCGCGAATGCGGGCGATGCGCTCAGTGCGAGCGCCAAAATAAGAGCGGTGCGTTTCATAAATTGTCCCTTCAACGGTGTTTCGGCGAAATGGCCAATATGCTTATGACTTTCCAACGACGCTTTCGGGCAGATCCTGACCAAAGACGCGCTGATAATATTCTGCCACCAAAGCGCGTTCGGCATCGTCGCATTTGTTGAGGAACGACAGGCGGAACGCAAAACCGACATTTTTGAAAATGGCGGTGTTTTGGGCCCATGTGATGACGGTGCGTGGGCTCATGACGGTCGAAATATCGCCATTGATAAAGCCCTGACGCGTCATTTCGGCGACCTTGACCATGTTGGCGACGGTCGCGGCATCGGTGCCCGATGCCTTTGCCAAAACGATTTCGCTTTCGACCTGCGCGGGCAAATAGTTCAGGCCAACAACAATGTTCCAGCGGTCCATCTGACCCTGGTTGATCGCTTGCGTGCCGTGATACAGCCCGCTTGTGTCGCCAAGGCCAACGGTGTTGGCGGTCGCGAACAGGCGGAAATAGGGGTTCGGGCGAATGACGCGGTTCTGGTCGAGCAGCGTTAGCTTGCCCTCGGTTTCCAACACGCGCTGGATCACGAACATCACGTCCGGACGGCCAGCGTCATATTCGTCGAACACCAAAGCGGTCGGTGTCTGCAGCGCCCACGGCAACAGGCCTTCGCGGAATTCTGTAACTTGCTGTCCATCGCGCAGAACGATGGCATCGCGGCCGATAAGGTCGATGCGGCTGATATGCGCGTCAAGGTTGATGCGGATACACGGCCATTTCAAACGCGCGGCCACCTGTTCAATATGCGTCGATTTACCTGTGCCATGATATCCCTGAACCATCACGCGGCGGTTGTGGGCAAAGCCAGCAAGGATCGCGAGCGTGGTGTCGGGGTCAAAGACATAGCTGTCGTCGGTGTCGGGAACGCGCTCATCGGCAACCGAAAAGGCAGGGCATTCCATATCGACATCAATGCCGAACATTTCGCGCACGCTGACGGTTTTGTCAGGGGCAGCCAAAATGGTCGTGTCGCTGCTGTTGGGCTGGATATTCGGAATGTCAGTCATGTCGTTCTCGTCAAATAAAGGCGGGCGATGTTTTAAGGTGCGTATAGGCAGCAATGACGTCTTGCAAAGCCTTTTCATAAGACCGGTTGCCGCCATTTTTGTCGGGATGATAGGCGCGGACCTTGGCTGAATAGGCGCCGCGTAAGGCGCGCCTATCCGCATCCTCGCCAAGCCCTAGCGTCTTGAGCGCTTTGCGGTCCTCAGGCGACAGGAATTGCCCGTCGGCGCGTTCCTTGGGCATGCGTGATCGGAAGCGTGTGGATATGGCGTCCAGCGGGTCTTTAAAGTCCGCCCATTTGGGCGGCGAATCGACGCTGCCGTTGGCACGAAAGGCGCGGGTTTCGTTCGGCCAGACGTTGATGGGGCTTTGCGCTTCCATAATTTCTTCGGCGGTCATGCCCGCGAACCAGTTATAGGCTGCATTAAACTGCCGCACATGTTCAAGGCACAGATATTGATAGTCGCCGGGGCCGTTGGCCGACGCACGCTGGCCATGCAGGTCAGGCGCGCGAAATTCGCCTGCCTCACGGCAGTGCGGATGCGCGCACTGCCGCTGCGCCCCGCGAACGCGGCCGTGAAATCGGTCAAAGGGCTGCCGCGAATCCATAATTCCCCTTGGCGAAAAACTGCGGATATGGGAATACAGAGCTTATGGAAAAAGGCCCTGCACATATTGAAATGGAAACGCTGCTGACGGCAGCATTTGCGCCCACGCACCTCGCGGTCATCAACGACAGTGCAAAACACCATGGCCACAGCGGTGACGATGGTTCGGGTGAATCGCACTTCACCGTGGAAATAGAGAGCACTGCATTTGCGGGCGTATCCCGCCTGATGCGGCAGCGAATGGTGAACAAGGCGCTGGGGGATATTCCGGGAACGCGCGTCCACGCGCTAGCGATCAAGGCTAGTGCACCGGGCGAATAGCCGCTAGTTTCGCGAGGTAATGAAACGACGGTCCAATGCGGGAGAGACGAAAATGCCAAAGTTGACCTATGCTGTTCTGATCGCCGGCCTATGCGCGACAACAGCGCACGCGGCCGAAACGACCGTCAATCGTCCCAAAGTGTATAGCGACATCGTTGCGTGCCGTGCCTTGGCAGATGCCGCTGCGAGGCTTGCATGCTATGACGCGGCCAGCAAGTCGTTGGAAGAGGCAACCGAAAGCCGGCAGGTCGTGCTGCTTGATCAGGGTGAAGTGCGGAAGACCAAGCGGTCGTTATTTGGTTTCTCCTTGCCCAAAATTCCGTTCTTCGGCGAAAGCGACGAGGAGCAGGACGAAGAGTATAAGCAGATTGAGGGCGAGATTGAAGCTATTCAAGCACTTAGCAACGGCCGATATCAGTTTGCGGTAAATGACGCGGGCACATGGCAAACGACTGAAGGCAGTTGGTTCATTTTGAAAAACGGACAAAAGTTTAAAATCAAACGTGGCGCGGTTGGCAGCTATATGCTTGTGGTTAACGGCAGAGCGATACGCGTTAAGCGCGTTAACTAAAGGCCAATTTGGCGTATATTATGCCGGAGCGAAGCGCCGAGATGTTCCACCTGCGCGCCGATTTCTTGCAATCAAAATGGGCGTGTTGGCGTTTAGAGCGAAGCGCGGTCCAACACCTATCGCAATTCTAGAAGGCAAATCATCATGACCGAACTCAACCATCACCGTTTTTCCCTTTCAACCGGGATTGAAATGGATGCGTTTACGGCAGGCGATCCTGCCAATCCTGCGATCATATTCTTGCACGGATTTCCGGAATCACACCGCACATGGCGGCACCAGATAGCCCATTTTTCGGACCGGTTTTTCTGCATTGCGCCGGATCAGCGCGGCTATCGCAATTCATCAAAGCCGCAAAATGTCGATGCTTATACCGCCGACAAGTTGACCGCGGATATTTTTGCCTTGGCCGACGCGCTTGGCGTCCACAATTTCATCATTGCGGGTCACGATTGGGGCGGCGCGATTGCATGGAGTGTTGCGTTAAATGGTCAGCCGGGCGGACTGAACCCCGCATGGGCAGGCCGCGTGATGCGTGCCATCATCGCCAATGCGCCGCATCCCTATCTGTTCCAGCGGCTGATGATCAACGACATGCAGCAGCGGGCAGCCAGCCAGTATATCCGTGCGTTCCGTGACCCCGCAAATGATGCTGTGGTGCGGGAGGCTGGGCTGACAGGACTGCTGTTGAAGACAATTAGCTGGGATAAACCAAGCGCAATGGAGCCCGAAGAGCGGGCTGCGTTGCTGAAAGATTGGCAAGACCGCGATGCGTGCTTTGGTATGCTCAATTGGTACCGCGCATCGGCACTTTATGTGCCCGCGATGGATGAACATGCCGAAATGCCTGCCTTTGCCGCAGGCGAATTTCCGAAGCTGATGACGCGCACGCTGATTGTGTGGGCGATGGATGATCTGGCGCTGCCCGCAAGTAACATTGACGGCATCGAAGAATTGGTGCCACATGTGACGATCGCCCCCGTTGAGGATTGCGGCCATTTTGTCATCTGGGAACGGCCGGACGCGGTGAATGCGGCCATGGAGGAGTTTCTAGGTTAACTGGCCCGCCAGTGGACCCACGCGCCATGGGCCTGCGCTTCGGCCAGCAGGTGCCATGTATCGGGCCCGGGCCAATATTTGACCAACAGCTCATGTTTGAATGTCTCTCGGTTCGTTTCGAGCATGATCCACGCCAGCGGACGTTCGGCAGTTGCATCTTGTCCGGCCGCTTCAATGGCCGCACGAATTTTCCGCCGTCTTTCTTCAGGTATATATTGCCAGACGATTGAATGGTTGAAGATGCGGACGACATGCGGTTTTTGCGGTGCGGACAGACGCTCCAAAACCCAGCCTAGCGCATCTGCCTGTACAACATAGGGAGGCGACTGCGCAGCAAGCGCGATTGCGGCATCCATCCGCTCCAGTCGGTCTGCATTTTCGGGCCAGACATAGCTTTTAACCCGCAGCGCAGCGTCCACGTCCGACAGATCAACGGGCGCCTGATCACATCCGCTGATCTGCACGATTTCGACGGATGCGTCGGGTGGCGGAGAACCTTTCCATTCCGGCTTTATCTGCATAAGCGATTGCGCTGGCCCTGCGGTTACGCCGCCAAGGTCATAATGATAGCGGTCCATCATCGTATTAATACCGGCGCTGGCACCGATTTCGTTCAATTCGAATGTGCCGCCGATCCTTGGCGATAGCCAGAGCAAGGCCGCCATGAAGCTGGCGGAGCGTCCCGCTTCGTTGGTCTGTGGCGGACCATCAAGCCATGGCACTAACCGGGCATCATGGTCAGCGGTCACGGCAGTCAACACGGCGTCGACATCGGCTTGCGCGCTAATTTCGCCCTTATAAATCGGTGCTAGGCGGTCGTCCGCGCCGGTGAGGTGCAAATGGTGAAATCCGCCAGCGAGCCGCAAGGGCATGGCGTCTTCAAGCGGAAGGCCGGGCCACTGCGCAATACGCTGGCCGCACATATTGTTCCCATGCATCAGCGCCAATTGCGCCTCTACTATGCGGGCGGTGATAGGCGCACCATTGCGTCGGCAGTGTTCGGCCTGCACCTTAATGCCTTCGGCAATACGGCTGTCATCCATAACACCCTTGCCAAAATCGTGCGACTTCATAGTTTCTGCCATATTGCCCTTTCTGCGCGCGGCCCCTAAAGCGCGGGCATTGTGACTGAACGCATCATCTTTGCAATCCCCAAGGGACGGATTCTCGACGAGGCTTTGCCGCTTATGCAAGCGGCTGGTATTGAGCCTGAGGCTGCGTTCTTTGACGAGAGCAGCCGCGCGTTGCTTTTTGCGACCAACAATCCCGCGATCAGCATCATTCGTGTGCGCGCTTTTGATGTTGCGACCTTCGTGGCCCATGGCGCGGCGCATATTGGCATTGTCGGGTCCGACGTGATCGACGAATTTGATTATTCGGAGCTTTATGCGCCCGTTGACCTTGGCATTGGCCGCTGCCGCATTTCGGTCGCGATGCCGCACGGTGCCGTTGATGATGTTCAGGCAGGGCATATCCGCGTCGCAACCAAATATCCGGCGACCACGGCGCGTTATTATCATGCGCGCGGCATTCAGGCCGAATGCGTCAAGCTGAATGGCGCGATGGAGTTGGCGCCTTCGCTTGGCCTTTCGGGGCGCATTGTTGATCTGGTGTCGTCGGGCAAGACGCTCGCAGAAAATGGTTTGGTCGAAACGGCGATTATTTCGCAGGTTTCGGCGCGGCTGATCGTCAATCGTGCGGCGTTTAAAATGATGAGCGGCACTATTCCTGCGTTGGTGCAGGCGTTCCGCGAATTGTCGGGCGCACGTGCAGCGGCTTAACGCATCTGACGCGGGCTTTGCTAACGCATTTGATGCGCTGGTAAATGGCCGGCGTGAGGCGGATGCCGACGTTTCCAGCGTCGTCACGCAAACCATCCGCGATGTCCGTGCGCGCGGCGATGTGACTTTGGCCGAAATGACCCAGCGTTTTGACGGCTTTGACCTGCATGCGGTGGGTTGGCAAATTGATGCCGCCCAGTGCCAGGCGGCCTATGAGGCCCTTGCGCCGGATTTGCGCGATGCGCTGACGCTCGCGGCAAAGCGGATCGAGGCCTATCATAAGGCGCAATTGCCCGAAAACCGGGACTATCGCGATGCCGACAATGTCCGTTTGGGCGCGCGTTGGTCAGCGGTCGATGCGGCGGGGGG
>DLOZ01000009.1:3214-7555 GCA_002479765.1 Sphingomonadales bacterium UBA7471 | reverse complement strand
TCGTCGGTGCTGATGAATGCCATTCCTGCGAAGGTTGCAGGGGTAGAGCGCATTGTCATGGTCACGCCAACGCCCGGCGGAGAGACAAACCAGACGGTCATGGCTGCGGCCTATCTGGCTGGTGTCGACGAAATCTGGCGCGTTGGCGGTGCGCAGGCAATTGCGGCGCTCGCTTATGGTACGGAGCGAATTCGCCCCGTTGATGTCATCACCGGCCCCGGTAATGCATGGGTCGCCGAAGCCAAGCGTCAGCTATATGGTGTCGTCGGCATTGATATGGTTGCTGGCCCATCCGAAATATTGGTGGTTGCAGATGCGCAGAATGATCCTGAATGGATTGCCGCAGACCTGTTGAGCCAAGCTGAGCATGACCCCACAAGCCAGTCGATTTTGTTCACAGATGATGCCGGTTTTGCCGATAGCGTCGCAAAAGCCGTTGATGCCCAAATTGCATCACTCGCAACCGGCGCGGTCGCGCGGCAGAGCTGGGATGATTTCGGTGCGATTGTGCTCGTTGATGATCTGGAAGGCGCGATGCCGCTGGTTAACCGCTTGGCGGGAGAGCATTTGGAACTTGCGGTGGATGATGACCGCGCCGAACGGCTTTTCGATCTGGTGCGGCACGCAGGTTCGGTTTTCTTGGGCCGTATGACGCCAGAAGCGATTGGTGATTATGTTGCCGGGCCAAACCATGTGTTGCCCACGGGACGCCGCGCGCGATTTGCGTCGGGCCTGTCGGTTCTCGATTTCATGAAGCGCACCAGTTTTATCGCGCTCGATAAAGCCGCCATCAATGCTATAGGCCCCGCAGCGGCAACGCTTGCCGATGCCGAAGGTTTACCCGCCCATGCGGCGAGTGTCAGGAAAAGATTATGAGTGCCAATAACGCAAGTGCGAAGTCTAAATCCCGTTCGGCAGCGCGTCTGGCGTCGGTGCAGGCGCTGTACCAGATGGACATGGAAAATATCGGCATTGCGCGCCTTTTGAATGAATTTCATTCGCACCGTTTGGGGCAGGAAATTGAAGACGCGCAATATGCGGATGCCGACGCCGACTTTTTCGACGACGTTGTATCTGGCGTTGATGCCCGCCGCGAAGAAATTGACCTGCTCGTTGACGCAAAGCTTGGCGAACAATGGAAGATGGGCCGTCTGGACAAGACGATGCTTCAGCTGTTGCGCTGCGGCACCTATGAATTGATTGCGCGCCCTGATGTTCCAACGGCGACGGTGATCGACGAATATCTCGACGTCGCGCACGCCTTTTTCGACAAGAAAGATGCGAAGTTCGTCAACGGTTTGCTGGACGCCGTGGCGAAAGATGTCCGTAACTGAATGTCCTTTCGTCCTGAACATGTTTCAGGATAGCGGACACATCGGCTAAAGTTGCAGCATGACCACCGAATCCGCTTTCATCAATATATTGCGTGGTTTCGCGAAAGACCCTGCGGCGCGCGGGCTTCTGGATGACGTAGCGGTCGTGGAAATGGGCGACAGCTGCCTGATCATCACGCACGATATGATGGCCGAAGATGTGCATTTCAGATCCAATGCACATCCCGCCGATGTCGCGTGGAAACTGGTCGCGTCGAACCTGTCTGACCTTGCGGCGAAGGGGGCGTCGCCGATTGGCGTATTGCTGGGCTTCATGCTTGGTGATGATGATTGGGACAGGGCGTTTGCCGCCGGTCTGGAAAAGGTGCTGGGCCATTATGGCGTTGCCTTGCTTGGCGGGGATACGGTTTCCAACCGCGGTGACAAGCGCGCGCTTGGGCTAACCGCGCTTGGTATTGCGGCCAATCGCCCCGTGCCTTCACGCGCGGGCGCGCAGCTAGGCGACATAGTGTACGTCACCGGAACATTGGGTGACGCACTGGCCGGATTTGAGCTGATCGACGCGGGCTTTGATGAGGTGGGCGCGCTTGCCGACGCGTTCAACCGGCCACAGCCGCGCCTGTCCGAAGGGCAGACGCTTGCGCCATTTGTCCACGCGATGATGGACATATCCGACGGGCTTTTGATCGATGCAGAGCGCATGGCGACCGCCAGCAGGATCGGCATCGAAATCGACCTGGCGTGCATTCCCTTGTCACCTGCTTATGTCAGCTACCGCACAGATAGTCTGGAAAGCAGGATGCAGGCGGCAAGCTGGGGCGATGATTATGAACTTTTGTTCTGTGCGCCGCCAAATGTCGGCATAAATGTCGAGGCGACCGCTGTCGGACGCGTGATTGCGGGCGGGGGGCTCACATTGTACCACGGTGATACACCGGTAAAATTGCCGCCTACACTGGGTTATCAACACCATTGAGTGAACTGGCGGAAATGGCGGCGTTTAAGGGTTGCCATGTCTGACGATGCCGCCTTATACCCCTACGGCTTGCAGTTCTCGGGAGGAGAATGGCAACAGTAATTGTTTTTATAAACAGGAGGGGAGAGATAGTTTTATGTCTCTGACTATTATTGCAATAATATGCGGGTTGCTCGCCGTCGTGTACGGTTTTGTAACCAGCCGCCAGGTGCTGAGCGCCTCGGCTGGCAATGAAAAAATGCAGGAAATCGCCGCGGCTATTCAGGAAGGCGCAAAAGCCTATCTTGGCCGCCAATATCGGACCATCGCCATCGTCGGCGTTGCTGTTGCGGTGCTTGTGGCGGTTTTCCTTGGCGTCATTCCAACCGTTGGCTTCGTCCTCGGTGCGGTGCTTTCGGGCGTTGCGGGTTATATCGGGATGAACATCTCGGTCCGTGCAAACGTCCGTACGGCGGCTGCGGCGCAGACAGGGCTTCAGGCCGGTCTGACCATGGCATTCCGCGCAGGGGCGATTACCGGCATGCTCGTGGCTGGCCTTGCCTTGCTCGCGATTGCCGTCTTCTTTTGGTATCTGACCGATGTCGCGATGATGGCACCGAACAGCCGCCCCGTAATCGATGCGCTGGTCGCATTGGCATTCGGCGCGTCGCTGATTTCGATCTTCGCACGTTTGGGCGGCGGTATCTTTACCAAGGCCGCTGACGTCGGCGCTGACCTTGTTGGCAAAGTTGAGGCTGGAATCCCCGAAGATGATCCACGCAACCCTGCGGTTATCGCCGATAACGTTGGCGACAATGTGGGCGATTGCGCTGGTATGGCGGCTGACTTGTTCGAAACCTATGTCGTCACCGTTGGTGCAACGATGGTGTTGATCGCGCTGCTGGTTAAGGGCGTAACCGACGCTGGATTGTTCATGAACCTCATGAGCTTGCCGCTGTTGATTGGCGGCGTGTGTGTTATCACGTCGATCATCGGAACCTATTTCGTCCGTCTTGGTGGCGGCACGAACATCATGGGCGCGATGTACAAGGGCTTCCTTGTAACAGCAGTGCTTTCGGTTCCTGCGATCTGGTTTGCGATCAGCCATGCGCTTGGCGGCATGGAAACCGATGTTGGCGGGTTTACCGGCCGGACATTATTCTATTGCTCGTTCTTGGGCTTGGTCATCACTGGCCTGATCATCTGGATCACCGAATATTATACCGGCACCAATTACCGTCCGGTTCGTTCGATTGCGAAGGCATCCGAAACGGGTCACGGCACCAACGTTATTCAAGGTCTGGCAATCAGCCTTGAATCCACCGCGATGCCAACGATTGTGATCTGCGCTGGTATCATCATCGCCTATCAGCTTGCTGGCGTTATCGGCATTGCCTTTGCCGCAACGGCCATGTTGGCATTGGCCGGTATGGTTGTGGCGCTTGATGCTTATGGCCCAGTTACCGACAATGCCGGTGGTATTGCCGAAATGGCTGGCCTTGATGACTCGGTGCGTGAAAAGACTGATGCTTTGGACGCAGTTGGCAACACTACAAAGGCTGTGACCAAGGGCTATGCCATTGGTTCGGCTGGTCTTGCAGCACTTGTGCTGTTTGCAAGCTACACCGCCGACCTTCGGGAATATTTCCCCGATCTTCAGGTGAATTTCAGCCTTGAAAACCCCTATGTCATCGTCGGGCTCTTGCTCGGCGCGCTTCTGCCGTACCTGTTCGGTGCGATGGGCATGACGGCGGTTGGCCGTGCGGCGGGTGAAGTGGTGAAGGACGTGCGTGACCAGTTCGCGAACGACCCCGGCATCATGACCTTCAAGTCCAAGCCAAATTATGCCCGTACCGTTGACCTTGTTACCAAGGCCGCGATCAAGGAAATGATTATTCCTTCGTTGCTGCCGGTACTGACGCCAATTGCGGTATATTTCATCATCACGGCTGTTGCAGGTCAGGCAGAGGGCTTTGCAGCTCTCGGCGCGCTCCTGCTTGGTGTGATTGTGGGCGGACTGTTCGTTGCTATCTCGATGACCTCGGG
This sequence comes from Sphingomonadales bacterium UBA7471, assembly GCA_002479765.1. Taxonomy (GTDB): domain Bacteria; phylum Pseudomonadota; class Alphaproteobacteria; order Sphingomonadales; family Sphingomonadaceae; genus Sphingorhabdus_B. The sequence continues at coordinate 3,220 of DLOZ01000009.1, read as the reverse complement.
CGGCGG
>DLOZ01000009.1:0-3159 GCA_002479765.1 Sphingomonadales bacterium UBA7471 | reverse complement strand
TCGGGCGGCGGCGCATGGGACAATGCCAAGAAATATATCGAAGACGGCAACCATGGCGGCAAAGGTTCGGAGGCCCATAAGGCAGCCGTTACCGGCGACACCGTTGGTGACCCATATAAGGATACCGCTGGTCCAGCCGTAAACCCAATGATCAAGATCACGAACATCGTGGCCTTGCTTCTGTTGGCGGCATTGGCCCATGGTGCCATGTAAAACATAACCGCATTAACGGTTTAAAAAGCCCCGCCGAAAGCGATTTCGGCGGGGTTTTTCGTGGTTGCCGGCACCATTCATCGAAAAACTTCGACACGGCATTTTGTCTTGCTTGCGTCTCAAATCGGCGAACGTATATCATCATATTGGTAATCAATTGTTGGGGAGCAGAGACTGTGAAAAAAATGATTTTGACGGCATTACTCGCAAGTGCCGCCCTTCCTTTTAGCGTTGCCGTTGCGGAAACCGGAAATGGCGCCGCTCCAGTCACTGCGGCCGCCATGCTGGCAACGGATGCTCGTACAATCGTCGTTAACGCCCCTCGCGGCCGGGTCGATACGGCCGTATTTGGGAAACGGCCGTTCATGCGCTCACCGCGTCTGTCACCCGACGGCACCAAAATCGCCGTGATGATGACTAAGGATGGTGTCGATAGCCTGGGTTATATCGATGTTACCAAGCCCGGATCTGCCCCGGTTTTCTTTGCCCAAGCAGAAGAGTTTCGTGAGGCTGGAGATCGCACCATTGCTTCATGGCGCTTTGTCGGCAACCGCACTATCGTTTTCACCGTTGGGTCACGTGAAATCATTGGTGGTCGTCGCTCCGATGTTTCCCGTTTGGTTTCTTATGATTTGGAGACCAAAAAAATCAGCCCGCTGGCGTGGGATGGTGCCGGTGGAAGCGGCGCGAATATCCTTTTCATCGATGATGAAAAGGAGACATTATTGGTCTCGCGCGATGTCCTGAAAGACATGAGCTATAGCGGAAATCCCGAAGTCATCGAAGTCGATGTCCGATCTGGCAAGTTCAAGACCGTCATGCGGCCGAATATTGAAGTCAGCAGCTGGTTGGTGGATGGCAAGGGTGTCATCCGCGCTGGTGTTGGCAGTGATGACGATAGCGGCAAGCAACGGCTGATGTATCGTTCGGATGCCAGTGGCACAATGAAGACCGTTTCAAATGAAGCTGATACAACATTTACCGGAACGCAAATCACGCCCGATATTTTCTTAGATGAGCCGGACATGGCCATCGCGACGAGCAACAAGGATGGGTATCGCAAGGTTTACAAAGTCAACTTGAAGACCATGCAGATTGTCGGCGAACCCATATTCGGCGTCAAAGGCTATGATGTTGACGGGCCAATTGCCAACAAGGACCGCAACCAGCTTGCCGGCGTATCGTATACGAGCACGAGGGAACGTACACGTTGGTTCGATCCACGTTTGGCGGAAGTCCAAAAGCTGATGGACGAAGATTTTGGTCGCGGAAACGCGCAAATTATTGCGAGCAATGACGGCGATACCAAAATCCTTATGTTGATCGCTGACGTTGATGCGCCGGGTGGCTATTATCTGTTTGATACAGAGACCGGTCACCTGAATCTGCTGGGCTGGGTGCACCCTGTGCTCAAGGATTTTCAGATGAACCCAACCGATTCCATTCGGTACAAGGCATCAGACGGCATGGAAATCGAAGCGGTGGTGACTTATCCGCGCCACCGGCCACATCGCAAGAATTTGCCGGTGATTGTCATGCCACATGGCGGTCCTTTCGGTGTCCGTGACCAAGAGGAGTTCGGTTTCTTCCCATGGCACCAGGCGATGGCAGAGCTTGGCTATGTCGTCATTCAGCCAAATTACCGTGGCTCGGGTGGCTATGGTAAGGAATTCGTCAAGGAAGGCCGCAAGCCCAATGGTTATGGCTTGCGTATGCAGGATGACTTGAACGACGCGCTGACATGGTTTGGCCAATCCGGACTGATTGACCCGAAACGTGCCTGCATCATGGGTTGGTCCTATGGCGGATATGCGACAGCGCGTGGTGCGCAGCGCGATCCGGACAAGTGGAAATGCGCTATTGCAGGCGCAGGCGTCTATGACTTCCCGATGATGAAAGCCTATGACACCCGTTCATTTGGTGATTTCGGTGCAAACTTCCAAGCGACGGCAGATGACCTCATCGGCATTTCGTCGGCACGCAACACCAACGGACCATGGTCGCCTATCTTGATCGTCGCCGGATTGCGCGATGCGCGTATCCCCATCGAACAATCGCGCACGCTTGTGTCTCGGTTAAAGGGTTCGGGCAAGAAAGAGGGCGTCGATTTCCGCTATGTCGAACAGCCAAAGGGCACGCACAATTTGCCATATGAAGATGTGCACATTGAATGGCTGAAAGAGGCAGAGGCTTGGGCCGAACGTTTCAACCCGGCTTACATCGAGTCTGACCCGGACAAGGCACCGCCGGTAACGGTCACCCTTGCATCCAAATAAGCTGAAAAAACCATAACGAATGGGCCGTCCCGCAGGGGGCGGCCTTTTTCGTTGGGTATTGGCATTTTATTTGCCGCTATGGCCCGTCATGGGCAAATTACGTGTGGGCTGAACGCGCCGGTTAAAACCGCTTTCTAAAGCTCAGTTCAAACACCCGGCCACGCGGGTCGATATATCCCGGTTGATAGCCCAGCGGCACATTGCCGTTCTGGTCACGCACATCGACAATGTCGTTCAGGATGTTTTCGACACGGAATGCCACGCGGCTGCCCTTTAGCAGCGGCATTGCCTTCACAACGCGTGCCTGTTGATCGAGGTTGATGAACAGGAAGGCGTTGACCGCTGCAAGGTCGCTGAAACGCAGATCATGGCTGCCGGGCAGTCCGGTGCCATTGGCGGTCGTGCCGCTCTTGTACGTACCCTGCAGGCGCAAACCAAAGCCCTTGTGGAACATGCCGCCCGAAAGCTCGACCTCATGCCGTGGCGCGCCGCCATTGCTGCTCGTGGCCGACCCATCGAGCAAATCGAGCAGCGGAACGCCCGGACGGATCAGGATTTCCTCCTGAATGCGATAACTGTGGTACAATGCGATGTTCCAGCGGCTTGGCTGGCCACCACCACCGCCAAAGCCACCGCCGCCAAATCCGCGACCGCCACCGCCACCGCCGCC
>DLOZ01000016.1 GCA_002479765.1 Sphingomonadales bacterium UBA7471 | reverse complement strand
ACGCCGCCCGATTGCTCCATTTCCCAACCGCCGGGTGTTGCAGAAACGCATATCGTTTGCGGGCGCATAATGTCCCATTCGTTAAAACGCAGCGGCCGGTTGTCGATACAGGACGGCAGGCGGAAACCATATTCGGCGAGCGTCAGCTTGCGCCTATGGTCACCCTTGGCCATCGCGCCGATTTGCGGCACCGTCTGGTGGCTTTCGTCGACAAACAGCAACGCATTGTCAGGCAGATATTCAAACAAAGTGGGGGGCGGCTCACCCGGCAGGCGGCCCGTTAAAAAGCGCGAGTAATTTTCGATGCCTGCGCAACTGCCGGTCGCCGCGATCATTTCCAGATCGAAATTCGTCCTTTCCTCAAGCCGCTGCGCTTCCAGCAATTTGCCTTCGGACACCAGTTCTTTCAGCCGCTCTGTAAGTTCGAACCGAATGGCCTCGCTCGCCTGCTTCATCGTCGGGCCGGGCGTCACATAGTGGCTGTTGGCATACACGCGTACATTTTTCAGCTTGGCGCCTGTCGTCCCCGTCAGAGGGTCGAACTCTGCGATTTCCTCAATCTCGTCGCCAAAGAAACTGACGCGCCATGCCATGTCTTCATAATGCGACGGGAAGATTTCCAGATTGTCGCCCCGCACGCGGAAATTGCCGCGGGCAAAGCCGGTGTCATTGCGCTTATATTGCAACGCCACGAGCTTGCGGATCAATTCGCGCTGATCAACGCTTTCGCCGGCCTTCAGGTCGAATATCATCGCCGAATAGGTTTCCACCGAACCGATGCCGTAAATACACGACACAGAGGCAACGATGATAACATCATCACGCTCCAGCAACGACCGCGTCGCCGAATGCCGCATGCGGTCAATGGCCTCGTTTACGCTCGATTCCTTCTCGATATAGGTGTCGCTGCGCGGGACATAGGCCTCGGGCTGGTAATAGTCATAGTAGCTGACGAAATATTCGACCGCATTGTCGGGGAAGAAGCTTTTAAATTCGCCATATAGCTGTGCAGCCAAAATCTTGTTCGGCGCAAGGATAAGTGCGGGCCGTTGCAACGCCTCAATGACTTTAGCGACGGTAAAGGTTTTGCCGGAACCTGTGACACCCAAAAGGACCTGATTTTTTTCGCCCGTCAGCGCAGTCGTCACCAGTTCTTTGATTGCGGTTGGCTGGTCGCCCGCTGGTTCATAATCAGAAACGATTTTGAAAGGGCGACCCCCTTCAAGCTTCGACGGGCGTTCCGGCCTGTGCGGGGTGAAGCTGCCAACCGTGTCCGGTTCTTCCAGCCCACGGCGGATAATCAATTCAGCCATGTTCGCTCTATGTGCTGTAGCTGTTGCAAGGGCAAGAGTGTGCGGCGGCTTTATGCGAAAAACGTCATCTAAGTTATCATGTTGGCCACGGAACGCCAAAACCACAAAAGGGGTTCTGATCGCCTGTTGCCTTTTTGATACGTCAGGGACACAAGAAGGACATGACAACAGAGCGAGAAAGGCAACCCATGCACAAGTTCCTTTTATTGGGCGTTGCGGCGTTGGCGATTTCAGCCTGTTCGGACAAAGGCGCTGACACCGACAGCAAAGAGCGCGCGGCCGACATGGATGATGACGCGTTTATCCCGATGAAGGCCGGGCAGTGGGAAACCAAGTTTGTCTTCACCGACATGGACGTGCCGACGCTGGGCAAAGCGGAAAAACAGCAGATCATGGACGAGGTCGCCAAGAGCGCGTCGAGCCGAAGCTGCCTGACGGAAGCAGAAGCCAAAAAGCCCAGTGCCGATTTCTTTGGCGGCAATGGCGGGGAGAAATGCGTGTATAAGGCATTTGACGTTTCTGGCCAAAATGTCCGGTTGAAGCTGTCATGCGGCATGGAAGGCATGGGCAGTGTCGACATGGAACTTGCGGGCGTCATGGGCGAAACCGCATTCAATTATGACAGCAAGTTCGATGTCCGTCTGCCGATGATTGGCACGGTGAAGATGCAGGGCAAAGCAACTGGCAAATATGTAGGCGCCTGTCCGGCGGCATGATGCAGCGGATAAAGCAGTCTTGGGGTAAGGCGCAAGTCGCGTCTCTGGCCACGGCTTTGTCGATCTTTGCGGCGGCGCTTGGCGGCTGTGCAACAACGCCTGCCTCGGCTGAACGCGCGCTTCCTGTGGCGGCGGAGGTCCGGGTTGATTTTACCGCTGACAGTATCACGCACGGGGTTGCCCACGGGGATGCTGGTGTTGCAGGCCGTCCCGTCACGCTGGATGACCCCGCGCGCGTCGCTTCGATTTCGAAACTGGTCGTGGCGATTGCGGCGATGCGGCTGGCAGAGCAGGGCGTGCTTGATCTTGACCGTGATGTCGGGCTTTATCTTGGCTGGCCGGTCCGCAATCCAGCCTTTCCCGATGTGCCGGTAACCATGCGTGCGTTGCTGTCCCACCAAAGCGGGCTGCGCGATTCTGTCGATTATATCGTGCCGCTGGATGGCGAGCTGTCCAACGTCATTGCCAACCCGAAGGCATGGGACGCCGCCCACCCACCGGGACGCTATTTTTCCTATGCCAATATCAATTCGCCCGTGATCGCGGCGGTGCTGGAAAGCGCCACGGGCGAACGGTTTGACCGGTTGATGGCGCGGCTGGTGCTTTCGCCACTTGGGCTGGATGCCTGCTACAATTGGGGTGCCGGATGCAGCGAGGGACGGCGTGCGCAAGCGGTCACTTTGTTGCGCCCAAATGGCGATTTGGCCCGTGATGCCGCCATGAAGGGGCCTGACCCTTGCGCGGTGTATCCTGCCACCAACGGCAGTTGTGATGTTGATGCGCTGTACGTTCTTAGCCGCAATGGTTCGGCGTTCAGCCCGCAAGGCGGCCTGCGCATTTCGGCGCGCGACCTTGCTAAAGTGGGCCAATTGCTGTTGCGGCAGGGCGCGCCATTATTGTCGAAAAAAAGCTTTGCCGAGATGACAGCGCCCGTATGGACGTTCAATGGTTCAAATGGCGATGACGACAAGGGCTATTTTACGGCATATGGCCTTGGCGTGCATTGGTTGGAGGACAATGCGGGCAATCGATGGTTTGGCCATGTGGGTGAGGCATATTCGCTACGTGCTGGTTTTTGGATTAATCCGGCGCAAGGCAAGGGATTTTACCGCTATGTGACGATGGTGGATGAATTTTCACCCGTCGGGCATTGCTTTGACCGGTGCCCGTGATAGCTTAGCATTCAGGCTAAGGCGGCCCGACCCAACAGGGAAAATTGAGCCGCCGTATAACAGATACACTGCGCACCAAATGGTGGCGCAGACACAATGGGGGACAATGATTATGATGAAAAAGACTTTGTTGGGCGCGCTTTTGACAAGCGCAATAATGGCCACACCAGCGGCGGCCCGCCCGGATTATGCGGATGCCGTCAAGGCAGACTATGACAAGTCGCTCGCCAGCCTGTGGGATCATTTTCACCGCAATCCTGAATTGTCGTTCCGCGAATATAAGACTGCCGCCCGGATGGCACAGGAATTGCGCGCCGTGCCTGGCATGATCGTGACCGAAAAGGTTGGCGGAACCGGCGTTGTCGGCATGCTGAAAAATGGCGATGGTCCCGTCGTGCTTGTCCGTGCGGACATGGACGGATTGCCCGTGCAGGAACGCTCGGGCCTCGCTAACAGCTCGACCGTCCGACAGGTTGGCGTTGATGGCCTTGAAATGCCCGTGATGCATGCCTGCGGTCATGATGTGCACATTACCTCTTTGCTCGGCACGGCGCGGCAAATGGCGCGCATGAAAGACCGGTGGAAAGGCACAGTCCTGTTCGTCGTCCAGCCCGCTGAAGAGCGCGTTGGCGGTGCCAAGGCCATGATCCAGGACGGACTATATACCCGTTTTCCCAAGCCTGATTATGCGCTTGCCTTCCACGTGGCAGCGGAGTTGGAAACCGGCAAAATCGCAGCAGCAGAGGGCATTCAATATTCGTCCGCTGACAGCGTCGACATCCGCGTACCCGGTATCGCCACGCACGGCGCTGCGCCGCATCTTGGCCGCGACCCCGTCTACATCGCGTCGCAGATCGTCGTTGGTCTGCAATCGGTCATCAGCCGTGAAAAGGGTCCCTTGGACGCTGGCGTGATTACCGTTGGCGCATTCCACGCAGGAACCAAGCATAACATCATTTCGGAATATGCCGATTTACAGGTGACCGTGCGCGCCAACAGCCAAGCCGTTCGCGATCAGCTGATTGCCTCGATTGAGCGTGTCGCAAAGGGTATTGGCGCGGCCAATGGATTGCCTGCGGATAAATTGCCGGTTGTAAAGGTGAGCGAAAGCACGCCCGTCACCGTTAATGACGCGGCGCTTGCCCGCCGCTTGAATGGCGCAATTGCGTCGGCATTGGGTAGCGATGTTGTTGTGCCCTTCCGCCAGACGAATATGGGTGCAGAGGATTTCGCATTCTTCGTGGATCAGCAATTTGGCATCCCGGGCTATTATTTCGCGGTCGGCGGAACTAATCCCGAATGGATTGCTGCTGCGAAAAATGGTGGTCCAGCGGTTGCCGGTCACCATTCGCCCTTGTTCAAGATCGATCCCGAACCGTCGGTCCGCTTGGGCATCGAAGCGATGACAGCCGCCGCTTTGGATTTGCTGGGAACCGGCAAGAACTGATTGCGGATATCTGGCAGGTTACGGAGCGGCGACAATGGCGCGAAAAAATCGCGATTTTTATGACACGGACGACGAGTCGATTGCGCCTGAAGTAACCTGCTGGCTGTGTTCGCGCCCGATGGGGGCGGTCACCGAATGGCATCATCCTGTGCCCAAAAGCCGGGGTGGCAAGGAACGGCAGCCGGTCCATCCGATTTGCCACCGGACCATTCATGCCAATTTCACCAACAGCGATCTTGAAAAGCGCTTTGCAACCGCTGATGCGTTGTTGGCGCATGAAGAAATCGGACGGTTCGTGGCATGGATTGCCACCAAACCGTCCGACTTTAACGCGCCAACGAAGGACCGGCGTTAGCCCGTTTTTTCAGGCATCATCGACGAGTGCAGGTGGTCGATTTTCCACTTTCCATCTTCAATACGATAGATGAACGAATAACGGGCCTTGATGTCTGTTTTCGCACCCGTTGAAGGGTCCGTTACGGTTACCGTCCAAGTGCCGAGCCGTGCTGCCATGTTGCAACCGATCTTGACTGTGCTGCTGTTGATGGTTCCCACTGGGCTGGGTTTTAGGAAACCGACGAAATAGTCACGAATAGCCGCATGGTCGGTGCGTGGCGTGTTGGAAACGGTCGCCAGCAGGACTGCGTCCTTTGTGAACAAGCTGGTGACCGTGTCCGGATTTTTGGATGCCCAAGCATTGTTGAAATCACTGAAAAGCGATTCGACTTGGGCTTGGTTGACGGCCGCGCACTGCATGGGTGCCGCGGTTTTAGCCTGAGCCGGAATGGCGATTACCGATGCAACTGCAACTGCACTTAACATAAGTTTTTTCATCTCAGTTTTCTCCTCTTGGTTGCTAAAGTAAAAACTAAATCGTGTGATGTGATTGATCCTGTCCGCGCGTTTTCCAGAGCGAAAAGAATATGCCTCCTAAAATCAGGCCGAAGGTGACGCCCAGGCTTAGGACGGGCGGGAACTTGTCGCCGTCCAACACAAAGTCTGAAACGAAGATCTTTGAACCGATGAAGACCAGAACCAATGCCAGCGCATATTTGAGATAATGGAAACGATGGACCATCGCGGCGAGCGCGAAATACAAGGCACGCAGGCCCAAAATCGCCATGATGTTTGACGTGTACACAATGAACGTGTCGGTGGTGATGGCGAAGATCGCCGGTACCGAGTCCACTGCGAACACAAGGTCGGCGAGGTTGATAACGACCAGCGCGAGGAACAATGGTGTCGCAGCGCGCACCATCTTCCCGGTCTTGTCATCTGGTACCTTCACAAAGAACTTCTCGTCATGAAGCTCTTTGGTCACGCGCATATGCCGTGAAATAAATTTGACCACCGGGTTCTTGGCGACATCCATTTCCTGATCGCCAGAAAACAGCATCTTGATGCCGGTTCCGATCAGGAAAACCGCGAAGATATACAGCGTCCAATAATATTCCTGCACAATGGCAGCGCCAGCGGCAATCATCAGGCCACGCAGGACGATGACGGCGATAATGCCCCATAGCAATGCGCGATATTGGTACTTTCGTGGAATCGCGAAGAAGGTGAAAATCAGGCTGATGACAAAGACATTATCAATCGACAGCGCCTTTTCGATGAAAAAGCCCGTGTAATATTTCATGCCCATGTCGGCCCCCTTTTGGAACCAGACCCAAAGGCCGAACAGCAGCGCAATAGTGATGTAAAACGCCGACAGCTTCAGGCTTTCGGAGATGCCCATCTCTTTGTCTTCCTTGTGCAAAATGCCAAGGTCAAACGCGGTGAGCGTGATCACGATGCCGATAAAGGCCAACCAGAACCAAACCGGTGTGCCCAACCAGTCCATCATCAAAAATTCCATGAAATCATTCCCTGTATTGTACGTGCCGACGCCGCGCAGATTTAAACGCGCGCGGCGTCAGCTTTCAAATATTACGTTTTTTTAAGGCGTAGACGACGGCCAAATGAGGCATGCGCGTGGTGCGCCAACCGATCCTTGATCGCGAGTTTCAGCCGCTTCAGTTTCTGAATCCGAAACATATCTGGCCAGCGCCGTGAAATTTCGGCGCGCAGTTCGCGATCAATTTTTTGGTGATATTGCATCAATCGAAATGACGAAAAAGTCATGACTACATCCTCTTGAACATTGTTTAAGTTCAATCGGATGTTCCGGGCACAGACTAGCGAATTTCGGGGGTTTGAAGACCGCCTGACCAATGCACCGGAAACATCCGATGCGGCCGACATCACGTTCCTTCCGAAGAAGCGAAGCGCCAGAGGGGCCCGGTCCGCCCGATTCTTCTGGAGCAAATTCGTCCGAATTGCAAGTCCGTTTTGATCGTCCCCGCTCGGTTCGGCGAATTAATCCCTCAACAGGTCGTTGATTGCGGTCTTTGCGCGGGTCTGGGCATCGACGCGTTTCACGATGACCGCGCAGGAAAGATGTGGGCCCGGGCTGCCGTCAGGAAGCGCTTTGCCGGGGAGTGAGCCCGGCACAACAACCGAATAAGCCGGTACGCGGCCCACAAAGATTTCGCCTGTTGTCCGGTCGATGATCTTGCTGGTGGAGCTAATGAAAACGCCCATCGAAAGCACTGCGCCTTCTTCGATGACGACGCCTTCGACAACCTCTGACCGTGCGCCAATGAAACAATTGTCTTCAATGATGACGGGGCCAGCCTGCAGCGGCTCAAGTACGCCGCCAATGCCAACGCCGCCCGACAGATGGACATTTTTGCCAATTTGCGCGCAGCTTCCGACCGTTGCCCATGTGTCGACCATGGTGCCTTCCTCAACGCGTGCGCCGATATTTACAAAGCTGGGCATCAACACAACATTTTTGCCGATGAAGCTGCCGCGCCGCGCGACGGCGCCGGGCACAACGCGGAATCCAGCCTCCCGGAATCGGTTTTCGCCCCATCCCGCAAATTTGGAAGGGACCTTGTCATAGGCAGGGGCACCGGCTGCACCGCCATCAACCACGACATTGTCATTCAACCTGAACGACAACAATACAGCCTTTTTGAGCCATTGGTTGACCTGCCAACTGCCATCCAGCTTCTCCGCAACGCGAAGTGACCCGTCATCAAGGCCAGCCAATGCGGTTTGTACGGCGTCGCGCACCTCGCCTTGGGTTGCGCTGCTGATCGCGTCACGGGCGTCCCATGCGGCGTCAATGATGGCTGTTAGTTGTCCAATCATGCGGATCTTTCAAAGCTGTGAATTTCCGATAGCCATTGGGTCACATCGGAAATTTCATGGTCGATATAATCTTCATGGGCTGCGCTATCAGCTTCGCCTTCATGTTTCACCCAAATTGTGCGCATGCCCAAGGCTTTGGCCGGGACGAGATTATGCGCGGAATCTTCGACGAAAAGTGCGCGCGTGGCGTCGATCCCCAATTCGCTGCACAAGGCGTCATAACTGCCGGCGAAAGGCTTTGGCATATGCTGCATCCGGTGGATGTCAAAAATATCCTCAAACACATCGTCCAGACCGCGGGCGGTCAACACACGCTCGGCATAAGGCGCATCCGCGTTGGTGAAGATAATTTTGCGGCCCGGCAAAGCATGAATATGCCCCCGCAAATCCGGCGCGGGTTTCAACAAGCTCAGGTCAACCTCATGCACAAAATCGAGATAGCCGTAAGGGTCAACCGCATGTTCGGCCATCAGCCCGCCCAACGTCGTGCCATATTTCTTCCAATAACGATGTCGAATTTCATGCGCTTCATCCGACGCGATATTGAAATGCTTTTCGACATATAACGCTATCCGGTCCCGGACTTGCGACATAATATTGGCTTCTGGCCCATATAGGGTTAGGTCTAGATCAAAGATCCACGTATCGATATCGGCGAAAGGCGTTTGCATCGACGGCGCCTAACAACATACCCTGCGTTACTCAACGGGCATGTTGCGCCTACCGAAAGAGAATCATATATTAATCATTCTTTGGATGAATGTCTCTTTCCCATGACTATGTTACGGATATGACTGCAGCGCGGGTTGATCGCAAAATAGCGATCGGCACATCGGTTGTTTTTGCACTCGCACTGTCCGCATGTGGCGGCGGCGGCGTGAATTCGACCCCTGTGCCGGTTCCACCTACGGCCGACTCGCCCCCACCACCGCCACCCCCACCAGTTGTTGTGACTCCGCTGCCCTCTGTCGTCACGCCCCCACCTCCCCCGCCG
>DLOZ01000021.1 GCA_002479765.1 Sphingomonadales bacterium UBA7471 | reverse complement strand
GGATCATATTCGCTTTCGCTGCGCTTGGTGAAGCCCGAAAGCCCCCCGCCTGTGCGCAAGGTGCGAATGCGGTCGCGGCGACCCGTCAGGATCTTGTGCGGATAGCATTGGTGGCCAACGTCCCAGACCAAACGGTCATCGGGCGTGTTGAAGACATAATGGATCGCGGTCGTCAGTTCGACGACACCCAAGCCAGCGCCCAAATGGCCGCCCGTTACCGAAACTGCCGATATGGTTTCAGCGCGCAATTCATCCGCGAGCTGGCGAAGCTGCGACGCGGCAAGATTGCGAAGGTCCGAGGGCACTTTAACCGTGTCGAGTAACGGCGTGTCTGGGGAATGTGTCATGACGTCAGCTTAGCGGCCTTTTATCGGGGTGTCGAACGGGGAATTGCGCCAGCGCTACCCGCAATCGGCGCATTTCCCGCGGACTTCGATCACGGGGCGAACCTCGGCAAAACCGGCATGTTCGGCCGCTGCGCGAACGTTCATGGTCAGTATGTCGTCATCAATATGCGTGGCCGTGCCACAGCTGTCGCAGATCAGGAAAATGCAATCGTGCAAACAGCCGGGATGTGAATTTGCGAGATAGGCGTTCGCGCTTTCGACGCGGCGCGCAAGGTTGGTGGTCACGAACAGATCGAGTATCCGGTACACGCTGTTGGGCGCAACGCGCTTCCCGCGCTTTTGCGAAACAAGATCAGCGATGTCGTAGGCCGATGCGGGTTTTTCAAATGTGGCGAGCACCGCGAAAATGTCCGCGCGCATATCGGTCCACTGCTCGCCCGCCTCGACCAACGCCGATTCGGCGGCTTGGGCAAGCGATGCACCTGCATGCTCGTGATGATGATGAACTGCCATATTGATAATGTAGGCTTTGACAGCCAGCCGGTCAATTGCCCGTCAGGCAGATGCGCGATGGTTCAGGAAATGTCCCAGCGCAAGGCAGATGACGCCAAGGACGGTCCAGACGATCTCCATCCATCCATGGGGCAGCGTCAATGCGCCCGCCATCATGCCGATTCCTGCTGCGCCAACGATGGCTGGCGTAAACAGTCCATGATCCCAAAAGCCCTTACCAAGCGCCAATACGCCGAACAGAATGGCCAGTAACAGGCCGGTTTCATGAATGATCGAGTTGAGCAAAACACCGCTCGCCGATGCCAGAAACGCCAGCAAAAGCATGGTGACAAGGCAATGCACAAGGCACAGGCCAGCAATGCTTAAGCCCAGCCCGTCCCATCGCCATTTTTTCCATGCCTGCGTCATTGTGGTCGCATTACACTGATTCGTTGGACGTTACAACATTACATCGTGCGAATTGCAGCCATGTTGACCATTTTTGCAACCTCTGTGCGCTTGCAGCGTGCTGAAATCAGGGGCATATTGCGATTTATGGATAAAGCTCTTCATTCTGACGCCGCAGCCGGTGCGCGCGTCACACGCCCTCAGGCGCTGATTACATGGCTTATGAGCGTGGCGGCTCTCGTCTTTGCGATGGTGGTTGTCGGCGGGATTACGCGCCTGACCGAATCGGGCCTGTCGATTACCGAATGGAAGCCCATTACGGGCGCTTTGCCACCGTTGAATGAGGCGAGCTGGCTCTCCGAATTCGAAAAATACAAACAGATCCCGGAATATACCGAAATTAACGGCCCGGCGGGCATGACGCTGGCGGAGTTCAAATTCATCTATTTCTGGGAATGGGTCCACCGCCTGTTGGGGCGGGTTATCGGATTGGCCTTTGCGCTGCCGCTGGCATGGTTCTGGATCAAGCAGGCGATCCCGAGCGGCTACAAGCTGCGCTTGCTTGCTTTGCTTGCGCTGGGTGGTCTGCAAGGGACCATTGGCTGGTGGATGGTGTCATCGGGGCTGTCCGCGCGCACCGATGTCAGCCATTACCGGCTTGCGGTCCATCTTTTGACGGCCCTCACCATCTTGGGTGGCCTTGTTTGGACCGCGCTTGATTTACACGCACTGACGAAAAATCCATCGGCAAAGCCCGCGCGCATCACTGGCTTTACGGGCAGTATCTTGGCGATATTGTTTATTCAATTGCTCTTCGGCGCGTGGGTTGCCGGGCTGAATGCCGGATATGTCGCCAACACATGGCCATTGATGAACGACCGTTTTTATCCCGATGGCGTCGATACCGCCAAGGGCGCATTTTATGCTTTGGTAAATGACCCCTATCTCACCCATTTCGTCCACCGCTGGTGGGCGTGGGTCGCGGTGATTGCGCTGATCCTGATGGCACGGCAGGTCAAGAAAGCAGGCGTTCGCGCGGCATCTGTGGCTATCCATAGCGCGTTCGGCATCCAGATGCTGCTGGGCATTGCGACCGTGATGACGGGGGTGAACATCGTCCTTGCCGTTTCACATCAGGCGGTCGGCGCCCTTTTGGTCGCGGCCACGGTCTGGGGCGCGCATGTCTTGGGACGCAACACAGCCTAAACACCGAAAGGTATTATTATACCCGTCGTAAAACCCCTGCTTTTGCTTGACTAATGACCGGTTCGTCGCCATTGGCACCGCTTCGCGTGCAGGATCCTTTGCGATTCTGTGCAACACTAAAATTTCGAAAGGTGCGATTAGCGATGAAAACGCTATCCAGAGTTACGAAATCGATCCGTCCACAGGACGTCGAGAAATCGTGGATCCTCATTGACGCAGAAGGTTTGGTTGTTGGCCGTGTTGCCAGCCTTATCGCCAACATCCTGCGTGGTAAGACCAAGCCAAGCTACACCCCGCACGTGGATTGCGGCGACCATGTTGTCGTCATCAATGCCGACAAGGTGAAGTTCACCGGCAAGAAGTTGACCGACAAGGTTTACTATCGCCACACCGGTTACATCGGCGGTATCAAGGGCATCACTGCAGGTAAGGTGCTTGACAGCAAGTTCCCTGAGCGCGTCCTTGAAAAGGCCGTTGAGCGCATGGTTCCACGCGGTCCTTTGGGTCGTGCCCAAATGCGCGCGCTGCATCTGTATAATGGTACCGAGCATCCGCATGCCGGCCAACAGCCAAAGACGCTCGACGTCGCTTCCATGAACCGCAAGAACAAGGTGGGTGCATAATGTCTGAAACTGCAAATTCGCTCGCTGATCTCGAAACCCTGGGCGCCGACGTTCAGGCACCAGCACAGATTGCTGCTGTCGTTCGCGAACAGGAAATTGATGCGCAAGGTCGCGCTTATGCAACTGGCCGTCGTAAGGACGCAGTTGCCCGCGTTTGGTTGAAGCCAGGCACCGGCAAGATCGTCGTCAATGGCCGTGATCAGGAAATTTACTTCGCACGTCCTTCGCTGCGTCTCGTCATCAACCAGCCGTTCGGTGTCACCGAGCGTACCGGCCAATATGACGTTATCGCAACCGTCAAAGGCGGTGGCCTTTCGGGTCAGGCTGGCGCAGTCAAGCATGGCATCGCACAGGCACTGTCGAAATATGAGCCACTGCTGCGCAGCGCTGTGAAGTCGGAAGGCTTCCTGACCCGCGATAGCCGCGTTGTCGAGCGTAAGAAATACGGCAAGGCCAAGGCGCGTAAGAGCTTCCAGTTCTCGAAGCGTTAAGAATATTCAGAAACGCAAGGGTTCACCCTTGCGGACTGTTAGGAAAGGGCGGCTCCGTTGGGGCCGCCTTTTTTCGTTGTTCAACAGCGCTTTAACGGGCACATAGCGCGCATGATCAAATATATCCTCATGGCTTTGCTCCTTGCGCTCGTTGGTTCCGGCTTATGGCTCTGGAACAAGAGCGATCCACAAAAGCTCGATTTTGCGGACCGGTGGGCACCGGGCACAGCCGAGTTTGATGGAACGCCCGTGACGGCGATCGCTTACGGAACCGACGCGCGGCAGAAGCTGGATATCTATACGCCTGAAGGCGCTGCGTCTGCGCCTTACCCCGTCCTCATCTTCTTCCATGGTGGCGCGTGGCGCGATGGTGAGCGGGAAGGCTATGGCTTTTTGGGTCGTGCCTTTGCCTCGCGCGGTTTTGTCACTGTCATTGCCGATTATCGCAAATCGCCTGCGGTCCGCTTCCCCGCATTTGTTGACGACACAGCGGCGGCCATTGCGTGGGTGCACGCAAATATCGCCAAGCATCAGGGCAACAAAGACCAAATCTTCCTGATGGGGCACAGCGCCGGCGCGCATATCGCGATGATGACCGCGCTTGATCCGCGTTATTTGAAGGCGCAGGGTCTTGGGACGGAGGTTATTAAAGGCGTGATCGGTTTGGCCGGCCCTTATGATTTCTTGCCGTTCACGACCGAGTCATCGAAAATTGCCTTTGGCCAATGGCCCGACTTAACCGAGACCCAGCCGATTACATATGCGCGCCCCGATGCGCCGCCATTGTTGTTGCTGACGGGGGACAAGGATACGGTGGTTAAACCACGCAACAGCAAGGTCCTGTCGGAACGGATCGCGGCGCTGGGCGGGAAACAGCAGCTGAAAATCTATCCAGATGTGGGCCATTCCGATATCATCATGGCGGTCGCGCGGCCCTTCCGGAACAAGGCGTCTGTCATTACCGATGTTACGACCTTCATAAAGGCGCACGGACCGCGTTAAGCTTTTGGCGCAACTATCTTTTGCCGATAGGAAATGACCAGCAGCGCGGCGTTGACCAATGCTGCGCCTAACATCGCAAATGCTGCACCCACCTCGCCATAAATGGGCATAAGCCAGATCATCATCAGCACCACGACAACAGCCCCGGCAAGGCTGCACAGCATCACGCGGCCCGCCTTGCCCGCGGTGAGCAGGGCAGGCTCCAGCCCTAATGTGGCAAATTGGATGGCGGTGGCTGTGCCCAAGATCAATACCAACGGATAAGCGGCGACAAACTCTGCGCCAAATATCCATATCAAAGCGGGTTTCCCGGCAAAGCTAACAATCGCCAATACGAGCACCGCCGCAACGCCGGACACTTTAATCATGCGGCTGAGCAAGTTGCTGGCATCTTTGGCGTCGACGGTGTGCGCAACGCGGGCATATTCGGTGAATAGCGCCATCGATATGGCGTCGCCGACCCGCGCAAACACCTGACCCAATTGATAGCCCAGCCGGAAAAATCCAGCCGCCGCTGCACCGACGGAGAAGCCGACGACAACCGCGACCACTTGTTGGCTGGTCAGCTTAAAACTGGAACCCACATTCGACCATAAAGCGAATTTGGTAATGCCGGGGAAGCTGTCCTGAAACCCACGCAGCGTTGGCATAGTGCTGAGCCGCAGCGGCAATTTGAGCCGGCGCAAAACATTCCCCCAAACCCATATCGTTGGCACCATTTCGGACAATAGCCACACCGCGAGGAACCCCCATGCCGTAGGCTGTGTCAGCACCAATATGCCAGTGCCGATAAGGCGGATGATCGGCACCAGCATGTCGGGAATGGCGGCGTCACCAAAACGGTCGTTGATGCGCAGCAGCCCTGTCGGTGTCGAACGGGCGGACAGCACCAAAAGGGCCGTGAAGCCGACCACGGCGATTGCCTCTGAATCACTCCAGCCTTGGTTGTGGGCAAGCGCCCATGCGCCGACCATCGCGACCAGGAACGCCAGCAATGCCCCGATGATATCAAGGATCAGGCAAAACCATGTGAGTTCGGCGAGCTTTTGATCCGACTGTGTGTGCACCAACGCCGTGCCATAGCGGATCAATATTTGCCACGTCTGGAACGATGTGAAGCTGGATATGGTTTGGGCAAAGCTGAAGATCAGCATGAATTTGCCAAATTCTGCCGCACCCAAGCTTTGAGTCGAGGCGGCAAGGTAAATCAGGCTGAGCACCGCAGAGGTGGTCTTTGGCAAGAACAGCCACGCGCCCGATTGCAAAATGCGCCGCCCACTCCCCCGTTTTTGTTCAGCCATTACGCCAGACCCCCAATCAGTATGCGGGACTAGTGCACTTCGGCTGTTAATCAAAGCCATGTCATGACGCGCCGGAAAAAAATTGAACGCGCTGCAAACTGGTCGCAAAAATCCATCAATGGCGATAGATGCCGCTTTGTATGAATAATCCACGACACAAGAAGGCTGCGGCGTCGGTCAAATCGGACGTTATTTTCCTGTTCAACCATGATGCGGGCCACCAAGTGGCGCATTTGGCGGGGATAGCCGGCGCATTTGCGTTGCGTGAAAAAGCCTATCGGGCGATCGTCGCCTTTGGCAGTGACGTGACGCGCAAAGAGGTCGAAAGGCTGCTGACGCCTGAGCAGATTGCCGCCTTGCATTGGCGGTCATTGGCGTTACCCGAATGGCTCAAGACGCTCACAAACGGCCTGAACAGATTGGTGCCCGTTCACCGGATATTGCGTTTATATTGGCATAATGCGTTCTTACGGAAATCCGTCGCCATCGTGTCGACAGAACGCACCTGCCTGACCCTCAAACGCCATTGGACCAAATTTCGTCGCCGCAAACATTGCCCTGCCTTTGTCTGTGTGCCCCATGGGGCGGGGGACCGGAATGTATCTTTTCACCCTGCATTCGTGGATTTTGACCTGTTGATGGTCAGCGGACAAAAGGTTGTGGACCAGATGGTGGATGCGGGCGTGTCCACACCTGAACGCTGCCGGATCATCGGCTACCCAAAGTTCGACATTTTGCGGGGGCGCACCCCTGAAACATTTTTCGACAACGGCAAGCCGACCTTTTTATACAACCCGCATTTCGATCCCCATATGTCCAGCTGGTTCGATCACGGGGCGGACATATTGGAATTTTTTTACCAGAATGCGGACCGTTACAATCTCATCTTTGCGCCGCATGTGATGCTATTTTATAAAAAGGTGCATATTTCGCCCGAATATCGCGTGACCCGCACACGGCCAGATATTGATCCCAAATATTATGATGCCCCGAATATCCGGATCGATGTGGATAGCGCGCGCCTGTTTGACATGAGCTATACCCTGTCCGCAGACGTCTATATTGGTGACGTTTCAAGCCAGGTGTATGAATTTCTGCATCGCCCGCGCGCCTGTTTTTTCATCGATACGCACAGTGCCGCGTTGCCCGGCGCGCCGCCCGAATATGATTTCTGGAACAACGGCCCGGTTGTCCGCACGGCCAAGCAGTTGATAGCATTGTTGCCCGATCATGCGCAGATTGCCGCCCAATATCGCAAAGCCCAAGAGCAGCGCATGGCCTACACCGCCGACCAAAGCGATCCGCGCCCCGCGTCGGAACGCGGGGCTGAGGCTTTGGGCCGATATATTGAAAGCTTAGCTAGCTGAAGAGGTCTCGTCAGGGCTGCGGAAATCGAGCACGCCCCAATGGGCCTTGGCAGCTGCCTTCATAAAGCGTTTGGAGGGGTTCACCGCATAGCCTTCGTCTGCGAAGTCTAAAGTAAACCGGTCGCTCAGATCGTCCGAATAAAAACAGATATGCGCATCTTTGCGGTTAATGCCCTTTTGCGACAACCATTCCTGCACACGGCGCAATTTTTCTGCGGCGTAGCAATTCTCGCCGTCGATGCGGTGCATCAATTGGCCGTCTGCTTCGCCGATATGACGCGTTGCAATAACGGCATCAAAACCAATTTTCGCGCCGATGTGGCCGGCATAAAATTGGGGTGCCGCGGTGGCCATCACCAGCAAGGCCCCGCGCGCGCGATCTGCGTCTATGCGTGCAACGGCCCCCGGTTGAAGGCCTTCGCGCACAAGCTGTTCGGTAAAATGGGCGACGATATTGGGTAAGCTGTCCGGGCAAATTTTGCGCCCGATGAACATTGCGATCCCAAATTGTTTCAGCGGTTTGCGCCCATATAGGCCAAGCTTATATCCCAGCATCGCCGCGATCCAGACCGGCAGCAATGCCAGCCGAATGGGCGCGGTCCGCCGGGCATAAAATAGCAGAAAATGCGTAAATGTCGGGCGACGCGTTATGGTCTTGTCGAGATCATATATTGCAATATTCATATTTGGTCGCCAAGCCCCACCCCAAGGTATGCCAAATGCGTTGGCATGCCCCCGATTTGGATGCGTTTAGGAGAAGCTGTTTGCAAGCGCAATGGACCTGCATCGTCCTTGCCGGGCAAAGGCCTGGCACGGATATGTTTGCACAGCATTTCGGGCTGAAGCTGAAAGCTTTGGTGCCCGTGCGCGGCGAACCAATGATTAGCCATGTCGTGCGGACGCTGCGTGCGTCGCCGCTTATCGGTGAAATCATTGTCCTGTGTCAGGAACCCGATGCACTGCGTTTAGCGGTAGATGCCGCAGGCGGCGCGACGCTGGTCGAAAGCCTGAGCAGTATATCGCTGAGCATCAAGCGACAGGTGGAGGCAGTAGGATTTTCGTCGCCGATATTGGTGACGACCGCGGACCACCCCTTGTTAACCGTTGATATGATCGCCGAATTTCTGGGCAAAGCCGATGGCGATGTTGCCATTGCGATGGTGGAGCGCAAGACAATGTTGGCGCAGTTTCCCGATGCCAAACGCACATGGTTGCGTTTTTCGGACGGCGCATGGTCCGGCGCAAATCTCTTCGCATTGATGAGCCACAAATCCGCAGGCGCACTCGATTTATGGGCGGAGGCCGAACAGGATCGCAAGAAAGCGTGGCGCCTGTTCATGCATTTCGGCGTACGGCTGGCCCTGCGCGCGCTGACCCGCACGATTGGATTGCGGCAGGCGCTGACCATTGCGGGCAAACGCCTTGGCCTTGTGGCTACGCTCGTGCCAATGTCTGACCCTGTTGCTGCAATCGACGTGGATAAGGTCAGCGACCATATATTGGCGGAGAAGATTCTTATCGACCGCGAAGCCGTGGCGGGTTCACATTTGGCGGCTTGATTAGCGGCCCATTTTCTTTTGCCGCCGCCTTTGCACGGACGAGCCGATACCCATGGCTTCGCGATATTTCGCGACGGTGCGGCGGGCAATGTCAAAGCCTTTTGCCGTTAATAAATCGACCAGCGTGTCATCGGACAGTATCTTGTCGCCCTCGACATCAATGAGGGATTTGATGTGGCTTTTGACGGCCTCAGCCGACGCGCCCTCTCCGTCGGCGGATTGAACGCCCGATGAGAAGAAATATTTGAGATCAAACAGACCGCGTCCGCAATGCAGATATTTGTTGCTCGTCACCCGGCTGACCGTAGATTCATGCATGTCGATGGCGTCGGCGACTTGCCGCAGCGTGAGTGGCCGCAAATGGGCAACGCCCTTGCGAAAAAAGCCGTCCTGTTGCTTCACAATCTCGGTGGCGACCTTGACGATGGTGCGCTGTCTTTGATCCATGGCTTTGATGAGCCAATTCGCATCCGCCATGCAGTCGTTTAGCCACGCTTTTGTGGCCTTGTCTTGCCCCAGCTCGGCAACATAGCTGCGGTTGATCAGAATGCGGGGCAGGTTGGCACTGTTCAATTCGATGGCCCAGCCGTCGCCGCGCGGCGTGATGAATATGTCGGGTGTGACCGCAAGCATATCTTCGCTTTCGAACCGGCAACCGGGTTTGGGATCATAGCCGCGCAGTTCGATCAACATATCGCGCAGATCTTCGTCATCGACGCGGCACATGCGCTTAAGCTGGTCAAACGCACCCTTTGCCACCAGGTCAAGATTGTCGATAAGCTTGGCCATGCAGGGGTCATAACGATCCGCCTCGCGCGCTTGAATGGCGAGGCATTCGGACAGGTTTCGCGCGCCAACGCCGGTTGGATCGAACCGCTGCAGCTCCGCAAGCGCCGCTTCCATTTCCGCCATGGGAACGCCAAGCCTGTAGGCCGCCGCCATCAGGTCTTCGCCAACATAGCCCGTGGGTTCGATATGTTCGATAATCTGTTGGACCAGAAATAGCTGCCGTCCGGACAGGCTGGACCCTGCCTGCGCCATCAAATGTTCACGCAGGCTGATATCACGCGCGGCAAAGCTGTCGAAATCAGGTCCGTCGGCGTCAAAGCCGCTGGGCGCGGCGCTGCCCGAAAGCCCAGGCATGCCATCGGCTCCGCTGACACTGTCCGATGGGGTGTCATGGTGGAATGTTTCTGTGCTGAAATCGACATCCAGCGCGTCCGATGAGCCTTGGCCATCGCCACTGAGCAGGTCGTCACTCGCCCGCTCGCCACTGTCGTCCAAAGCGGGTGCGAAATCCTCGGTCGGCACATCAGGGGCCGCGTCGCTGCTGCCTGTTTCCAAAATGGGATTACGTTCGACCTCTTCCGCGATGAACGCTTCAATTTCGAGCGACGACAATGCCAGCAGTTTAATCGCCTGCTGCAGTTGCGGTGTCATCACCAGCGACTGGCTTTGGCGAAGATCGAGGCGGGGTGCTAATGCCATGACGTTATGGTTCCGTCATCGCCGCAAATCACATTGCAAAACTCTCGCCGAGATACAGGCGGCGCACATTGGGATCCGCGACCAACGCCTCGGGCGACCCTGCGAACAGAACCTGCCCACCATAAATGATGCAGGCGCGGTCAACGATATCGAGCGTTTCGCGCACATTATGATCGGTAATCAGAACGCCGATGCCGCGGGTTTTCAGTTCTTTCACCAGATCGCGAATATCGGAAATGGATATCGGGTCGATTCCGGCGAAAGGTTCATCGAGCAACATGATCGACGGGTTCGCCGCCAGCGCACGGGCAATTTCGCAGCGCCGCCGCTCGCCACCGGACAGCGCCATGGCGGGCGCACTGCGCAACCGGGTAAGGCCAAATTCGCCCAGCAATTTTTCCAACCGATCGTTGCGCGCATCTGCATCGGGTTCTGCCATTTCCAGAACCGCGCTGATATTTTGTTCCACAGTCATACCGCGGAAAATCGATGTTTCTTGCGGTAAATAGCCCAAGCCCAAAATCGCGCGGCGGTACATGGGCAGCTTGGTAATGTCCGCGCCATCCAAGGTGATGCGGCCGCTGTCGGGCTTTACCAGCCCCATGATGGAATAAAAACAGGTGGTCTTACCCGCGCCATTGGGGCCAAGCAGACCCACCACTTCGCCCTTCGCAACCGAGAGCGACACATCGGTCAATACCGCGCGCTTGTCATAGCTTTTGGCGATGGAAACGACGCCCAGTCCGGATTGCACGCCGTCTTGCGTCGTCGCATCCGCAGCGGGAGAAGTTGCAGTCATGCTGTCCATATCCAAATTTCGCCCGCGATTGTGCCGTTGATATCTAACAGACAGCTAATGAATGCTGACCCATTTTGCAATTGGCATGATTTATGCTGCCCCGTTTTAGGGACTGTTTGGGGCTACCCCCTAATTTTTGCGCTGTGGAACGCTAAACGATCCGGTCACGCGGCCGCCCGAATTGGTTGTATTGGCAGGGCCACCGGCATTAAGGGTGGATCGGCCTGAATTGAGATCGATGACAAGCCTACCGCCGTTGAGCCGGTTGCTGCCTTGCACCAGATTCACATTGCCAATCAGCGTGATCAGGCTGGAGTCCAGATCATATATCGCCGAGCTGCTGGTTGCGCGCAGATCATCCTTGGTAACGGTCACGCCGCCTGTGGCGTCGAGGCGATTTACGTCCACGCCGCCATTGTTGGAATAGGCCGCTGTCACGCGATTTGCCTTGAGCGTAAGCCCCGCCTGCGTTGCAGTTACGCCGCCGGCAAGAACAACGCGGTCTGCGCGATCCTGCAGCTCCATCGATCCTGCGGCGAAATCGACAGGTGCGTTGCTATCATGGTTGCGAATGCTTTGCGCCGACGCCGAAGACAGCATCATAATGCCCGCAAATGCGGCGGCCAGTCCAAAGGAGATAGAAGCTTTGCTCATGACGGCCTCACTTAATCGCATTCTGGTTGATACGCAAACGAACGCCGCCATTTAGCCGGATAATGCGCGTATCGAGGTCAGCGCGCAATCGTCCTGCACGGAAGGTCCCGACCTTGGTGCGGCCGCTCACGGGGCCAAAGCTCTGCATCGTCCGGTCTTTCAACGACAGCTCCACATTGCTGACGACCATGTCATAGCCCGGCGATTCAACCGCCAATGGGCCCGTCACGCGCATGGTTTCCTTGCCAAGGTCATAGCTGCCGCGCTGTGCGATGATGGACGCTGGGCCGTCGTTCAACGATATCCGGCCCGACAGCGATGTCATGTCGAGAACAGGCTGTGCCGATGTCTTCTGGACTGCGCTACCCGCGCGCAGCGAAAAGGGCCGGCCTTTACTGTCTTCGCCGCGATAGAGTGCCTCAACAACGCGCAACCGCTCGCGCGACAGATTCACTTCGTCTTTGTTCAGGACAAAGCTGAGCTCCTGCTGCCCGGTAAATGGGCTGAACGCCAATATAGCGACAAGCAAACCGATGATGCCCGGCAAGACAACCCGAATCGCGCGGATAAGGCGGTCATGCCGTCCGCCGGGCAATGCCCAGCGTTGACGATAACTGCGTTCAAGATCGGCCTGTGCGGACATATGACGTCTCTAACCCGATTAAACCTTAACTGTGCCCGAATATATCGGTCTCTGGCCAGCCAGACAGATCGAGGTTCGCACGGTGCGGCAGAAAGTCAAAACAGGCCTGCGCCAAGCCAGTGCGGCCTTCGCGTTCCAAACGCACGACAAATTCGGCATGCAGGCGGTGCAGATAGCGCACATCGCTGGCGGCATAATCTTTTTGCGCTTCGGACAATATGGGGCCGCCCCAGTCGCTTGACTGTTGCTGCTTGGAAATGTCCGTCGACAGCATTTCCTTTACCAGTTCCTTCAGCCCGTGGCGGTCGGTGTAGGTCCGAACGAGGCGCGAGGCGATTTTGGTGCAGAATAAGGGCGTCGCGACGACGTTCAAATAATGCGAAATCACCGCCAAATCGAATCGGGCATAATGGAACAGCTTCAAACGGGTGGGATCGGCCAATACGGCGCGCAAATTTGGTGCAGAAAAGTCACTATTGCGGCCAAAACGCACCAGATGTTCATCGCCGTGTCCGTCGGAAATCTGCAGCAAGCACAGCCTGTCACGCGGGGTAATGAGCCCCATGGTTTCGGTGTCTACGGCGACAGGGCCATCGGCCAGTACGCCTGCGGGAAGGTCTTCTTCATGTAAATATACGCTCATGCTAGCCCCTTGCCCCACCCGACTGTGCAAGGCAAATGAAACTGCAGTTGGCGCCCTGCGATTTTCGGCCGCAATATTAGCTATCGCGCAACCTTTTAATGCGATATACAAAATGCTTGCGCAATCACCAACGGCTGCGCTTGTGACGTGCAGTACAGTCGCCCTCGACTGCATAACATAGTGGTTCTGGGCGATGAGAAGGCAAGTAAGAAGTTATGGGTTTTGATCGCAAGCGTGCTGGCAAAGGCCGGGACAAAAGAGATGGTTTCGGTGATGAAAGCTACGACGGTTATCGCGCACCGTCCCCCTACCAAAGTGATTTTGGCGGCGGCCGGTCGGGCGGCGGTTTCGGCGGCGGCAATAGCGGCGGCGGTGGCTTCGGCGCACCTCGGCGTGGCCCAGGCGGCCCACCAATGCCAGCACAAGTCATCGGTTCCGGCAAAGGAATTGTTAAGTTTTTCAATAGCCAAAAGGGCTTTGGCTTCATTCAGGTCGATGGTCGTCCCGATGATGTGTTTGTACACATCAGCGCGGTTGAGCAAGCTGGCCTGACCGGCCTTGCTGAAGGCCAGCCGCTCGAATTCTCGCTCGTTGAGCGTGGCGGTAAGGTTTCGGCAACCGACCTCGTCATCGATGGTGAGCCAATGGAAGTGACCGAGCGCGCACCGCGTCCGGACCGTCCAGCATTTGACCGCGGTTCGCGCGGCGATGACCGTGGTGGCTTCCGCGGTGGTGACCGTGATTCGGCACCACGTGGTCCGCAGCGCGAATCGACTGGCGAACGTGCCAATGGAACCGTCAAATTCTTCAACGACATGAAGGGTTTTGGTTTTGTGCAGCGTGATGATGGCGGCGAAGATGTGTTTGTGCACATTTCTGCGCTTGAACGTTCGGGCATGGGTCAAGTGACTCAGGGCGACCGTTTAACCTTTGACATCGAAATCGATCGTCGCGGTAAATATTCGGCCACCAACTTGGGCCCGCTTTCCGAATAAGCGCGCTTTAGAATTTCAAAAAGGCGGGTGCAGCACAACGCTTCGCCCGCCTTTTTTGTATCTATCATGCCCTGCCGATTGTCGCGGCCAGAAACCAGGCGCGCTGTTCGGCCTGATCCGTCCAGTCGTCCAGCAGGCCATCGGTCGCATTATCGCCCGCTTCGTCCGCAAGGCTCTTGGCGTCTTTCAATGCCGTAATCAGCGTCTCATTGTCGGCGTGCAGTTCCTTCAGCATCTTCGATGCATCGGTCGACGTCGAATCATGGTCATTGATCCGCTGCTTCGCGGCGATCGCACCGATGGACGTCAGCGTGTCGTGACCCAGTTTGCGCACGCGCTCGGCGACAAGGTCGGTGGTTGCGATCAATTCGGCCGCCTGTTCATCAAACAGCAGATGATATTCGCGAAAATGCGGACCGGTCACATGCCAATGGAAATTCTTGGTCTTGAGGTAAAGCGCATAATAATCGGCCAGCAGGTCATTTAACGCATCGGCCAGCGCTTTTTTGCTATTGTCACCATATGCCATGGCAGTTCTCCATCATTCAGGGGGGGGGAGAATATAATATAGGAACGACGCGCGCTATTTACAGCACCCGCGCTTGCGGCAGCAGCAATTAGCTAATGCCATTGGCCTGCGTGGCCAATACAATGCCCCATCCCAGCAACAATGCGCCAGAGACCCACCTTATCGGTTTCAACGGCACAATCTGGCCAAGCCGCGCGCGCAGGATGACCGCGGGCACCGTGGCCGCCATGATGCCGATGAACCCGCCGACCGCTGCCATGCCCCAATCAGGCGTGCGGGCGCTTTGCGCGGCGATGATGAACTGGCTCTTGTCGCCAAATTCCAGGATAAACAGACCCAAAAATGCGGTCAGAAATGCAGGGGTTTTCCAACCCGATAACGGGTCGACATTGCGCCGCCACAGCAACATGCCCGCGCCTGCAAAGATATAGGCAAGGCCAGCGAACATCTGAACCGACTGCGCGCTTATCCAGCTGTCGATCAGCGAGCCGCCTGCCGCCGCAATGGCGCAATTGAGCAAAGTGGCACAGGCGAGTCCGCCAAGTATCGCTTTATTGTTGCGATATCGCAGCGCGAGCACGGCAGCGAGGATCTGTGTCCGGTCGCCCATCTCGGCGAGGAAAACAGACAGGAAGGTTGTAAAGGCAGTGTCCATATTTTCTGCCTTAGCACATCATGATCAAAATGGGATGTGTGCGGCGGGTGGACTGAACTGCGCCGCGAATCGCTTTTGTTTTGGCAATCAAAGCGGGCTATGTTGCGCGCGCTCCAGCGTCCGAAAACGCGGCGGCACGGCAAAATGAAGATACAGAAACCAGTGCAGCATGACGATTCAGGAGGCATTGGCCCGCTTTGACGCGTGATTTGGGGTTACGGGCTTGACTTTCACCCGCCAAACCAGCAAAGGCCCGCGTCTGTGAACAGCGCGGCCAAACCCTGCGCAGTTTTTTGCGACATTATTTGAACAAAAGGAATGGGCCATGGCGAAGCCAGCCACGATCAAGATCAAGCTGCTCAGCACCGCTGACACGGGCTTCTTCTACGTGACCAAGAAAAATCCACGCAACATCACTGAAAAGATGACGTTCCGTAAATATGACCCCGTTGTGCGTAAGCATGTCGAGTTCAAGGAAGCCAAAATCAAGTAAGCCAACGCGCTGCTTGAATAAGCTATCGATCAGGGCGCCTCGGGCGCCCTTTTTGATTCGGTCCGCTCAGTTAGATTTCGACGAGCCCAAGCAACTATATGCTTCATCGTAGCTCTTCCCCCAGCAACTAATTAAGCGATCCAGAACATCTAAGTTCAATGGCCAAACGGTTTTGACCGGGTTGCCGTGTATGTCGATCGCGTTTTTTGCACTTTCTAGTTCAGGCATGAGCGATAGCCGGGTTCGTGAAGCCATGAGTGCAGCCTTATCGCCTCTCAAAAATGCGATAGTGCCGTCCACATAGTGGTTCCAACCCCAACCAGCATCTTCGCTTTCAGATTTGCGGGCTTTTTCGAACAGAGCAATCGCTGCATCATATTGGCCGATGGACGCTCTCATTTGGCCTTCGTGCCAATATAAAGTGGTTGAGCTGCTTTTGTGCGCTGTCCTCCAGTCCGCGATCAACTCGGCGGCTTCACGCTCGCACCCCGCATCGGCGAGCTTTCGCCACCCGCCCGACATATCTTGATCGAATTCATTTTGGCTTAATGCCATCATTGCCGTCCGATCATAACTACAATCGCGTTCTTCTGCTGCCACCAACAGCGACGCCATCACTATCGCAGACACGAACATCGTCATCACCTCGCTAACTTTATTGTGCAACCAGGCTCAGGCTATCCAATTATCCCCCGCACTGCCTCCAGAAAGGTCATCACCGACACCGGCTTTGACAGATAGCCTTTTGCGCCTGCGGCCATGATGCGGTCTTCGTCGCCTTTGCCCGCATAAGCGGTCACGGCGAGCACGGGGATTGGGGATAACGCCACATCCTTTTGCATCGCCTCAATCAGGTCGATGCCGCTGACATGCGGCAGTTGAATGTCCATGATGATGAGGTCCGGCGCAAATGTCCGCGCCTGTTCCAGCGCCAGCCGCCCGTCGCGCACGCCTTCTACGGTAAACTGATGGGCGCGCAGCAAGTCCGTGAATAGCTTGAGGTTCAGCTCATTATCCTCAACGATCATCACCTTTTTCGACATTACCGCTCTTTTCCCGCTTTGCGTTCGTGGATGCCTTCGCTTAAGCGAAAGCCATGCATGAAACAAATGGCAAGTTAGACGCATCGGGTATGGCGTTTCAGGCTTTGGCTTGGGCGTTGATGGAAGAAGCACGGGCGGCGCGGCTTTTGTCGCTGACTGGCCTGACACCCGAAGGGCTGCGCAGTTCGATCACCGAACGCGGCACGCAAGCGGCGATATTATCCTTTCTTGAGGCGTATGAGCCCGACCTCATCGCTTGCGCTGCAGTCATCGGGGTGTCGCCTGCATTACTTGTTCAGGCACGGCAGGAGTTAGAAGCATGAGTAGGCCATTGCTAATTTCCGATTGCGATGAGGTGCTGTTGCACATGATCGTGCCCTTCCGCGACTGGCTCGACGACGCGCATCATATTCATTTTGACCTCGTCCACGGCGATTGGGGCGAGGCATTGCGCCACAAGCATGATGGCACGGTCGTCGAGCGCGGCATGGTCTGGGACCTGCTCAACGGCTTTTTCGATACCGAAATGCACCGCCAGCAAGCGATTGACGGCGCGGTTGAGAGCCTCAACCGGCTGCGCGAACATGCCGATGTTGTTATCCTCACCAATTTGCTCGACCACCGCGCAGGGCCCCGGACCGAGCAGTTGAAGGCCGTGGGCATCGACGCGCCGGTCTATTGCAACCAAGGCGGCAAGGGCGAGGCACTTGGCCGGATTTTGGACGCATATAAACCCAGCGTTGCCGTATTCGTCGACGATCTTGGGCATCAGCATGAGTCGGTTGGCGAGCAGCATCCCCATGTCTGGCGGCTGCATTTTGTCGGTGAGCCATTGCTGTGGGACCGCGTGAAGCCTTCGAAATCTGCGCACGCGCGGCTGGATCGTTGGGCGGACGCAGAAGTTTGGATTAGGGAGCGGCTGGTTGCGAATGCGCCAGCGCCCAGTTTGGAAAAGGTAGCATGATGATAGAAGCAAAATTGGCCGAGCTCGGCATTACTCTCCCTGCACCGGCAGCGCCGGTCGCATCCTATGTGCCTGCGGTCGAAGCAAACGGAATGCTGTTCATTTCGGGCCAGTTGCCCTTTGTCGATGGCAAGGTTGTCACCGGCAAAGTCGGCGATACGCGCAGTCTTGAAGAGGGTAAGGCGGCTGCCAAGGCGTGCGGAATCATGCTGATCGCGCAGATGAAGGCAGCCCTTGGCGGCGACCTCGACCGCGTGGAACGCATCGTCAAGCTTGGCGTCTTTGTTGCGTCGACTCCGGACTTCACCGACCAACCCGAAGCCGCCAATGGCGCATCGGACCTGATGGAAGCCGTGTTCGGCGACGCAGGCAAGCATGCACGTGCCGCTGTCTCTGTCCCTGTATTGCCACGCGATGCAACTGTCGAAATCGACTGCGTGGTAAAGGTTCGAAGCTAAGAACGGATGTGCAAAAATTACCGTAGTCCTGAGCCACCAGCGCCTGGGCGCTGGTGAAAGTCGAAGGGCGCTTCTCCGGTTCGGACCGCCCTTCGACGGACGCAGTCGTTGCACGACTGCTGCTCAGGGCTGCGGTAATGGTGGGGCTGAAGCGATGACAAGCGACTGGATGTTTCATTGCTACATATTGAAATGTTTCGACGGCTCTTATTATGTTGGGCACACCGACAATATGGAACAGCGACTGGCAGAGCATCAGTCGGGGGCGTTTCCGGGCTATACCTACAAGCGTCGACCCGTTGAACTGATTTGGAATGACGCATTTCAGACGCGTGACGATGCCAAGACTGCGGAAAAGCAGATCAAGGGTTGGAGCCGAGCTAAAAAAGAAGCGCTGGCTCAGGGTAATTGGGATCAGATATCGGAGTTAGCCAAATGCCGCAGCCGCAACCGATGACCACCCTTCGACAGACGCAGTTGCTGCACAACTGCTGCTCAGGGCTACGGTACGATTTCGATGTCTGAAGTCACCGCCGAACTCTTGAGCAAGGTCAGCGATATTCCCGCCGACCAGTGGGATGCGCTGAACCCGCGGGGCAACCCGTTTGTTACCCACGCGTTTTTGGCGGCGTTGGAGGAATCGGGTAGCGTTGGCCCCGGCACGGGCTGGTCGCCTGCGCCGATCATGATCCGCGATGCGGACGGCGTTCCCGCTGCTGCGCTTCCTGCCTATCTTAAGAGCCACAGCCAGGGCGAATATGTGTTCGACCATCATTGGGCGGATGCGTTTGAACGGGCGGGCGGGCAATATTATCCCAAGTTGCAGATTGCTGCGCCCTTCTCGCCCGTGCCGGGGCCGCGATTGTTGTTGCGCGATTCAGCGCTTGCACCCACGATATTGGCCGCTGCCGAAGCGGTTGTGGACCAAAATGGCCTGTCGTCTGCGCATGCAACTTTTGTTGAAGAGGGCGAGCTGGCGTTGTTTCGTGCGGCGGGGTGGCTGACGCGCATGGGCACGCAATTTCATTGGCAAAACCGGGATTATGCCGACTTTGACGGTTTCTTGTCCGCATTGTCGTCACGCAAGCGCAAGGCCATTCGCAAGGAGCGTGCGGCTGCACAATCCGCCGTCCGCATTGCGCAAATCCGCGGCGCAGAGATTACGCCTGATCATTGGGATGCCTTTTGGGTATTTTACCAAGATACCGGTGCGCGCAAATGGGGGCAGCCTTATCTGACGCGCGCGTTTTTCGACCTTATCGGGGAAAGCATGCAGGACAGCATTGTCCTGTTCCTCGCATATGATGGCGACCGGCCGATTGCGGGTGCGCTGAACTTTGTCAGCCCGGATTGCCTCTATGGCCGCTATTGGGGCTGCACCCGCGACGTGCCGTTTCTGCATTTTGAACTATGTTATTATCAGGCCATTGATTACGCGATCGCGCACGGCTTGCCCCGGGTTGAGGCGGGCGCGCAAGGTGAGCATAAGCTGGCCCGCGGATATGAGGCCGTCCCTACATATTCGGCGCATTATATCGCCAATGCAGGCTTTCGTTCCGCGGTTGCCGATTTCCTTGCCCGCGAAAGTCAGGCGATGGAGCGGCAGATAGAGTTTCTGGGCGAAATGGCGCCGTTTAAGAAAGGCTAAGTCGTCCGCGAACAGGCAGGATTTCGCTGTTGCAATCGCCTCTTTAATCGCGCAATTAAATAAGCGAGAGAGGAATCAGCCATGAGCAAACCAAGTCCCCAAGAATTAGCCGATTTCGAAAAGCAATGCGATGCGTGGTTCGCCGAAAACACGGTGCGCGACCCGGGCTTTATGTTGCCGCTGACCTTCATGGAAGTTTCCACCGATCAGCAGTTTGATTTTCTGCGGGACTGGCAGCGCAAGGTTTATGAGGCTGGTTATTTTGGCATGTCCTGGCCCACCGAATATGGTGGCTATGGCATGCACCCCGAATATCAACGGATCGCCACACGCGTCATGAAAAGCCATGACGCGCCGATCATGCTCAACGCGATTGCGAACGGTTGGACGGGTCCATTGTTACTCGACATTGGCCGTGAAGAGGACAAGCGCCGTTTCATTAAGCCGATGCTGTCGGCGGAAGAAATCTGGTGTCAGGGCTTTTCGGAGCCAGAGCATGGTTCGGACCTTGGCAGTGCGCAGACCAAAGCGGTGCGCGATGGTGATGAATATGTCATCAACGGTTCGAAAATCTGGACATCATTGGGCGACCGCGCCGATTATATGATCCTGCTTGCGCGGACATCGAATGACGGGCCAAGCAAATATGCAGGGCTATCGTTCTTCCTCGCGCCGATGAAGATTCCCGGCGTTGAAACGCGGCGCTTGAAGAAATTGACGGGCGAATATGGCTTCACCCAATGCTTCTTCACCGATGCCCGCATTCCAGCGTCAGGCCTCGTCGGCGAAGAAGGGCAGGGCTGGATGGTCGCGATGAAGACGCTTGAGTATGAGCGCGGCGCGAAGGTCAATCCGGTCGGTGGGTATTTCGTCAAGGAAATGGATGTCATGGGCGTCATCGATATGGCGCGTTCGGCCAAGCGCGGCGGCAAGCCTGTGCTCGACGATCCCGTCATGCGCGACAGGCTGGTCGATTATATGATCGAAATTCAGGCGCTGAACCTCAACAACCAACGCCGCCGTATGGCGCCGCTGACCAGTGACCGTCCGATGGGCCTTGCGCTCATGAACAAGCTGGCGCGGACCGAGCTGGTGCGCGAGCTCACCGAATTCTCGCTCCAGTTTCAAGGAACGCGGGCGGGCTATTATGTGGGTGACGAGAATGCGGTCGATGACGGCTATTGGCACCGGTCTTACCTGAACAGTTTTTCCGCCACCATCGGCGGGGGCACCAGCCAGATCCAAAAAAATATCATCGGCGAACATGTGCTGGGTTTGCCCAAGGGGCGGTGAGCCATATTAAATACCGTAGCCCTGAGCCTGTCGAAGGGCGCTTCAATGGCGGGCACGGTTTTTGTTTAGGAGAATGCAATGTCTGAAGTCCTAACCCAAGCGCAGGACGGCGTCCTGATCATCACCATCAACCGGCCTGAGGCCAAGAACGCCGTCAACCAAGCGGTCGCGCAAGGCATCGCTGCGGCCATGGAACAGCTTGACGGTGACAAGAGCCTGAACGCGGGTATCATCACGGGCGCTGGCGGCACATTCTGCTCTGGCATGGACCTGAAGGCCTTTCTGCGCGGCGAGTTGCCCAGCATCAAGGGCAAGGGTTTTGCCGGGTTCATTGAATCCCCACCTGCAAAGCCATTGATTGGCGCGGTTGAGGGCTATGCACTGGCTGGCGGTATGGAAATCGCGATCGCGTGCGACCTGTTGGTGGCGAATGACAAGGCGCAGTTCGGCATACCCGAGGTCAAGCGCAGCCTTGTTGCAGCAGCTGGCGGTTTGCTCACCTTGCCATCGATTATCGGCAAGCGCATGGCGATGGAACTTGCGCTGACAGGTGATTTTATCTCGGCACAGCGGGCCTATGAGGTGGGCTTTGTCAATCGCATCACCGATGGCGCTGCCATTGATGCCGCGCTTGAGCTTGCGGCCAAGGTCGCAGCGAATGGTCCGCTCGCGCTGATTGCGACCAAGCGCGTGATCAATGAGCGTCCGGATTGGAATTCGGCGGAGATGTGGAAGAAGCAGAATGAAATCTGCGGCCCCGTTTTCACGTCGAAGGACTCGCGTGAGGGTGCGCTCGCCTTTGCTGAAAAACGCAAACCTAACTGGCAAGGCGAATAATATGGGCCACCCCGCCGTTCACGCACGGGCTTTCCCTGATAAACCTGCCGTCATCATGGCGGGGTCGGGTGAGACGATAACGTACAAGCAGCTTGATGAACGTTCCAACCAGTGCGCGCATCTGTTCCGCAGCCTGGGGCTGCAACATGGCGACACGGTCGCGTTCTGTTTGGAAAACCGCGCCGAGTTTTTTGATCTTGTCTGGGGTGCGCAGCGCGCCGGGCTGATTTATGTCGCGATCAGTTGCCGTCTGACGGCGTCGGAAATCGACTATATCTTGAACGATAGCGGGTCAAAGGCGCTGTTTGCTTCACCCTATTTGGGTGCGACGCTTGACCAGCTGCAAAGTCCTGTAAAGCGGTTCATTCTCGGCGGGGAACATGCCGGCTGGGAAAATTATGCAGCCGCAGTTGCGAAACAGCCCACTTCGCCCATCGCCGATGAACGTGCTGGCACCGACATGTTGTATAGTTCAGGGACGACCGGTCAGCCCAAGGGCGTACGTTTCCCCTTGCCCGATGATCCGGACATTGCGGGACCAAATGCATTGTCCGGCCTTGCCGCGATGGCGTTCAAATTTTCGGGCGACAGCATCTATCTGTCACCAGCGCCGCTCTATCATGCGGCACCGCTGCGGTGGTGTGCGGCGGTCCACCGGCTGGGCGGCACCGTGGTTGTTATGGAGAAATTCGATCCCGAAGCGGCGCTGGCGGCCATTCAGAAATATAAGATCAGCGCCAGCCAATGGGTGCCAACGCATTTTGCGCGCATGTTGAAGCTGCCCGAAGAGGTCCGCAACGCCTATGATGTGTCGAGCCTTGATACCGCGGTGCACGCTGCTGCGCCGTGCCCCATTCCCATAAAGGAAGCGATGATAAATTGGTGGGGCCCCGTCATCCGCGAATATTATGCGGGGACGGAAGGCCAGGGGATTACCTTTATCTCCAGCGAAGAATGGCTGACGCATAAGGGCTCGGTTGGACGGCCATTGAACGCCATCATGCATATATGCGACGAAGACGGCGATGATGTTCCCGTGGGCGAAGAAGGCACCGTATTCTTCGAGAGCGCTGCGTCCTTCAGCTACCATAATGACCCCGAAAAAACCAAAAGTGCGACCAATAAACATGGTTGGACAACGTTGGGCGACGTCGGCCGGCTGGATGAAGAGGGCTATCTCTACCTCACTGACCGCAAAAGCTTCATGATCATTTCGGGCGGGGTGAATATCTACCCGCAGGAGATTGAAAACCATCTGGTAACCCACCCGCGCGTCCGCGACGTGGCTGTTATCGGTGGCCCGCATGACGAAATGGGCGAAGAGGTGATCGCCGTGGTGCAACCGCTCGATATGGCGGACGCCGGTGATGACTTGCGTGATGAACTGACCGCTTATGCGCGCGAAAAGCTGTCGGGTGTCAAAATTCCGCGCCGTATCGATTTCCGCGAAGAGCTTCCCCGCCACGATACCGGCAAATTATACAAGCGCCTGCTGCGCGATGAATATTGGGCAAAGCAAAAAGCATGACCGCCATTCCCAAGATTGCACCGGAGCTTGCGGCGCATATCGTCGATCCGGTTGTATATGGGAATTGGCGCGCGTTGCTGGATACATTCGCCACACTTCGCCGGGATTCCCCCATCGCTCTTGCTGAAATACCGGGCTATCGACCATTTTGGGTCATCACCCGCCATGCCGATATATTGAAGATCAGCAAGGACAATGCGACCTTTCTGAATAACCCCGCGACAGTCGTTGTTGCGCCATTGATGGCCGAAATGTTTGTGGCGCATTTGATGAAGGGCAGCCCGCATCTGGTGAAGTCGCTGGTACAAATGGACGCGCCCGAGCATCCCAAATACCGGCGGCTGACGCAGGATTGGTTCATGCCGGCAAATCTCAAGACGATAGAAAGCAATATTCGCGCGATCGCGAAATCGGCCATCGACAAGATGCTGTCTATGGACGGAACATGTGATTTTGCACGCGACGTGGCGGCGATGTATCCCTTGCATGTCGTGATGGAATTGCTTGGCGTTCCAGAAAGCGACGAGCCGTTGATGCTGAAGCTGACGCAGGAACTGTTCGGCGGGCAGGATCCGGATTTGAACCGGATGCGCGCGGCCAATATCTCGCCGCAAGAAGCGACCGCGCTTATGGCGCAGACGGTCGCTGATTTTAACGCCTATTTTGAAGCATTGGCGCAGGACCGCCGTGCTAATCCGCGCAACGATCTGGCAACGATTATCGCCACCGGAACCATCGATGGCATGCCGATCCCTGACTATGAAAGCGCGGGCTATTACACGATCGTTGCGACGGCAGGGCATGACACCACCTCGGCGTCGACCGCTGGCGCGATGTGGGCCTTGGCACAGGACCCGGCGCAGTTTGCGAAAGTGAAGGCAGATCGCTCCTTACTTCCCAGTCTGATTGAAGAAGCAATACGCTGGACCACACCGGTCCAGCACTTCATGCGCACGGTCGGCGTCGACACGGAAGTCGGCGGCGTGCCGATGAAAGCGGGCGATTGGCTGATGCTGTGCTATGTCTCTGGCAATTATGACGAATCCGTGTTCCCTGACCCGGAACGGTTTGATGCGGGGCGCAGTCCCAACCGGCATATTTCCTTTGGATCCGGCGCGCATCAATGTCTGGGCTTGCATCTGGCGCGGCTAGAGATGAAGATATTATTCGAGGAACTGCTTGACCGTGTAGATTCGGTTGAACTGGCTGGCGAACCCAAACGATCGCAATCGACGTTTGTGGGCGGCCCCAAAACTTTACCGCTGCGATTTGTGGCAGCTTGAACGAAAGAGGATACTCTAATGACCACGCAATATAAGAATCTGATCAACGGCGAACTGGTGGATAACGGCAAATGGATTGATGTCGTAAACCCCGCGACCGAGCAGGTCATTGGCCAAGTGCCTGATTGTGGTCAGGCAGATCTCGACAAGGCCGTTGCCGCCGCACGCGCCGCATTCCAGACGTGGAAGAAAACCAGCGTTGAAGAACGCCGCGCTTTGTTCGCCAAAATGGCCGATGTCATCAAAGCCAACAGTGATGAGCTGATGCGCTTGCTGACGTCTGAACAGGGCAAACCACATATGCAGGCGGGCAGCGAGATTGCCGGTTGCGTTGGTATGACGCGCGCATTGCCGATGTTGAACCTTGAAGAGAAAATTACGGAAGACAGCGACAAGCGCCTTAGCCGCACGCGCCGCGTTCCCGTGGGCGTGGTTGGTGGCATCGTGCCATGGAATTTCCCGGTATTGATGGCGATCCAGAAAATTGTCCCGGCGCTTTTGTCGGGTTGCACGATGGTGCTGAAGCCTTCGCCATTCACGCCGCTGGCGACCTTGCGCCTCGCGGAACTGGTTGCGGGCATATTCCCACCCGGCGTTTTGAACATCATCACCGGTGGCGACGCGTTGGGCCCATTGCTGACCTCGCACCCTGATATCGACAAGATTACCTTCACCGGTTCGACGGCCACGGGCAAGCGCGTGATGGAATCGGCGTCGAAGGATCTGAAACGCATTACGCTTGAACTGGGCGGCAATGACGCAGCGATTGTTTTGCCCGATGCTGACGTATCCAAGGTGGCTGAAAAGCTGTTTTGGGCAAGCTTCTACAATGCAGGCCAAGTCTGCATCGCGGCCAAGCGTATCTACATTCACGAAGATATTTACGACGAATTGTCGGGCGCGATTGCGGCTTATGCCAAAGCGGTCAAGGTTGGCGATGGCGCCGAACAGGGCACGGCGATTGGCCCCATTCAGAACAAGCCGCAATATAAGCGCGTGCTTGAACTCATTCAGGATGCCAAGGACAAGGGCTATAAATTCCTTGCCGGCGGCGACCACGACCCATCCATCCCCGGCTATTTCGTGCCTGTAACGGTGCTCGACAACCCGCCCGAAGATGCGCGGATTGTGGCCGAAGAACAGTTCGGTCCCGTGATGCCATTGATGAAGTTTTCGACCATCAACGAAGTCATCAGCCGCGCGAATGCATCAGATTACGGCCTTGCCGGTTCGATCTGGACCAGCAATCCCGAAGCTGCGGTCGAAGTGGCCGAGCAGCTGGAAACCGGCACCGTGTGGATCAACGAATCCATGCACCTTGCCCCCAATGCACCATTTGCCGGACATAAGCAGTCCGGCTTTGGCGCGGAATTGGGCGAAGAAGGCTTGTTAGAGTTCACCTATCCGCAAGTGATCACAATCGCCCGCGAAGCGGCTTAAAGTCTATATTCCAGGCGTCGTCATGCTGAACTTGTTTCAGCATCTTACTTTGGAACGCACGAAGTAAGACCCTGAAACAAGTTCAGGGTGACGATTGCTTAAGACACCACAGCCAATCGCACTTGACTCTCCCCTTCCAAAGTTTAATCGTCTGATTAAATTTGAACAACAGGAGAGAGAAAATGGCAGACGCTTATATTGTGGATGCGGTTCGTACCGCTGGTGGCCGCCGCGGTGGTAAGCTGGCGGGCGTTCACCCCGTCGATTTGGGCGCTGCCGTGCTCGATTCCATTGCCGACCGTAATGATTTTGATCCTGCTGCGATTGAAGACGTCATCATGGGCTGCGTCATGCAAGGCGGCGAACAAGCGGGCGATGTCGGTCGCAATATCGTTCTCGCATCGCGTCTGCCCAATTCAATCCCATCGGTCAGCATCGACCGCCAGTGCGGATCATCGCAGCAATCGATGATGTTCGCGGCGCAAGGCGTCATGTCGGGCACGCAGGACATTGTGTTGGCCGCCGGTATCGAAAGTATGACGCGTGTCCCCATGGGATCGACGTCGATGCTGTTCAAGAAAGAAGGCATGGGCACCTATAAGAGCCCACGGTTGGAAGAAGCCTATCCCGGCATCATGTTCAGTCAGTTCATGGGCGCTGAAATGCTCGTGAAGAAGCATGGTTTTACCCGCGAAGACCTTGACCAATTCGCGCTGGAATCGCACCAGAAAGCTATCGCTGCGACGCAAAGTGGCGCCTTTGCCAATGAAATCGTCGGCATCGAAGTCGATACGCCTGAAGGCAAGATCATCCACAATAGCGATGAAGGCATCCGCTATGATGCAACCTTTGAAAGCCTGTCCGGCGTAAAGCTGCTTCAAGAAGGCGGTTCCATCACGGCTGCGAATGCCAGCCAGATTTGTGACGGTGCTTCGGCGGTTCTGATCGTGTCGGAAAAGGCGCTGAAAGAACATGGCCTCACCCCGCGTGCGCGCATCGTCAATTTGACCGTGACCGCTGGTGACCCCGTCATCATGTTGGAAGAGCCTTTGTTCGCAACCGACCGTGCGTTCCAGCGTTCGGGCATGAAAATGTCGGACATTGACCTGTATGAAGTGAACGAAGCGTTCGCACCTGTGCCACTCGCTTGGTTGAAGCACACCGGCGGCGATCGTTCGAAAATCAACGTTCATGGTGGCGCGATCGCATTGGGCCATCCGCTCGGCGCATCGGGCACGAAGCTGATGGCGACCTTGCTGAATGCGCTTGAAGCACGTGGCGGCAAATATGGTTTGCAGACGATGTGTGAAGGCGGCGGTCAGGCCAACGTCACGATCATTGAGCGGGTATAACGATTAGTCATCCATCACCGTCACCCTGAACTTGTTTCAGGGTCTTAATTTCCACCGTCAAAAAGTAAGATGCTGAAACAAGTTCAGCATGACGGTTAAAACGATCAGGAGTATTTATGAAACTGGATTCAACAGTCGCAGCAGTCGTCACCGGCGGCGCATCGGGCCTTGGTGAGGCAACCGCCCGCGCGCTGGCCGCAAAGGGTGTGAAGGTCGCCATCTTTGATTTGCAGGCCGACAAGGGCGAGGCACTTGCAGCCGAAATCGGCGGTGTATTTTGCAACGTCAATGTGACCAGCGATGAAAGCGTCGATGCCGGTTTCGCCAAGGCGCGTGCTGCGCATGGTCAGGAACGCATTTTGGTCAACTGTGCCGGCACAGGTAACGCGGCAAAGACCGCAAGCCGTTCGAAGGAAGACGGATCGATCAAGCATTTCCCGCTCGATGCCTTTGACCGCATCATCCAGATCAACTTGGTCGGCACGTTCCGCTGCATCGCCAAGTCTGCGGCTGGCATGTTGACGCTTGAGCCTATGGAAGATGGCGAACGCGGCGCGATGGTCAACACCGCCTCTGTTGCCGCTGAAGACGGCCAGATGGGCCAAGCAGCCTATTCCGCATCAAAGGGCGGCGTTGTCGGCATGACCTTGCCAATCGCACGCGACCTGATGAGCGAAGGCATTCGCGTCAACACGATTCTGCCGGGCATCTTTAACACGCCATTGATGAACGGCGCGCCTCAGGCGGTGAAAGATGCGCTTGCGGCGTCGGTTCCATTCCCGAAACGCCTCGGCCATCCGCACGAGTTCGCGCAGGTCGCCATGACCATGATCGAATGCGGCTATTTCAACGGCGAAGACGTCCGCATCGACGGCGCCATTCGTATGGCACCGCGTTGATCGCATGACTGCGTTCACCCAAATCCTGTATGATGTCGCAGATGGCATCGCGACCATCACGATGCATCGTCCCGAAAAGATGAATGCGTTTACAAATGTGATGATGCGCGAAATGTGTGCGGCATTTGATTTGGTGGATGCGGATGATGCGGTGCGCGCCGTCATCGTAACGGGTTCGGGTGACCGTGCATTTTGTGCAGGGGCCGATCTGACACCCGAGGGTGGTGGCGACGTGTTCGCGAGCCGGTCCGAAGTCGAAACGCTTTCCGACGAACGTGTGCGCGATTCCGGTGGCCGGTTAACGCTGCGGATTTTCCAATGCAAAAAGCCTGTCATTGGCGCCATCAACGGCGCTGCGGTCGGCATTGGCGCGACCATGCAACTGCCCATGGATTTCCGCTTGGCCAGTGACACCGCGCGCTTTGGCTTTGTTTTTGCGCGGCGCGGGATTGTGCCGGAAGCTGCCTCAAGCTGGTTCTTGCCGCGGCTGGTGGGCATGCAACAGGCGCTGGAATGGTGCATGACGGGCCGGGTGTTCAACGCGGCGGAGGCACTTCAGGGTGGGCTGGTGCGTTCCATTCATGCGCCTGCAGATTTGATGGACGCCGCGCGGGCATTGGCCCGGGAAATCGCCGACAACACCGCGCCAGTGTCGATTGCACTCACACGGGCGATGTTGTGGCGGCTGTCCGCTGCGGAACATCCCATGGCCGCGCACCAGATTGACAGCCGTGCGATTTACCGCCGGTCACGCTCAGGCGACGCAAAGGAAGGCATATCCAGCTTCCTTGAAAAGCGCCCGCCCGTTTATCCCGATAAAGTTTCCGCAGATATGCCGGACTTCTTCCCATGGTGGGATGAACCTGTTTATAAGTAACCCGACGTAAACGGGGGAGTAGCAATGGCCACAACGGGACCAAGGCTGGTGAATGAAGCGGGCGATAATGCAAAAGCGCGCGACCAGCTTATCGAAGCGGCAAGCCAGATCATGCGGGAGGGTGATACCATCGACCTTTCGCTATCGGAACTGTCGCTTCGTGCAGGTCTGAACAGTGCATTGGTCAAATATTATTTCGGCAACAAAAACGGCTTGATGCTGGCGCTGCTTGATCGCGACATGGGCAATATTGTCTTCAGTCTTGGTGCGTTGCTCGCAAAAGACATACCGCCGGAAGACAAATTGCGCATCCACATCGGTGCCGTCATCGACACATATTATGCGTTCCCCTATCTCAACCGCCTGTTGATGCGCATGGTGCGTGATAGCGCGCCGGTTGAAGCGGCCCGTATCGCGGACCTGTATCTGAAGCCTATTTCAAAGGTGTATGACGCGCTGATCGCTGAAGGCGTAAAGGCGGGCAAATTCCGCAAGCTTGATCCGCAGTTTTTCTACTTCACCGTGACGGGCGCGGCTGACCGATTTTATTCATCACGCTTGGTGTTGCGCCATTGTTATAATCAGGACGATTTTAACGAAAATATGCGCGACGCTTATCGCGAGCATAGCATCGACCTGATTATGCGCGGGCTGTTGGTTTAGGGCTGGGCTGAGCCGCCCGCCTCACAGCCCCAATGCGGCCCTAATCTCATCACCATCGGCATCCAGCATCGGTGGATGCGCATAGTTGGACGCGGGCGTTCCGGCATAATGCACCGGATGCTTCATCGATCGATATGTACCGATATCGGGCGACTCCAGCTCTTCGAAAAAGCCGACGTCGGCCAGATGCGGATCGGTGAGGACATCCGCCATGCGGTTATATTTCATCGCCGGAATGTCATGCTCGGCCAATAGATCCAGCCATTCGGCGGTCGTGCGCAGCGCGCTGACTTCTTCGATCAGCGCGTATAAGTCGCCCGTGTGCTTTGTGCGCTCCTGATAGGTCGCGAAACGCGGATCGTCGAACACGTTGGGCCTGCCGCCCAGTTCAAAAAACTTCGCCCATTGCCGGTCATTATAGGGGACGATCGCGATGAAGCTGTCCTTCGTCGGATACGGCCGCCGACGGGGGTTCACCGAACGCGTATAGCCCATACGGCCGTTGCCGGGGATGAAGGTTTCGCCCCATAGATTTTCGACCATGTTGAACCAGGTGAAGCATTCGAACATGGGCACCTGCACAAATTGTCCGCCTTGCCCATTTGCACGCGCAAGCAATGCCGCCATGGTTGCGTTTGCGGCGAACAGACCACTGACTTTATCTGCGACAAGGCTGGGCGAATAGGTCGGACGGCCGCCATCGCGCTGCTCGCTTAAGGCGGCAAAGCCGGACGCAGCCTGAATCAGATCGTCATAAGCCTGCCGCTCGCCATAAGCGCCACCCGCGCCAAATCCGGCGCAGTGGACATAGACGATATTGGGGTTGATGGCCTTGACCGCCTCATAGCCGAAACCCAGCCGTTCGACCCCTGCCATGCGGACATTATGGATGAAGACATCGGCCTCCTCCAGCAAGGCTTCGAGAACGGCTTTATCTTCGGGCTTTTTGATGTTGAGGTTGATGGCTTTTTTGTTGCGGTTGAGCGCCGTGAAAATGGGCCCATGCTGCTTGCTGGGCGAATCACCGCCATGGCGCATCAGGTCGCCCGGTGTATTGCCCTCGCTATTTTCGATTTTAATGACCTCCGCGCCAAGGTCGGCCAATTGCACGGTGGCATAAGGCCCAAGAACAACCGTGGCCATGTCGACAACCTTAATCCCTTTCAACGGACCGGTTGGTTCTTTGTCCCACGTCAATTTCGGCCATTTCGCCATGTGCGCTCTCCTTATCTCTTGCATCGACTGCTAGCATATTTAAGCGTGCAGTTAAGAGATAATCGGGAGTGAATGATGAGCAATTTTGATGCAAGCGCGCCGGTCATTATTGGCGTGGGCGAAGCCAGCCGAAAGACAGTGTCCGGCGAATGGCCAAGCCCGCGCGAATTGGCTGGCGCCGCTATCAAGGTTGCACTGGCCGATACGGGCCAGGCCTCATCGGTTGCAGCGGCGATTGACACCATTGCCGCGATCCGCACATTCGAAGACAGCGGCGTTAGCCTGGGCACCGGGTCGCCCGATAATGCGCCCGAAGCTTTCGGAGCGGCCGGCGGCATCAGCGCGGCGCGGCTCATCTATGCCGATGTCGGCGGTCAAAGCCCGCAGGCGATGTTGAACGAACTGGCGGGTGATATCCGCCGCGGGACCTGTGAGCTTGCCGTACTCGTGGCCGCAGAAGCGACCGGGACCGCAAAGCGCGCGCGCAAGGCGGGTGTGACGTTGGACTGGCGCTTGCCTTCGGACACAGCGTTCGACAACCGCCTTTCCAGTTTCCCGATTTTGAGCCGAACGGAAATCCGCCATGGCATCATTTCCATGCCGCTGGCGTACAGCCTGATTGAGAACGCCCGGCGGATGGAGTTGGGATTAAACGCCGACGCTTATGCGCGGGAAATGGCGGCCTTGTGGTCGGCATTTTCAGCAAAAGCGGAAGGGCGGACCCACGCGCAGTTCCCCGGCTTTCGCGCGCCCGAAGCGATGTTGAGCGACGATAATGCCAATTACCCGCTG
Source organism: Sphingomonadales bacterium UBA7471 (assembly GCA_002479765.1). GTDB lineage: Bacteria > Pseudomonadota > Alphaproteobacteria > Sphingomonadales > Sphingomonadaceae > Sphingorhabdus_B. Next base: position 6,148 of record DLOZ01000021.1, on the reverse strand, counting down.
ACGGATATTTACCGTCGCTGGTATGTGGCGCAGGATGCGGTCGATCTGGGCGGCGCGATCATCCTAACCAACGCAGGTAAGGCGCGCGATCTGGGTGTGCCGCAAGACAAATGGGTCTGGCTTGCGGGCGCGGCTGAAGCCGCCGAACCACCATTGGCAGAGCGCGGTGTCATTCACCGGTCGGCGGCGCTTGATTTTGCTATTCCGGCGGCACTTGGGCAGGCCGGAATTCAGGCCAGTGACCTTGGCCCTGTCGACATTTACAGCTGCTTTCCCTGCGCGGTATTTGCGGCCATTGACACCTTGAATGACGCGGCGCGTGCGCTTGGCGATTATTCGCTCACCGGTGGCCTCAGCTTTTTCGGTGGGCCTGGCAATGGCTATAGCATGTATAATATTGCCGCGATGGTCGACGCCCTGCGCCAAGATGGATCAAAGCCCGCTTTGGTCACTGCGAATGGCGGCGTAATGTCAAAACAGGCCGTCGGCATTTATACCGCATCACAGCCCGACATTGCTTGGTCGGGAGAGGCGGCGAAGGGCTATGTGGCGAAACAGATCGCGCTCGATGACGCCCCGCACGGCAAGGGCCGTGTACTCAGTTTCGTCCGGTCCGCGGGTAAGGACGGTTTTGGTCCGGCCACGCTCATCCTGGAAATGGAAAATGGCGCCCGTGCCATGGCGGTGCTGGATGCCACGCCCGATGGCGACCTTGGCCGTAGGATCGTTGACGTCACGTCGGGCGAAAAACGCCACATGGCGGCGATTTTATGATAATCTGCCGTTCATCACGCAGCGGTTATGACGCCGCGACATGAATTCAGGAGATAGACCGATGCATATCCTCAAACTGGCGGGCCTCATACTGCCTTTGACGGTTGTTGCGGCATGCGGCCAAGTGGAACGCACGCCTGCGCCACTGACCGAGAAACAATCTGCTGTCTTGATGAAGGAAATTGGCGGCAAGGTCGCGGGGAAACCGTTAACCTGCATCAGTGATTTCAATGCCGACAATATGATCCGCGTCAGCGACAATATCTTGCTCTACCGCGTGTCGGGCCGGCTTGTGTACAAGAACAACTTGCGCTCACCTTGTCCCGGCCTTGCACGCGACAGTGATATCGTCGTCTCCGAACAATTTGGCAGCCAGAAATGCCGCGGTGATATTCTCCGCTTGGTGGACCGGACCAGCGGCATGACGGGCGGCGTCTGTAGCCTTGGCGATTTCGTGCCCTACCGCGCCGAGAAGACTGCGGGTTAATCGCGCAGGAAAATTGCTTCGATCGGCAGGGCAAACAGGTCAGCGATCCGGAACGCCAATGGCAATGACGGGTCATATTTGCCTGTTTCAATGGCGTTGACGGACTGACGCGAAACGCCAAGAGCATCGGCCAAATCTTGCTGGTTCCAATCGCGTTCGGCGCGCAGGACTCTCAGGCGGTTTTTCATGCTTTCCAGCGCGCAAAAGGACCCGCTACCCCAAGCATCGCAAACCAAATCGCGCCCATCCATTCTGGACCGCTCGCCACAACATCGTAAACGGCAAGAAATTGCCACACCGTCACGGTTACAAGCGTGAATGCCGTTGCCAGCAGCGTCTGCTTGGCAAATAGAAGCCGTTGATATTCATCATCTATTTCGACCAGAAGCCGAAATATTGCCCAAAATACACCGATTATGGGGAGTGCGGAGATGAGCGCCAGCCCAATAAGCGTGGCTTGGGAATGTTCGGTGCCACCGCGTGCGAAGGCGAGGCTGCTGGTCAGGATCAGCATGTAAGATGCCATAAACAGCAACACGCGGATGGTATATCGCTGCATGTAGGGCGCAAGCTTGTTCCAAGAGGTCATGTCAAGTTCCCTTTTTAATAAGACAAGCTAACTTTACTTTTTATGTTACGCCATGTCAAGGACCCTTTCCATTTAATCGCTGTCGCAGTCCCATGGGTGCGCAAAGACTGCCAATTCTGCAGGGTTGCGACTTCGCGTTTGGACTGGCAAAGGGGCGGATCCAATCCGAAGCTGAAAGCACGTAAATCCATGTCCGAGATGATCCGCATTACCCTTCCCGATGGCACTGCCCGTGAAGTCGCGCGCGGCACTACCCCGGCGGATATTGCCGCCGCTATTGGCCCCGGCCTTGCGAAGGCTGCGATCGCCGCGCGGGTGGATGGCGAATTGCGCGATATCACGCGCCCGTTGGAGGCCGATGCGCAGCTCGCACTGGTGACCAGCCGTGATGAGGCGGACGCGCTTGAACTTGCCCGCCATGACTTTGCGCATATTCTTGCCGAAGCGGTGCAGGGCTTGTTTCCCGGAACGCAAATTACATTTGGCCCGTCGACCGATGACGGATTTTATTATGACGTGATGGCACCCGCTTCGCGTGGCCCATTTACGATGGATGACCTGCCCGCGATTGAAGAAAAGATGCGCGACATCATCCGCGCCGATAAGCCGCTGCGCCGCGAAGTCATGGCGCGTGATGCGTTGATTGCGACATGGCAGAATGCGGGTGAAAGCTTCAAGGCGGAATGGGCGGCGGAACTGCCCGAAGGCGAAGAGCTTTCGGTCTATTGGTCGGGCAATGACTGGATGGACATGTGCCGCGGTCCGCATTTGGCGTCGACGGGCAAGCTTGATCCTGCGGCGTTTAAGCTGACGCGCGTTGCCGGTGCTTATTGGCGCGGTGACCAGAATAATCCGCAGCTGAGCCGTATTTACGGCACGGGCTGGTTGAACAAAAAGCAACTCGACGCGCATCTGCTGCGTCTTGAGGAAGCGGCAAAGCGCGACCATCGCCGTCTTGGGCAGGACATGGACCTGTTCCATTTGCAGCAAGAGGCACATGGTTCCGTCTTTTGGCATCCCAACGGCTATCTGATCTGGCGCGAGCTCGAAGCCTACATGCGCCGCGCGATCGACGGCGCTGGCTATAAGGAAGTGAAAACCCCGCAGGTCATGGACGCGCGGCAATGGGAGCAATCGGGGCATTGGGGCAAATATCGCGCCAATATGTTCGTGATCCCTGACGAAGTGCCAAATGTCGATGATGAGGGTCCCGTGATTTCGGGCGAGGCCGACTGGATGGCGTTGAAACCCATGAACTGCCCCGCGCACGTTTTGATTTTCCGCCAGGGTATCAAATCCTATCGCGACCTGCCGCTGCGCATATATGAAAATGGCTGTTGCCACCGCAATGAACCGCATGGTGCCTTGCATGGCCTGATGCGGGTGCGTCAGTTCACGCAGGATGACGCGCATATCTTCTGCCGCGAAGACCAGATTGTGGAAGAAGTGCAGGCATTTTGTGCGCTGGCCGACCGAATCTACAAGGAATTTGGTTTCACTTATTCGATCAAGCTCGCGTTGCGTCCGGACCAACGGTTTGGATCGGATGCCGATTGGGACAAGGCGGAAAATGAACTGCGCGACGCCGTCGTACGTGCTGGCCTTGCGACGCCGGAATATGGTTGGGAAGAATTGCCCGGCGAAGGCGCATTCTACGCGCCAAAGCTTGAATGGCATCTGACCGACGCCATTGGCCGCACATGGCAAGTGGGCACACTGCAGTCTGACCGCGTCATGCCCGAACGTCTCGATGCAAGCTATGTCGGCGAAGATGGCGCACGCCACCGCCCCGTCATGCTCCACCGGGCGATCTTTGGCAGCTATGAACGCTTCCTTGGCATATTGATTGAGCATTATGCCGGTCGCTTCCCTGTCTGGTTGGCTCCTGTGCAGGCGGTTGTGGCCACCATTACGTCGGAAGCGGACGGCTATGCGCATGATGTTACGGCCAAGTTGAAAGCGGCTGGCATTCGGGTTGAGTCCGACACACGGAATGAGAAAATCAATTACAAGGTGCGCGAACACAGCGTTGCCAAGGTGCCGCATCTCCTTGTTGTTGGTATGCGTGAGGCGGAAGAGGGCAAGGTCGCGATCCGCAGTCTTGGTTCCGACGGCCAGCGCATCATGACGCTGGATGAAGCCATTGCGATGCTGTCGCATGAAGCGACCCCGCCCGATATTCGCTAACGCAAATTTGTAGACAAGGAGATTGTGATGAAGACGCTTCCTCTAACGCTCGCGGCTATATTGCTGTTGGCGGCATGCCAAAAACCGGCCGCAGATGATGCTGCCACGACAACTGAAGCCCAAGCCGACGCCACCGCAAGCTACAACGCGGCGCAAAAGGGCTATGCTGCGGCCAATGACAAAATGCATGCTGGCATGGGCAATATCGCCGAAGATGCGGACGTTGCATTTATGCAGGGCATGATTCCGCATCATGTCGGCGCGGTCGAAATGGCGAAAGTCGCGCTGGAACATGGCAAAGATCCCGAAGTCCGCGCACTCGCCGAAAAGGTGATTGCGGCGCAGGAAGCCGAAATCAAAGAGATGCAGGCGTGGCTGGACAAAAAAGGCGTGAAGGCAGAAAAGCCGCTCACTGCCGCTGACCATGCGGCAATGGGGCACTGAACATTCACGACCTAACTGGCCTTGCTATCGCGCAATTGCTGCTGTTGTCTGCAATGACCTTTGGCGCTGCGTATATCCGTGGGCTGACGGGCTTTGGCATGGCGATCATTTTGGTGCCGTTGTTCGGGATGATTGTTGCCCCGGGCGAAGCGGTCGTCATTGGCATATTGCTGCAGGTGCTGATTGGGCCCGTTGGGTTAAAGGCCATATTTGCCGACGCGCATCGGCAAAGTGCATTGATGATTGCGGCATTTGCCATGTTGGCGACACCGCTTGGCATATTGTTGCTGAAGGTCACAACGCCTGACGTTGCGCGGTTGATGATTGCGGCCATTGCCATTGGTGCGTTCGCACTCGTCCTGCTGCCACAACGTGGCGAACTGCGCCCGGGGCCAAAAGAGACCGCAGCGACCGGGATTGCATCGGGCATCCTAACCGGCTTTGCCGCGATGCCCGGCCCGCCTGTTGTGCCATTCTACCTGCGCCAGCCAATTCCGCCCAAGGAAGCGCGCGCATCGATGATGCTCGTGTTTTTCGCCACGGCGATTGCGGGTACGATTTCGGCCTTTGCCTTGGGCTTGGCCGACGCGCGCTTATTGTGGCTATCGCTGTTGCTGTTTCCGTCTGTGCTGGCAGGCAACTGGCTGGGCGCGAAATCCTTTGGCAAAGTGCCGCCCAGCCTGTGGCGCAGTTTTGTCGCGGGCATCCTTGGCCTTGCCGGGATTTCCGCGCTCATTCGGCTCTTCAACTGAAAACGTAAAAGCTAAGGCTTATTTGCCGAATTTCCGTTGCGTCTTTCCGTACCGCATTTTGCGTGTGCCGGGCTGACCTTCGGTTGATCGGCCGCGCGGGGCGGCGACATGTTGCTGGTGCGGCAGGCCAAGCTCGGTGGCTTCCAATGAGCGAATTTCATCGCGCAGACGTCCAGCCTCTTCAAATTCAAGATCCGCAGCAGCAGCACGCATCTTCTTTTCAAGGTCGTCGATATAGGCCCGCAGATTATGGCCGACGAGGTTATTGGCGCCCTCGGCGTCAATTTCGACCAGCACTGAATCGCGGCTGGCCGTATCGGCAACAATATCGTGGATATCGCGCTTGATGGTCGCGGGCGTGATGCCATGTTCGATATTATAAGCATGTTGTTTTTCGCGGCGGCGGTCGGTTTCGCGAATCGCGCGCTCCATGCTTCCCGTCATCCGGTCGGCATATAGGATAACGCGACCTTCAACGTTACGTGCGGCGCGGCCAATGGTTTGAATCAGCGATGTTTCGCTGCGCAGAAAGCCTTCCTTGTCCGCATCCAAGATTGCGACGAGCCCGCATTCGGGAATATCCAAACCCTCGCGCAGCAGGTTGATGCCGACAAGCACGTCATACACGCCGCGCCGTAAGTCACGGATCAGCTCAATGCGTTCCAACGTCTCCACATCGCTGTGCATATAGCGCACGCGCAAGCCAGCCTCATGCATGAATTCGGTCAGGTCTTCTGCCATGCGCTTGGTCAGCGTGGTGACCAATGTCCGGAAACCTGCCTCTGCCGTCTTGCGGCATTCGTTGATGCAATCCTGCACCTGATCCTCAACGGGTTTAATCTCGACTGGCGGGTCGATAAGCCCCGTGGGCCGGATGACCTGTTCGGCAAACACGCCGCCCGATTGCTCCATTTC
>DLOZ01000032.1:148218-148366 GCA_002479765.1 Sphingomonadales bacterium UBA7471 | reverse complement strand
CGCTGGATATTGAGGGGCTTGGCGAGAAGACCATTCAAGAGTTTTTCGATCTAGGTTGGCTTGAAAGTCCGGCAGATATTTTCCGGTTGAAGGCCCGCCGTGCAGATATTTTATCGCGCGATGGATGGCAGGATAAGTCTGTGGATAA
>DLOZ01000032.1:6128-148160 GCA_002479765.1 Sphingomonadales bacterium UBA7471 | reverse complement strand
GGCAGGATAAGTCTGTGGATAATCTGTTGGCAGCAATTGAGGCGAAGCGCGCGCCCGATGGCGCCAAATTGCTCTTTGGCCTTGGCATTCGCCATATCGGTGCAGTTACTGCGCGCGATCTGTTCAAAGCCTTTGGAACGGTAGAAGCGGTCGGTAACATCGGGCTGCGTTTGGCGCAGGGTGATGAAGCGGCTGTCGCGGATGTCACCGCGATTGACGGCGTTGGTGGGGCAGTTGCCGAGGCACTTGGCGATTTCTTCCACGAACCGCACAATAGGTCGGTTTGGAATGATCTTTTGAGCGAAATCACGCCGGCTGCTTATGTTTCAAATGTCCGTGAAAGCGCGTGGACGGGTAAAAATATCGTGTTCACCGGAAAACTTGAAACCATGAGCCGGGATGAGGCGAAGGCCCAAGCGGAAGCACTTGGCGCAAAATCTGCTGGATCGGTGAGTGCAAAGACCGACTTGGTCGTGGCGGGCCCCGGCGCGGGGTCGAAGCTGAAACAGGCCACGGCCCTTGGCATTCAAGTCATTGATGAGGCCGAATGGGCCCGCATTGTGGCGGAGGCTTAGCGGGGGCCTGCAACGTCTTGTGAACTGATGAGATCGCGACCAACGCGGTTGATGCAAAACAGTTTCAAGTGTAACTAATTACTATGGATAGCTCGAGCCATGTTTATGACGCGCCGCCTTCCGGCGCAAATGCCGATTGGACCGTGCCACAGAATTGGGACGCCTTCGGCGCTGATGAACATGCGATGTGGGACCGGCTTTTTGCGCGCCAAACCGCGATGCTAACGGGCCGTGCGGCGGACGCATTTCTGCGCGGGATCGATGTTTTGAAGCTCACGTGCCCCGGCATTCCGGATTATCGCGAATTGAACGCGCGGTTGATGGCGGCCACCGGTTGGCAAATCGTTGCCGTACCGGGCTTGGTTCCTGACGACGTGTTTTTTGACCATCTCGCCAATCGCCGTTTTCCGGCAGGTAATTTTATCCGGACGCCGGAGCAGCTGGATTATCTGCAAGAGCCAGATATTTTCCATGATGTGTTCGGGCATGTGCCCATGTTGGCCGACCCCGTATTTGCCGATTATATGGTGGCTTATGGCAAAGGCGGATTGCGCTCGCGCGGTTTTGGCGCGCTGGACCATCTCGCGCGGCTATATTGGTATACGGTGGAGTTCGGCCTTATTCAGCAGGCGGATGGTTTGCGGATCTACGGCGCTGGGATCGTCTCAAGCTATGCAGAGAGCATTTTTGCGCTGGAGGACCCAAGTCCCAACCGGATCGCTTTTGACCTGCTGCGCGTGATGCGCAGCCATTACCGCATTGATGATTTTCAGCAGAACTATTTTGTGGTCTCCAGCATGGAACAGCTGCTTCAGCTGACCGTCGAGACCGATTTCGCGCCATTGTACGAGCGCCTTGAATCCTTGCCCGACATATCGGTTGGTGAAACCATTGCCGAAGATGCGCTTATCAATAAGGGTACGCAGGCATATTTTAAGGGTGCCAGTCGTTACCAGGTTCCAAAATCACCCGGCGGCTGACTGGTGCGGCCTGACGCGCGCAGCGGGCGTTGCCAGCCATAATTGCGGCGCTTGACGAGCCACAGGCATGGCCAATCGCCCATATCCTTGCGTTTTTGCAATCGAAAGCCGTGCAGGCGATATGCCCGCGTGACGGCTTCTGCCTGCGTATTCAGCAACCCAGCCAATATCAGCGAGCCACCTTCGCGCAATATCGCCGACAGCGACGGCGCAAGCTCGATTAACGGGCCCGCCAAAATATTGGCGATCACCAAGTCATAAGGTGCGCGGGCAGTGATAAGGTCGTGCGCTGTCCCTGCGGCCACACACAGCGCCAGCTGGCCCTGCGCAACGCCGCAAGGGACGTTGTTGACCGCAGCATTGGCCGCTGTGACATCAATGCTGACCGGGTCGATATCCGATGCCGTCAAATAGGCTTTCGGCCACAACGCATGCGCGGCAAAAGCGAGCAGGCCAGTCCCGGTCCCGATGTCGGCAATCAGGTCAAAGTGTTTGCCAGCACGTTTCATTCTGTCGAGCATATCAAGACAGCCGCTGGTCGTTTCATGTCCGCCCGTGCCAAAGGCGCGGCTGGCCTCAATTTGGAACGGGGTTGCGCCGAAAGGCACTGTGCCCTTGTTGGCCATTGTGTGGACATAGAAGCGTCCGGCATGCACCGGCTGAAGCCCTTGTTGGCTCATGACGACCCAGTCGGCATCGGGAAGTTTTTCAACCACCGCCTTTGCGTTGACGGCGCTGGGTAAGCGGATTTGGATGGCGGCGATGACCTGTGCGTTTGGCTTCTCGTTAAAATAGGCTTCAAGCCGCCATTTTTCGTCATTGAAGGCTTCAACCTCGTCCGCAACGATGGTCGGCATGGGTTCCAATGCCGCCATCCACTCATCATCATTGTTTAGCGCTTCCGCTTCCATGCGGGTGCAGGGCAGGGTCACTTTCCAGCTCATTGTGCGGCTTCTTTGGCTAACCGGGCATCAAGCCGCTCCATCGCTGCTTTCGCATAATGTGCACAGCCTGCAGGGTCGGCGAGAGGTTCCTTGCCCGAAATGCGTTCAAAGAAACGTGATTGCGCGGGGTGCGGTGCGATCAGGACGTCGCATGGTTTTAGTTCGGAAACACGTTTCATGGTCACCCTTAACACGGCCACATATTCTGGGTGGTCGGTAAACCGGTATGCCTCAGCAGACACAGCGCCAAGGCTGTCGGCGAAAACAAATTGATGGCAGGTCGCACCCTCGCATGATTTCCAGGTCCAACTCGTTCCACCCGGGGAATGGCCGGGCGTGGCGATGACAGTCATTCTTATCGGGCCAAGGCTGATGGTTTCACCGTCGCGGACGATTTGGTCCACCTTTATACCCGCAAAGGGCGGCAATATTGCCAATTGCGGGTCTGTAGGGTCTGAAATACCGGTCTCCAGGCTTTTGCGGGCTTCGGCCCGTGCCAGCATGCGGGCACCCGTAATGCCCTTCAACGCTGCAAGCCCGCCAACATGATCATAATGTTCATGACTGCTGACCAGATATTTCACATCTGTCGGTTCGAAACCAAGCTTTCGGATATTGTCGGCAATGAACGACGCAGCTTCGGCGGTCGCGCCGTCGACGAGGATATGACCTTTGGGTGACGTGACCAGCAAAGACACGATGCCACATGTACCCACCATATACACATTGGCGAAAATATGTGCGGGCGGGGCAGGGTCGCTCCAGCCGTCACGGCCTTGGCACTGTGACGCGAGTGTGGCTCTACTGCTCATGGCTGTGACCGCTGGGACCGGCGCACAGGCCGTCAGGGCTAACGCCAATAGGGTGCCCAGCTTAGCGTACATAGCTCGCGCCATTTATGTCCAACACGGCGCCTGTCATCGACGGCGGCGCATCCAGTGCACAGAATTTCACCATCGCCGCGACCTCTTCGGGATCCGCGACCTTGCCCAGCGGAATATCGGCGAGCAGCTTATCGCCGCCGCGGCTTGCGAGATAATCGTCCGCCATGCCGGTCATGGTAAATCCAGGACATATGGCAAAGGCATAGATTTTTTGGGCCGCGTAAGCCCGTGCGATGGTCTTGGTCATGGCGACCATACCGGCCTTTGATGCCGCATAATGCCAATGGGCCGGGCTATCCCCGCGATGCGCAGCGCGGCTGGCGATATTAACGATCCTGCCGCTCGCGTTCGATTCTTGCCAATGCAGGACAGCGCGGCGGCACAAGTCGGAACTTGCCGTCAGGTTGATCTGCATGGTCCGGTTCCAGTTGGCGAGCCATTCCTCGTCCGAGACCGAAATCGGGTTTTGTTCAAATATCCCGGCATTGTTGATTAACACATTCACACGCCCGTCAAGGCGATCAAGCGCATGGTTCCAAAGCCGCTGTGGTGTTGCAGGATCGCAAAGATCACCATCCTTGCTGGACAGTGCCAGCACATTAGTCGTTGCAGGGTCAAAGCTGGCGGCGGCAGCAGCGCCGATGCCGCGTGATGCGCCGGTGATAAGGATATGGGTTTTCATCCGCGCTGCTTTTCACAGCACCGACAAAATTTCAACCGAAGTTATCGGATGAGGTTTCCAACAAAGCGCGTGGCATTGGCTTGAAGCGATGAGATTTTCTCATTCACTTCACTAAACCCGCCCTCAAGCTGCATGATTTCCGACACCACATTTTCCGTATCGCTGCGGATGGCGGAGATAGTGTTCGACATTAAATCGGCGGCCAAAGCGGTTTCATCAACGGACGCGGTAATCATCGTAACCGTTTGTGCTTGGTCTTCCATCGCCCGCCGGATGCGTTCGGCAGACATGCGCACTTCGTCAACGGTTTCGCGGATGGATGCGTTGGATTCAACCGACGCCTTGGTCGCACTTTGAATGGATGAAATCTTCTGCGCAATTTCGTCGGTTGCCTGCGCCGTTTGATTTGCGAGGCTTTTCACTTCCTGTGCGACCACGGCGAAACCACGGCCTGCATCGCCTGCACGTGCCGCTTCGATCGTGGCATTCAACGCCAGCAAGTTGGTTTGCCCCGCAATGTCGCGGATAAGCCCCAATATCGACTCGATGGATTGGGATTGTTCGGAAAGCGTATCTGTCGCGACTGCACCTTTTGTTGCTACGGCGGCGGCGCGGTTTGCAACGTCGGCGGCGGTCTCCACTTCTGTCCGCGCATCTTCAATGGCGCGGATGAGGCCTGCGGCAGTTTGGGCGGCTTCGCGCATGGCAACTGCAGATTGTTCAGACGCTGCCGCAACTTCAGACGCCTTGGACAGCATGCCGTTCGCCATTTGCGAGCTGCTCGCAGCTTGTTGGCGCAACATGGCTGTGCGGTCTGCAACCTCATGTGCAGCAATGCCAATGTCGGATTCAAACTGCGCCGTTTGTTCCCGGCGGCGTGTCATGTTCTGATTGGTGCTATATGACGTATAGCACATCGCCATGATCGATAGTTCCAGACCGGTTGCCGTCAGAACGGCCGCCGCCAGATCCTGATAATCTTTCTGTTCGACGCCATATACTTCACCAAGCAACTTTAGGGTGAAGCTGTTGACGCGGGTGGACGCTGCATTAACATTCTCGAGTGGAATGCCGCGTTGGCACGAGTCCATGATTTGACGGGTGAGAAACTTTGACCATTCAGCGCCATCGATATTGCTGAGGCGCTTCTCAATAAAGGTGGCTGTTTTGGTGCGGGCTTTTTCAACATTTTCGGGATCCTGCATTTCAGGAAACTTGCCCATGCTGATCCAATAATCCCAATAATAGCTGCTGATGTCGTATAGCCGGTCTTTCAACAGTTCACCGACTTTGCGGCAGCGGGGCGCAAAGCTTTTGTCTTCGACAAAGACATCAATAATCGCCTGGACGTCCGATGGTTTAATGTCCTGTTTCTCTGCCATACGCGCATTCCTGTGTCATTGTCTTCCGCAATGCGGACCGATTTCACATGTTTAAGCGGGAAATGGTTAACAGGCGGTTATTGGCCAAACGCCTCCGATGCTCTGGCGCAGATTTTGTGGAAACTTGTGATTGAACAAATCCATCATCCCAATGCGCGATTCTGACGGTGCAGGCCTTGCGCCACGCCATTAAACGATTAAAGAGCGACGCTTAATACAGGCCGCGCTTAAATGAAGGACGCTGAAATCATGGCGAAAAACCCGAACCGCCCGTTATCACCGCATTTGCAGGTGTATCGCTGGTCACCGCAGATGGCGATTTCGATTTTCCACCGTGCAACAGGATTCATCCTCTCGACGGTGGGTATGGTCACCTTGCTGTGGTGGTTGTCGGCGATTGGTGGTGGCGCAGAAAGCTATGCGACCTTCCAAAAATATGTTGTCTCCGCAGGCGAAAGCGCAACCGGTTTTGAAATGGCCGTCAACTGGTTCTTCCGGCTTTTGGGCCTTGCTGTAACCTTCAGCTTTTTCCAGCATCTCGCATCGGGCATTCGCCACCTCGTTTTGGATATTGGCGCTGGTTACGAATTGAAGTCGAACCGGACCTGGGCTTCGGCTGCATTCATTGCGGCCTTTTTTGCAACTGCATTCGTTGTCCTGTTTGTGGCATCGCGCTTTCTTGGAGTTTGATGATGGACAGTAGAACATATATCGGGCGCGTGCGCGGGCTGGGTTCAGCAAAGCATGGCGGCGAACATTGGTTGAAACAGCGCCTAACCGCGATTGGCAATATCTTGCTGACCACGTGGCTCGTCGTCTCACTGCTTCTAATGCCGAATTTTGATCAAGCAACTTTGGCGCAATGGCTGGCTCAACCAACCGTTGCGGTCCCGATGATATTGATGATCGTCAACATTTTTTCGCACGCGCGCCTTGGTCTTCAGGTTTTGATTGAAGATTATGTGCATGACGAAGGATTGAAGTTTGGCGCAATGGCGCTTCTCAACTTCTATGTCGTCGCGAGCGCCGTGTTCGGCATTTTCGTCGTAGCAAAATTAGCATTTACCGGAGCATCCGCCTGATGTCAGACGCTTATAAGATTATCGATCACACTTATGACACGGTTGTTGTCGGTGCCGGCGGCTCTGGCTTGCGCGCCACGATGGGCAGCGCTGAAGCTGGTTTGAAAACAGCCTGTATCACCAAGGTTTTCCCCACCCGTTCGCATACGGTTGCGGCACAGGGCGGAATTGCGGCGTCGCTTGGCAACAACTCGCCGGACCATTGGACTTGGCACATGTACGACACCGTAAAGGGATCGGACTGGTTGGGTGACCAAGACGCGATCGAATATATGGTGCGTGAAGCGCCTGCTGCGGTGTATGAGCTTGAGCATGCCGGCGTTCCGTTTAGCCGCAATGCCGACGGCACAATTTATCAGCGCCCCTTTGGCGGCCACATGCAGAATATGGGCGAAGGCCCCCCCGTTCAGCGTACGGCCGCAGCGGCCGACCGCACCGGTCACGCGATGTTGCACAGCCTGTATCAGCAGAGCCTGAAATATGATGCGGATTTCTTCATCGAATATTTCGCGCTCGATCTGATTATGGAAAATGGCGAATGCCGCGGCGTGATTGCCATGTGCATGGAAGATGGCACCATCCACCGTTTCAAGAGCCATGCCGTCGTGCTGGCAACTGGCGGATATGGCCGTGCGTATTTCTCCGCAACGTCGGCGCATACCTGCACCGGTGACGGTGGCGGCATGGTGCTGCGCGCCGGGCTTCCGCTTCAAGATATGGAATTCGTGCAATTCCACCCGACCGGCATCTACGGCGCAGGCGTGTTGATTACCGAAGGTGCGCGCGGTGAAGGCGGATATCTGACCAACAGCGAAGGCGAGCGCTTCATGGAGCGTTATGCGCCGTCCGCGAAGGATTTGGCATCACGCGACGTTGTCAGCCGTTCGATGGCACTTGAAATGCGCGAAGGCCGTGGTGTCGGCCCGCATAAGGACCATATCTACCTACATCTCGACCATATCGATCCCAAGGTTTTGGCGCAGCGTTTGCCGGGCATTACCGAAAGCGGAAAGATTTTCGCTGGCGTCGATCTGACACGTCAACCACTGCCAGTGACACCAACGGTGCACTACAACATGGGCGGAATTCCGTGCAATTATCATGGTCAGGTGGTCACCAAGGTTGGTGACGATCCCGAAGTCATCGTGCCGGGCCTTTACGCGGTTGGCGAAGCAGCGTGCGTTTCGGTGCATGGCGCGAACCGGCTTGGATCAAACTCATTGATCGACTTGGTCGTATTCGGACGGGCAACGGGCTTGCATCTGAAATCGTCATTGACGCCCGGTGCGCCGCACAAGGCGCTTCCGAAAGACGCCGCCGATTTGGCGCTGACCCGCGTCGACAAGTTCCGTGCGGCAAAGGGCGGTTCGCCGACTGCAGACATTCGTCTGCAAATGCAGCGGACAATGCAAAAGCACGCTGCGGTTTTCCGCGACACCGCATTGCTGGCCGAAGGCGTTATCGAGATGCAAAAGGTCAATCAACGTCTTGCCGACGTGCACGTCACCGACCGCAGCATGATTTGGAACACCGACCTCATCGAAACGCTGGAGCTCGATAATTTGATGGCGCAGGCTGTCTGCACCATCGAAAGCGCCAACAACCGTAAGGAAAGCCGCGGCGCGCATGCGCATGAGGATTATCCAGAGCGCGACGATGAAAATTGGATGAAGCACACCGCTTCATGGTTTGAAGGTTGGGGCGGATCTGGCGGCGCGGTGAAAATCGACTACCGCCCAGTGCATGATTATACGCTGACCGACGAGGCAGAGTATATCAAGCCGAAGCCACGCGTTTACTAAGTTCTGCGAAAACGGAGGCTGTTATATCCAGGCTCCGTTTTCGTTTTTCATGATCGAAAACTGAACAGGCGACGATGATTTCGTCTGCTTGCGTGCGCGCTAAATTGCAGTGAAAACGCACTTTGCTACAACCACTGTTCGAAATCACTAGCCACGTGCACTACGCGCACAATCTCGATCCGATCGTCCGACGTCAGATAGAACACCGCATGCCGCCCGCTGTTCATTCGGCGCAAGCCGGGGCGGGAGTTAAATTCCGGGAAGCGTAGCGGGAATTCGGCCAGTGACGTGATGTCGTCGCGCAACTGTCTGGAATATTTATATGCCTGCGCCTCGCCCCACGCCGCTCTGGTCTCGCGGGCGACTCTTCGCATGTCGGCGGATGCGGCAGTGCGGAAATGGATGCGCATCACTTGCGCGGGAATTCCTCATCCAGCCACTGATCGATATCGAAATTCTCATCAACAGGGCTGGCCAAACCCTCATCAAGCGCCTCGAGCAACTTATGTTTAAACACAGATCGCTCTTCGTGCAGCCGCAACGCCTCGCGGATCACTTCGCTCGTTGAGCCATATTCGCCAGATTCTACCTTACTTCGAGCATAGTCCGAAAAGTGGTCGCCCAAGGCAATAGACGTGTTTTTTGCTACCATGCACAAATGATACCAAAAATTGGTAACATGTCAATTAAGGTTGGCAAAGACCTCCGCCGCTATCTCCAAACTTCGTTTTCGTTTTTCATGATCGAAAATCGAACAGGCGACGATGATTTCGTCAGCTTGCGTGCGTGCCAAAAACGCTTCGACGCCGGCTTTTACGGTGTCAGCGGAGCCGATGGCGCTGGCAGATAAGATATCGTTCAACGCGGACGTAAATTGTGGCGGCAGCGACGCCACATAGCCTTCGACCGGTGGCGGCATTTGGCGCGGGTTGCCCGTGCGTAGGGCGACGAAGCTTTGCATTAGCGAGCTCGCCAAAAACTCTCCCTCCGCGTCGGTTTCGTCCGCGATGATGTTGAATGCGGCCATCGCATAGGGTTTGTCCAAGACGGCGCTTGGCCGGAAATGGCTGCGGTAGATGTGCAGGGCTTCGTCGAGCATTTGCGGCGCAAAGTGGCTGGCGAAGGCGAAAGGCAAGCCCAATGCAGCGGCGACTTGCGCGCCGTAGAGGCTGCTGCCCAAGATATAAAGTTGCACATTCGCGCCCGCGCCGGGTGTTGCGACGATGCCGGTTTTGCCATCATCGGCAAAATAGCTTTGCAATTCCATCACATCGCGCGGGAACGCGTTCGGGTCGCTATCCAATGTTCGGCGGATCGCGGCGGCAACGCGTTGGTCGCTGCCGGGCGCACGGCCCAGTCCAAGATCGATCCTGCCGGGGTAAAGCGCGTCCAGCGTGCCAAATTGCTCGGCAATGACCAATGGCGCATGGTTTGGCAGCATGATGCCGCCTGAGCCAACGCGGATCGATTTGGTCGCTGCGGCAATATGCCCAATAACAACGCTGGTGGCCGCGCTGGCGATGCCGCGCATCCCGTGATGTTCGGCAACCCAATAGCGGCTGAAGCCCAGACTTTCGGCGTGGGCCGCAAGGTCTGCGGCATTGGCGAGCGCGCCAGCCACTGAGCCACCTTCGACAACGGGAACAAGGTCAAGCAAGGAGTAATTGGTCATGAACCCTAAATGGGTGTGTTGACGCGCAAAACCAAGCGCAATCGACTATCGGGTGAAGGCGTGTATAAAATGCGCATGATGACCGCGCTGTTCCTTCCCTTTCTTATCACCACAATGCTGATTGAACTGACCCCGGGGCCGAACATGGGATGGCTTGCATTGACCAGCGCGACGCAAGGGAAGCGGTCGGGTTTCGCCGCTGTGGCAGGCATTGCAACGGGCCTTGCGATTCTTGCTTTGGTTTCGGCCATGGGGCTCGCCGCGCTCGCAGCCCGCTCGCCTTTTGCCTTTAGTTTGCTGCGCTTCGCAGGTGCGGCATATTTATTATGGCTGGCTTGGCACATATGGGTCGGGGAGAAAGAAGTTGCTGCCAACCACATAGACGCGACGGCCATGGCGGCATGGTTCCGCCACGGCTTGCTGCTCAACTTACTGAACCCAAAGGCCGCGGTGTTTTTTGTCACGGTCCTGCCAGCCTATATCGTAACCAATGCACCGATTGCGCCGCAAACCTTTCTGCTGTCGACATGCTATGTTGCCATTGCTACAGCGGTGCACCTCGTCATCGTTGCATTGGCGGCGCAGGCGCATGGATGGATGACGGTGGGCAACCGCCGGAACCAAGTGCGCCGCATATTTGCGGTTCTATTGGCGATGGTCGCAATCTGGTTCTTGGTGAGCACGCGCTAAAGCTGCTTTCCTGACGTTGCAGGTGCGCAAGAGCCTAACGATAGCGCAACATAGAACGGTTAAGCTGCGCGACGGATTTGACGCCCATCAATCGCATGTCCCGATCAATTTCGTCGCGCAATTTGCCAACGATACGTTCAACACCCGGTTGGCCCGCTGCGGCCAATGCGTACAGATACAGCCGTCCGCCCGAGCATGCTGTCGCGCCTGCAGCCAGCGCCTTCAATACATGGCTGCCGCGCTGCACGCCACCGTCGCAGATGATGTCGATCTTACCGCCAACGGCGTCGGCGATTTCGGAAATCTGGTCGAATGGTGCCCGCGACCCGTCCAATTGCCGCCCGCCATGGTTGGACACCATGATCGCAGTCGCGCCGATGTCGACTGCCCGCTTGGCATCATCAACGGACATGATGCCCTTTAAGCAAAATTCGCCGCCCCAGTCGGACCGGACTTTCTCCGCCATTTTCCAATCCATCGACGTGTCGAGCATAGTATTGAAATATTCGGCCACAGACACCGCGACATTGGTACCTGCGTCAACATGTGTTTGCAGGTTGGGAAGCGAGAATTTCTCGCGGAATATATAGTTCAGCGCCCATGCTGGATGGATCGCGTAGCTCAGAACCGACGCAGGTGTAAAGCGCGGCGGCGAGGTGAAGCCGCTGCGCAGGCAGCGTTCCCGATTGCCCGATACGATCGTATCGACGGTCAGCGCGATGGCATCAAATTTCGCGGCTTTACAGCGTTCGATCATCGACGCGTTTAGGCCTTTGTCCTTGTGGATATATAGCTGAAACAGCTTCGGCGTCTTGATGCGTTCGCCGACTTCCTCAATGCTGACCGTGGCAAGCGATGAAATGCCGAACCATGTGTTAAACTGCTGCGCCACCGCGGCAACGGCGCGTTCACCTTGCCAATGAAATAAGCGTTGCAACGCGGTTGGCGATAACATGAGCGGCATGGCAATGTCTTTGCCCATGACGCGAACGCTCGTGTCGATATCCGAAACGCCCGCGAGCACATTGGGCACAAGGTCGCAGTCGTCAAACGACGAATTGTTGCGACCTTTCGTCCGCTCATCATCGGCTGCGCCGTCGATATAGTTGAAGATAGGTGACGGCAGGCGCGACTTCGCCAGCTGGCGAAAATCGGCGACATTATGACAATCATTCAAACGCATGCGGCGCTTATGACAGGCCTTTAATATAATTGCACCTATTTGGTCTTCGCATTCTGCCATATTGTCCTGCGCCAACATTGGGTTTAGCGATGTAGAACGCAAATAAAGTCCATCCCTAACGCAAAGGCTATCTCCCATGTTCCTCCAAGGCAAAACAGCGCTCATCACGGGTTCAACATCTGGCATTGGTCTGGGTTATGCGCGCGCACTGGCGGCCGAGGGCGCCAATGTGATGATCAACGGTTTTGGTGATGCGGATGCCATACAAGGCTATGTGACGGAACTCGCCGCTGCAAGTGGTGGGAAAGCACTCCATTCTGGCGCGGATATGATGAAGCCAGATGAAATCAGGGCGATGGTCGCTGAATGTAGCGAGAAACTGGGATCGCCCGATATCTTGATCAACAATGCTGGCATCCAGCATGTCGCCCCGGTTGATGAATTCCCGGAAGACAAATGGGACGCAATCATGTCGATCATCTTGTCGTCCGCATTTCATACCACAAAAGCGGCCTTGCCCGCGATGAAGGCAAAGGGATGGGGCAGGGTCATCAACACCGGTTCGATGCACAGCCTTGTCGCGTCACCGTTTAAGTCAGCGTATAACGCGGCAAAGCATGGCCTCGCAGGTTTCAGCAAGACTGTTGCGCTTGAGGTCGCGACGCAAGGCATAACCGTCAACAATATCTGCCCGGGATATGTGTGGACGTCCTTGGTTGAAAACCAAATTCCCGATACGATGAAGGCACGCGGGTTGACGCGCGAACAGGTCATCAACGATGTGTTGCTGGCCAACCAACCGCAGAAAAAATTTGTTCAGGTTGAACAATTGGCGGCTTTGGCGGTTTTCCTGTGCCGGGATGAGGCCAGCGCGATTACCGGAACGAACCTATCGGTTGATGGTGGCTGGACTGCGCAATAAACTTGGTTGTTGGGTTCAACGCGTAAGGGGGCGCTCGTCTCCCTGTTCTCCTCCACCTTCTTTTCCTCCTTTTGTACAGGTGCGCCCGCCATGCCAAATAGCGGCGGTGAATAGCCAATTTTGTTCTTTCGGGGTGCGTCCGGATTTTCTCGGTCTGATCGCGGAGATACGCCAAATGGCAATCCGAAATCGGCTTGAATTGGTCTGGCGTCAATCGATGGTGCACCTGTTATAAATTCAACAGAAACCCCAGAATCGAATGGAACAGGCGGCGGCGATGGTGGCGGAGAGGGTAACGGTGCAGTTGGTTCGGGCGGCGGCGTGTTAACTTCCTGGGTCGCGATATCTGCAGCTTCGCGGGGCGCAACGGGATCGCCCTGCGGAATGACCACGGTGATGAACCCGGTGACCGACAGAATCCCAAGCAACATTTTTAGAGTATTATCCACGTGCCCCAGCCTGTTTGGTTGCAAGGGGGGTATATGAACGGCCTTAAGAAAATATTAGCAGCAATGCGTTGGCCCATAGAAAAAACCGCCGACATTTCTGCCGGCGGTTAGGTGTTTTCCTCCCCAGGAAAACTCGTAAAAATCTGCGCTTACTTGCCGCCTGCGCTCCCCAAACGGTGGTAGAGGCGGGCAAATTTGATCGACTCCGGCTGATCCTTGATCGCTTCCAGATAGTGGACCAAGGCCTGCCTCAAAAGCGTGAGGTCCTCGGTCGACAATACAGCGCGGGCGCGTGCAGGTTCGCTCATGGATTCACCTTTCTTACGCTGCGTTGCTGAACTGGTTCATGGTATTGTCTTTACCACCGGCCTTCAGCGCGGCTTCGCCAGCGAAATATTCCTTATGCTCGTCACCAATGTCGGAACCCGACATATTCTGGTGCTTAACACAGGCGATACCTTGGCGGATTTCCTTGCGTTGGACGCCGGCAACATAGCCAAGCATACCCATTTCGCCAAAATAATCCTTCGCCAGATTGTCGGTGCTCAATGCCGCGGTGTGATATGTTGGCAAGGTGATCAGGTGGTGGAAAATGCCCGCACGCTTCGCAGAGTCGCGTTGGAAATTCTGGATCCACATATCGGCTTGAGTGCCCAATTCGGTCTCGTCATATGCTGCGCTCATCAGGTTTGTGCGGTCGTAACCCGACACGTCCTTACCTTCTGCAGCCCAGGCGTCGAACACTTGCTGACGGAAATTGAGCGTCCAGTTGAAGCTTGGCGAGTTGTTATAGGCCAATTTGGCGTTGGGAACGACTTCGCGGATACGGTCGACCATGCCGGCAATCTGATCAATATGCGGCTTTTCGGTTTCGATCCAGATCAGGTCAGCGCCATTCTGCAGCGATGTGATGCAGTCCAGAACACAGCGGTCTTCGCCTGTTCCTGAACGGAATTGGAAAAGGTTGGACGGCAAACGCTTTGGCTTCAAAAGCTTCCCATTGCGGTTCAGGATGACATCGCCATTCTGCGCTGTGCTCGGGTCGATTTCTTCGCAATCGAGGAAGCTGTTGTACAAGTCGCCAAGGTCGCCAGCTTCTTTCGATACCGCGATCTGCTTGGTAAGGCCTGCACCCAAGGAGTCGGTGCGCGCAACGATGATTCCATCAGGAACACCCAGTTCGAGAAACGCGTAGCGGCAGGCCCGAATTTTTTGCAGAAAATCTTCGTGCGGGACGGTCACCTTGCCATCTTGGTGGCCACATTGTTTTTCGTCCGAAACCTGATTTTCGATCTGCAATGCGCATGCGCCCGCTTCGATCATCTTCTTGGCCAGAAGATAGGTCGCCTCGGCATTGCCGAAACCTGCGTCAATGTCCGCGATAATCGGCACGACGTGGGTTTCATGGTTTTCGATTTTGGCAAGCGCCTGTGCTTCCTTAGCCGCATCATTCGCGGCGCGTGCGTCATCAAGGTCCTTGAACAGCAGGTTAAGTTCCCGGCTGTCCGCTTGACGCAGGAAAGTGTAAAGTTCGCTGATAAGGGCAGGGACGCTTGTCTTTTCATGCATCGATTGGTCGGGCAATGGGCCAAACTCGCTGCGTAGAGCCGCGATCATCCAACCCGACAGGTAGAGATAACGCTTTTTGGTGGTGCCGAAATGCTTCTTGATCGAAATCATCTTCTGCTGCGCAATGAACCCGTGCCAGCAGCCGAGCGACTGCGTATATTGCGCGGGGTCAGCATCATAAGCCGCCATATCTTCACGCATAATTTTCGCGGTGTAGCGCGCAATGTCGAGGCCTGTCAGGAAACGGTTTTGCAACTGCATACGCGCCACCGACTCTGCGCTAATCGAGTCCCATGTGCCATTATTCGCGGCAATGTGTATGCTGTTTTCAGCAATGAGCGACTGGTACGACATTTACAATTCCTTCGGTAACCTGATGTATGGCTGCAGATATGCGGTTGTAATGGCCAAAGGACGAGTCAATTTTGTAATATTTGTTGTGTTATAGTGCAGATAATCTAAGGATTAATTGTAAATCTGTAACATAACTTACAAGGCGCTGTCATGAGTGAACAAAAGCTATTTGCCGGTCATGCCGTCCGCAGGATCCGTCGCGCAAACGGACTGACACAAGGGGCTATGGCCGATGCGCTCACCATATCCGCGTCTTACCTCAACCTGATTGAGCGCAACCAGCGGCCACTCACGGCCACCTTGTTGCTGAAGCTCGCGCAGTCATATGACTTCGACCCACGCACACTGACTGGCACAACCCCCGGCGGCGGCGTTGAGGCCATTCGCCGCCGGTTGAGTGACCCCATGTTTGCCGATCTGTCGGTCGATCGAACACAGGTCGAAGAATGGATTGCCGCCAGCCCTGATGCAGCCGAAGCGTTTGCCCGTGCGTTTGACCGTTTGTCTGGCGGTTCGCATGGTGCAGCGGGCACGTTGCAAGGCGGCGCAAGCATTGAACCTGAATCCATCGCATCGGCACGGCGCGAAATTGAACGCTGGCGCAACCATTTTGCGGATTTGGACTCCCAGGCTGAAAACCTCGCAGATGAGCTGCGTCTCACCAACGCGGACTTGTATGGCGCGATTACCGAACGGCTGCGCGTGAAACATCAGCTGTCGATACGGATATTGCCGTTCGATGTAATGCCCGACCGATTGCGCCGGTTAGACCTCCATGCCCGGCAATTGCAGCTGTCGGAGCTCTTGGATCCAGCAAGCCGCACATTTGCCGCCGCCTTGCAACTTGGTATGTTGGAGGCAAAGGCGGAGATTGAGGCGCTCGTTGCTGGCGCCTCCTTTACCGAACGGGCAGGGGAGCGTCTCTACCGCCGCCATCTGCACAGCTATTTCGCCGCAGCCGTCATGATGCCCTACGCCCGCTTCCTGCGCGCTTGCGAGGCGACTGGCTATGATCTCATTTTGTTGCAACGCCGGTTTGGGACGGGTTTTGAGCATGTCGCGCATCGCCTAACAACTTTGCAGCGGGTGGGGCAACGCGGATTGCCATTTTTCATGCTGCGGATTGATCGGGCAGGGCAGAGCAGCAAGCGTTATGCAGGCGCGAGCGCATCACCCTTGGTGGAAACGGACCGTCGGTGTCCCTTGTGGCACGTGCACAATGTCTTTGCACGACCGGGCACGCTGATGCCGCATCTGGTTGAGCTGGAGGACAAAAGCCGCTGGTTCACGTTGTCACGCACGGTGCACCCGCAAACCGCTGTGAGTGGCGGCGTTGAAGCTGAATTCGCCATTTGTTTGGGTATTGATGCCAAGCTCGCGGCACCCTTGGCTGCGGCGCGGGGCTGGGATTTAGGCGACGCGGCAGCGACGCCGATCGGATTGGGCTGTCCTGCGTGCACGCGATCGGACTGCCCGCAACGCAGCGCGCCGCCCGCAGGGCGCGTGCTTGTATTCAATGAGCGCGAACGCGGGATGTCGCCATTCATATTCGACCGGATGGTTTAATTGCATAAGCGTAGATCAAATGTCGCGTGTGTCAGTCGTTGGTGAAATCGCGCATGTTCAATTTCATGTAAAGCATGTCACCGGACGTGACGGCAGACTGTAAAATTAATCGACACTTTACCATTGCCCTTTAGCAAGTCCACATGGACGCGGCGCAATGATACGGCTTTTTAGGCATTACATACCCTATGGGGTGCCGTTTCTGGCGCTGGATGACCTTCTGCGGACCAAACAACGGGCGTGCATGATCGTGGTGACGACGTGTCTCATCAGGAGGCCGCATAAATGACCGAACATCCGCAAAAGCTTCTCATTGTGGAAGATGACCTTGGTCTTCAGAAGCAACGCAAATGGTCATATGAAGGTTTCGACGTCTTTTGCGCCTTCAGTCGAGAAGAAGCGCTCGCCTTGTTGCGCGAAGTAGAGCCGGACACCAAAATCATTGTCGTGTCGGAGCATGACGCGCATCAAAGCGCGCTGCATGCCATTTCGGCCGGTGCTTTGGATGTGGACCCTAAGCCCTTGGGTATTGACGCGTTGCACCTAATCGTTCGGCGTGCATTTCATGCGCGTGCGCTGGAGGAGAAGAACGCATTATTGCAGCATCCCGATAGCGACGGCGCACTGTTGCTGGGAACCATACGCACCGCATCGCCGGAGATGGTAAAGGTTACACGCACGATCGAGCGGATCGCACCCGCTGATATTTCGGTTTTGCTACTGGGTGCCAGCGGGACGGGAAAGGAATTGCTGGCGCGCGGTTTGCACAATGCCAGCGGTCGGCGCGATAAGCCATTCGTCGCCATCAACTGTGGCGCCATCCCTGAAAATTTGCTGGAATCCGAATTGTTCGGCCATGAAAAAGGCGCGTTTACCGGCGCTGTCAAAACGATGGAGGGCAAAATTGAGCTGGCGCATGGCGGAACGCTATTTTTGGATGAAGTGGGCGATATCCCGTTAGCGCTGCAGGTGAAACTGCTCCGTTTTCTGCAGGAACGCAATATTGAGCGTATTGGCGGCCGCAAAGCCATTCATGTGGATGTCCGTATTGTCTGCGCCACACATCGAAATCTCAGCAAGATGATTTCGGAACAAACATTCCGCGATGATTTGTTTTACAGATTGGCAGAGGTCACGGTCAACATTCCGCCGCTTGCCGCGCGCACGGGGGATGCAATTTTGTTGGCCAAGCATTTCGTGAGCAAATTTGCGCGCGAGATGAACCCCACGGTTAAAGGCCTGTCGACCAGCGCATTGGCGGCAATTGATGCATGGAACTGGCCCGGAAATGTCCGCGAACTTGAAAACCGCGTTAAGCGCGCGGTTATCATGGCAGAGGGCGCGTTTGTCACGGCGGATGACCTCGACCTGGGCGGCGGGAATGCGGACGATCTGCAACTCAACTTGAAGGCCGCGCGCGAGGCTGCCGACCGTAAGGCGATTACGCGAGCCGTTGCGCGGACAGAGGGTAATATTTCCAACGCAGCGAAGCTATTGGGGATTAGCCGGCCGACGCTGTACGATCTGATGAAGCAATATGATCTGCATATGTGATGGGAAGCGAACCAGCCAAAAGCTGCGGTAAAAAAGTCAGCTAAGCGCCAGTAATTCGGCCGGATCGATACCGGCACGCTGCATTTGGGCTTTTACGTCAGGCCAAATATTGTGCATGAAATTATCGCGCTCGAAACTGCGAAGCTTCGAAATCGCTCCATTCGCAACAAACAAACCGACACCGCGCTTGACGTCCACGAGTCCGCTGTCCTGAAAAAGCTGATAGGCTTTAGCGACCGTCAACGGGTTTGCGCCTTGGTCAGCAGCAAATGCGCGAACCGATGGCAACATGTCGCCTTCTTTATAGGCGCCGTCCAAAATGGCGGCGGCAATCACATCGCGCAATTTCAAATATACGGGTTTAACGTCGTTTTTCATTACGTGCTTACTGCCATAATACAGTAGGTCGCGTCAAGGCAGCACTTTTAAGGCCATTGCCGGATGATGTTCGTCGGGTCGGGGCGTGGCCGCTCTTCAAGAGGTAGGGCTGGGGACCCCATGAAGAATAGCCCGGCAATTTGTTCGTCTCCGGTGCACATCGCTTTGCGCACGCTGTCGTCGTAGGTTGCCCATCCGGTAATCCAGCTTCCAACAAAGCCATGTGCATGTGCCGCGTGCAGCAGATTCATGCCGACGGCGCCAACGCTGAGCTGCTGTTCCCACAATGGAATTTTTGCACTTGGCTGCGGCGCGTACAACAAAAGGACAAGCGTTGGGGCCATGCGCGATGGTGAAACCGCCGCGTCTATCTGTGCAGGCCGCGCGTCGGGATTGGCAGCGGTGAAGGCATGTGTGAGGAGATCGGCAAAGGCGCTGCGGTTGGTGATCTCGACAAAACGCCACGGGAATAGCTTGCCGTGGTCGGGGGTGCGCATAGCGGTCTGCAATATGCGGTTCAGCGTGGCTTGGTCGGGCCCGGGTTCCACCATGTCGCGTGGTTTGCCGGACCGGCGGGTTTCGAGATAGCGGATTACGGAGGAGAGGTCGTTGAACATTCCACTCTCTTCGACGAATTTTGACGGTATCCGCAATTAAATTCTTCACACGCGCAATTTTTTCGGTAGGTTCGCCGCCAATCGTCCCTTTCAATGGGACATCAAACATAACAGAAATGAGGGGTTTCGCTCGATGGCGACATCATATGCGCAAGATGGAGATGCAGCAGGGACATTCCTTGGCCATCCCAAAGGTCTTTTCGTTCTATTCTTTGCCGAAATGTGGGAGCGCTTTTCTTATTACGGAATGCGCGCACTGCTGATTTTTTATCTGACAAAGCATTGGCTTTTTTCGGATGAAAAATCGGGCGCCATTTATGGCGCTTACACGGCTTTGGTATATATCACGCCGGTACTTGGCGGCTATTTGGCGGACCGATGGCTTGGGCAACGCAAAGCGGTAACATATGGCGCTATATTGTTGACCTTTGGGCATCTGCTCATGGGCTTTGAAGGCTCGGGCGGACAAGATGCTGCTGCGTTGAATATCTTCTGGCTTGCGCTGGCGTTCATTATCGTGGGATCAGGCTTTCTAAAGGCCAATATTTCCGTGATTGTTGGGCAACTCTATCCACGGACCGACGTCCGTCGCGATGGTGCGTACACCATTTTCTACATGGGCATTAACTTGGGCGCGGCGCTGGGCGCATTGCTCTGCGGTTATCTCGGTGAGACCTATGGCTGGTCATTTGGTTTTGGTGCTGCTGGCATCGGTATGTTGTTTGGCCTCATTGTATTTGTCCTATTCAAGCCGTTGTTGCTTGGACGCGGCGAACCCGCTGATCCGGCAGCTTTGAATAAGCCTGTGATGGGCATTAAGCTGGAGTGGCTTTTGTATTTGGTCGGCTTGGTTGTCGTTGCCGCTTGCTGGTGGCTGGTACAAAACCAGGCTATCGTTGGGACGATGCTTGGTATCGCCGGTGCCATTCTGGTTGCGTATGTTTTGTGGACTGCTGTTCGCAAGCTTGAACCACATGACCGTGACCGCATTTTCGCGGCGATGTTCCTAATTATCGGTTCGATCCTGTTCTGGGCTTTGTTCGAACAAGCTGGATCGTCGCTTAACCTGTTTACCGACCGCCATGTCGATCGTGCTGGCGTTCCCGCATCAGTGTTCCAATCGTTGAACGCGATTTACATCGTCTTGCTTGCGCCGCTGTTTGCGTGGGCTTGGACCGCGCTGGGCCGCAAAGGGCTTGAACCTTCTGCACCGGCAAAGTTCGGTCTGGGCATTGTACAACTCGGAATTGGTTTCCTCGTTCTGGTCGCAGGTTCTGCTGCTGCGGGCGCGGATAGCATGGTTCCTGTGTTGTTCATTTTCCTGATCTACCTGTTCCACACCACCGGCGAATTGTGTCTGTCACCTGTCGGCCTCAGCGCTATGAACCGCCTCGCGCCGGCGCATCTCGCTTCGTTGATCATGGGCACATGGTTCTTTGCATCAGCTACCGGTAATTTCGTAGCGGGCCTCATCGCCTCTGCAACGGGTTCGGAAGCTGCATCCGGCGAAGGTGCTGGCCGCGAAGTCGTTATGGCTGTGTACAGCCAAATCGGCTGGATCGCGATTGGCGTAGGTGTTGCGGTTGTCGTAATTTCGCCGCTCATCAGGAAACTGATGCACCTCGACACCCTGCGTGACGACGGAAATCTTGAAGATTAGGCAGAAGCAGGCGAAGCCGCTGCCGCTGGCATTCGTCCCACAAACTGGAGTTAAGTGATGGCAAAATTTAATGCATTGCGTAGCGCATATCTTGTGCTGCCGCTGGCTCTTATGGCTTGTTCGAACGCAGAAGGTCCAAAGACGGTTTCTGCGGCACCTGTTGCAAAGCCGGTCGAAAAGGCACCGGTGCCGTTTCC
Organism: Sphingomonadales bacterium UBA7471; assembly: GCA_002479765.1. Lineage (GTDB taxonomy): Bacteria > Pseudomonadota > Alphaproteobacteria > Sphingomonadales > Sphingomonadaceae > Sphingorhabdus_B. The sequence goes on along the minus strand of DLOZ01000032.1, from coordinate 127,018 downwards.
GTCGACATATAAGGCATATCCCGGCGTTGCGACCGCCATCCGTAATGTCACCATTTACGATGGCGAAGGCGGCAAAATCGAAAATGGCGTCGTCTTCATTTCGGGCGGCAAGATTAGCAGCGTCGGTGGGCCGGACACTGTTATACCTTCGGGTACAGTTGTTGTGGACGGTGCAGGCAAGTTTGTGACGCCGGGCATCATTGATATCCACTCACATCTCGGAGATTATCCTTCGCCATCGGTGGAAGCCCATAGCGACGGGAACGAAGCGACATCGCCGACTACGCCCGAAGTTTGGGCGGAGCACAGCGTATGGCCGCAGGATCCGGGTTTTAGCCGCGCGCTCGCCAATGGCGGTGTCACTGCGCTGCAGATTCTGCCCGGATCGGCCAACCTTATGGGGGGGCGCTCTGTGGTGCTAAAGAATGTTTATGCGCGCACGGTGCAGGGCATGAAGTTCCCAGGCGCGCCGTACGGTATGAAAATGGCCTGCGGCGAAAATCCGAAGCGCGTGTATGGCAGCAAGGGGCGCATGCCCTCAACCCGCATGGGCAACATCGCCGTCAACCGTCAGACATGGATTAAGGCGCAGGATTACAAGAAAAAACGCGACAGCGGTAAGGAATATACCCGCGATCTTGGCCTTGAAACGCTTGCGGGCGTTTTGGATGGCGACATCTCGATCCAGAATCACTGCTATCGCGCCGACGAAATGGCGCTCGTTCTCGATATGGCGAAAGAATTTGGCTACAAGGTTTCGACTTTCCACCACGCGGTTGAGAGTTACAAAATCGCTGATTTGTTGCGCGACAATGGCGTGTGTTCGGCCGTTTGGGCGGACTGGTGGGGCTTCAAAATGGAAGCCTATGACGCGATCCCTGAAAATGCCGCGATATTGCACAACACGGGTGCGTGCGTGATCATTCACTCCGATGATGAAAACCAGATCCAGCGTCTGAACCAAGAGGCGGCAAAGGCGCAGGCCGATGGTCGTAGAATGGGCATCAATATCAGCGATGCGGAAGTCATCAAATGGCTGACCTACAATCCAGCCAAGGCGCTTGGCATTTCGGACAAAACCGGCAGTTTAAAGCCCGGTAAAATGGCCGATCTGGTGCTTTGGAACGGCAATCCGCTCAGCGTATACGCGCGTCCTGACAAGGTTTGGATTGATGGCGCGTTGATGTTTGATGCCAGCAACCCGAAAATACGTCCGGTCAGCGACTTTGAGCTTGGCCAACCCGGTGAAGGAGATGTGAAATGAGGCATTTCCTCTATGCTGCCGCTACGCTTGCGGCTTTTGCGACACCCGTTTCGGCTGAAACCATTGCCATTACCGGCGGCCGCGTTGTGATCGGCGATGGCAGCGCACCCATTGATGGTGGCACTGTGGTCGTGCGTGATGGCGTTGTTGTTGCTGCTGGTGCCGGTGTTTCGGTCCCGTCGGGCGCACGCCGTATCGACGCGTCGGGAAAATGGGTAACGCCTGGCGTTTTCGCTGGCTTCACTCGTCTTGGTCTCGCTGAAGTCGATGCCGTTAACGGCACGAACGACAAAAGTGGCGGTCGCAGCGGTTTCTCCGCAGCCATCGACGTTGCCCCTGCGATTGATCCGTTCCGGTCGCCATTTGCGGTCAACCGTTCCGCCGGCGTAACGCGCGCAGTCGTCGCACCTGAAGGCGCTGCTTCAATTTTCGCAGGGCAGGGCGCCATTGCGGATCTGGGAGCGGACAGTAATCCTGTTACCAAGGCACGTGCATTTCAGTTTGCCGAATTCGGTGAAGAGGGTGCGGATGCCGCTGGTGGAAGCCGCGCTGGAACGCATTTGCATTTCCGCGCGATGTTGCGTGAAGCGCAGGATTATGCTGCAGGCCGTGGTACCTTTGACGATGATTTGCTAAAAGCAGAAGACGCCAAGGCATTGTTATCAGTGCTGCGCGGCGAAACCCGTCTATTGATCCATGTCGAAGGCGCAAATGATATGCTCCGGCTCATTGAGCTGAAACGCGACTTCCCATCGATCAAAATGGTATTTGTTGGGGTAAGCGAAGGATGGCGGGTCGCACCGCAACTCGCGCAAGCCCGTATTCCCGTTATCGCGTCGGCGTTGAACGACTTGCCCGCATCGTTTGAAATGCTGGGGGCAACGCAGAGCAATATCGGTCGCATGAAAGATGCCGGTGTGCAGGTTGCCATTGGCATGATCAATGACCGGGATTCGCACCAACTGCGGTACACGACGCAATATGCAGGCAATATCGTAAGCCTTGAGCGCGTGCCCGGAGCGACCGGCCTGACATGGGATGAGGCGTTTGCCGCGATTAGCTCGGTTCCTGCCGAGATCATGGGTGTTGGTGACCGTTTGGGTAGCCTTAAGGCAGGTAGAGTGGCTGACGTGGTTATTTGGGATGGCGATCCGCTTGAGCTGTCCTCTGCGCCGACAACCGTCATGATCGACGGCGTTGAACAGCCATTGGGTAATCGTCAAAACCGACTGCGTGACCGTTATGCGCGGCCAACAGAGGGTGATTTGCCAAAGGCATATGATCGTTGATTTAATGGTCTGCGATTGAGTGGAGACGTCCGGCGGCGGGAGTAGAGGTTATGAGCGAATATGTGTTCTTGGTTGCTGCCGCCATATTGTTTGTCGGTAGCCATTTTGTCATGTCGCATCCTTGGCGCGCGATTATGGTCATGAGATTCGGTGTAAACGGATTTCTGGGGCTTTATTCGCTCGTCTCGTTCGTGACATTTGGTTGGATGCTTTTTGAATTTGGGCGTGTGCCAAAGGGAGAGACGCTGTGGCCCGCCAGTGACGGCGTGTGGATCGTTGCAAGCGTGCTGACTTTGGTCGCGGCTGTCCTGTTTTCCGGATCGTTCATTCGTAATCCGTCATTGCCGGGTGTGCCCGACGCCATGGCGGGGCAAATACCCTCTGGTGTGTTCAAGGCAACCCGTCACCCGATGATGTGGGGCATTGCGCTGTGGGGCGTTGCGCATATTTTGGTCGCGCCTCGGATCGACAATTTCATTTTTGCCGGAAGCTTGGTTTTCCTCGCACTGGTGGGTTCAAAGGCGCAGGAAATCAAGAAACGCAAGCTCATGGGCGCCGAATGGGACGGGTGGCTGGGCAGGACGCATTTTGCCATCCACCCCGTGGCTTTGTTCCAAGTCGGGATCGGTCCGTGGATTGCGGGGATAATCCTCTGGGCCGTCGCAACTTGGGCGCACCCATATTGGAATGTCGCTGGCGCTGGCCTGTTTCGATGGTTCAGCTTTTAAAGCCGAACCATCCGCATGCCACGCTCGCCGTAACGCGGACCTGCTGTCCCGCCACGCGGAGCCGCTAAATCGAGCCTGGAAAGATCGTCGGCATCCAGCGTAACGTCAACCGCGCGTGCGCTATCCTCCATTGTCACGCGGCGTTTAAAGCCCGGGATCGGGACAATGTCGGTGCCTTGCGCCAATATCCAAGCCAGCGCGATCTGCGCATGTGACGCATGGTGCTTGGCCGCAATTTCGCCCACGACGTCGACAATCGCAAGGTTGGCGGCAAAATTGTCACCCTGAAACCGCGGGTCTTGCCGCCGCCAATCATTCTCAGGCAGCTCGTCAAGGCTACGGAACGAACCTGTCAGGAAGCCGCGACCCAATGGCGAATAAGGCACAAAGCCTATGCCAAGTTCGCGGCAGGTTGGCAGGATATCGTCTTCGATATCGCGCTCCCACAGCGAATATTCGCTTTGCAGGGCGGAGATTGGCGCAACCGCCGCTGCACGGCGGAGCGTTTCTGGTCCTGCTTCGGACAGGCCGATATGCTTGATTTTGCCTTCCGTGATTAAATCCGCCATTGCGCCAACGGTCTCTTCGATCGGCACAGCAGGGTCCACGCGGTGCTGGTAATAGAGATCGAGGCAGTCGATGCCCAAGCGCTTCAACGTGCCTTCGACAGCTGATTTTGCATTGGTTGCAGAGCCATCCACGCCGACGATATTTCCGCCGTCGAATTTGAAACCGAATTTGCTGGCGATAACCAACCCGTCGCGTTTGCCTTTGATTGCCTCGCCAACCAGTTCTTCATTCTGGAACGGACCATAAATCTGTGCCGTGTCGAAAAAAGTGATGCCCATGTCGATCGCGCGATGGATCGTTTTGATCGCCTCATCGGGATCGGCATCTTGCCCATAAGTGATGTTGCCGCCTTTGATCATCGGCATACAACCGACGCCAATGGCGGAGGCTTTCAGGCCGTGGCCAAGTTCACGATATTGCATGGGCGTTTTCCTTTTCTGGTGCTTCAATGGCGGTAGCGAGAGCAACGTCCATTTGGACATTGCCGGTTGTCCGGAAAATATCCGGCAGGGTTTCGACCGCGATTAACAAGGCGAGTGGTTCCACGGGAATGCCAAGCGCGATACAAATTGGCGCGATTGAGGTCACAAAGCTGACGGTTCCGGGAAGGCTTACCGCGCCCATGGAGGTCAGCGCAGCGATGAAAATTGCCGCGCCATAATCGAACGCGTCAAGCTTTACGCCAAACCAGTTTGCAACATAAAGCGCGACGGCAAGGTTCATTGCAGGGCCAGTGGCACGCAACAATGCCACCGCCATTGGCAGCACCAGTCCGGCAGTAGACTCTCGAACGCCCAACGCTTCTGACTTCTTCAACATCAACGGAAGGCTGGCCAAGGATGATTGTGTGGACACGGCAAAGGCTTGAACCGGGGCAATCTGACGGGCAAAATCGCGGAAACGCACTTTGCCGGCAAAAACCGCAATGGGATAAGCAAAGGCGCCGACGATGATACCGACGATGGAGACCGTGGCGATATAATGGGCAACGGCACCTAAGGCAGCCAATCCAGATCGCGCGCCAACGACAAATGCCAAGGCAAATACACCGATGGGCGCGAGCTTTAGCACCCATTCGATAACGAGGATCATGGCGTCGGCAAGCGCGCTAAAAAATCCAGCCATGTGCGCCCTTGGCTCTTGCTTAAGGCGCGTGACGGCAAAGGCAAAGACGAGCGTGAAAATCAGAAGCGGCAAGATGGAGTCACTTGCGGCGGCCGAAATTGGATTGGTTGGCACCAACGCAACGACGAAATCACGCAAACTGGGTTGTTCGGCGACCGCTGGCGCCGTTGTCAGTGCCGACCGTAAAGCGTCCGCACTTTCTTGTGGCATGGGCCAAAGTGAAAGCACCATTGGCGTCAACAGTGCGCCCAACGCAGCCGACATGAACATCATCACGACTATCCAGCTGATGGTGCGCGCTGCCATCGGCCCGGCCCGCGCGGCCTCCGCGCTTTTGACTATTCCAGTGATAACCAATGCGACCACCAACGGAACAACAGTCATGCGCAGGCCGTTGAGCCATAATGTTCCCACAATGTCGAGGATCAAATCCAGCTTTTCGCCAGCGGCAGGGAACTGCGCGGTAACGAAAATGCCGAGGGCAAGGCCAATGATAAGGGCGATCAGAATACGGGTAGCGTTTGACATAGGATCGGGTCTTGCCAGCCCATCGCTCCCTATGCAAGGGAGAGGCTTAGCAGCGCGGAAATTCACAATATGAACCGCAGAATGGCAGGAACCAAAATGGCGCGGAAATATTTCGGGACGGATGGTATCAGAGGGCGCACCAATGTGGGTGCCATGACACCGGAAATGGCGATGAAGGTTGGGCAAGCCGCAGGCATGCACTTCCTGCGCGGTGGGCATAAGCACCGGGTCGTCATCGGGAAAGATACGCGCTTGTCGGGCTATATGATCGAAAACGCGCTCGTGGCTGGGTTCACCAGCGTGGGCATGGATGTTGTCCAGTTTGGTCCTATTCCGACGCCCGCTGTTGCGCTCCTGACGCGGTCGATGCGCGCCGACCTTGGCGTAATGATCTCCGCCAGCCATAATCCTTATGAAGACAATGGCATCAAGCTGTTTGGACCTGATGGATATAAATTATCGGATGCCGATGAACTGGCGATTGAGGCATTGCTTGGTGAGAATCTGACGCTTGCTGACGCCCCCGATATTGGCCGTGCACGCCGTATCGAAGACAGCCGCGGGCGGTATATTCATGCGGTGAAGGCGTCGGTGCCGGAACATATCCGTTTCGATGGACTACATGTCGTGCTCGATTGCGCAAATGGCGCAGCATATCAGGTCGCACCAACGGCCATTTGGGAGCTGGGTGCCAAGGTCACCTCCATCGGGGTTGAACCAAATGGCAAGAACATCAATGACAAGGTTGGATCAACGCATGTTGCGACGCTTCAGGAAACCGTTGTTGCTTCGGGCGCGGATATCGGGATTGCGCTTGACGGCGATGCCGACCGGTTGATCGTTGTCGACGAACATGGCCAAGTGGTCGACGGTGACCAGATCATGGCTTTGCTAGGCTGCGCCATGCGCCGCGCAGGCAAACTTACGGGCGATGGTATTGTTGCGACGGTGATGTCCAATCTCGGGCTAGAGCGCTATTTAGAGAGCCAGCATTTAAAACTCATCCGTGCAAAAGTGGGTGACCGCTACGTTCTCGAAGAAATGCGCAAGCATGGCATTAACGTCGGTGGCGAACAATCGGGGCATATGATCCTTTTGGACCACGCGACCACGGGTGACGGCACGATTGCCGCGCTTCAAGTGTTGGCGCAGCTCGTCGAGAGCGGGAAACCAGCCAGTGAAGTGCTGCATCTGTTTGATCCGGTGCCACAGCTTTTGAAGAACGTCCGTTTCTCCGGCGGCAAGCCATTGGATGATGCGCGCGTTCAGCAGGTGATCGCCGATGCTGAAGCCGAATTGGCTGGCACAGGCAGGTTGGTTATTCGCCCATCGGGCACTGAACCCGTCATCCGCGTGATGGCGGAGGGCGATGATGCTGCACAGGTCGAGCGGATCGTTGACGGCATATGCGACGCTGTGAGGGCGGCTGCGGCCTGATGCCTCAAAATACACCCGCGCGCATACTGATCATCGCTGGGTCCGACAGCGGTGGTGGCGCAGGTATTCAGGCGGATATTAAGACGGTGACCATGCTCGGCGGGCATGCGATGACGGCGATTACCGCAATCACCGCGCAAAACACGCTGGGTGTCGATGCGGTGCATATGGTGCCAACGCAGATGGTCATTGACCAGATCGCGGCTGTCGTGAGCGATATTGGCGTGGATGCCGTAAAAATCGGTATGATTGGAAATGCGGCCACGGCACATGCGGTTGCGGACAGTCTTTCGCAGCTGTCATGTCCGATCATATTCGACCCCGTCATGGTGGCAACGAGTGGCGCTGTGCTGGCGGATGCCGATACCATCTCCGCATTTGAACGGCTTATGCGACTTTCGACACTGACGACGCCCAATCTGCCCGAGCTGCAGGCGCTCGGCGGGAAGGATAGCGTGCTGGAGCGGCGCATATCGTTGCTTATCAAAGGCGGGCATGCGGACGGTGACCAGATTGTCGATGAACTGCACCTCGCGCCGGGTCAAAGCGAAAGCTGGAGTGACGCGCGGATTGATACACGCAGCACGCACGGAACCGGCTGCACCTTGGCCACGGCCATTGCGACGGGGTTGGGGCAGGGCATGGAGCTCATCCCCGCCATTGAACGTGCGCGCGTGTTCGTGCGTTTGGCGCTCCTCGACGCGCCCGGGCTTGGTCAGGGTCATGGGCCGATGGGGCACCAAGCGGTGCGCGAAGATGCGATGGTCGCTGGGCCATCGCTCAATCATGTCACCGTTGGTTGCCGCAATTATGCGGCCTCTGTCGATTTTTACACAGCGCTTGGCCTTCAACAGATCGTCGACAGCCCCGACAACGGCTATGCGCGGTTTGAAATGCCCAATGGCGTTACCTTTTCGATCCACCAACATGCTGACTGCGCGACATCGACTGTGGTGTATTTTGAAAGCAAGCGGTTGGATGCGTGGGTGACGGAACTCACCAGCCAAGGATATGTTTTTGAACAGATGCCGCAGGACGAAAGCTGGGGTTGGCGTGAGGCGCGGTTGCTTGATCCGGCCGGGAATATGGTGTGTCTATATCATGCGGGTGAGAACCGGCGGTATCCCGCCTGGCGCATATGATATTTGGTGTCGACGAGGCGGGGCGCGGGCCACTTGCGGGGCCAGTGGTGGCTGCCGCAGTATTATTATGCAAACCGCGCCCGTCTGGATTGGATGACAGCAAGAAACTCAGCGCCGCGCGCCGTGCCGCGTTGGAAGAAACGATAAAGCGCCGGTGCCAGTGGGCGGTGGGCATTGTGGATGTTGATGACATCGACCGGTTGAACATATTCGGTGCGACGATGTTGGCGATGACGCGCGCGGTTGAGGGCTTGTGTGCTCAGCTTGGGTGCGATCCCACGGAGGTGCTTGTCGATGGCAATATGACGCCGTCGGGCCGTCGGCCCGAATGGCGGTGGAATGCGCGGGCCATTGTGGGCGGCGATGCCATCGAGCCTTGTATTTCTGCGGCCTCCATCATCGCGAAAGAACATCGCGATCGTTTAATGTGTGAAGCGGCGCAGCAGCATCAACATTATGGTTGGGAACGGAACAAGGGATATGGAACGCCGGACCATTTGGCCGCTTTGCGTTTGCATGGACCAACGCCGCTGCACCGCAAAAGCTTCGCGCCCGTGTCACAAATGCTTTTGCTGTGAGTTTTTTCTAGTCAGTGAGTCATTCGGGCAACACCACTACCGGTTGAGTCCCCGTGGAATCGCCAGACTCCATATCTTGTGCCGGACTCCTTTCGTTCCAACTAAATGACCCTAGATCGTGCGACTCACGGTGAATCCTTATGTTATGAACGTCCTTGACCTTGCCCCCGCGCTGACTCATCGCAGTTTCATTCAGTTTTGAGGAGTGAGCCGTGGGCGTCATCGAGAAAATCAGGCCAGCAGTAAAGTCGAAGCCGGTTGAGGTCCATGACCTGCCGCGGAACCAGATTTTGCGGATGGACTGCATCGAAGCCATGCGTTCCTTGCCCGATTGCTCCATCGACATGGTGTTCGCGGACCCGCCCTATAATCTTCAGCTTGGTGGAGATTTGCTGCGTCCCGACAACAGCAAGGTTGATGCCGTAAATGACGAATGGGACAAGTTTGCCAGCTTTGCCATTTACGACAAGTTCACCCGCGAATGGCTCGCTGAAGCGCGGCGCATTTTGAAACCAGATGGTTCATTGTGGGTGATCGGCAGCTATCACAATATTTTCCGCGTCGGCACCGCTGTGCAAGACGCTGGATATTGGATTTTGAACGATATCGTCTGGCGCAAGTCCAACCCGATGCCCAATTTCAAAGGCACGCGTTTCACCAATGCCCATGAGACGCTAATCTGGGCATCGAAAAGCGAGAAGTCGAAATACACATTCAACTATCGCGCAATGAAGACGTTGAATGATGAGCTTCAGATGCGTTCCGACTGGTTGATCCCCATTTGCGGCGGACAAGAACGGTTGAAGCGCAATGGTGCCAAGGCGCACCCAACGCAAAAGCCAGAGGCACTGCTGTACCGCATATTGCTCGCCTGCACGAAACCGGGCGATGTGGTGCTTGATCCGTTTTTCGGCACCGGCACAACTGGCGCGGTTGCGCGCCGTTTGGGTCGCGACTGGATTGGTTGCGAACGCGAAGCCGTTTATTGCGAAGTCGCTGAAGAGCGTATCGCCGCCGCACTGCCGTTGGACGAAAGCGCCATCAAAACCATGCAATCACCAAAGTCTGCACCAAAGGTCGCCTTTGGCCAATTGGTTGAGGCGGGTTATCTGAACCCCGGCACGAAAATCTTTGACCGTAAGCGTAATTTTGAAGCCGTCGTTCGTGCGGATGGTTCAATCCTGTGCGGTGCCGTTGATGGTTCCATCCATAAGGTTGGTTCGACCATTCAAAATGCTCCAAGCTGCAATGGGTGGACATACTGGCATTATGCCGCAGCTGACGGCACGTTGAAGCCGATTGACGACTTACGCCAGACCTATTTGCTCGCCACGGAACCATGAACAAAATCTATCTTCGTCCCACCGGCTTTGTGGAAAGCCCGCAGCGGCACGAAGGGGAATGCTTGCGGCTTGCGGGCCATATGCTGTGGTTCTCGCAATTTGAGGTTATCCGGCGAACCGCATCGTCAACGCAGCGGCAGATGGTATCCGTCCGCCAATGGGAAACATTTGCCGCCGAGCTTCCAGATGAGGAGCGGCAAAAGGCGGCCATATTATTCGAGCGCATCACTGCGGCCCGGCCCGCATTGCACATGGGGACGCGGACCATCAGGCTGGATCAGCCGCATGTGATGGGCATCATTAACGCCACGCCCGATAGCTTTTCAGACGGTGGGAAGAATGTTGACGTTGATGTCGCCGCCGAAGCTGCATTTGCGATGGTGAGCGCGGGGGCTTCGATCATCGACATTGGCGGTGAATCCACACGCCCCGGCGCGCCATTGGTTTGGGAAGGCGATGAACTCGCGCGCGTGGAGCCGCTCGTCCACCGATTGGCGGGGGCAGGGACTGCGGTTTCTATCGATACGCGTAAAGCCTCGGTCATGGAGGGCGCGGTTCGCGCTGGCGCGGCGATGATCAACGACATTTCTGCGTTGCTATATGACGATCGGGCGCTTGAAGTCGCACGTGTCAGCGACGTCCCCGTGGTTCTGATGCACGCGCCTAGCCAGAGCAGTGACCCGCATAAAAACGGTGTCTATGCCGATGTTGTTTGCGATGTATTTGATTGGTTGGAGCAACGCATTGCTGACGTTGAAGCGTCGGGCATAACGCGCGATAAAATACTCGTCGATCCGGGTATTGGCTTCGGCAAGTCGCTGACTGAAAATCTTGCGATCATCAACAATCTGTCTGTCTACCATGGATTGGGCTGCGCGATTTTGTTTGGCGCGAGCAGGAAGCGTTTGATCGGTGCACTGTCCAATGAAGCAGACGCGCAACACCGCTTGGGTGGCTCCATTTTCCTGGCGATGAAGGCGGTTGAACAAGGCGCGCATATCATTCGGGTGCATGATGCCGCCGAAACAGTTCAAGCCGTCCAGGTATGGCGCGGCATGCGCGATGCGGCGTTGACCGCAAGTGCCTAAGCTACCATTATTTGGCTGTCTTGTTGACGCGGCTGCCATCGCGCAAAAGAGATCCAGATTTAGGGAGGAACTGAGATGCTCTTAAAATATATAGTTGGTTACGTCGCCACCGGGCTTGCGTTCGCGATGATCGACAGCATTTGGTTGCGCAATATGTACACGCGGCTTTACCAGCCAGAGATTGGTGAATTGTTGATGAAGGGCGGGTTCCGCATGGGGCCGGCCATCATATTCTATACATTATACATATTGGGCATGATGATCTTTGCCGTGGGGCCTGCGCTGCATTCGGGCAAATGGCACACAGCACTGCTGTGGGGCGCGATGCTCGGCTTCTTTTGCTATATGACCTATGATCTGACAAACTTTGCCACGTTGAAAGTGTGGAGCACCAAAGTCACCATACTCGACATCATCTGGGGCACATTTTTGACAGGTTCGGCGTCGGTTGCTGGATTTTGGGTTACACAGGTATTGCTCGGCAAAAGCACCTAAGCCGCGTCGCTGATCCCAAGGTCGGCGAGCTTACGGTACAGGGTCGAACGTCCAATGCCGAGGCGGCGGGCGACTTCGGTCATTCTGCCGCGATAATGCCCTATCGCCAGCCGGATAACGTCCGCTTCGATTTCTTCGAGCGGGCGCATATTCCCGTCCTTTTCGTATAGCGTCACGCCGATGCCGTCATTGGTCCCGGCACCGCCCGATCCACCATTGTCGGGAACGCCAACGGCCGCGGATATCTGGGGAAATTCTTCGGGTGTAAGCGCATCGCGTTCGCACAGGACCGCGGCGCGGAACAGCGCGCTTTGCAGCTGGCGGACGTTGCCCGGCCAGTGATATCCGCGCAGCATATTCAATGCCTTATCGGTGATGCCAAGGCTGCGAAGCCCGGGCTGGCTGGCCATTCGGCCGAGAAAATGGCGGGCAAGAGCGGGTATGTCCGATGTACGTTCGCGCAAGGGGGGAATGGTAAGCTGCACCACATTCAATCGATAATATAGGTCTTCGCGAAATTGACCGTCGGCCAATTTGTCCGCCAATGACGCGTTGCTGGCCGATAAAATGCGGACATCAATGCGATAGCTATGCGCAGCACCCAGAGGGGAAATCTCACCTTGGGTGAGAAGGCGAACCATCCTGATTTGTGTTTCCGGGGGCAGTAAATCCACCTCATCCAGAAACACCGTCCCGCCCTCAGCCTGCTGAAATATGCCGATACGGCGGTCAAAGGCGCCCGCGAACGCGTCTTTTTCATGTCCGAACAATAAAGAGTCGAGCAGATTGGATGCTATCGCGCCGCAATTGACTTTGAGATACGGAAGTTTCGCGCGCGGGCTGGCGGCTTGAATGGCGTCGGCTACCACCTCTTTGCCAACACCACGCTCGCCTTCGATAAAAATCGGCGCACGGCTGCGCGCGGCCTTTGCGGCAATCGCGAGCGCTGTGCGCAATGCCGGCGCTGAGCCGATGATTTCTTCGAACGCCAATGGTTGGGTGATTTTCTCGGTCAGCGGGTGAAGCTCGCCCAATTCTTTGCTTTTGTCCGCCGCCATGCTGAGCGCGGCAATCAGGCGTTCGGGTGCGACGGGCTTTATGATATAGTCAGAGGCACCGGCGCGCATCGCATCGATGGCCGCTTCGTTCGATCCGATGGAGGTCATCAAAAGGATGGGAAGCGCAGGACGTCGCGATTTGAGTTCCGATATCAGCGAGGCGGAATCCGATCCCGGGACCCATTGGTCCAGGATTATGGCGTCGAGCATCATGCCTTCTTGCGTACCAAGCATCGCGATCGCGGTTTCTGCATCACGGGCAAAAACCGTTCTCCATCCGGCGCGTGATGCTATCGCCGATACCAGCCTGCATTGGGCAGGTTCATCATCGACAAGCATCAATAATCTGGTTTCGCGTTCCTGCATTCACTGTCCGCCCAAGTTCATGGACAGCCGTGATAACGCAAATGGGTAAAGACCCGATTAAGCAACGCGTGTATTTTCTTTGTCTATGCCGCTTGAGCATTGGAAAATCACAAGTTAAGACTGCATCGCATTAAAAGTTTATATGGAGGCTGTTTTGGCACAAGATCACGACCTGGGACCTGCAAAAGAAACCTATGCCGGTTTCATCGCATTGTTCAAATGGGGCACTGTCGCTGCCGTTGTTGTCACCGCTTTGGTGGTTCTCATCATCGCTAGCCGCGCGGCTTAAGTGGTAAAGATCGCTGTACTGAAAGAGACTGCTCCGGGCGAAACGCGGGTTTCTGCATCGCCCGAAACGGTGAAAAAATTCATCGCATTGGGGGCTTCGGTCTCCGTCGAGAATGACGCCGGGGCCTTGGCGTCAATTGGTGACAGCGACTATGAAAGCGCGGGCGCTTCGGTCGGAAGCCTGTCTTCGGTTCTGAAGGACGCCGACATCATCCTTGGTGTGCAGGGCCCTGACGCCAAGACCTTGGTCGGCATGAAGGCGGGTGCCTGGCTCGTTGCTGGACTTGACCCATTTGGTCAGCGTTCCCGCGTTGATGCCTATGCCAAGGCGGGCGTGGATGCGCTTGCCATGGAATTCATGCCGCGCATCACGCGTGCGCAGTCGATGGACATATTGTCGTCGCAGTCGAACCTGTCGGGTTACAAGGCTGTGATCGAAGCTGCGTCTATATATGGCCGCGCCTTTCCAATGATGATGACCGCTGCTGGTACCGTAAGTGCCGCCAAAGCATTCATCATGGGTGTAGGCGTTGCCGGGCTTCAGGCCATTGCAACCGCGCGTCGTCTGGGGGCGCAGGTTTCAGCAACCGACGTACGTTCCGCGACGAAAGAACAGATCGAATCGCTCGGGGCCAAGGCAATCTTCGTTGAGAATGTTGCCGGTATCGAAGGTGAAGGCGCTGGCGGTTACGCGACTGAAATGTCGGACGAATATAAAGCGGCGCAGGCCGAACTCGTTTCCGCACATATCGCCAAGCAAGATATCGTCATCACGACCGCGTTAATCCCCGGTCGTCCGGCACCGCGGCTTATCTCGGATGCGCAGATCGCGACGATGAAGCCGGGCTCGGTGATATTTGACCTTGCGGTCGCGCAAGGTGGTAATGTCGAAGGTTCAAAGCCCGACGAGATCGTCGTCAAGCACGGCGTTAAAATTGTCGGCTATTCAAACACACCGGCGCATTTGGCCGCGGATGCATCGGCGCTGTTTTCGCGTAATTTGTACAACTTCCTATCCGCATTTTGGGACAAGGAAGCGGGCAGGCCCGTTCTGCCTGATGACGACGAAATCACCGCAGCCATTCGCCTGACCAAAGATGGCAAGGTCGTGAATGATCGCCTGTTGGCGTAAGGGGGCACCATGGACTTTATTTCAATTTTATCCATCTTCGTGATGGCGTGTTTCGTGGGCTATTATGTCGTTTGGTCGGTTACACCGGCACTGCACACGCCCTTGATGGCGGTTACGAACGCAATTTCTTCGGTCATCATTGTGGGCGCGTTGATCGCGTCGGCAGCGGGGGGTTCGCCGACTGCAAAATGGCTGGGGCTGATTGCGGTTGCACTGGCAAGCGTCAACATCTTCGGTGGCTTTGCGGTTACCGCACGCATGCTCGCAATGTACAAGAAAAAGGAGCGTTAAGTTGGAACATGCTGCTCCTCCCGCATGGGTGATGCTCGCTTATTTGATATCGGGCGTCTTTTTCATTCTCGCTTTGCGCGGGCTGTCGTCGCCCGCGACATCGCAGCAGGGCAACCGTTTCGGAATGGCCGGTATGCTGATTGCGGTTGTGACGACCTTGGTCACGCATGATGTCGCGTCATTGCCCGAAATTTTGGGTGCAATTTTTATCGGTGGTGGGATCGGTTGGGTGACCGCACGCAGGATTGCGATGACGGACATGCCGCAACTGGTGGCCGCGTTTCACAGCCTTGTTGGCATGGCCGCAGTTCTTGTTGCCGCAGCCGCGTTTTTGAACCCTGAAGCTTTCGGCATCAATGGCGCGGATGGCTTGATGAACCCCGTCAGCCGCGTTGAAATGGGCTTGGGCATCGCGATCGGTGCGATTACATTCTCGGGTTCGGTGATCGCGTTCCTTAAGCTCGCGGGCAAGATGTCGGGTGCGCCGATCATGTTGCCTATGCGGCATGTGGTCAACTTAGGCACGCTGGCGGCGATCTTGGGTCTCATTGCCTATTTCACGGTTGATCAAAGCCCGTGGATATTCTGGACGATTACGGCACTCGCATTCGTAATCGGCTTCTTGCTTATCATTCCAATCGGCGGCGCGGACATGCCGGTCGTGGTATCGATGCTCAACAGCTATTCAGGCTGGGCAGCAGCGGCCATGGGCTTCACGCTGCACAATACAGCAATGATCATCACTGGCGCGCTGGTGGGCTCGTCTGGCGCGATTTTGTCGTACATCATGTGCAAGGCCATGAACCGCAGTTTCATTAGCGTTATCGCGGGCGGCTTTGGCGCAGAGGCATCCGCAACCGGTGGCCCTGCCAAAGAGCAGCGCCCATGGAAGCGCGGTTCGGCCGAAGATGCTGCCTATATGATGCAGCAGGCGGAAAGCGTTATCATTGTACCGGGTTACGGCATGGCGGTTGCGCAGGCGCAGCATATCTTGCGCGAAATGGCGGATGTACTGAAGAAGCAGGGCGTTTCGGTGAAATACGCCATTCACCCGGTTGCCGGACGTATGCCCGGGCATATGAACGTACTGCTCGCCGAAGCGCAGGTGCCTTATGATGAGGTATTCGAGCTTGAGGACATCAACAGCGAATTTGCGCAAACCGATGTTGCATTCATCATCGGTGCAAATGACGTTGTGAACCCCGCGGCGAAAACTGATAAGACATCGCCAATTTACGGCATGCCCGTTTTTGATGTCGACAAGGCAAAGACCGTGTTCTTCGTAAAGCGCTCAATGGGCGGTGTGGGCTATGCCGGCGTCGACAATGATGTGTTCTACATGGACCAAACGATGATGCTTCTGGCTGATGCCAAGAAGATGTGCGAAGACATCGTCAAGGCCTTGCAGCACTAGGTCACTTCACGCTATCGACGAACAAAGGCCGCCCTGAGCAATCTTGGGGCGGTATTTGTTTCATGTCAGGGGTAGCGAATATGCGTAAACTGGCGTTGATTGGATATTGGGCAGCCACGCCTAATCCCGCTTGCAATTATCATTCTCTACGGCATGTTGTGCCGATGAGGATTAGAGAGCTGCTATTCGTTGGCGCTGCATTTTGCGCGCTCGTTCAACCTGCTTCGGCAAAGACTATCGCCGTCTCGCCCGGCGAAGGCGCGCAGGAGCGTTTGCATGAGGCGCTGATAGCGGCGGAGCCGGGTGACGTTGTTGAGCTTGCCGCCGGGCGGTTCAAGCTGTCTGACGGGCTCTCGCTTGACGTCAATAAGGTGACGGTAAAGGGGCAGGGCGGGTTGGAGACCATCCTTGATTTCTCCGGTCAGCAAGGCGCTGGCGAAGGATTATTGGTAACTTCCGATGATGTTGTGCTGAGAGATTTTGCCGTCGAGAACAGCAAGGGCGATGGCATCAAGTCAAAGGGTGCGGACCGCATCGTCTATCACAAATTGCGCGTCGAATGGACGGGCGGTCCATTGGCCACCAATGGCGCATATGGGATCTATCCGGTCGAAAGCAAAGATGTCCTGATTGACTCGGTATTTGTGCGCGGCGCGTCGGATGCGGGCATTTATGTTGGGCAGTCGCGCAATATCGTTGTGCGCCATTCAACGGCCGTCGAAAATGTCGCGGGCATTGAAATTGAAAACAGCTTTGACGCCGATGTTCATGACAATATCGCGACCCGCAATACAGGCGGCGTTTTGGTGTTCGACCTACCCAATTTGCCGCAAATGGGCGGACATAATGTCCGGATATTCGGCAATATCATCGTCAACAACATGACCCCGAACTTTGCGCCGAAGGGAAATATCGTGGCCAACGTCCCAACCGGAACGGGCGTTATGGTAATGGCCAACCGCAGGGTTGAAGTCTTTGACAATGTCATTGGTGAAAACGGCACGACCAACATCATGATCGTTGGCTATCGCTTTCCTTTTCAGGATCCCAAATATGACCCGTTACCGCGCGAGGTCATCATCTGGGACAACCAACATAGCCGGGCAGGGTGGGACCCCAAATTTCGCGGCGGCACTGAAATTGCAGCTGCGATGGGCGGAAGCTTCCCCGGGATATTCTGGGACGGCGCTGGTGGATCCGAATATATGCCGGTCATTCAGGATGACGTCCCCGCGCTATCGCTTGGGTTGAAGGACGTCACCGCCGATACCGCAATGGCGCAACCGGCACCATTGGCCCGTGCAACATCGCGGCCTGACGGATTGCCAGCGATCATACTGCCTGAAGCAATGGAAGCTGCCATCCGCTAATGCGTTTCGTAGTGCCGTTTGTGCTGGCTTTTGCAGCCGCCGTGGCAACGTCGGCTGCGTCGGATGATCCGGCAGCTATTGCCATCGCGGGTCCGCAAAATCCGGCGACTTTATCGTCCTTCGGATTTTTCGACGGTGGCGCAGCACGGCCATCGGCCCGCCTGATACCTTATGAACTGCGCACCCCGCTGTTCAGCGATTATGCCGCAAAACAACGGTTTATTTATGTGCCCGATGGGGCCCAAATTGGCGCGGATGCAGACGGAAGGCTGATCTTTCCGGTCGGTAGCGCACTTATCAAAAGCTTCGGTTATCCGGCAAAGTCGGGTGGACTAAATGTCATTGAAACCAGGGTCTTGTTGCATCAAGCGCAGGGCTGGGTTGCCTTGCCTTATGTGTGGCGCGCGGATGGTAAAGATGCGGATTTGCGGGTTGGCGGCACCAGGGTGCCCGTTACGTTCACCCATGGTGGCAATGATCTGTCGGTGAATTATAGCGTGCCGAACAAGAACCAGTGCAAGCAATGCCACTCGGCGGCAGGAAATATCATGCCGATTGGTCCCGTATGGCAAAATATGGCGTTTCTTCGCCCAGCGGACGCGCGCGCTATCGTCAAGGCTGCGCCGGCGCTGGCGCGGCTTCAGCCATATCCGAAATGGGATGACAGCCGCACGGGGGCACTGGATGATAGGGCGCGACAATATCTGAAGGTGAATTGCGGCCATTGTCATGCGCCCCAAGGCTCCGCAAGCAATAGCGGCCTGTTTCTGGATGGTTCTGCGACGGGCGCTGCGGCACTAGGTATCGGCAAAAGGCCAGTCGCGGCGGGCAGGGCAAGCGGTGATCTTGATTTTATCATCGCACCCGGTCAGCCTGACCAGTCCATTTTGATAAAGCGCATGGAAAGCACTGATCCGGGCATCGCGATGCCGGAGCTTGGGCGCTCAACGGTGCATGAAGAAGGCGTGGAACTGTTGCGGCAATGGATAGCCGCGATGCCGTCCAATACTCACTGACGCATAAGGCGCTTTAGTTTATATTGGTTGCCATCCCAACCTTCAAACACCGCGCCGATGCCGGGGTGACTAACCGGCCCTTGTTCGCGGTCTGGTAGCAAATTTTGCTGGCTAACATAGGCGATATAGCTGCTTTCGGCATTTTCCGCGAACAGGTGATAAAATGGCTGATTTTTGGTCGGCCGAATGGGCTCGGGTATCGATTCATACCACTCGTCGCTGTTGGCGAACACCGGATCGATGTCGAAAACAACACCGCGAAAGTCAAAAATGCGGTGGCGGACAACATCACCGATGGAAAATGCGGCTTCAGCTTGTTCAGGAAGGGGGATTTGTGACGTCATAGGACTAATATCATGCCTAATGCCACGCAAATCAACCTTCAGTCTTGGCAAAGCGAAAAACATCAGTTAATGGCCCCGCTCTGTCATCGGGACGCGCCGGTTTGCCGGCAAAGACCAGTCCTAATGATTTGCGGAGAGATGGCTGAGTGGTCGAAAGCACCGCACTCGAAATGCGGCGTGCCGGTGACGGTACCTAGGGTTCGAATCCCTATCTCTCCGCCATTTTATTTGGCGCTTATTTCAGTGGTTTTGGCGTACTCAGAACATCATAAAGTCAGTAAATAAGCGATGACCTGTTCACGGGCTTTGCGGTCCTGAATGCCGTTAAAGGGCATTTTGGTGCCGGGTACGGTTTTCCTTGGATTGGTTAACCACCGGTCGAGCGTTTTGGCGTTCCACGTCAGTCCTGATGCCTTGAGTGCGGGGCTGTAGGCATATCCTGCAAGCGTGCCAGCGCGGCGGCCGCTGACGCCGGCTAGGCTAGGGCCGAAGGCTGTCTTTCCAACCTGTGTCGAATGACAGCCAGCGCATACCGCAAATGCGGGTGGGCGTGCCTGCTGCGCCGTCGCCGGGCTAAATAAAGGGGTTGCCGCCAAAAACAAGGGAAACGTGGCAAGAGCCACCGATAGCGGGAAATAGCGCACGCTTAGCCTCACCAGTTAATGTTGATAGATAGAAAAATGGCGACGGCAGAATGACCCGCCGTCGCCTTCAACATGGGTTATTGGAAGCGATCTGCGTCCATGACCTTGGTCCATGCTGCGATGAAATCGGCCACGAACTTTTCTTTCGCATCATCCGAAGCATATACTTCGGCGACGGCACGCAGCTCGGCATTTGACCCGAAAACGAGGTCGACCGGCGTTGCGGTCCACTTGGCCGCACCGGTTGCCCGGTCCTTGCCTTCATACAGGCCAGCATCGGTCGCCGACTTCGCCCAGACTGTGTCCATCGACAGCAGATTGGTAAAGAAGTCGTTGGTCAGCGTGCCTGGCTTGCTGGTGAATACACCGGCAGTCGAACCGCCCGCATTTGCACCCAGAACGCGCATACCGCCGACCAAAACGGTCGTTTCTGCAACGGTCAGGCCAAGCAAGTCCGCCTTGTCGATCAGCGCTTCCGTTGGACCAAAATAGGAGTCTGATGCAAAATAGTTACGGAAACCGTCGGCTTTGGGTTGCAGCTGGTTGAACGATTCCACATCGGTTTGGTCCTGTCCGGCGTCGACCCGTCCAGCCTTGAACGGAACGGTAACGTCCTGCCCAGCGGCCTTGGCAGCTTGTTCGATGGCCGCATTACCGCCCAGCACGATCAAGTCCGCGATGCTGACCTGCTGACCGCCCTTTGCGCCCTTGTTGAACGCGGTGCGGACCGTTTCAAGCTTGGCTATAACCTTGCTGACTTCGGCAGGGTCATTGACGGCCCAATCCTTCTGCGGCGCAAGACGCAGACGGCCACCATTGGCTCCGCCACGCATATCGGTCGAGCGGAAGGTTGAGGCCGATGCCCATGCTGTCCGCACAAGTTCGGCAGTCGTTAGGCCTGAGGCCAAAATGCTGGCCTTCAACTGAACGATATCCTCTGCACCGATGGGCGCATAATTTGCCTTCGGTAGCGGGTCCTGCCACTTCAAGGTCACTTTTGGCGCGTCTTTACCAAGGTAACGGGCTTGCGGCCCCATGTCGCGGTGGGTGAGCTTGAACCATGCCTGTGCAAAGGCGTCCGCAAACTCTTGCGGATTTTTCTGCCAGCGCTTGGTAATCTTCCGGAATCCGGGGTCTTCACGCAATGCAATGTCGGTTGTGAACATGATGGGTGCATGACGCACGTCAGGACGATGTGCGTCTGGAACCATGTTCGCGGCCGATGGATCGGTCGGGATCCACTGTACCGCGCCAGCAGGGCTTTTCGTCTTTACCCATTCAAAACCGTAAAGATTGTCCAGATACTGCGTGGTGAACGCGATTGGGTTGGACGTCCACGCACCTTCAAGTCCACTGGAAATCGTATCTTCCGAATGGCCTTTGCCGCATTTGTTGGTCCAGCCCAAGCCTTGCTGTTCAATGGGCGCCATGCCGGGGTCACCGGCAACGCACTCTTCTGGCTTCTTTGCACCATGTGCTTTTCCAAAGGTGTGGCCACCTGCGATCAGCGCAGCTGTTTCGGCATCGTTCATTGCCATCACACCAAATGCACGGCGGATGTCCTGAGCCGCGGCGAGGGGGTCAGGAACGCCGTTTGGACCTTCTGGATTGACGTAGATCAGACCCATCTGCGTTGCCGCCAATGGACCCTTCAAATTGCCCTTTGCGTCGCGGCGTTGGTCCGTCAGCAATTTGGTTTCGGGGCCCCAAAACACGAGATCAGGCTGCCATGTGTCGACGCGGCCGCCCGCAAAGCCAAGGGTTTTGAAGCCCATATCTTCCATGGCCACATTTCCGGAGAGGACCATCAGGTCGCCCCATGAAAGTTTACGGCCGTATTTTTGCTTGATTGGCCATACCAAACGGCGTGCCTTGTCGAGGTTTACGTTATCCGGCCACGAATTAAGCGGTTCAAAGCGCATTTCGCCGCCATCAGATCCGCCACGACCGTCGCCGGTGCGATAGGTGCCGGCGCTGTGCCATGCCATGCGGATGAAGAACGGACCATAATGGCCATAGTCAGATGGCCACCAAGGCTGCGATGTTTTCAGGACTTTGCGAATATCTTCCTTGACCGCATCAAGGTCGAGCGTGGCAAATTCGGCAGCATAGTTAAAGTCGTCGCCATAAGGGTTTGCGCGCGCTTCATTTTGGCGCAGAGCGGTCAAGTCGACCTTCTTCGGCCACCATTCCGCTTTTGGTTCGGCCGTTTCGGCATGTGCCGCAGATGCGAGGGCCACTGGTGATGTGGCGGCAAGCAACGCGACGAGGGCGATGTTGCGTATTTTCATGGATATCTTCTCCCGTTTAACCGTGGACACCCGTTTGGTGTAGTTTGCAGTTACTGGCGATGCATCGCCAAGCCCAACGAGATTGATTGGTCACAATAATCGACTGCGTTGATGATAGCGACCAGAAGCGACGACCCAAGAAGGTTTGCAATATTTTGATTTTTGCTGACGCAATCGGCAGTCAGGTGGTTGAGCCCGCCCGAACAGTGTCGCCATTTGGCGTGAAATGCACATGTGATTTCAGGGCATCGACCGCCGTTGCGGCTTCCTGTTCCATTTGCTGAAGATAGATGAATCGATATTGAAAAAAGTCGGCTTCACTGACTTTTTCAAGCTGCCCACATAGCCGCGATAGCGCGCGGGCGCCCATATTGTTGCCGGAACTTTTGAACGCATGTGCGCAAAAACGGAATTCCGAAACATCGCCTTCCGCAACGGCTTTACGTAAGGGACCCAGCGTTTGTTCGACATCTTCGACAAAGCCTTCGATCATCGCATTCACAAAAGCGTGATCGCCAATAGACAACAGATACTGGATTTGACCGTGGTCGATTGGCGCGTCCGCTGATGGAATATTTCCAAAGATGGGCGCGACTTCATCCAACGGATCGGTTGGTAATGCTTGCTGCGTTAACGGCCCATTCGTGTCGGCGCGGCAATATTTCTCGATAGCGTTGAGAAGCATTTGTGCGTTCACGGGTTTTGTGATGCGCATATCCATGCCGGCGTTTCGACACTTTATCTCGGTTTCTGAAGTCGCGTCGGCTGTTATGCCGATAATCGGCAAATGGTTTTGCCCGCCTTCAATCTGTCGCCATATGGAACAGGTGTCGATGCCGTTAAGACGTGGCATGTTGATATCGATCAGCAGTATATCGATGCCGCCCTTTTTCATCACATCAAGCGCTTCATCACCGTCGGTTACCATAACGACTGTGTGGCCCGCAGCTTCCAGAATAGCAGACAGAATGTTCCGGTTCGTCCGGTTGTCATCGGCGACCAAAATCCGCATCGGCCTGCAGATTGACGACGGCTGCTGTTCATAGCTGACGGTGGCGCGGAAGTAACCTTTTCCTTGTCGGGCTTTTTTGGCCTGCTCTTTTGCACGAGAATATTTTTTGATGCGTGCGACAAATGCGGAAAAGTAGTAACTGGGGCCTGAGATGCCGCCTGTGACCAGCCGGTTGTGAGGGATATTCTGTTTAGCTGCTGAATCACGGCGCAGTTTTGTCAAAAAGGACTTCATTGTGCCGCCAGCCTGAACGGTTCTGCGCTGTCCTTAAATAGATGGAGCAGGTCATGGGCAGACAGCGGGCGGCCCAAAAGATATCCTTGAACCTCATCGCAACCGGAAGCGCGAAGCAGCGTGAACTGGGCTTCTGTTTCAACACCCTCTGCGACGACCTGCATATTCAGTGCATGGGCCAAATGGACGATAGTGGTGATGATTGCGCGATCAGTAGCCGATGTTTCGATCCGCGAGACAAAGGTTTGATCAATTTTCAAGCGGGTCGCTGGCAAGTCTCGCAAATATTGAAGTGACGAATAACCCGTGCCAAAATCATCTATAGAGATTTGAATGCCGCCCGCGCGCAACATCGCCAATTGCTCGCGCACCTTCGGACTGTTGTCAATTAACAGCTCTTCGGTAATTTCAATCGCTAGCTTGCCGGGTGGAATAGCATATTTCGCGGCCAGATCGAGCATTTCGGAACACATCCCGGAATATTGAAACTGCTTGGGCGAAACGTTGACAGCTATATGTGGGAGCTCAATGCCTTCTTCGGCAAACAACGCAATCTGTTTGCACACCGATTCGATCACCCAAGTGCCGATACGGCCAATTAATCCGGAGTCATTGGCCACCTTGATAAAGTCGCACGGGTATAGACGCCCCCTGACCGGATGGTTCCAACGCACGAGGGCCTCAAGGCCTACATAACGGCCTGACGCTGTATCGACTATGGGCTGATATTCCAGGAACAACTGATCGCTGTTGAGCGCGTCTCGTAGGTCGCTTTCGATACCTGCATTCATTTGCGCGATGTGGTTCATATGCGGCGAAAAGAAGCAGAAGCAATTTCGGCCCGACGATTTGGCTTCATACATGGCAAGGTCCGCCAGACGCAGCAGTTCGTCGGGGGATGTGCCATCTTCAGGAATAAGCGCGATGCCAATGCTGGCGCCGATGAGCTGCTCAACCCCGCCAATCATATAGGGATCACCGATTGTTGCGAGCAGCTTGGTGCACACGGCTGCGGCTTTATCATTGTCCTCTAAATTTTGAAGAACAATGGCGAATTCGTCCCCGCCGATGCGCGCGGCAAAGCCGTTGCTGTCCAGGGCGGAGGTAAGACGCTCGGCGACTTGGCGCAGCAAAACATCACCTGTCTGGTGCCCGCGCGTGTCGTTAATGACTTTAAAACGGTCAAGGTCGAGCAGCAACAGCGCCGCAACCTTGCCGCTTGCCTTGCTCTCATCGATAGCGGTGCGCATCCATTGTGCCAGCAAGGTGCGATTGGGAAGCCCCGTGAGCATGTCATGCAAGGCAAGATGCGTCCGGTGCTCTTCGGCAAATTTGTGCGCCGTGATATCAAGTCCAGTGGTCAGGATACCTATGATCTGGTTATCTTTGTTTCGGAGCGGTGATTTGTTGCAGTGAAAAGTGAGATCAATGCCATCGCTGACGAATTTCTCTTCGAAATTAGGTAGCGAGATTCCCGTTTCCAGAATGACGTTGTTCCGGCGCGTTTCGCGCTCCAGCAATTCGGGTTCCATGATGTCCGAGATGGGGCGACCGACCAGTTGATCGGGGTCGCGACCGAAAAGTGCTGCCTGATAGGAATTTAAAAACAGGAATTTACCGTTTCTATCTGTCGCGTTGATCAAAATTGGCGTCGTGTCGATGATTTGCTCCAACATCGATTTGCCGCCTTTATCGTCGCCGTCCGTGCTATCTGCCCCCGTGCGATTGGTCTCCAGCGATTGCTTGAGCTCCTGCTGCCGGTAGTGTTGGCCCAAGAGTAATAATGCGCGATCACGAAATTCGATGTGGGATACGGGCGTTTGCAAAAAGTCGGTCGCACCGGCGTCCAGCGCTGTAATGCGGCATTCCCGGTCTTGCCGCGCTGTAATGATGATCGCAGGAATATGCGCACCAACGCTGCGTGAACGGATTTTGCTAATGAATTCCGCGCCGTTCATTTCAGGCATGCGGTAGTCGACAACAAGCAGGTCTGCAGTCTCGGTCTCCAGCCATTGCAAAGCCTCAACCGCGCTGTGAAAACACTTCGCAGAGAACGTCGGACCCATCATCGCAACATATTGCGTGTACACGCGCAAGTTCGTGGTTCTGTCGTCTACAATAACAATGCGCGCATGCATGGCATGGCGGTATCGGCATAACCTCAAGGAATGGTTAAGCCGCTGTTCGTATTTCGCGGGCTATTTGCCTTTGCACCTGACCGAAGGCGTTTGGATTCCGACAGTTGCCAAAAACATGCGCTGGCCTTAGCAGTGGGGCATGCACAATATGCCTCATTATGAAGAGCAATATCTATCGTTGATGCGCCGCATTTGGACCGAGGGCGCTGTTCAGCGCGATCGAACTGGTGTTGGCACCAAAGCGTTGTTCGGTGCCACTATGCGCTTCTCACTGGCAGATGACGCTATTCCGCTGCTGACCACCAAGCGCGTGTATTGGAAAACTGCGGCGCGGGAGATGCTCTGGTTTTTGACCGGCAACACAAATATCCAGCCCTTGCTTCAACAGAATGTCAAAATCTGGACCGACTGGCCTTTGGCGCGGTATCGGCGCGAAACGGGCGAAGACATCACGCAGGATGCATTTGAGCAACGCATTGTCGAAGATGATGCCTTTGCGGCGCAATGGGGTGATTTGGGCCCAGTCTATGGCGCGCAGTGGGTCAACTGGCCGCGTTATGAGGCCGCCGACAATGGTCTATTCCGACGCGCAGAGAAAGGCATCGATCAAGTCAGCTTGTTGGTTGAAAGTTTGAAGAATAACCCGGGGTCGCGTCGCCACATCATCGAAGGGTGGAACGTCGCAGAGCTCGATCAAATGGCGCTTCCCCCGTGCCACAAAACATATCAGTTCCATGTCGCGGACAATATATTGAGCTGCATCTTGTTTCAGCGTTCTTGTGACCTTGGATTGGGATTTGCGTTCAATGCATTTTCCGCCGCTTTGTTGACGCGGATGCTCGCTGCGGTCTGTGGGTACAAAGCGGGCGAGCTCATCTGGCAGGGTGGCGACGTGCATTTGTATCTGAACCATGCACCTTTGGTTGAGGAGCAGTTGAGCCGCACGCCGTCTGGGAACCCCAAGCTCAAGCTTTTGCGCACGCCTGACAGCATTTTTGACTTCCGCATGGACGATTTTGAAGTGTCGGATTATCATCCGCAGTCCCACATTTCCGCGCCCGTTGCGGTCTAATTGCGCATTAGGACAGCCATATTGACCTAAACGATCGTTTGAAATATTATAACAACCGTAGATAATAAACTACCTGAGTCGGTTCGGGTACGTAACTGCGGAGATGGTGATGGTGCACGGTATCAAGGACAATCTCGCACCGCTTCATCTACATGTGCCGGAACCCAAGTTCCGTCCGGGCGATAAGGCCGATTTTAGCGACATCATTATCCCTGAAGTGGACGCCATCTCGCGACCCGATGAGCATGCCAGCCCAGCCAACATACATGCGCTCGCTTATGGTCTTGTCCGCGTCTTGGGCGATGATAATCGCGCCGTTGGCAGTTGGAACCCCGGGCTCGATGCAGATACGCTGCGGGCCATGCTGCGCAAGATGCTGTTATTACGTGTCTTTGATGACCGCATGTTCCGTGCGCAGCGCCAGGGCAAAACCAGTTTCTACATGAAGTCCTTTGGCGAGGAAGCGACGTCGGTTGCAACCACGATGGCGCTGCATTCGGATGACATGTGTTTTCCAAGCTATCGCCAGCAAGGCATTCTGATTACGCGAGATTATCCTCTGGTTGATATGATGAACCAGATCTATTCCAACAGCGGCGACCGTCTAAAGGGGCGCCAGCTGCCCATCATGTATTCCGCCAAGGATTACGGATTTTTCAGTATTTCGGGCAATTTGACAACGCAATATCCGCAGGCGGTGGGTTGGGCCATGGCGTCTGCGTCGCGGGCCGATACCCGGATCTCTGCAGTGTGGTGCGGTGACGGGTCGACAGCGGAAGGGGACTTCCACAGCGCGTTGACATTTGCCGCCGTATATAATGCGCCGGTTATTTTTCAGGTCGTGAACAACCAATGGGCGATTTCGTCATTCTCCGGTTTTGCAGGGAGTGAGCGGACAACGTTCGCTGCCCGTGCCATTGGCTATGGCATCGCTGGACTGCGCGTCGACGGCAATGACGCGCTGGCAGTGTTCGCCGCCATGCAATGGGCGGCCAATCGCGCGCGCACGAACGGCGGGCCAACATTGATCGAATATTTCACCTATCGCGGGGAAGGGCATTCGACGTCGGATGACCCCGGTGCCTATCGTGCGGCGGAGGAATATGCCCTGTGGCCGCTTGGTGACCCTGTGACGCGCCTTAAGGATCATTTGATAACGATTGGCGCGTGGAGTGACGAACAGCATGAGGCGCTCATTCTGGAACTGTCGGATTTCGTAAAGGCGTCGCAGAAAGAGGCGGAGCAGAACGGGATTTTAGGCCACGGCCTGCATCACCCAATGGAAACTATGTTCGAAGATGTGTTCGAAGAAATGCCATGGCATTTGAAAGAACAATGCGAACAGATGTTGGAGGAACAGCGCGACAAATTCGGCCCTGAATGGGAGGCGCGCTGATGTCTGAGCCCGCGACCAAAAGTATGAACATGATTGAGGCGATCAATAGCGCACTCGACGTGATGCTGGCGAAAGACCCCGAAGTTGTCATCATGGGCGAAGACGTCGGCTATTTCGGCGGCGTGTTCCGCGCGACTGCGGGGCTGCAGAAAAAGCACGGCAAAAGCCGCGTTTTTGACACGCCCATCAGCGAATGTGGCATCATCGGCGTTGGTGTTGGCATGGCGGCCTATGGCTTGCGTCCCGTGCCCGAGATTCAGTTTGCGGATTACATCTACCCCGGTCTCGATCAGTTGGTCAGTGAGGCCGCGCGCATGCGCTATCGTTCCGCCAATGACTTCATTTGCCCCATGACCGTGCGTTCGCCCTTTGGCGGTGGCATATTCGGCGGGCAAACGCATAGCCAAAGCCCCGAAAGCCTGTTCACGCATGTCTGCGGGATCAAGACGGTTATTCCCGCGACACCTTATGATGCCAAGGGGCTGTTGATTGCCGCCATCGAAGACAATGACCCCGTCGTGTTTTTTGAACCCAAGCGGATCTACAATGGCCCGTTCAGCGGCTATTATGACCGTCCGGTCGAACCATGGTCCAAACATGACGGCAGCGCCGTTCCAGAAGGCTATTATCGCATAGACTTGGGCAAGGCTGCCGTCGTGCGGGAAGGGCAGGCTGTCACGGTCCTGACCTACGGCACGATGGTGCATGTTGTGAGAGCCGTCGTCGCAGAACATGGCATTGACGCCGAAATCATCGACCTGCGGACATTATTGCCCCTGGATATCGAAACCGTTGAGGCATCGGTTAAGAAGACGGGCCGCTGTATGGTTGTGCATGAGGCGACCCGTACCAGCGGCTTTGGCGCGGAATTGGCTGCGCAGGTGCAGGAACGGTGCTTCTATCATCTCGAAGCGCCAATAGAGCGCGTGACCGGGTTTGACACGCCATATCCACACAGCCTCGAATGGGCATATTTTCCCGGCCCCGTGCGGCTTGCCCGCGCATTTGACAAGATCATGAAGGATTGACTTTATGCCCATATTCACATTCAACTTACCGGATATTGGTGAAGGCATAGCCGAGGCAGAAATCGTTGCATGGCATGTCAAGGTTGGCGACAAGATTTCTGAAGACCAGCCGCTGGCGGACATGATGACCGACAAAGCGACCGTCGAAATGGAAAGTCCAGTGTCGGGCGTCGTGACAAAGGTTGCTGGTGAGGCAGGCGATGTCATCGCCATCGGTTCGATGCTGGTGGAGATTGAAACCGCGACTGACGTCAGTCAGGCGGAAAGCACGGTGCAGGTAGAGCCTGTTGCAACGGTTAAGGACGAACTGCCACATGTGCCTCAACCAGTCGCTGCGGAACCAGCGGTCGTGCAGGAAAGCCCTGCAGCTGCAGCGGCGCAGCCGCCTAGCATGAGCGCCGACCATAAGATTACGGCGTCGCCTGCAGTGCGCCAACGTGCAAAGGATCTCGGCGTCGAATTGACTGACGTCAAGGCGGCAGGCGGACATGTCCGGCACGCGGATCTCGACGCATTTTTGGCCTATGGAAGCGGGCAGGGCTATCGCGCATCCCATATCAGCGCGCGCCGTGACGACGAAATTGTCAAAGTCATCGGTATGCGCCGGCGTATTGCGGACAATATGGCGGCGTCAAAGCGCCACATCCCGCATTTCACTTATGTCGAGGAAATTGACGTCACCGCGATTGAAGCGATGCGCGCCGACCTAAACGCCAATCGCGGCGCAAGGCCGAAGCTGACGATGCTGCCATTGCTTATCGTGGCGATCTGCAAGACGATTCCGCAATTCCCGATGATCAACGCCCGCTATGACGACGAAAAGGGCGTTGTGACGCGTCATGGCGCGGTGCATCTGGGCATGGCAACGCAAACCGACGCCGGATTAATGGTTCCCGTCATCCGCGATGCGCAGGACAAAAATATCTGGCAGCTTGCGATGGAGATTGCGCGCCTTGCCGACGCTGCACGGAGCGGTACAGCGAAAAGTGAAGAGCTGTCGGGCTCCACGCTTACGGTGACGTCACTTGGCCCCTTGGGTGGCATTGTGACCACACCTGTCATCAACCGGCCTGAGGTTGCGATTATCGGACCCAATAAGATTGTCGAACGACCGATGTTTGTCGGCGACACAATCGAGGCACGTAAATTGATGAACCTGTCGATCAGCTGCGACCACCGGGTTGTCGATGGTTGGGATGCGGCCAATTATGTTCAGGCTTTGAAAAAACTGCTTGAAACGCCGGTTTTGCTATTCGCCGATTAAAATTTGTAAGTGAGATGTTGGTGGCGCAAAGGCTGTGCTTCAAACTCATTTGCCCGAAAACGAGCTTTTATGACAAATGCCGTTGACAGAATCTTGCGTCGCTTATAGTGCGCCCCCACCGCAAGTTAGCGGGTGTAGCTCAGTTGGTTAGAGCGCCGGCCTGTCACGCCGGAGGTCGCGGGTTCGAGCCCCGTCACTCGCGCCACTTCCCTGAAAATCAGGTTGTAGGTGGCGCGCGGAACGATCCTGTTTCCATCCAGATCATCAGCGGGCCCATGGGCGCAATCCAGATCACGCCAGCGATCAAATAAATGACGCTCTGCAACAATATGTGCAGTTGGCCGATGAATTCAGACGCGCTGACGATCAGCACCGACCAAACCAAAATAATCAATAATATCGCCAGCATGCCCGCGGGCTTACGCCATGTCGGTTGCTTCTGTGGTCCATTCATAATGTTATCCAGGATTTTTCTGTCAGCACGGCATCGAGCGGGACGTCCCACACATCCGATGCGAGTGCAGAGGTGAATTGAACCGACCAGGCAAGGCCGATGGCTATGGAGTGATCCAGTACGCTGAGTGCGCGATCATAATGGCCCGCACCCTGGCCAAGCCGGATGAGCCTGTCGTCATAGGCCAGCATGGGAACCAGAACTATATCGGGTTTACACTCAGGGGCTGTCTCAGCAGGCTGTAGAAGGCCAAATGCGCCCGGAACCAGGTCGTCATCGGGTGACCAGCGTAAAAACCGCATGGGTGCGCTTTTGCTGGTTACATGGGGCAGGGCAAGGTCGCAGCCCATGGCGTGCGCTTGCGCAAGGATCGCCGCAGGGTCGACTTCAGAGCCCTTTGCGACATAGCCCGCGACAATTTTACCGGGCGCTAAAAATTTGGCTAAGGGGCTGGGGATTTTAGAAAAGGCCAGCGCCCGGTCCTGATCGGTCAAACCATGGACGTATGAATCACGAATTTGCCGAAACGCGGCGCGCTGTGTTGGTTTGTCTAATT
The DNA here is from genome assembly GCA_002479765.1 of Sphingomonadales bacterium UBA7471. GTDB lineage: Bacteria > Pseudomonadota > Alphaproteobacteria > Sphingomonadales > Sphingomonadaceae > Sphingorhabdus_B. The sequence goes on along the minus strand of DLOZ01000032.1, from coordinate 96,063 downwards.
CTGAAGTCACAGCATTTCCCGAAATCTGTTGGCGGAACCACCATGGGTCGTTTTCCGGAATATCCTCTGACGCCAGCACGTCAGGTGGGCACCGTGTGATCTGGACCTTAAGGTTGCCCAAATGGCCCAGGCAGGGACAGCTCCCTTAGATAGATAATCGCCTCAGGGATGTTCTCATCAGCTCGTACCGGGCAGTTCCGCCTTGTTCAATATAGGCGCCTAAAGTGAATTCTCAAGCTTTTGTGCCAGATTTTCTAATCGGGTGGCCAAGCCTTCCAAAGCTTCGGCTATTTGTGACGATTTCGCTTCTGTCTGAGGATTATCCGCAGCAACCGGCACTCCGCTGGCAACATCATGCAGGCGGTCGGCCAGAAGTAGCGCGGAAAACAACAGGCTGCGTGTTTCATTAAAGCCAGCCGAGCCGCCGCCAGCTTCCCGCGCTTTTTCATCAACCATGGCTCCCAGAGCAATTAACCGCGCTTCTTCACCGTCATTGCACGCCACAGAATATTGGCGGCCGGCGATGGAAAGTTTAACCTCAGCCATCAATTTGCTCCTGACAATATTTGGTCGATGCCGCGAATAGCGTCCAACGTCTCTTTCTTGAGACGTTCATGGCGATCCGCCAGTTCGGCGTCAGGTGCATTCGCTGGCGCCGTTGCCAGCTTTTCCACCCGCGAAAGCGCGCGTTCTATGCGGCCAATTGCTCCAATTAATCGTTCATCTGCCATGGCTTACATCCTTTTGATGAGACGGTGTAACAGACTAAAGATGTCATGCAAATGCATCAACGCACAATGGATGGCAAATTCCCCGCAGGAAATGCGCGCCCGTCCCTTGACGCTGCGCGCTTGCGTCCGCAAAGGGTTGGCACCAAACGACTCGGAGGTATCGCATATGTTGTATGCGCCCGCCTCCCGCTCCCGAAGAGGAGTATTTTGTGGGGATAGAACATGACCGTTACTGAACAGCAAATGGCTAATGCAATCCGGGCGCTGGCCATGGATGCTGTACAGGCCGCAAATAGCGGCCATCCCGGCATGCCGATGGGCATGGCGGATGTCGCAACGGTACTCTATTCGAAGTTCCTGAAATTTGATCCGAAAGCCCCGCATTGGGCCGATCGCGACCGTTTTGTGCTGTCTGCGGGTCATGGTTCCATGTTCGCTTATGCGACCTTGTATCTGACCGGCTATGCAAGCCCGACCATCGAAGACATCAAAAACTTCCGCCAGTTGGGCAGCCCATGTGCTGGCCATCCGGAGAATTTTTTGATTGATGGTGTTGAATGCACTACAGGTCCGCTGGGGCAGGGTCTTGCCATGGCAGTGGGCATGGCCGTTGCCGAACGGCACCTGAATGCGCGCTTTGGCGACGATCTGGTCGACCACAGGACATGGGTTGTGGCCGGCGACGGTTGCCTGATGGAAGGCATCAATCATGAAGCCATCGGGCTTGCCGGACATTTGGGTCTCGGTCGTTTGATCGTATTCTGGGACGATAACCGCATCACCATCGATGGCGCGACGGATCTTTCGACCAGCGAAGACATCGCCGCACGCTATCGTGCAAGCGGATGGCATGTTGAGGCATGCGACGGCCATGATTTCAACGATATAGAGCGCGCAATTCATGCTGCGCTTGCAGATAATCGTCCATCCTTGATTGCCTGCCGGACACTTATCGGCAAAGGTTCGCCAAATAAGGAAGGCACAAAAGCGCCGCACGGTAGCCCATTGGGCGCAGACGAAATCGTCGCGACGCGGGCTGCGATCAATTGGCCCTATCCGGCGTTTGAAATCCCTGCGGATATTTTGGAAGCGTGGCGCGCAACCGGTCAGGCAGGGGCTGAGGCGCATGCTAGCTGGGCAAAGCGGCTTGCGGCTTCAAATCATGCGGAAACCTTCACAAAGACGATGGCGGGAGAGGTTGATTCCGCATGGTTGAAGCCGCATCTTGAAAGCCTGATCGCCGCGCCGCAGAATATCGCGACGCGTAAGGCATCGGAAATTGCACTGACGGCGGCAACGGCTGCATTGCCAGACCTGCTCGGCGGGTCAGCGGATTTAACGGGTTCAAACTTTACCCGAACTGCGTCGACCAATACATTGGATAAAAACGATTATTCTGGCCGTTATGTCAATTACGGCATTCGTGAATTCGGTATGGCTGCAGCCATGAATGGCATGGCGCTGCATGGCGGCATTATTCCTTATGGCGGCACGTTCCTAATTTTCTCGGATTATTGCCGCGCCGCCATTCGGCTGTCTGCGCTTCAGGAAACCCGCGTTGTCTATGTTATGACGCATGATTCCATCGGCGTTGGTGAAGATGGTCCGACCCACCAGCCAATCGAACAGATCATGTCGCTGCGGCTTATTCCAAATCTCGACGTGTATCGCCCATGTGATACCATCGAAACTGCGGAGTGCTGGGCGCTGGCAATTGAAAGCGCGCATACACCGTCGCTATTGGCGCTATCGCGTCAAAACTTGCCGCAATTGCGCACGGATATTAGCGAAAATATGTCCGCCAAGGGTGGTTACCGCCTCCGCTCGGCAAGGGCAGACCGCAAAGTCGTGCTAATCGGCACTGGATCTGAAGTCGCTATCGCCGTTTCGGTCGCGGAGCAGCTTGAGGAGAAAGGCATTGGCGCCGACGTCGTCTCTATGCCCAGCTGGGAACGTTTTGACGCACAGTCGCCTGGCTATAAGGCTGACATTCTGCCGTCGGATAGTTTGCGCGTATCGGTCGAAGCGGGCACGACGATGGGCTGGGAACGTTATGTCGGTGACGGTCTTCGGATCGGTATCGATAGTTTCGGTGCATCGGGCCCAATCGATGCACTTTATGACCATTTCGGCCTGACCGCCGATAAGATTACCGCGCAAATTCTCGCTAAACTTGGCTGATTGGAGCACGCATGACTATTAAAGTAGCTATTAACGGATTTGGCCGCATCGGTCGTTTGGTGGCGCGCGCGATTCTGGAGCGTGATGACCATGATCTGGAATTGGTGGCGATTAATGATCTCGCGCCAGCCAAGGCAAACGCATTATTGTTCAAGCGTGATAGCGTCCATGGCCCGTTCCCCGGAACAGTCGAAGCCGATGGCAATGACATCATCGTCAATGGCAAGCGCATTCACGTCACCGCCGAACGCGATCCCGCCAATTTGCCGCACGCCGCAAATGGCGTCGATATCGCTTTGGAGTGCACCGGCTTCTTCACCGACCGCGCAAGTGCAGAAAAGCATCTCGCTGCGGGCGCAAAGCGCGTTTTGATTTCGGCACCTGGTAAAAATGTCGACAAAACCGTCGTGTTCGGCGTCAATCACGACGTTTTGACCTCAGCGGATGTCATCGTTTCGAACGCGAGCTGCACCACCAACTGCCTGGCACCACTTGCGAAAGTGCTGAACGACGCGATTGGTATTGAACGCGGTTTGATGACCACGATCCACAGCTATACCAACGACCAGAAAATTCTGGACCAAATCCATGATGACATGCGCCGCGCACGTGCTGCCGCGATGTCGATGATTCCGACAACGACGGGCGCGGCGCGCGCAGTTGGCGAAGTGATGCCTGAATTGAAGGGCAAGCTCGACGGATCGGCCATTCGCGTACCGACACCCAATGTCAGCATCGTCGATCTGACCTTCACGCCTGCGCGCGATACCACGAAGGAAGAGGTCAATGCGCTGTTGAAGGCCGCATCTGAAGGCGCTTTGAAGGGCGTTTTGGCCTATTCCGACGAACCGTTGGTATCGATCGATTATAATCATTGCCCAGCCAGCTCGACCATCGACAGCCTTGAAACAGCGGTCATCGACGGCAAGCTTGTCCGTGTCCTTAGCTGGTATGACAATGAATGGGGTTTCTCCAACCGGATGGTGGATACCGCCGGCGTCATTGGAAAGTTGCTTTAATCATGGCCTTTCGCACGCTCGACGATCTTGGCGACATAAAAGGAAAGCGCGTATTTGTGCGCGTGGACTTGAACGTGCCGATGGCCGACGGGCGTGTGACAGATGAAACGCGTTTGCGGGCATCGTTACCCACCGTTAGCGAGCTTGCTGATAAGGGCGCCAAGGTTCTATTGCTTGCCCATTTCGGTCGTCCGAAGGGTGCAAAGCATAGCGAAATGTCGGTTTCCATGGTTTTGGATGCGCTGCAAGAGGTGCTTGGCCGCGAAGTCATGTTCGTGCCAGAGATTGCGGGTGACATCGTCGCGCAATCCATTGGCATATTGGCGGATGGCGACATTGCCTTGCTTGAAAATACCCGGTTCTGGCCGGGTGAGGAGCAAAACGACCCCGAACTTGCACGCGCTGTGGCTGCCAATGGCGACTATTACGTAAATGACGCGTTTTCGGCGGCACATCGCGCGCATATGTCGACCGAAGGTCTCGCACATATTTTGCCCGCCTATGCCGGTCGTTCGATGGAAGCGGAACTGAAGGCGTTGGAAGCAGCGCTGGGTTCACCGGAGCACCCCGTCGCTGCTGTTGTTGGTGGCGCAAAGGTCTCGAGCAAGCTCGATGTACTGAACAATTTGGTGAAGCAGGTCGATCATTTGATCATTGGCGGCGGCATGGCGAACACCTTTCTCGCTGCCCGTGGCATCAACGTTGGCAAGTCGCTGTGCGAACATGATCTTGCCGACACCGCGAATGCCATATTGGATGCGGCGGACGTCGCAGGCTGCACGGTGCATCTGCCCTATGACGTTGTGACGTCAGTCGAATTCCGCGCAAATCCGTCCGTACGCACGGTGAATGTCCATGAAGTGGCGGCGGATGAAATGATTCTTGATGTCGGCCCTGCGGCGGTTGAGGCGCTGGCTGATGTCCTGAAAACGTGCCGGACCTTGGTCTGGAACGGACCGCTCGGCGCATTTGAGATGGAGCCATTTGACGCGGCGACGGTCTCATTGGCCCGCACGGCGGCTGCGCTGACGCGGGAAGGTTCGCTTGTCTCGGTTGCGGGTGGTGGCGATACGGTGGCGGCGCTCGCCCATGCAGGTGTGACGGGGGATTTCACCTTTGTCTCGACCGCTGGCGGCGCGTTTTTGGAATGGATGGAAGGCAAACCGCTTCCGGGCGTTGATGCTTTGAACATAATTTAAACATGCGGGGCCTTGCCCCGTTTTTTTCGGATGCTAATGCATACGTATGCAACGTGAAGTTACAGGGAAGAGCGGATGAACGACCAACAGATGTTCGAAAAAGTAGCGACGGCAACGGGCTTTATTGCCGCGCTTGACCAAAGTGGCGGTTCAACGCCCAAGGCCCTTCGCGGCTATGGCATCGAAGAAGATGCATATTCGACCGAAGATGAAATGTTCGGCCTCATCCACGACATGCGTTCGCGCATCATCACATCGCCCAGCTTTTCCGGCGATAAGGTCTTGGGCGCAATCTTGTTTGAGCGCACAATGGACGGTGAAGCAGACGGCAAGCCAGTGCCAGACGCGCTGCGCGATCGCGGCGTTGTGCCCTTTTTGAAGGTCGACAAGGGCCTTGAGGACGAAGCAGACGGCGTTCAGATGATGAAGCCAATGCCAGATTTGGATGCGCTGCTCACGCGGGCCAAAGCAAAGGGCATTTTTGGAACGAAAAAGCGTTCGGTCATTAACAAGGCGTCGCCATCGGGTATCGCGGCGATTGTGCAGCAACAATTTGAAGTGGCGGAACAAATCCTCGCCCACGGCCTGATGCCGATCATTGAGCCTGAAATTAACATCAAAAGCGCCGACCGTGCGCAAAGCGATGTCATCCTGCGCGACGAAATACTGAAAGCGCTCGGTACCGTTTCGGGCGACAACAAGGTGATGTTGAAGCTGTCGATCCCTGCTGAGGCGGGCACTTTTGATGCGCTCGTAAGCCACCCGCGCGTGCTGCGCGTTGTTGCCTTGTCCGGCGGATTTGCGCGTCCTGAGGCGTGCGCAGAGCTTGCCAAAAACAAAGGCATAATCGCCAGCTTCTCCCGCGCATTGTTGGAAGATTTGCGGCACCAAATGACACCGGCAGAATTTGATGCCGCGCTCGGTGATGCAATTGACGAAATTCACGCCGCGTCGGCGACATAAGTTTGGAGAGGGGCCGGCGGCAAATGCGCAAGATGTTTGCCGCCGGCCTTAAGCCTCGCTAAGAGCGCGGCATGAAAGAATTTCCCTGCCAGTTATATCTGATCTCGCCCACCGATGTTGGCGGAGATTTCCCGCAAATCCTTGAAACTGCGCTGTCTGCGGGGCCGGTTGCTGCTTTTCAGTTTCGCGTCAAGGATGTGGACCAGCATGAAGCGGCTGCCTTAGCCGAACCATTGCAAGCCATATGCGCCGCGCATGATGTGGCGTTCATCGTGAATGACAGCGTCGCGCTCGCCAAACGGCTGAAGGCCGATGGCGTGCATCTGGGGCAGGGCGATGGCGATGTTCGTGAAGCCCGCGAAACGCTTGGCCCGGACGCGCAGATTGGCGTTACCTGCCACAACAGCCGGCATCTTGCGATGGAAGCGGCAGAGGCTGGCGCGGATTATGTTGCCTTTGGGGCATTTTTCCCGACGACCACGAAAAAGGTTGATCATGTTGCCGAACTGGACACGGTTCAGAAATGGGCGTTGGTGACGGAAGTGCCATGCGTTGCGATCGGTGGCATCACCCCCGAAAACGCAAAGCCTTTAGTGGATGCTGGCGCGGACTTCCTTGCCGTTAGCGGCGGTGTTTGGAACCATCCAAAGGGCCCTGCTGAAGCGATAAAGGCATTTAACGCTTTGCTTGCCTAATTGCGCTGTCGTCGTTAAAGGCCGCGTCCAACGGCACGTATGTGCGTGTCTGCTCTTTCCATCTGTTAAGCGAGTGCTCTCATGAAAATCAACGCGGTTGAAATCAAGCCGGGTAATATTCTGGAATATGAAAATGGTCTATGGCGCGTGGTGAAAACCGCGCATACCCAGCCGGGCAAGGGCGGCGCTTATATGCAGGTTGAACTTAAAAACCTGCGCGATGGTCGTAAGAACAATATCCGTTTCCGTTCGGCCGAAAGCGTCGAAAAGGTCCGTCTTGACCAGAAAGACTTCCAGTTTTTGTATGCCGAGGGCGACAATCTGGTGTTCATGGACAAGGAAACCTATGATCAGGTAACGCTTCCGACGGATTTGTTGGGTGATGCTGCGGCATTCCTTCAGGACGGCATGGACGTTGTCATGGAAATGTATGACGACGAAGCATTGTCGGTTGCATTGCCAGACCAGATTGAAGCGACAATTGTTGAGGCTGACGCGGTTGTTAAAGGACAGACAGCGTCGTCAAGCTACAAGCCAGCGATCTTGGATAACGGCGTGCGCGTTATGGTGCCGCCATTTATCAGTGCGGGCACGCGCATTGTCGTCGACGTTTACGAACGGGAATATGTCCGGAAGGCCGACTAATGCCAGCGCTTACCGGTCTGTTGACCATCATGGAAAAAGCTGCCCGTAAAGCGGGTGGCAAATTGCGCCGGGACTTTGGCGAAATCGAACATCTGCAGGTTTCGCAAAAGGGACCGGCAGACTTTGTTTCGAAAGCGGACGAGCGCGCAGAAGATACGATCTTCCGTGAACTGGAAATTGCGCGTCCCGACTGGGGCTTCCTGATGGAAGAAGGCGGCGAAATCGCAGGGGCGGAGGGCAAACCGCGCTTCATCGTCGACCCGCTTGATGGCACCAGCAACTTTCTGCACGGTGTTCCGCATTTTGCGATTTCGATCGCGGTGCAGGATCCAAAGCCCGATGGTTCGGGCTGGGGCGATATATTCGCTGGCTTGGTCTATAATCCGATCACCGACGAAAGCTTTTGGGCAGAGCGCGGCAAGGGCGCCTGGCTCGGCAACCGTCGTCTTCGGGTATCGGCGCGTCGCCAGTTGAACGAAGCGCTGATCGCCACGGGCACACCGTATAAGGGGCATGGCGACTTTGACGAATGGGGCAAGATTTTTGCGGCCATTGGTCCATCGGTCGCCGGAATTCGCCGCTTTGGTGCGGCCAGCCTCGATCTCGCATGGCTTGCGGCAGGACGCTATGACGGCTTTTGGGAAAGCGGTTTGTCGCCTTGGGACACGGCTGCGGGATGCCTGCTGGTGCGTGAAGCGGGCGGCTTTGTCACCGATTATCGCGGACGTAGCCCGCATATCGCGGACGCGCAGGTTTTGGCGGCAAATGACATCTTGCATAGTAAGCTGCACAAGCTGCTTGTTGGGGCGATAAAATAAAGCGCTAAATTGGCTGAAAAAATGCCGAGTCTTGGCCTTGCGGGGCGAGATTCTTATGCCTAAAAGCGCCGCAACTTACGGGGTCCGGAAGCGAGTCTGATATGACTGATTTGTCGCAATATTTGCCCATTCTGCTTTTTCTGGTGGTCGCGCTCGCGCTGTCATCAGCGTTTGTGTTTTTGCCGATGGGCGTATCGCGCCTGACGGGCACATATAAGCCGACCGAGGCAAAGCTCGCCGAATATGAATGTGGCTTTCCCGCATTTGAAGATTCGCGCAGCCAGTTTGATGTCCGTTTCTACCTCGTCGCGATCTTGTTCATTATCTTCGACCTTGAAGCCGCATTTTTGTTTCCTTGGGCTGTTAGCTTGGGCGAAACAGGCTGGATTGGTTGGGGCACCATGATGCTGTTCCTGTTCGAACTGGTCATCGGCTTCATTTACGCATGGAAAGTGGGAGCACTCGAATGGGAGTAATCACCCCCGCACTGACGGAAGCGCAGGCGCCCGACGCAGCCTTCTTCAAAGATATTGAAAGCGAAGTGAACGACAAGGGCTTTGTCGTTTCGTCGACGGAAGACCTGTTCAATTGGGCGCGCACCGGTTCTTTGTGGCCGATGACTTTTGGTCTGGCCTGCTGTGCGGTTGAGATGATCCACGGCTATATGCCCCGTTATGACTTTGAACGGTTCGGTATCGCGCCGCGCGCGTCACCGCGGCAATCGGACGTTATGATTGTGGCCGGTACCTTGTGCAACAAAATGGCCCCGGCCTTGCGCAAGGTTTACGACCAGATGTCGGAACCGAAATATGTCATTTCCATGGGCAGCTGCGCCAATGGTGGTGGCTATTATCATTATAGCTATAGCGTTGTGCGTGGGTGCGACCGTGTTGTTCCTGTGGACATTTATGTACCAGGATGCCCGCCAACAGCCGAGGCATTGTTGTACGGCATTATGCAGCTTCAACGCAAAATCAGACGGGTAGGGACAATCGAACGGTGAGCCATTCCGCGCCCCTTATTCACACGCCCGATGGCACGATTGCAGCCATCACCAAAGCGCTTGGTGCCAATTTGGTATCCATTGAGGAAGCCAATGGCGAAGTCGCCGTGCATATCCACCGGGATTCGCTCGTTGAATGCATGATTAAGCTGCGCGACGAATGCGCGTATCAGCAGCTGATGGAGATGGCCGGCGTTGACTGGCCTGATCGTGATCCACGCTTTGAAGTTGTCTATTGCTTGCTCAGCCTGACCAAGAACCACCGTATTCGCGTGCATTTGGCCACCAATGAAGATCATCCCGTGCCTTCCGTTACTGGCATTTGGCCTGTTGCCGGGTGGTTGGAGCGCGAAGTGTTCGACATGTACGGCGTGCTGTTTTCGGGCAATTCTGATCTGCGCCGCATTTTGACCGATTATGGTTTTTCCGGGCATCCGCAGCGTAAGGATTTCCCGCTGTCGGGCTATGTTGAGCTGCGTTATTCCGAAGAAGAAAAGCGCGTGAAATATGAGCCGGTCCAACTGGCGCAAGATTTCCGTAACTTCGACTTCCTATCCCCATGGGAAGGCGCAGATTATGTTCTGCCCGGTGACGAAAAAACCGGCGAAGCCCCAGCCGCACCAGCGGGCGCAGACAAAAGTGCGAACATGGAAGCGGTTAAGCGGACAGCGCGCAAGCCAAAGGCGACGGGAGACAAAGCATGAGCATGCAGCAAGATCTCGCCCCGACAACTGGCGATGAAGTCATCCAAAACTATACGATCAACTTTGGTCCGCAGCACCCTGCCGCGCACGGCGTTCTGCGTCTGGTCATGGAACTCGATGGTGAAATCGTCGAGCGTCTGGACCCGCATATCGGCCTGTTGCACCGCGGTACGGAAAAGCTGATTGAGCATAAAACCTATCTGCAGGCTTTGCCCTATTTTGATCGGTTGGATTATGCGTCGCCGATGGCGATGGAACATAGCTATGTTCTGGCGGTCGAAAAGCTGCTCGATCTCGAAGTGCCCATCCGCGCGCAATATCTGCGCGTATTGTTTGCCGAATTGACGCGTATCAAAAACCATACGCTGAACATCGCGCACCACATTATCGATGTTGGCGCGATGACGCCGCCTTTATGGCTCTACGAAATCCGTGAAGACTGCATGGCGTTTTATGAACGCGCGAGCGGCGCGCGTATGCATGCGGCGTGGTTCCGCCCCGGTGGTGTGCATCAGGATGTGCCGTTAAAGCTTTTGACCGATATCGCCGAATGGCTTGATGACCGTATGCCGCGTCTGTTTGAAGACGCGATGTCATTGGTTGTCGACAACCGTATTTTCAAACAGCGTAACGTGGATATCGCGATCGTCTCCAAAGAAGACGCGATTAAATGGGGCTTTTCGGGCCCAATGATCCGTGGCGCGGGCATTCCATGGGATATCCGCAAGAGCCAGCCATATGACGTGTATGCCAAAATGGATTTTGACATTCCTGTCGGCACGCGTGGCGATTGCTATGACCGGTTCATGGTCCGCGTTGAAGAAGTGCGTCAGTCCGTCCGCATTATGAAGCAATGTCTCCAGCAAATGCCGGAAGGCCCAGTCTGCAGCGACGACCGCAAGGTTTCGCCGCCCAAGCGCGCGGAAATGAAGCAGTCGATGGAAGCGTTGATCCATCACTTCAAACTCTACACCGAAGGCTTTAAGGTTCCTGCCGGCAGCGTCTATGTCGCGACCGAGAGCCCCAAGGGTGAGTTCGGCGTCTATTTGGTCTCCGACGGCACCAACAAGCCATATCGCTGCAAAATCCGCCCGACGGCATTCTCGCATTTGCAGGCCATGGATTTCATGAGCCGGGGGCATATGCTTGCGGACACCACCGCGATCTTGGGCGCGCTCGACATCGTGTTTGGGGAGTGTGACCGGTAATGACGCGGGAAGTGCTTTTTCTAGCGAGCGCTGCATTGGGTTCCATCGCGATGGTCGCTGCGTATCTGTGGCTGTTCCATGGCGAAGTCTCGCTCAAGGAAGTTGGCTCGACCGCTGCTGCCATGATGTTTGGCGCATATTTGGGACGTATTTGGGGACGGAACGAAGCACATGGCTGATGCAGCACACACTCCAAACGAAGCGGATGCACGCGCCCAATTTGGCGCTTTTGCGTTTTCGGCTGAAAACAAGAAGACCGCCGACATGTACATCGGACGCTACCCCGCCGGACGTCAGCAATCTGCGGTGATGGCTCTGCTTGATTTGGCGCAACGTCAGGTGGGCGAAGAAACACAGACACAAGGATGGCTGCCGGTTCCCGTGATCGAATATGTCGCAAGCTATCTCGGCATGCCATATATGCGCGCATATGAAGTCGCGAGTTTCTACACCATGTACAATCTCGCGCCCGTGGGCCGTTTCCATGTTCAGGTATGTGGCACAACGCCGTGCATGCTGCGCGGCTCGGACGATATCATGGCGGCATGCAAGAACCGGGGCCTCGTTAAAGGCGCAACAACGCCCGATGGCATGTTCACGCTGAACGAAGTTGAGTGCATGGGCAATTGCGCCTCTGCACCGATGGTTCAGATTAACGACGATAATTACGAAGACCTCGATTACGACAGCATGACCGCGATTTTGCAGGACTTGTCGGATGGCAAGCAGCCAAAGATCGGCACACAGCTGCCTGGACGCCACACGGTTGAACCATATGGCGGCGCTACGACATTGCAGGCGATGGTTGATAAGAACCATGATTATCGGGGGGAATATTGATGGAATTTCTTCCCCTCATCGGCGTTCTTGTGGCTGCATTCGTGGCGTGGAAATTGCTCAAGGGCATCATTAAACTTGCCGTCATTGCGCTACTGATTGCTGGCGGCGCATGGTTTCTTCTTGGAGGTTTGGGCTGATGCTCGCTGACAAAGACCGCATTTTTACCAACCTGTACGGCTATCAAGATTTCGGCTTGAAAGCTGCGCAGGCGCGTGGCGATTGGGACAAAACCGCCAATTTGATGAAGGCCGGACAAGATGCCATTATCGAAGAAGTGAAGGCATCCGGACTTCGTGGCCGGGGTGGCGCTGGCTTCCCGACCGGTATGAAGTGGAGCTTCATGCCCAAGGCACCGACGCCCGAACGTCCAAACTTCCTTGTCATCAATGCCGATGAATCTGAGCCCGGTTCGTGCAAAGATCGCGAAATCATCCGCCATGATCCGCACAAGCTGATCGAAGGCGCGTTGATCGCCGGTTTTGCGATGCGCGCGCGTGCGGCCTATATTTACATTCGCGGCGAATATATCTTCGAAGCCAAGGTGCTCGAAAAAGCTGTTGCCGAGGCATATGCAGCCGGACTGCTGGGCAAGAATGCCGCCAAGTCAGGCTATGACTTTGATGTGTTCGTCCATCGCGGCGCAGGCGCCTATATCTGCGGCGAAGAAACCGCGATGATCGAAAGCCTTGAAGGCAAAAAGGGGCAACCCCGCCTGAAACCGCCATTTCCTGCGGGCGCTGGCCTGTATGGCTGCCCAACGACGGTGAACAATGTTGAGAGCATTGCCGTTGTTCCAACCATCCTGCGTCGCGGCGCGGCATGGTTCAAAAGCTTTGGTCGTGAGAATAACCATGGTACAAAGCTGTTCCAGATTTCGGGCCATGTCGAAAAGCCATGCGTTGTCGAAGAAGAAATGGGCATTCCGTTCCGCGAGCTGATCGAAAAGCATTGTGGTGGTATCCGCGGTGGTTGGGATAATTTGCTCGCCGTCATTCCCGGTGGCTCGTCGGTACCATTGGTGCCAGCCGCCATGATGATGGACGTGCCCATGGATTTTGACGGCTGTAAGGCCGTTGGTTCCGGCCTTGGTACCGCAGCGGTCATCGTTATGGACAAGTCGACAGACATTGTTCGCGCAATTTCGCGCCTGTCTTATTTTTATAAGCATGAAAGCTGCGGCCAATGTACGCCATGCCGTGAAGGCACTGGCTGGATGTGGCGCGTCATGGAAAAGATGCGCACGGGCAATGCCGAGATTGGCGACATTGATACGCTGTACGATGTTACGAAGCAGGTTGAGGGCCACACAATTTGTGCGCTCGGCGATGCTGCTGCGTGGCCAATTCAGGGCCTCATCAAGCATTTCCGTCCAGAGATGGAACGCCGCATCCATGAAGCCAAGGGCGACGATATGTTGGAGGCAGCAGAATAATAATGCCTAAAGTCACCGTAGACGGTTTAGAACTCGAAGTTCCTGCAGGCGCGACTGTGCTTCAGGCATGTGAGATGGCGGGGAAGGAAATTCCGCGCTTTTGCTATCATGAGCGGCTGTCCATTGCGGGCAATTGCCGCATGTGTTTGGTCGAGGTTGCGCCTGGGCCGCCAAAGCCACAGGCAAGCTGTGCGCTGCCCGCCACCGAAGGGCAGATCATCAAGACCGACAGCCCGATGGTCAAAAAGGCACGCGAAGGTGTGATGGAATTTCTGCTCATCAATCACCCGCTGGATTGCCCGATTTGCGACCAAGGTGGTGAATGTGATTTGCAAGACCAAAGCGTGGCTTATGGTCGCGGTGCTTCGCGCTTCGAAGAGAACAAGCGTGCGGTCACCGAAAAATATATGGGCCCAATCGTCAAAACGGCGATGACACGTTGCATCCAGTGCACACGTTGCGTTCGGTTTACCGAAGAAGTGGCCGGCATTGAAGAAGTCGGCGCGATTGGTCGCGGCGAGAATATGCAGATCACGACCTATCTGGAGCACGCCATGCAAAGCGAGCTTTCAGGCAATGTCGTTGACCTATGTCCGGTGGGTGCGCTGACATCGAAGCCTTATGCTTTCGAAGCACGCCCGTGGGAATTGAAAAAGACGCCAAGCATCGACGTGATGGATGCGGTCGGCACCAACATCCGCCTGGATAGCCGGGGCAGGGCCGTATTGCGGGCGCTTCCACGCATCAATGATGATGTGAACGAAGAATGGGCGTCAGATAAGACACGCCACGCCGTGGATGGCCTCACGCATCGTCGTTTGGACAAGCCGTATATCCGCAAGGATGGGAAGCTTGTTGCAGCCAGCTGGGCCGAAGCGTTTGACGCAATCAAGGCCAATTGGTCCGGCGATGCTGCGGTAATCGCAGGCGATCAGGTCGATTGCGAAACAATGTTTGCCGCGCGTGCGCTTGCAGGTTCGTCCATGCTTGAGGGCCGTCAAACGGGGCTTGCATATGATACGTCGTCGCTGTCGGCCGTAAACTTCAACACCACCATCGCGGGCATCGAAAATGCGGACGTGATTTTGCTGGTCGGTAGCGACCTGCGCCGTGAAGCACCTTTGGTGAACACGCGTATCCAAAAAGCCATCCGCAAGCGCGGTGCAAAGGTGTTTGCCATCGGGCCAGTAACGGATTTGACCTATAAGGTTGAATGGCTCGGAGACGATTTGAGCGCACTGGTGAAAGCGCCAAAGGCTCTTGCCGATGCATTAAAGGCTGCTGAACGCCCAGCGATCATCGTGGGCGGCGGCGCATTGCGTTATGAAGGCGTCCATGGCGCGGCATTGGCGTTTGCATCGAAATATAAGCTCGTCCGTGATGGCTGGAATGGCTTTAACGTGCTGCACTTTGCGGCAGCGCGTATGGGCGGACTGATGCTTGGATATGCGCATGATGGCGGTATCAAGGCGGTGGCGGCCAAGGCGCCCAAGCTGGCGTTCTTCCTCGCGGCTGATGAAGCTGATTACAGCCTGTTTGCAGGCAGCTTCAAAGTTTATGTCGGCCATCATGGCGACAATGGCGCGCATCATGCCGACGTCATTTTGCCAGGTGCAGCGTATAGCGAAAAATCCGGCACCTACGTCAACCTCGAAGGCCGCGTGCAGCGCGGGGAACGCGCCGTGTTCCCACCCGGTGATGCGCGTGAAGATTGGGCGATATTCCGCGCTTTGTCGGATGTGCTGGGCAAACGTTTGCCGTTTGACAGCCTTGAGGCGCTCCGCGTTGAAATGTTCAACGCTGTCCCTGCATTGGGCGTCGAAGGCCTTGCCGATTATGGCTGGTCTGAACCCACATTGCCGTCAGCCGTAAATGGCAAGATCGCCGATTATCCGATTAAGGATTTCTACCTGACCAACGCAATTTGCCGCGCGTCGGAAACGATGCAGCGGTGCTCGGCGGAACTGGTGCACGGCACGCAATATCTGGAGGCAGCGGAATGACATCTTTCTTCCAAACCCTCGGGATGAGCTACGAAGCCGCATGGTTCACCGCAACCATCGCGGGCATATTGCTCATTGCATTGCCGCTGATGCTGGCCGTCGCGCTCATCATTTACGCTGAACGCAAATTGTGGGCGGCTTTTGCCCTTCGCAGAGGTCCCAACGTGGTTGGTCCCTTCGGCGTCCTTCAGTCGTTCGCTGACGGACTTAAGGTGTTCTTGCAGGAAACAATCATTCCGAGCGCGTCGAACCGCGGACTGTTTTTGATTGCGCCGATTATTACCTTTACCGTCGCTTTGATGGCATGGGCGGTTATTCCATTTGCAGACGGCGTTGTGCTGTCCAATATCAACGTGGGCTTGCTCTACATTCTCGCGATTAGCAGCCTTGGCGTATATGGTGTGGTCATTGCCGGTTGGGCGTCCAACTCAAAATATCCGTTTTATTCCGCCATGCGCGCGGCGGCGCAGATGATTTCTTATGAAGTCTCGATTGGCTTCATCCTGATCTGCATTGTTCTTTGGGCCGGTACATTCAATGTGGGCGGTATTGTCGAGGGGCAGCGGGGCCATATTTTTGGCTTCATCAACGCTTATGCGTTCAACCCGTTGCTGTTCCCGATCGCGATCATGTTCCTCATCAGTTCCATGGCAGAAACCGCGCGCGCGCCTTTCGATTTGACCGAGGCCGAGAGCGAGCTGGTTGCCGGTTACCAGACCGAATATTCGTCGATGGCGTTCGCTTTGTTCTGGCTGGGCGAATATGCCAACGTGCTGTTGATGTGCGCGCTCAACGCCATCCTGTTTTGGGGTGGATATTTGCCGCCAGTGGATTGGGCGCCATTATATGCCGTTCCCGGCATCATCTGGTTCTTGGCCAAAATCCTTTTGATGTTCTTTGTCTTCGCTTGGGTGAAGGCGACTGTACCGCGTTACCGTTATGACCAATTGATGCGTCTGGGCTGGAAAATATTCCTGCCAATCTCGCTGTTCTGGGTCTTTTTGGTGAGCGGCTATCTTATGTTCACAGGACATTTCGCATGACCAGCATCGCGCATCTCATCAAAACCTTTACCCTTTGGGAATTCGTCAAGGCGCACTGGTTGACCTTGCAATATTTCTTCAAGCCAAAGGCGACGATCAACTATCCGTTCGAAAAGAACCCGTTGAGCCCGCGTTTTCGCGGTGAGCATGCTTTGCGGCGCTACCCCAATGGGGAAGAGCGGTGCATTGCGTGCAAGCTGTGCGAAGCGGTGTGCCCTGCATTGGCCATCACCATCGAGTCAGAACCGCGCGAAGACGGCAGCCGCCGCACCACGCGCTATGACATCGACATGACGAAGTGCATCTATTGCGGTTTCTGCCAAGAAGCTTGCCCAGTGGATGCAATTGTCGAGGGACCAAACCTCGAATTTGCAACCGAAACACGCGAGGAATTGTTTTATGACAAGGCCAAGCTTCTCGACAACGGCGCGAAATGGGAACGGGCAATTGCCGCGAACCTTGCCGCCGATGCACCCTATCGTTAAGGGCGGCCCATCGTGATCCAACTCGTCTCATTCTATATTTTCGCAAGCATTGTCATCGCGTCTGCCGCGATGGTCATCTTTGCGCGCAACCCCGTGCACAGTGTACTGTGGTTGATCGTCGCCTTCTTTAACGCCGCGGGCCTGATGGTCCTGATCGGCGCGGAATTTATCGCGATGCTGCTCGTCATTGTCTATGTTGGCGCAGTCGCCGTGCTGTTCCTGTTTGTGGTCATGATGCTCGACATTGACTTTGCGGAACTGCGCGCCGGTTTTGTGAAAAACGTTCCGCTTGGGTTATTGCTCGCCGTTGTTCTCGCTCCTGAGCTCGTGCTGGGCATTGGTGCATATCAGGCCGGAGCAGTCACTTTGGGCACGCCAGAGGCGGGCGCAGCTACCGTGTCGGCCGCTGTTCCCAATATCGAGGCTATTGGCGGCCTGTTGTACAGCAAATATGTGTTCATGTTTGAAACCGCGGGCCTCATTCTTTTGGTGGCCATGGTGGGCGCGATTGTTCTTACCCATCGTAAGAGCCATGGCACCCGGGGCCAGAGCATCAGCAGCCAGGTACAGCGCCGTCCCGAAGACGCGACGCGCAATGTCAATCAACCGGTAGGGCAGGGGATCGAGTTGTGATTGGTATCGAACATTATCTTGTGGTGAGCAGCATCCTGTTCGTCATGGGTGTACTGGGCATTTTCCTGAACCGCAAAAATGTGATCATCATTTTGATGGCGATTGAGCTCATTTTGCTTGCGGTAAATATCAACCTCGTGGCGTTCAGCGTCTTTCTGGGCGACCTTACTGGCCAGATTTTCGCGATGTTCGTGCTGACAGTGGCTGCTGGCGAAGCGGCCATCGGCCTTGCGATATTGGTCATCTACTTCCGTGGCCGGGGCACCATTGCCGTTGACGATGTCAACCGGATGAAGGGATAACATCCAGTGACTTCGATCCATATCATTGTTTTTCTTCCGCTTTTGGCTGCGCTCGTCGCGGGGCTTGGCCAACGCTTTATTGGCGCGGTTGCCGCAAAGACCATTACCACAGCTGGTCTGTTTACGGCGTCTTTGCTGAGCTGGCCGATTTTCATCGGCTTTCTCAACGGCAGTGAGACCGCTTATGTCGCGCCGGTGATGAACTGGGTCCAGTCGGGTGATTTGTCATTCGATTGGGAATTGCGGGTTGATGCGCTGACCGCGGTTATGTTGGTGGTCATCACCACCGTTTCTGCGCTCGTCCATCTGTATAGCTGGGGCTATATGGAAGAAGACCCCGATCAGCCGCGCTTCTTTGCGTATCTGTCGTTGTTTACTTTCGCGATGTTGATGCTCGTGACCGCCAACAATCTCGTCCAAATGTTCTTCGGATGGGAAGGGGTGGGGCTAGCGTCTTATCTGTTGATTGGTTTCTGGTACAAAAAGCCAAGCGCTAATGCCGCAGCGATCAAGGCGTTTGTCGTAAACCGCGTTGGCGACCTTGGCTTCATGCTGGGTATCTTCGGCGTGTTCTGGCTGTTTGGCACGGTTTCTATTCCGGACATTTTGGCGGCGGCACCGGATAAGGTCGGATCAAGCATTGGCTTCCTTGGGTTCCGCGTCGATACGATGAGCTTGCTGTGCATATTGTTGTTCATCGGTGCGATGGGCAAGTCTGCGCAGTTGGGCCTGCACACATGGCTGCCTGACGCGATGGAAGGTCCGACACCTGTGTCGGCGCTTATTCACGCAGCAACGATGGTTACCGCTGGTGTGTTCATGGTCTGCCGCCTGTCGCCATTGTTTGAAACAAGCCAGTTTGCGCTCGACGTTGTGACGATAGTCGGCGCGACGACGGCCATTTTTGCAGCGACCGTGGGCTTGGTGCAAACCGACATCAAACGCGTCATTGCGTACTCCACATGCTCGCAGCTTGGATATATGTTCTTTGCAGCGGGCACGGGCGCATATGGCGCGGCGATGTTCCATTTGTTCACGCACGCTTTCTTTAAGGCTTTGCTGTTCCTTGGTGCGGGCTCGGTCATCCACGCAATGCATCATGAACAGGACATGCGTTATTATGGCGGTTTGCGGAAACATATCCCGCTGACCTTCTGGGCAATGATGGCGGGCACATTGGCGATTACCGGCGTTGGTATTGTTGGCGTCAGCGGGTTTGCTGGTTTCTATTCCAAGGATGCGATCATCGAAGCCGCATTTGCGAGCCACTCAACCTTCCATATGTATGCGTTTGGCATTGGCGTTCTGGCGGCATTGTTGACCAGCTTTTACAGCTGGCGCCTGATGTTCCTCACATTCTTCGGAACGCCGCGTTGGGCGCAGTCGGAGCATATTCAACATGCGATGCACGACCATGGCGATCATGATGAACATGCGCATGATCATGCCCACGACGCGCATGCTGACGGCACCGCTGGCTATCATCCGCATGAAAGCCCGTGGCCGATGCTTATCCCATTGGGCGTGCTGACATTGGGTGCGGTTTTCGCTGGTTTTGTATTCCACGGTGGCTTCATTGAAGCCGAAACCGGCAAGGCGTTCTGGGCGAACAGCACATTGTTCTTCAATGAACATTTGATGCACGCCATGCATGAGGTGCCGTTGTGGGTGAAGCTGTCGTCGACAGTGGCCATGCTGACCGGATTGTTGGTTGCCTATGTGATGTATCAGCAGTCGAAAGATGCGCCGCAGCGTTTGGCGACTGCCTTTGCGCCATTGTACCGTTTCTTCCTGAACAAATGGTATTTCGACGAACTATATGATGCGGTCTTTGTCCGCCCGGCCTTTTGGTTTGGACGCCTGTTCTGGAAGCAGGGTGATATTGGCATTATCGACCGGTTTGGGCCGAACGGTTCGGCTGCCGTCGTTGCCTTTGGCAGCAAGCTCGCGGTTAAAATGCAGTCGGGTTATCTTTATACATATGCGCTGGTGATGCTTTTGGGCCTTGTCACAGCGGTTAGCTGGATGATGGTGAGAACATAATGAACGCCGCAGATATGCCTGTCCTGTCAATCATGCTCGCCATTCCGATAGTGGCGGCTGCATTGTGCTTGTTCGTTCGTGCTGAATTGGCGCGCCCGATTGCGCTTGGCGCGACGCTCGCCAACTTCATTCTGGGTGTGGTGCTGTGGATCAGCTATGATCCCGCTGGCGCGCAGTGGCAGTTCACCGAAAGCGCACAATTGTTCGGCCCGATTGGCTGGAAGCTTGGCATTGACGGTATTTCGTTGACGCTCATCATGCTGTCGGTGTTCCTGATGCCCATTTGCATCGGCGCAAGCTGGAACAGCATTCAAAAGCGTGTCGGCGAATATATGGCGGCTTTCCTGTTGATGGAAACGCTGATGATTGGCGTGTTCGCGGCGCAGGACTTGTTGCTGTTCTACATCTTCTTCGAAGCCGGTTTGATCCCGATGTATCTCATCATCGGCATCTGGGGTGGTCAGGACCGCATTTACGCGTCGTACAAGTTCTTCCTCTACACCTTGCTCGGGTCGGTGGTGATGCTGATCGCGATGTTGTGGATGATACAGTTCGCCGGCACCGCCGACATTCCGACGTTGCTCAACACCGATTTCCCTGTGCAGGCGCAGACATTGTTGTGGCTGGCATTTTTTGCGTCCTTTGCGGTCAAGATGCCGATGTGGCCCGTGCACACATGGCTTCCCGATGCGCACGTTCAGGCGCCGACGGCGGGGTCAGTCATTCTGGCGGGCGTGTTGCTGAAAATGGGTGGCTATGGCTTCCTGCGTTTCTCTTTGCCGATGTTCCCAGAGGCCAGCGCCAACTTCATTCCTTTGGTGTTCGGCCTGTCGATGGTCGCGGTTGTTTACACATCGCTCGTGGCGCTGGTGCAGCAGGATATGAAGAAACTGATCGCCTATTCATCGGTCGCGCATATGGCGATTGTGACGGTTGGCCTCTTCACCTTTAACCAACAGGGTATTGAAGGCGCGATCATCGTGATGCTCAGCCACGGCTTGGTATCGGGCGCGCTCTTCCTGTGCGTTGGCGTGATCTACGACCGTCTGCACACACGCGAAATCAGCCGCTACGGCGGCATCAGCGTGAATATGCCCAAATATGCATTGCTGTTCATGCTGTTCACCATGGCCAGCGTCGGCTTGCCCGGAACGAGCGGATTTGTCGGGGAGTTTCTGAGCCTCGCGGGCGCCTATAAGGTGTCCACTTGGGCCACGCTGATTGCGACAACGGGCATCATCCTTGGCGCTGGATATATGTTGTATCTCTATCGCCGGATCGCATTCGGGCCGCAGGTCAATGCAGACGCGGCTGCGATGCAGGATATTGACGGCCGCGAAATGTGGCTGCTCGCGCCGATTGCGGTCGTTGTGTTGTGGATGGGCGTATATCCCGAAACATTCCTCGCGCCCATTCGCCGCGATGTTGCGACAATAGTTGAACGTATTGAACGGGCGGCTCCAGCTGGCGACAGCAAATTGATGGTCGTCGACCCGACCACAGCGCGTTTTCGCGTTGCTCATGAACCTAAAAAAGACGTGGCTGAGGGGAGCCATTAATAATGGAACTTACTGCTTCGCTCTCCTTGGTGCGTTCTGAGATTATTCTCAGCTTCTCCGCGCTTGCCTTGCTTTTGTTGGCTGCATGGATGGATCAGGCCGGACGCCTGATCAGCATATTGGCTGTTGCGGCTCTGGGTGCCGCCGCTGCTTTCACCGCGAGCTCTCTTGGTTCGGGCGCCAGCGCGTCGGCCTTTGATGGTTTGATGGTGAATGATGCCTTTGGCAATTTCTCCAAGCTGCTGATTTATATTGCTGCGGCTGTTTCCCTGACCATTGCGCCGCGGTTCTTGGAGAAAGCAGGCGCAATGCGCGCTGAATATCCGGTTCTTATCGTGCTTTCCTGCATCGGTATGGGGATTATGGTATCGGCGACGGACTTGATCTCCTTGTATATCGGTCTGGAGCTTCAGAGCCTCTCGGCATATGTTCTGGCCAGCTTCGTGCGTTCGGATGGCCGTTCGGCCGAAGCAGGCCTGAAATATTTCGTGCTCGGTGGTCTTGCGAGCGGCATGCTGCTTTTCGGCGCATCGTTGGTCTATGGCTTTGCCGGTTCGACAAGCTTTGCCGCTATCGGCCTCGCGATGGACAAGGAAGTCGGCCTCGGCCTGATCTTTGGTATCGTGTTCATTCTATCCGGATTGGCATTCAAGATCAGTGCCGCGCCATTCCATATGTGGACACCTGACGTTTACGAGGGCGCACCCACGCCCGTCACCGCGTTTTTTGCGAGCGCACCAAAGGTTGCGGCCATCGCTTTGTTGATGCGTATTGTGCTTGAGGCATTTGGTTCGCAGGTTCTGGTGTGGCAGCAAATCATTATTGCGGTGGCGTTGATGTCGATCATCATCGGCGCGGTTGGCGCAATTGGTCAGCAAAACCTCAAACGCCTGATGGCCTATAGCTCGATCAACAATGTCGGCTTCATCCTCATCGGGCTTGCCACTGGAACAGAGCAGGGCATTGCTGCCATGCTGGTCTATCTGACGATTTATGTGGCCATGACCTTGGGCGGCTTTGTGTGCCTGATGCAACTGAAGGACAAAGACGGCACCTATCGCGAAGAATTTGCCGATATCGCTGGCTTGTCGAAGACGCGTCCGGCGCTTGCCGCAGCTTTTGCCATTTTCATGTTCAGCCTCGCGGGCATTCCGCCATTGTTCGGCTTTTGGGGTAAGCTGGTGGTCTTCAATGCTGCTGTCGCTGCCGGCCTATTGCCATTGGCAGTCATTGGCATTGCGGCGTCGGTTATTGGCGCATTTTACTATCTTAAGGTTGTCAAAGTGATGTACTTTGATGACGCGGCTGATGTTATCGCCGAGAGCGATGACAAGGTGCTGGTCTGGACCGGTGGCATTCTTGCCGCGGCGAACTCGCCACTTGGGTATTTTGCCATTCCCGTGCTCGGCGTTTGGACCGCGGTTGCGGCAAAGGCGCTATTCTGACGCTGATATTTGAAGAGGTTGCGCGCACAGGGTCAACGAACGCGGATTTGTTGACGCGCGCGGCGCAGGGTGCACCAGAGGGACTATGGCTTCGCGCCGATGCGCAGGACGGCGGCAGAGGTCGTCTGGGCCGCAGCTGGGAAAGCCCAAAGGGCAATCTGTTCGCAAGCTCTATCGTTCGTTTGCGCGATACCGACCCAGCTCCAGCCAGTCTGGCCTTTGTCACGGCATTGGCCGTGTACGATGCTATCCGGCAGATCGCACCGCATGTCGACATTTCCCTAAAATGGCCCAATGACATTCTTTCGCGCGATGGGTCTAAATTGTGCGGGATATTGCTGGAACGGTCGGCCGACGCGGTCATTGTTGGCATTGGGCTGAACCTGGTTTGGCATCCGGAAAATCTGGACCGCAAGGTGTCAGACTTGGCCGCGCTTGGCGCGACGCCACCCGACGCGCAGTCGAGCGTGGAAATCGTGGCCGATGCTTTTGCGCGGTATCTGGCGATATGGCGGCTGTCGGGAACGGGCACGATTATCCGCCAGTGGGAAGAATATGCGCATCCGCGCGGAACAGCCCTGTCGGCGCGATTGCCGGATGGCGAAGAATTGCATGGGCTATTCCAAGGCTTGGACGATCAAGGTGCGCTGCGGCTTAGCTTGGCGGATGGCGCAATTCGTGCCATTCACGCAGCAGATGTTTTTCTAGTGTAAAGGGGTGGGCGATGTTGCTCGCAATAGACACGGGTAATACCAACGCGAAGTTTGCTTTGGTCGATGACAGCGGCGAGATATTGCACCGCTGGCGCATCGCCACAGACGCGCGCCGCACTGCCGATGAATATGCGGTTTGGTTGGATCAGCTCATCCAAATGGCAGGGTTCCGCCGATCCGATATCGATGCCGTAATCATCGCGACAGTCGTGCCGCGCGCGCTGCACAATTTGCAACTGTTGGCGAAGCATTATTTTGGCTGTGAGGCGCTTGTGGCAGGGCGCGGGGCTGTTGGGTGGGGCATTCAGCTACGTGTGGCTGAACCGCATTCAGTTGGCGCAGATCGCGCCGTGAATGCCGTCGCGGCACATGCGCTCGCCGACGGGCATAAGATCGTGATTAGCTTCGGCACGGCGACAACGTTTGATTATATTGGCCCCGATGGCTCTTATCGGGGCGGAAGCATCGCGCCCGGCGTCAATTTGTCGCTCGACGCTTTATATGGCGCAGCCGCGATGCTGCCGCGAATTGCAATCGAACCACCGCCAAATGAAAGTGTTATTGGCACAACCACTGTTGGACAAATGCAGATTGGTATCTATTGGGGCTATGTGGCAATGATCGAGGGAATGATTGCCCGAATGAAGAATGAAATTGGCGAACCGGTATCGGTCATTGCAACCGGCGGTTTGGCGATCTTGTTTCAGCAACATGGCCATTTATTTGACCGGGTAGAACCCGATTTGACGCTGCGGGGGCTGGCGCTTTTGTACAGGAATAGAGAAAAAATATAATGACGACCCCAAAAAATGAACTACTTTTCCTTGCTCTTGGCGGGTCAAATGAAATTGGCATGAACGTCAATTTATATGGTTGCGATGGCAAGTGGGTAATGGTCGACCTTGGCCTCACCTTTGCCAATTCAGAGTATCCCGGCGTTGACCTCGTACTTCCAGATCTGGAATTTATCGAGAAGCGTAAAAAAGACCTTTTGGGCATCGTCCTGACGCATGGTCATGAAGACCATATTGGCGCGGTGGCCTATTTCGCCGCGGACCTTGGTGTGCCTTTATATGCGACGCCGTTCACAGCAACGCTCATCCGCGGTAAGCTTGAGGAAGAAGGTATCGCGGATATCGTGGAGCTGAATGTCATTCCTATGGAAGGCGCATTCTCCATGGGGCCATTCGATTTTAAATTTGTGACGCTGGCGCACTCCATCCTCGAAATGAGCGCCTGTCTAATCACCACGCCTTATGGCAAGATTTTCCATACCGGTGACTGGAAATTGGACGAACGGCCTGTCTTGGGCCGCCCAACGACCGCCGACGCGCTAACCGCAATTGGGGACACGGGTATATTGGCGATGGTGTGCGATTCCACCAACGTCTTCAATCATGAACATAGCGGCAGCGAAGGCAGCGTAAAGGACGACCTGCTCAAGTCCGTCAAGGCCGCGAAGGGGCGGGTGGTTGTGACAACTTTCGCCTCTAACGCAGCGCGATTGCAGACGTTGGGCGAAGTTGCACGTGAGAGCGGGCGGACCTTGTGCTTTGCCGGTCGGTCTTTGCACCGTATCCTTGAGGCAGCGCAGGCCAATGGCTATTTGAAAGACCTGCCCAAAACCATCGATATGGAAAAAGTGGATAGCCTGCCGCGGCACGAAGTCATGGTTGTTGCGACAGGCGGGCAGGGCGAAGCCCGCGCGGCACTGGCGCGCATTGCCGAAGGAAATCATCCCGTGAAGCTGGAGGAGGGCGACACCGTCATCTTCTCGTCCAAGCAGATACCGGGCAATGAAATCGCCATTGGCATCATCATGAACAAGCTGGCCGAGCGCAATATTCTGACGGTTACCGAAAAGCAGGCGCATGTCCATGTATCGGGGCACCCGGGGCAGCCGGAGCTTGCGGCACTATATGATTGGATTAGGCCCGAAATCCTTGTCCCGGTGCATGGCGAACGCCGGCACATGGCAGAGCAAGCACGTTTTGCGCTTGCCCATGGCGTTCCAAAGGCTGTTGTGCAGTCAAATGGTGACGTCGTGCGTTTGGCGCCCGGCGAACCAAAGACGATTGGCAAGGAACGTACCGGGCGCCTCATTCTCGATGGTGACACCATCATTGCGGCGGACGGCGCAACAATGAACGAACGCCGGCGTCTGTCTTGGTACGGATTGATTTCGGTCGCGTTCGCGCTAGGTGCGAATGACAAATTGCTGGGCAGCCCGGAAATCCGTTTGCATGGCGTTCCCATCGAAGAAGATCTGGATGATTTTATCGACGAAGCCACGATCGCTGCAGTGACGGCGATTAAGGACAATCGCGGTGATTATGAAAGGCTGCGCGAGTCCGTACGTTTGGCCGTTCGCCGCGTTGCCGTCAGTTGGACCGGAAAAAAACCAATTGTTGATGTGATGATATTGGAGACCGCATGAACTGGACATCTATTATAGCGATTTATGCGCTTTTTTGGGTGATGACGGCGTTCGTCATCCTTCCCATCGGTGTGCGGACGCATGAAGAATTGGGGCTGCCGAAGGTACCCGGGCAAGCCGATAGCGCCCCCGGGAACTTCCAGCCCGGCACCATATTGTTGCGAACAACATTGTTATCCGCAGCACTGTTCGGGCTATATTATGCCAATTATGTTTATGGCTGGGTCGACCGCCACAGTTTTGACTGGCTAATAAGCCGGCCTGTTTAAGGCTTATTTCCGAAGCCGCTCGATCGCTTGGGCCAGCGCTACATATAGCTTGCCAATATCGGACGACAAAAGCGTGACGCCAATGGCGTTGCCATCACGTGTGCTGAGCAACAGGCGCATGATGCCCTCAAAGTCGTGCACATAGCGGTTTACATGCTCGCGGAATTCGCTGTCGTTGCCATAATGATTGGCGATTATCTTTGCTTCTTTTGAATCAAGTAGGCGTACGGCACGGCGCGTAAACACGCCTCTGTCGCCCTTGAGATAGGACGCCCATGCGGTGTCAGTGATGTCGTTCGACAATATTTTCGTGACATCGATTGCGGTTGAATTGAGCGATTCTGTCAACAGCACCATACGGCGGGCGAAGCTGTCATCTTGAACCGATTCAAAACTGTTTTTGCTATCGGCAATGCGGCCTTCAAGAGTGGTCGTCATTTCATCCAGCTCAGCCAGTTGTTTGACGACCAGACCGGTCGCAGCTTCGGATAGCTCTACGTTGCGTTCAATTGCTTCCTGAACGGCAGCATTCATCGACGCAACTTGCGCATCCAGCGCATTGGCGAGCGCCGTCCGGTTTTGTTCGGTCAGCTGATCGGCAATATGGGCGAGTTCATCGTCCAAGATCTTCCGGCTGCTTTCTGCCGCAGCGCGTGTGGATTCGCGGACACGCAGCAATGCGGTCACCAGTTGGCCATTTGCTTCATCCGACATTTCCTGCAACAGCGATTGTGTCTGTCGCAGCGACGCGCCGAGCGCATCGACTTGGTCGTGGCGGGCCGCAAAATGGGTATCGCTCTGCACCATGAGTGCGTTCACAGAATCCCGCTGGGTCGCAATGATCTGCTCCAACCCGTTCAGCTTCTCCAACATGCTACCACTCAATTCCTCGAGCGATTGGGCGTTCGACAAAGCGGATTTTATCTGCGCGACGCCGTCGGACAGTTGCGCGCTTAGGACGTCCATCGATGCGGGGATGGTCTCGCTGATTTCATGGTTCGCCGTGCCAAGTGACTCCAACAGCCTGTGGGACTGTTCAATCAGTTGCTGGGTTACAAGCTGGTTGTCGGTCAGTGCCGAACCAACAGTGCGCGTGCTTTCCCCCAATGCGGATACGGCAAATGCCAGTTTGGACGTCTGGTCAGTCGCGACGCGGTCAACTTCCGAAATCTGCTCGGCGCTTGAATGAATGTGCGCGCTAATCGTGGCGATCATCGCACGGATGCGCGCCTCTTCCTGTTCGGTCTGGCTACCAACGTCGCCAAGTGCCTTACGCAAGTCGGAAAGGCTCGACTGAATATGTTCCTGGCTATTGGTGAGGATCGCGTCGATATCGCCCGATGCCTGCGCGATGCCGCTGGACATGGCTTGCGTTGCGCTGTCCATCAGCGTCGCCATTTCGGCACTGCGGTCAAGCGCCTCTGCACTCCGAATGTCGAGCAGTTTTGCGCTGCTGCTGAGTGACTGTTCTAATTTAACCGCCATATCATCGGCGCGCACTTCAACATCGTCGACATAATCGCGAACCGATTTGCCTGCATCGCGCACGCGCTCCAAAGTCGTAATGAGCGCTTTGATCTGGATCTGGGCGTTGTTGCCAGCGCTGCCGATCTGGTTGGTCACATCTTTCGCCGCGCTCGTAACAACCGGCAAATGCTTACGGAGCTGCTCCAGGTTTGTGTTTGCGGATTGGCTTACGGACTCAAGCGTTTTTGCTTTCTCGTCGCTATCGGCAAGCGCCGCTGTAAGGAACTGGGCCGACTCCATCAATTTCTGGGACGACTGCCGTCCAAGCGACTCGAGATCGCGTGCATTTTGCGACAAAAACTCGCGCGCTAACGAGATTTCTTCGTTCACTGTGCGCATCCGTTGGCTCAGTAAAACGCTTTCGTTGCGCAACGACGCTGCAACGTTACCAAATCGGGTTGCTTCCCGGCTGCTGTTACGCATCACCAACAACCACGACACGGCGATCAACAATGCAGGGACGGCCCAACGCACAATGAGCTCAATAACGCGATTGTTGTCGAGGCCGGCTTGCGCCTCCGGCCAATATGTCAGTCCGAAAAACGCAGTCCATCCCGCAAATGCGAGGAGAAGCACCGCAGGCACCACATATGCCAAAACACTATGCCGCGGCTGTTCAACTTCATACGCATCGTCAAAATGCGCCGAGTCGACAGCATCGGGAAGTGAATCACCGGTCACGTGCGTTTCCGCCGCAACATTGTCATGCGAAGATTGGTCTGAGATATGCTGCGTCAAGCCGACGATTTTTGAACGAGAGGTCATAATCCGTTAATTACCATATTATTGCGACAGAGAAACGTAAACTTAACATTATCTGTTGTAACCCCGAAAAATGTCGATGGATTATGGTGCATTTGACACAGCGTTAAAGGCTGCAGTGGGGGATGACGCATCCTTAATGGCGGAACTGCGTGTGTCTTTCGTCGAGAGCGTAAAGCGCCAAATCAGCCTATTGTCGCGGGCGCGTTGCGACGCAAATTGGCAGTATTCCAGCTGGCGTTTAAAAGGTTTGGCCGCAAGCTTTGGCGCAATACATCTCATGACGCTGGCTGACGAAGCAAGAAAAGGCGCGCCCGGTGATCCTGTCGTCATTCGCAAACTCAACAACGCAATATGCGAAATCGAACATTTCATTGCGCAATGATTGATCCATTTTTGTAGATTTTGATTGGCAAAAGACATCTAATCTTCATATCTGACCTATGGTGTCCACGCGCATTCCCGAAAAGCTCTCTGTCGCGTTGCTGTCCGTTACCGGTGGTGATGTGTCCGCGTCGCGAGCGCCTATGGACAAGCCAAATACTGAGCTGTCGGGCGGTTCGCTCGTGGAGTATCAGATTAAAACGCTTTTCCGCGCGGGAATTACACGGTTTCTCGTTGAAGTGGAAAATATGGACGGGGCATTGTTGGCCTTGGCCGATCAATGGCGGCAGAAAAACGTTGTCATTGATTTCGTGCGAACCGGAGCGGATATTCAGCGCTATTTGAAGCTCGACGACCGTATTTGGGTTCAGTCCGGGCAGCTATATGTGCAGCCTGACTTTGTCGAAACGCTCTCGAAATCGCCGGATAACTTCGTGGCTACAGTGGATGGGCGCGACGAAAATGGCCTTTTTGAACGCATCGATTTGAATACGCGCTGGGCAGGTATCTCGATTGTGGGCGCCAGTACGATTGCGATGTTGAAAGATCTACCCGAAGACTGGAGCATCATTTCCTCGCTGCTGCGGCAAGCTATTCTGGCGAATGTGCCTTTGAGACCTTTGTCGCAACAACATGTCAACAACGGAACCTTGAACATCGTCCAAGGTCCGCAGGATTTTGTCCAGTTGAACAAGCAAATTTTACGTAGGCGGGTTTTAAGTCAGCCGGGCTTTGTTGAAGCTAGGGTATTGGGGCCAGTATCCGCCAAATTGGTTCCCATCCTATGGCAAAGTCCGGTCGCGCTTAAGTTGGTCAAATTTGCAGGTCCGATTTTTGCGTTGGGTGCTGTGGCGCTGGGCATGTCCGGTTTTGATTTGGCAGCAACTGGCGCGGCCTTTGGCGCTGTCGCAACCAATTCTCTGCGGCTTGCAACCACTGACGATCTAAACGGGCAGGGGAAAATGCCCAAGCTGACGGCAGTGACTTTGTTGTTGCTTGTTATCGCTATGTTTGGCGCGGCGTATATGGATACGTCTTATACGAATGACGGCTTATTTGCGGCGTTTGCGGTAGCCGCCATCGCATGGATTGGCATGCATGTCATGTTGCCGCGTTGGGCCGACGGGCTTCTGCGGTCGCCAGCCTTGCTGTCCATTTTGGCTTTATTGGGCACTGCTGGTCTCGGCTTCACCAATGCGCTGCAATGGATCATGGTCGCGCAGCTAAGCGCATTCATACTTGCATGCTATGATAGCGGCCCCGATAAAAAGGCGGATCAGCCTTAAAACGCCGTTAACCGAAAAAACCTATAACGGCCGCCACGAACGTTAGTGGATAGGCTTTGGACGCTTTACTTGATCCCCAAGATGATCTGCTCTCAATCGCGTGCGCTCATGCTCGCGATGTTGATGCCCTGTGCTACGATGTCGCATCCATTATATTTCCATCAGCGGTCCACACACCGTCGGAGGCCACAATAAGCGCAGTTTCCGTAAAACTGCTGCAGATTGTGCGTGACATTGAAGCAAGGTTGCACGGCGCTACCCTGGAATCGATGTGCGGACCATTACTTGCGCGGTCCGGGTTTTTGCGGGAATCCGAAATTGTTGATTTCGCGCTCGCGCGTGTTGCTGAAGACAATTTGATGGCACGGCTTGGGGGCGGTTTTTCCCAATTGGCGGTTGAGTTGCTCAACCATGCAAACGCACATGTGACCGATGCGGCACAAGCCTTGCTCGCAGCGGATAGCGTGCATTCGCAGGGCCGGTCTTTTCTGACACTGCCCCCAGAGCTTTTGCACAAAATGTGCTGGCGGATTGTCGCTGCGCTTGAATTGTTATCCGGACGCCGATCGGATAAGATAATTCATAACGCGCGCACGTTGATTGCAAGCTATGACGAAGCGCGGACAGCACCGGCATCCGCCCGAAAAATTGTGCATTTTCTAAGCGGCGAGGATCGTTCCTCGCTGTCTCGTCCACATTATGCCGGGATCCACCTTTTCGTTGCCCATCTCAGTACCGACTTGAATATCGGGCATGATCATATCCTTCGGTTAATAGATTTTGAGTCTGCATTTCCGATGATGGTCATGTTGGCCGCCGCCGGCCTTCCAAAGCATGTGGCTCTGCAGACGATGGTCGACTTGCGATCTCAAACACTCTCTACCCGAGAAGCTACGCTGTTTGAGGCTGACTATGTACATTTCATCCCTGAAATGGCCCGACAGCAGCTCAGCGATTGGTCATCTGCCCGGTCACTATTTCTAAGTTCTGGCAAAACATGAACGGTGCTGCGCCTTTAACGCGCGCTATCACATGCGAAGTGTCGTCTGCGGGCATCTTGCTGCGTGCGGACGACGCGTTCCAGCAGCTTCATGTTAGGGCAGGGGGTGAGCTTGGCGGTACGTTGGCGTGCCCGGCTTTGCTTGGCCTCACGCAACTGGTTGCAAGTCTTCGAATGCGGCTCGCGCGCGCTGTTCGCGTTGCGGACGGGCAAAACAATCTTGAGCTGTGGGTGGAGGCCGAGCCTTTTAACAAGGACGTTAAACTTTCCATCTTGGGCTGGCGCGATATTGATAATGTTGCGGTCAAGCCAAAGTCGCGAGATACATGGCCTTATCAAGGTCAAGAACCGGTCAAGCTTAGATTTGATCAAACCTTGCGCCTTGTTGACGCCAGCGGACCAGTTGAAAAAATTGTAAAAAAAACAGATTTTGGTTCTTCAGCTAAATTCATACTCGGCAGGCTTCTCGGCCAGGACGCACCACCAGCCTTCCAGAATGTTGAGAGGTTTCTCCCGATCAGTCGCCGCTGCGTTGGTACATTCAACGATATGTGTATGTCGGTATGGGGGCAGGCCGAACGTGACGGCGCAGGGCAGATTTCTGGTTATACGCTGTCCCTTGCCCAAAATGGGAAGGTTGAGGCAGCTACCTTTGCGCAGGCGGATGGATCATCTGCGGGGGCACTTTTTGGGAAACAGCTTGCGCCGGTTCTGCGGCAACCATTGGATCGTATCATTGCGAATGCGGAAACGATCGGGAGCGAACTGCTGGGGCCGATCCGTGAAAACTATGCCGCATATGCCCGCGACATTGCCAATGCGGCGCGGCATCTTACTGCCCTTGTTGAGGATCTGAGCGATTTGGAGGCCGTCGAGCGACCCGGCTTTTCGACCGCAAAGGATGATATCGAATTAGGCAATGTTGCGCGGCGCGCCGCTGGTTTGCTGGCGTTAACGGCCGCAGATCACCGCATGACGATCTTGCTGCCTGACGCCCAAACATATGTTACGGCCACAGCAGAACTCAAGCGCGTGCTTCAGATCATGCTGAACCTTATCACCAATGCGATCCGATATTCGCCCGACGGAACTGAGATTCAGGTGGACGTCGGCACGGAGGATGGATTTGCATATATATCCGTGTCGGACCAAGGTGCAGGCATTAGCGACGATGACCGTGAACGTATTTTTGCCAAGTTTGAACGTTTGGGACGCACCGGCGATGGTGGGAGCGGGCTCGGTCTCTATATATCGCGACGTCTTGCACGCGCGATGGGGGGCGATCTTACCGTTGCGGCTGCAAAAGGCGGAGGCGCTAAATTCACGCTCCGCCTTCCACAACAATTAACGCTGGTCTAGCCCCGGATATGGGCGGTGGTTTGGACCCGTGTATAATTGACGCGGGCGACCGATTTTTTGTGCCGGATCGGAAATCATTTCATTCCATTGCGCAACCCAGCCCACGGTGCGGGATAGCGCAAACAACACGGTGAACATTTCTGTTGGGAAACCAATCGCCGACAAAATGATTCCGGAATAGAAGTCAACGTTCGGGAACAGCTTCTTTTCGATGAAATATGGGTCATTTAGCGCCATTTCTTCAAGCTGCATCGCAACATCGAAGATCGGATCGGTAATGTTCAGTTCGCTCAGAACTTCACGCACCGTTTTCTGCATGACTGACGCGCGCGGATCGTAGTTTTTATAAACACGGTGTCCAAAGCCCATGAGGCGGAAGGGATCATTCTTGTCCTTGGCACGTTCAATGTAATGCGGAATGCGGTCCGGCGTACCGATTTCGCGCAGCATGTTGAGCGCAGCTTCGTTCGCGCCGCCATGCGCTGGGCCCCAAAGACAGGCGATGCCCGCTGCAATACATGCAAATGGGTTGGCGCCCGATGATCCCGCAAGGCGCACTGTTGATGTCGACGCGTTTTGTTCATGGTCGGCATGAAGGATGAAAATCCGGTCCATCGCGCGTTCTATGACTGGGTTCACAACATATTCTTCAGCAGGAACGCCAAAGGTCATGCGCAGAAAGTTGCCCGTATAGGACAGGCGATTGTCCGGATAAACAAATGGCTGACCAACCGAATATTTGTAAGCCATTGCCGCGATGGTTGGCATTTTGGCGATCAAACGATGGCTGGAAATCATGCGGTGCGTTGGGTCGCTGATATCGGTCGAGTCGTGATAAAATGCCGACAGCGCGCCGACGACACCGCACATGATCGCCATGGGGTGCGCGTCGCGGCGGAAACCACGATAGAATGTTGCCAATTGCTCGTGCAGCATTGTGTGGCGCGAAATCGTGTGGCTGAAATGATCGAGCTGCGCCTTGTTGGGCAGTTCACCATTCAACAGCAGATAGGATACCTCCATGAAGCTGGACTTTTCCGAGAGGTCTTCGATGGAATAACCACGGTGCAACAATATGCCTTCATCACCGTCAATGAATGTCAGCGCGGATTCGCAGCTTGCGGTCGACGTGAAGCCGGGATCGAACGTGAAATGATCGGACACGGCATATAATTTGCGGATATCGATGACGTCGGGTCCTTCCGAACCTTTCATAATCGGCAATTCAAAGCTGTTTTCGCCAACGGTAAGAGTTGCGTTATTATCGGCCATTTTCAAACTCCATACATTGCTACCCGACATATCGGGCCGCCCAACCGGGCATATTTCCGTTTAAGACACAGAACGTTCAAAACGTCGTTTGCGACTGCTTTCGGTCCTTCAAATGCCACTATTTCATGGGGAGAAAATGGCTTTGTCGTTGGCTAGCCCAATGATAGCAAATTTAGCAACCGTCAAGGCAAACAATAGCCAAAAATTGGGGGGTTATTTGCCACGCTGCATAATGGTGGTAGGTAGCGTTTGTGGTGGGGATATCGGACATTTTGACCCTCAACAATATGCCGCGCATGGGCGGGGGGCATAGGTGGTTTAGCGCCGTTGAAAACTCGCTTGATCGGGAGCGCGATCAGCTGCCTTTGTGGTTGCCGGTTGGCATAGGCATCGGGATCGTCATTTGGCAATCTGGTGGGGCTTTAGCGGCCCCCGGTTTAGTGCTACTGGCCATTGCGGTTGGGCTGTTTGCGTTACTGGCTAAACCCCACAGCCGGAGCCGCCAGTTTTTAGGGATGGCGGCAGTCACCATTCTGCTTGGCTTTGGGCTCATTAGCCTGAAATCCGCGGCTGTAACCCAACCCGTTCTGGCCAAAATTTGGATCGGCGATTTTTATGGGCGGATTGAAGCCGTCGAAAATATCACGGCGCGCGAGGTTGTTCGCTTGCGCCTTGCGACGGATGCACAGGGCGGATTGCCTCCGGTCGTCCGCGTAAATCTTACGCCCGCACAATATCAATCCACATTTCAAGTGGGCGCGGTCATTCGGTTGCGGGCGAGATTGATGCCGCCTGCCGGACCAACCTTGCCGGGTGGATATGATTTTGCGCGCAGGGCATGGTTTCAGCAGATCGGCGCAACCGGGTCTGCATTGGGAACCGTAACCTTGATTGAGCCCGCAATGACCAATGCGATGTTTTCGGCAAAGCGGGCGCAACTCACGCAGCATATTTTGACATCCATGCCGGCTGATGCCGGAGCCATTGGCGCTGCGCTTGTGACGGGCGATCAGGGCCATATACGTGAGGCCGATGCACAGGCGATGCGGGACAGCGGATTGGCGCATCTGCTTTCCATCAGCGGGCTTCACGTAACGGCGGTTGTTGGATTTATCT
The DNA here is from genome assembly GCA_002479765.1 of Sphingomonadales bacterium UBA7471. Taxonomy (GTDB): domain Bacteria; phylum Pseudomonadota; class Alphaproteobacteria; order Sphingomonadales; family Sphingomonadaceae; genus Sphingorhabdus_B. The sequence goes on along the minus strand of DLOZ01000032.1, from coordinate 60,987 downwards.
TTATCGCGGTCAGCCGGTTGCTGTCATTTTCGTCATGGCTGGCCTTGCGGATTTCGGTGCCCATCTGTGCGGCGGTTGCTGCCGCAATGGGTGCACTGGCGTATACCCTCTTAACGGGCGCAGAGGTGCCGACGATACGTTCCTGCATTGCCGCGCTTCTGGTGCTTGTTGCGCTCGTATTGGGAAGGGAGGCGCTTACCCTGCGTTTGGTTGCATTTGGCGCGTTGATTGTCCTGCTATTCTGGCCAGAGGCCTTGGCCGGGCCAAGCTTTCAACTCAGCTTCGCCGCTGTTGCCACCATTGTCATCCTTCACGAACTGCCACTGGTGAAGCGCTTTGCCGAACGGCGGGACGAGCCAACCCTATATCGACTGGCCCGGGGCGTTGTTTCACTGGTGCTCACCGGGCTCGCTATCGAAATGGTCTTGGCCCCGATCGCGTTGTTTCATTTTCATAAGACAGGACTTTACGGTGCCTTCGCCAATGTCGTCGCGATACCCATGACGACCTTCGTAATTATGCCGATGGAGGCGTTGGCACTTTTCCTTGATTTGGTCGGCCTTGGCGGGCCTTTCTGGTGGCTCGCCGGACAAGGGATTTTAGCGATTTTGGCGTTGGCACATTTTGTCAGCGGGTTGCCCGGCGCAGTTTCGATGATGCCTGAAATGCCCATCTGGTCTTATGCGGCGTTCTGGGCAGGGGCATTGCTTTTTGGCTTGCTGCAAACGCACATCCGCTATGTCGGTATTCCGATTTTTCTGATCGGCATTGCGGGAATGATATTGGCGCCACGGCCCGATATATTGGTCACGGGCGATGGTAAACATCTCGCACTCGTCGCAGCCGAAGGAAAAGTCTCACTATTGCGCGGAAAGGCAGGCGACTTTGTTCGGGACATGATCTCCGAAAAAGCGGGAAGCAATGCTGTCGCCACACCGATTGAACGATGGCCGGGCGCAAACTGCACGCCCGACAACTGCATTATATCCATCGCTGCGCCAAACCGGACCTGGACCATATTGGCAACGCGCACGGCCTATCGGGTCCCAGCCATGGAGATGGCTGCAGCTTGCAAGCGCGTGGACATCGTCATGAGCGACCGATGGTTGCCGCAAAGCTGCCAGCCCAAATGGATTAAAGCAGACCGCGGACTGTTAGAGCAAACCGGCGGACTTGCTATCTATTTGGCCGAACAACGCGTGATTACCGCCAACGAAAATCGCGCGCATATGCCATGGGTGCAGGCGGCCAAAGCTGCGCAGCAGAACGCAGATTTACATCAATGATATCTGCGTAATAGCCCCGCGAGCTTACCTTGAACTTCAACTTCATGTTGCGCATAATATTGTGGTTCATACATGCTGTTGGCGGGATCCAAACGGATTTGCTGACCTTCGCGGCGCAGATATTTCAGCGTCGCCTCTTCACCGTGCACCAATGCCACAACAATCTCGCCATCGCGCGCGGTGGTGGCTTTACGGATGAGGGCGTAATCCCCATCCAATATCCCCGCCTCGATCATCGAGTCGCCGGAAACTTCGAGCGCATAATGCTCTCCAGCGCCCAACAGCGCCATGGGCACCGACAAAGAACTTTGGCCTTCCAACGCTTCAATCGGAACACCCGCAGCAATTTTGCCATGCAGCGGGATTTCCATGACGTCGTTCGCCGCCACCGGCAAATGCACCTGCGCCTTGCTGCTGGCAACCGCGGGGGTGAGCTTGGTCACATTATCGCTACGCAAATTGCCGCCATCGGGCAGTTTCATCACTTCGAGCGCGCGGGCGCGATTGGCAAGACGGCGGATAAAGCCACGTTCTTCCAAAGCGCCAATCAACCGATGCACACCTGACTTGCTCTTCAAATCGAGCGCTTCCTTCATTTCTTCAAATGAAGGGGAAATACCGCTTTCATCAAGTCGCTGGTTAATGAACACAAGCAGTTCATGCTGTTTGGCTGTGAGCATATTCAGGGTTCCATCATGTTGAACATGAGAAGAACGATTAGAGAACAAATGGGGTTAAGTCAAGAACATTTGTGCACTGTAAGCGCGTCGCGCTCAGAACAAGCGATGATATTGAACAGCTGCGCCAGATGGTGTCGCAGGTGCATTTACATCACGGATAATCAGCGCATTGCTGTGTGATAGCGGCGAGACCAACCCGCTATCGCGCGTGTTAAAAGCTGTGATGGCGCCGCCGTCAACCCTAGCGCGAACATATTCTGCCCTGTTTCCGCCGTTAGACAATGCGTTGTTGGTCTTGGCTTCAAAGATTTCGGGGAGCGGCGAGAGGCTGCCCGCCATATGGCGTATCAGCGGCAGCAGGAACAGCAACGCCGTTACGAAGGCCGAAGAAGGGTTGCCCGGCAAACCAAGCACTATTGTGTCGCCAATCTTTCCCGCCATGACGGGTTTTCCGGGTCGCATCGCAACTTTCCAAAAGTCTATATCTGCGCCAATATTGCGCAGCGCAGTTTGGACCAAATCATGGTCGCCAACCGACGCGCCGCCCGTTGTGACGATGATATCGGTGGTTGATGCAAGCGCGCTCAAGCTTGTTTCCAGATCGGTCAGCCGGTCTGCAATGATGCCCGCATCCGTGATTTTGCATGGCAGGCTTGATACCATCGCGTGCAGCATCGGGCTGTTGGATGATGGTATCTGCGCAGGACAGCACTCACTACCCGGAGGCAGGAGCTCGTCGCCTGTCGCGACAATCGTTACATGCGGCCAACGGCCAACCCGAACGGTGCCATGGCCAGCCATAGCCGCCAGCGCGCACGGCCCAGCCTCCAGCATGGTTCCTGCCGCGAGGATCGTATCGCCGGACAAAAAATCCCCACCCGCGTTACGAATATGCATACCCGGTGCAAGTGCATCCTGCGCCGTGGCCATAAGGGTATCGCCGTCACGCGCAGCGTCTTCCTGAATTAACACCGAATCCGCGCCAGCGGGGACATGCGCACCCGTAAAGATGCGCACGGCTTGGTTCTGGTCCAATACGCTCGCAAACGGCCGCCCTGCCGCACTTTCGCCGATTACTCGCCATGGCCCGGGAAACGCAGCGGATGATAAAGCATATCCATCCATAGCCGATAGATCGGCCGCGGGTTGTGTGCGTTTCGCATGGAGCGCGCTGTGCAGATAATGCCGTGCAGCCTTTGCCAGTTCCAGTTCGACTGACGGCAGCGGCGAAGCCAGCGCCAATAATCGCGCCTGCGCTTCGGCGACCGAAATCATGCGTGCCAATCGCCCGATTTGCCGCCCGTTTTGGACAGCAACCGGATGTCGGAAATCACCATCGACTTATCCAAAGCCTTTGCCATGTCGTACAGCGTAAGCAAGGCAACGGACACAGCGGTCAAAGCCTCCATCTCGACACCCGTCGGACCGTTCAAACGCACACGCGCCTCTGCGCGAATGCTATGGTCTTCAAATTCAAACGCGATAGCAATTTTGGACAGCATGAGCGGGTGGCAGAGCGGTATGAGTTCGCTTGTCTTTTTGGCGGCCATGATCCCGGCAATCCGCGCGGTCCCCAGAACATCGCCTTTTTTAATATTTCCCGCGCGCACAGCGTCAAGCGCTTCTGCGGACATAGTGATGCGTCCCTCGGCGACCGCCTCTCTGGCCGTATCCGCTTTGGCAGAAACATCGACCATATGTGCGGCGCCATCGGCACCCAGATGCGTGAGATCAGCCATGTCTGGTCAATAACCTTTGCGTCGCAAGCTGAACGTCGGCGTTCCGCATCAGGCTTTCGCCGACCAAGAAGGTGTTGACCCCAGATGTGGCCATCCGTTGGCAATCGGCATGCGTCGAAATGCCGCTTTCGCACACCAGCAATATGTCGGCAGGCACAAGCTTTGCCAAGCGCTCTGTCGTCGCCAGATCGACGTCAAATGTCTTTAAATTGCGGTTGTTCACGCCAACCAATTTCGATTTCAGATGCGTAAGTGCGCGATCCAATTCGGCCTCATCATGCACTTCCACAAGGACATCCAGCCCTTGAGCAAAAGCCGCATCCTCGATTTCGACCATCGCAACATCGTCCAATGCTGCGACGATAATCAATATGGCATCACCGCCCATTTGGCGTGCTTCCGCGCATTGCCATGGGTCAACCATGAAATCCTTTCGGATGACCGGCAGGTCGCAGGCGTTGCGTGCAGCGATGAGATAATCCTCATGCCCCTGAAAATAGGGCGCGTCGGTTAAAACGGATAGGCAAGCCGCACCGCCCGCCTGATAGGCCTTTGCATGGGCTGCAGGATCGAAATCTTCGCGGATGAGGCCTTTTGACGGGCTCGCCTTTTTGATTTCCGCAATCAAGGCAATGCCTGATGCGCTTTTGGCGCGCAACGCCGCTTCGAAGCCACGCGGCGGCGATGGGGCAGGCCAATGCGACACGCCCTTCGGCTTGCGTTGTGCGACTTCCGTGCGCTTTGTCGCGCAGATTTCTGCAAGCTTGTCGGCCATCAATATCTCACCCAACAGTTTAGCAACGCATTGGCAAGACCCTTGTCGATTGCCTCTGCAGCCTCTTCAACACCCTCGGGCATGGTTTCAACTACGCCAGCGACCAACAAAGCCTCCGCCGCATTGAACAATACGGCGTCGCGATAGGCGCCACGTTCGCCCAGCAACAACTTGCGCAACTCCGCCGCATTATGCTGCGCATCGCCGCCGCGAATGGCGTCAACCGGATGCACGGATAGGCCGGCATCAGCGGCGGTGGTACGTTGGAAGCGGACTCCTTCGGGCTCAACCACAGCGACTTCATTGCCGCCAGCCAAGCTTAATTCGTCAAGACCTTCATCGCCCGAAATGATCCGCGAATGTTCGGTGCCAAGGTGATGAAGCGCCTCAGCATACACAGGGACATAGGCAGGCCGCGCAATACCGATCAGCTGGCGTTTGACGCGTGCCGGGTTAGCCAGCGGGCCCATCAGGTTGAAAATCGTGCGTTGCCCGATGCGCTGGCGGATCGGTTGAATCCGCTTCATCGCGGGATGATGGTTAGCTGCGAACAGAAAGCAAATACCTAAGTCTTTCAGCGTGTCTTCCGCCATGCGTCCGGCGCGTTCCATGTCGAGACCGAGGGCCTCAAGCGTATCTGCCGCACCTGCCTTTGAAGAGGCAGCGCGGTTGCCATGCTTCGCAACAGGAACTTCACACGCCGCGACCACGATTGACACGGCGGTGGACACATTAAGCGTATGATGCCCGTCGCCACCCGTGCCACAAACATCGATAGCACCTTCAGGTGCATCAATGGGGATCAGCCGTTCACGCATGGCTTGCGCAGCGGCGGCAATTTCCACCATCGTCTCGCCGCGCGCGGTGAGCGCAACGAGGAACGCCTGTATTTCATCTTCGGTGGCGCGTGCATCAAGAATGTCCGCAAATGCCTGTGCGGCCTCGTCATGGTCAAACAGATGCTGCGGGTCGGGCAGGGGACCGAAGGGGTTCATGCTCTGTCCTTCACGGCCATACCGGCAATGCGCATGAAATTGGCCAGCATCGCATGGCCATGTTCGGTGGCAATGCTTTCAGGATGGAATTGAACGCTGTGGATGGGCAGCGTCGCGTGGCGAAAGCCCATGACATGGCCGTCATCGCTGGTTGCATTCACGACAAGGCTGGGCGGTACGTTTTCGACGATGAGCGAATGATAGCGCGTTGCCTGAAACGGCGACGGCAGTCCCTCAAAAAGTCCGCTCCCGTCATGTGTGACGGGCGATGTTTTGCCGTGCATCAATCCGCCGCGGGCAACGGTTCCACCAAAATGCTGCCCAATGGTCTGGTGGCCCAAGCAAACGCCCAGCAAGGGCTTTCCAGCCTCTGCGCACGCCGCGACGAGCTCAAGGCTCATACCCGCTTCATTCGGCGTTTTTGGCCCGGGCGAAATGAGAAAGGCCGCTGCACCCGACGACAGAGCCTGTCCTGCCGACATATCATCATTGCGGACAACCTCAACCTCAGCGCCAAGCTCCATCAGATAATGGACGAGGTTCCAGGTGAAGCTGTCGTAATTGTCGATGACAAGGATCATGGGCGATGCCCTAGCGGCTTTAACCCGCGGTTGGAAGAGGCACTATTGCGCAAGCAATTTTGCCAGTTCCTCCTTCCAGAACTTGGCCCAACTATGCGTTCCATGGCCCTTTGTTTCTTTAGACGCAGGGATGAGGATGAACTTTGTCGTTGGCATCCGTTTCATGGCAGTTTCCGTGATGCCATAATTCGACGGGTTGATGAAATCATCAGCCGAGTTAATCCATAATGTCGGAGCCTTGATCGATTCAAGCGTTGGCCATGGGTTGTAGTTTCGTGATGAATCCAACTGATAGATAATGTCATTTGCATCGTTGCGGGTAACGATCCGCGCGAAGGCTTCATCGGTAAACGCCTCCGCGGCGGCGCGGGTCGGATATTGTGCCTGCAATGCCAAAGGATTTGCACCCGCTATTATGTTAAGGCTCGCTGCCGTCCGCAGTCCGGCCAACGGCGGCGCTGTGTAGTTGCCATTGTTCCAAGTCGGATCAGCTTTGATCGCATCCATCGAAAGCTTGCGCCACATGCGATTTTGTCCGGCGATCTCGACAGGAAGGCATGCGAATGGCGCAAGCTTCTCGACGGCGTCTGGGTAGGTCGTGCCCCACATAAATGCATGCATGCAGCCCATTGAGGTCCCGAGAATTAACTTCAGCTTTTTCAAGCCAAGCTTTTCGGTCACCAACCGGTGCTGCGCCGCGATCATGTCGGCATAGTCATATTTCGGAAACACCATCCGAAGGCCATCGCTTGGCTTCGTCGATTTCCCATGGCCGATATTGTCCGGCAAAATGATGAAATATTTGGATGTGTCGAGCACTTGGCCAGGACCGAAAAGCTCACCTGCAAATTGTGGCTGGAAAAACTGATGCCCCGTGCCGCCGGTGCCATGGAGGATCATCACGGCATTGGTGACATTGCCATTTGCGTCGCGCGCCGGCGTGCCGAGCGTTGTATAATGAATTTTGAGTTCTGGCAGACGCTCGCCATTTGCAAAGGTAAAGTTCGCGAAGACCGCGTCTGCCTCTGCGGGGGGCGGTATTTCAGCTTTGGCCGGAGTATGAATTGCGGACAATAATGCCAGTGAAGCTATCAGAAATTTACGCATGGATACTAGCTAACGACCTTTAGGTTCCCGTCAAGCTACTGTCCGAAATTTGCTTCACCCGCGACACCAAAAGCCTCGCGCGCCGCCGCAATCAGTGCGCCGGCTTTTGCCTCGCACTCGCGCTGTTCATATTCGGGATTGCTGTCCGCGACGATACCGGCACCCGCCTGAACATGCATCATGCCGTCTTTAACAACGGCGGTGCGTAAAACGATGCAGCTGTCCATATCGCCATTGGGCGAAAAATAGCCGACGCCGCCCGCATAAGCGCCGCGGGTTTCTGGTTCGAGTTCGGCAATGATTTCGCAGGCGCGGACTTTGGGTGCGCCACTGACGGTGCCAGCGGGAAACCCTGCGAATAAAGCGTCGATGGCGTCTTTATCGTCAGCAAGTTCGCCAACGACATTGGAGACGATGTGCATCACATGGCTGTAAAATTCGACCATATAGCTGTCAGTTACGGTGACGCTGCCACCCTTGGTCACGCGGCCAACGTCGTTTCTGCCCAAGTCCAACAGCATCAGATGTTCGGCGCGCTCTTTGGGGTCAGCCAATAAGGAAGCACGGTTTTCAGCGTCTTCAATGCTGCTCTTACCGCGCGGGCGCGTTCCAGCGATTGGCCGGATTGTGACCTCGCCGCCGCGCGCGCGGACCAATATCTCCGGACTGGAACCGATCAGCGCAAAGCCGGGAAGATCGATGAAGTATAGAAATGGCGATGGATTTATCCGGCGCAAAGCGCGGTACAAATGTACAGGCGGCAGATCAAACGGTGCAGTGAAACGCTGGGCAAGCACGACCTGAAATATATCGCCTGCCTCAATATAATCTTTAGCCGACGCAACCATCTGGGCATAGCGACCCTCGGGCAATACCGGCGTGAGCTTGATTTCGCGTTCTTCGGATACTGACATCGCGCCAGTCGACGGCACTTGGCCTAGGTTCAATAACCGCTCTGTTTCATCGAGGCGCTCATTTGCCAATGCCACTGCCTGTGCATCATTTAGGCCTGTCCAAACTGGCGAAACGAGGAACATTTCGTCTTTCAGCCGGTCGAAGACCAATATGACCGTTGGGCGGACGAACAGCATGTCCGGCAGCTCAAGCGACGATTGCGGCGCTCGTGGAAGCTTTTCAACGAGGCCTATTGTCTCGTAACCAAAATAGCCAACCAAGCAGGCGAGGGCAGGCGGCAGCTCTTCGGGAACATCCATGCGGCAGTCCGCGGCGAGTGCCCGTAACGCATCCAATGATGGCAAAGGAGATGGCGCAAAAGCAGCCCTGTCGGTCATCCACTGACTATTGATTTCGGCTCTATCGCCGGCCGCCCGAAACACCAGATCGGGCGAGATGCCAATCAGGCTATGCCGTCCGCGCGTTTCGCCACCTTCGACCGATTCCAGAATGAAATCACCGCGTTCCGGAACAAACAGCTTCAGCGCCGCTGATACCGGCGTTTCGGTATCAGCAATGCGCTTGCGCCAAATGAGTTCGGGTTTAGTTGCCGTCACGGTTGGTTAGGCGAGTGCGCACTTCGGCGATCCCGTCTTCATTCTTTTCAACCCCGGCATCTTTCGATGCAGCGACGATCAGCTGTGCCGCATATTCCTGCTGCAATATACCGGAAAGCTCTTGCTTGCGTGCGCGAAGCAGGTCCGCATTGCCGCTGGCGTTGCCTTTGATAACGTCGGTCAGATACACCACATACCAACCGCGATTGCCGCCTGCCTGAACAATTTTGGCGGTACCTTGCTTCATGGCGAACATGAGCGACAATGGCGGCGGGACGGGCTGGCCCTCGCGATAGAGATCCGCGCGCGTACCGGTCAGCCGTTCGATCTGCGCGCCTTGGATATTGGCCGCGGCAAGAGCAGCCTGAAGCGGTTGGCCACCATCGACCAGCTTGCGTAAACGGTCCGCAGCCGCGCGGGCACCCTTTGCGCCTTCGGATAACGCCCATTGTTGCTGAACCAAGGCACGGACGTCGTTAAGCGGTGGCGGCGCGGCTTCATCATAATCAGCAATCGCAATCATCGCGAATTTCTCGCCGGGTACCAGCTCGATCAGTTGGGCTTCGCCGTTCGTTTCCATTTGGAACGCTGCGGGCAAAATGACCTGCATTTCCGGAATGGGCTTATAAGCGGGGTTAGAGATGTCCTGACCCGTCGCCAGCAATTTCGGCGAGGTATTCACCGACAGGCCGTTTTGCTTGGAAATGTCAGATATCGTCGCGCCATCGGCAAATGCATCTTCGATTTCCGATGTCATCTCGGTCAGCATTTCTTCGCTGCGCGTTTGCAATAGTTCTTTTTCAATTTCTGCGCGGGCCGCCGCAAGTGACTTTGCAGCGACGTTGTTCACGCTGTCGACGCGCGCAACGGTCCAGCCCAGCTTGCCGCGGGCTGGCTTTGCCAATGTACCCTGCTTTGCGGCAAAGACCGCGTCGGCAACCGCAGGAGTTGCCGTGCTGGCAAGGCTGCTTTTGGTGACGTTGGCGGTTGTTGTTACGGAAAGGCCCAGACCATTGGCAACGTCGGCCAATGATTTACCGGCCGCGACCTGGCTAATGACCGATTTTGCTGCAGCTTCGGTTGGTACGATCATCTGGCTGATGTTACGGCTTTCCGATGCAGCAAATTTTGCGGCATTGGCTTTATAATAGGCCGCGATATCTGCGTCCGTCGGTTTTGCACGGCCTGCAATGATGGACTTGTCAAAGATCGCGTAGCTGATTGCGCGCTTTTCAGGGATCGTGAATTTGACCGCATTGTCGGCGTAGAATTTGGCCAGTGCCGCAGCGCTTGGAGGGGCCTTGGGCAAAAATGCAGTGGCTGGAATCGAAGCGATTTGCCCCGCACGCTGTTCAAGCATCAACGATGCATAAGGCAGAGCCATGCCATCGGGCGCCGCCGGACCGCTTGCCGCAGCCGGTAAGATTTGTTGCGCAAACAAATTCTGCGTCAGATCGTCGCGGATGGCTTTTTCACTTACGCCAATTTGTTGGGCAAATGCGCGAAACGCATCTGCGCTAAACTTACCATCAAGCCCCATCGCACCAGGTATTTTGCGAATTTCCGAATCCACAAGACGCTTGCTGACGGCGACACCATATTCTTCACCGAATACAGTGATGGCGTAGCGATTGATCAGCTGGTCGAGCGTTGAATCCAATCCACCACCCTCGACAAAGCCTGCCATATCAAGCGTAGGGTTATTCTGACGTTCCGCCTTTAAGCGATTATCGAGCGCATCGTTCAGTTCGCCCAATGTGATGTTCCGGTCACCCACACGTGCAACATTACCGCCACTCAAGCCACCAAAGCTGCCTGATCCCGACACATCGCCAAGTGCAAAGGCGATGGCAATCATCCCGATGAATAGCAACGCGAAAATTGCGCCGAATTTGGAGTAAATGAGCGAACGAATGGACGTAATCATGAATTGCAATTTCCTGATATCACGGGCTGGGCCGATTGTTGCGTGACGCTTTAGGCGGCAAGGCTTTGGCAATCAAGGGATAGACTTGCTCCGATTGTCGAAAGCATGCCAGAGCCAAAGCAAGATTCGCAAACCCTAATGATAGGATATTGGCATGCGTAAGTTGATTGTCGGAAACTGGAAGATGAACGGCGTGGCAAGCGACTTAGCCGAAATTGGCGCAATCGCGGAAAAGGCGCTCATTTACACAGCGGTCGAATCCGCATTATGTTTGCCCGCAACACTTATCAGCCGTGCGTGCGATAGTGCGCAAGGCTCCGCAATCGGTGGGCAGGACTGCCACATGCAGCCTTCAGGCGCGCATACCGGATGTGTGTCGGCGGATATGCTGGTCGATGCAGGGGCGTCTTTGACAATCGTCGGGCATAGCGAACGCCGCGCTGCCCAGCATGAGCAGGATCACGACGTGCTGGCAAAGGCGCAAGCGGCGCACAAGGCAGGCCTGAAAGTCATCATCTGCGTCGGGGAAACACTGGCTGAGCGGGACACAGGCAATGCGCTACCTGTTGTTTTGGGACAGGTCGCAGGATCATTGCCCCAGAACATATCTGGCGACTGGTTGAGTGTCGCGTACGAACCCGTTTGGGCCATTGGCACAGGGCGTATTCCTGAAATGGCGGATGTGCGCGAAATGCACGGCGCCATTCGTGCGGCACTGGTGGATCGTTATGGTGTGGTCGGCAATAGCGTCCGGATTCTATATGGGGGGTCCATGAACGGGGACAATGCGGCGGAGCTTTTGGCGGTTGAAAATGTCGATGGCGGGTTGATTGGCGGTGCAAGCCTGACCTGTGCGAAATTTGAACCCATTCTGGCCGCAGCACACGCTTTGGGCGAATAGCATTGAAGAACCTTTGTGCGCTCGCTATGTGGGCGCAACAACCGGCAGCTTATTGCCTTTCATTATTCGGAATTCATCATGGGCATTTTCCATTTTCTTATCGTCGTTCAGGCCATTATCGCCGCCTCGCTTGTTGGCGTAATCTTGATGCAGCGTTCTGAAGGCGGCGGTTTGGGAATGGGCGGAAGCCCATCAGGATTGATGTCCGCACGTGGCGCAGCGGACTTTCTGACGCGTACAACCACAATATTGGCGACCTTGTTCATCGTGCTGTCGATTGCTTTGGCGTTCGTTGCTGCGAAAAAAGGTGGCACGGGTGAAATCGATAACAGCCTTCAGCGGACCGAAGTGCCTGCGACTCCAACGGCACCTGTGACAACTGCGCCAGCAGCTCCAGCTTCGGCGGCACCAGCAACCGAAGTTCCGTTGGATAAATAATCGCTTCGGCACCAAAAAACGTTTTTTGCACAGGTTATTTTTCGGTGAACGGATTCGTTCGCTTGTGTTTTGCGGCAAACGTGTCTTAAGCCTTTTCTCCCATGGCACGGTTCATTTTTATCACCGGTGGCGTGGTCTCCTCGCTTGGCAAAGGTCTTATGGCAGCATCGCTTGCTGCCCTTTTGCAGGCGCGCGGATACCGCGTTCGAATCCGGAAGTTCGATCCTTATCTCAATGTTGATCCGGGCACGATGTCGCCTTATCAGCACGGCGAAGTTTATGTGACTGATGACGGGGCGGAAACCGACCTTGATCTTGGGCATTATGAACGGTTTACGGGCGTTTCTGCGCGGCAGTCCGACAATATAACGTCGGGTCGCATTTATCAGACCATCATTCAAAAGGAACGCCGCGGGGATTATCTCGGCGCGACGGTTCAGGTCATCCCGCATGTGACGGATGCAATCAAGGAATTCGCAAAGGCGGATACGCAAGACCTTGATTTCGTGTTGTGCGAAATTGGCGGAACCGTCGGCGACATTGAATCGCTGCCGTTCATCGAAGCCATCCGCCAGCTGCGGAACGAGCTGGGCCGCGAACGTACCTTGTCCGTGCATGTCACCCTTGTGCCCTATATTGCGGCGGCAGGCGAATTGAAGACCAAGCCGACGCAGCACAGCGTGCGCGAACTTACATCATTGGGCATCCAACCCGATGTTCTTCTGTGCCGATGCGAACATCCGCTGCCGGAAAATGAACGCGCGAAAATCGCTGCATTTTGTAACGTGCGGAAAGAAGCGGTTATTCCTGCCTTGGACGCGAAAAGCATTTACGCCGTTCCACTGCAATATCATGCCGAAGGCTTGGATAATGAAGTCCTGCGCGCATTCGGGCTGGAATCAGATGGTGAGCCTGACCTTGGCCGCTGGGATGATATCATAGACCGTCAGCTTAACCCCGAAGGTGAAGTCACCATTGGCGTTGTCGGTAAATATGTTGGCCTTGCGGACGCATATAAATCGTTGAATGAAGCACTGACGCATGGCGGGCTTTCGAACCGCGTAAAGGTGAACGTCAAATGGATTGATGCTGAGCTGTTCGAGGAATCGGAGCATGACATTGCAGCAGCGCTTGAACCGATGCATGCAATTCTCGTTCCCGGCGGCTTTGGCGAGCGCGGTTCCGAAGGTAAGATTGCGGCCGTCAAATTCGCACGGGAGCGTGAAGTTCCGTTCTTTGGCATTTGCCTCGGTATGCAGATGGCGTGCATTGAAGGCGCGCGGAACACCGCGGGTATATCCGGCGCATCAAGCACCGAATTTGGCCCGACCACCGAACCCGTTGTTGGTATCATCACCGAATGGATGAGCGAAGAGGGCATCCAGAAACGTGAAACGGGCGGCGATCTCGGCGGCACGATGCGCCTTGGTGCCTATGACGCAAAGTTGGCCGGAAACAGCCATGTCGCGGGCATTTATGGCACGCAGGACATTTCTGAGCGGCATCGTCATCGCTATGAGGTCAATGTCCATTACAAATCTGCTTTGGAGCAAGGCGGTCTGGTGTTCAGCGGGATGTCACCCGACGGTGAGCTGCCAGAAATCGTGGAACGCCCGGATCATCCGTGGTTTATCGGCGTGCAGTTCCACCCGGAACTGAAATCGCGGCCCTTTGCACCGCACCCGTTGTTTGCAAGTTTCGTTGCTGCCGCGGTCAAGCAAAGCCGACTGGTGTAACGATTCGATACGCTTTCATCGGCGCATTGATATCAATGAAGCCGCGCCGTTAGATAACGCCCAAAGGCCATTATCACCCGTGCGGACCCTGCGGTCCGCTTCAATAAAAAGTGAAGGGGCGGACGAGTTATCGACCGCCCCAAATATATTTAGGCTGCGTTGGTGCCTTTTTTCTTGGCGCTATCTGCGTGCTCGATCACATTAGGCGCAGTTTTGCCGCCGATAGCGATTTTGCGCGGCTTCAATGCCTCCGGCACTTCGCGCACTAACGATATCATCAAAAGTCCATCTGCCATATCGGCGTCAGTGACATGAATGTGGTCCGCAAGTTGGAAACGGCGTTCGAAATTGCGGCTCGCAATTCCCATGTGCAGAAAATCGCGATTGTCGTTGCCTTCAGCCTGCTTGCTGCCCGTGACGATTAACAAATTCTGCTGTGCAACAATGTCAATCTCGTCGGATTTGAATCCCGCGACTGCGACGGTGACTTGATAGTCATTCTCGCCGGTGCGTTCGATATTGAAAGGCGGATAGTTTTCGTTTGTGGCCGCGCGTCCGGTGTTTTCCAGCAGTTCAAACAAGCGGTCAAAACCGACTGTGTTCCGGCGATACGGTGTAAAATCAAAACGTTGCATATCAAATTCTCCATCAAGCAATTTGGTGAGTGCCAACCCCGCAAGCGCAGCGATCAGCTATGTCGTTTTGGATCCTTTCGGCCTCCGCATCACCAGATGGGGAGTGCCCACAAAATTGCAAGATCAAAAAATGCATCGAAGAATGAGGGCACAAAAAACAAGGCCGCCCGGATATTTCCGAACGGCCTCGCTCTGCAGCTTTGCTAGCGCGTAGTATCATTCCTCTACCGGTCCCCACCGGCGGGTCTGATTTCCCCCTGAACCATCGGCCTTTACAGGCGCTCGACGAATTCCATGTTGTCATCTGCAATTGTTGGCAGCTTTGCAATTGGAACCATACTCCACTGGGCGCTTTTTCAAAGGCTGTTGCACCCCTGCAACAATGCTTGCCAGTCCGCATGGTGGAACCTAAGAACCGGATATGCCGAAAACATTGATAAGTGACCGCACATGATATTGTCGCGATATGAACGCATGGTGGCGCGCCGGTATCTGCTTCCGGGCAAGGGCGAAGGATTCATTTTCCTCGTCGCGAGTATCAGCCTTGTTGCGGTTGCCCTTGGCGTCGCTGCGCTGATCATCGTCATGAGTGTCATGAACGGCTTTCGCGCTGAATTGTTCGACAAGATTGTTGGCCTGAACGGCCATGCTGTTGTTCAGGGCTATGGCGGGCGGCTTCAGGACTGGCGTCATATCTTGAATGATGTTGAAAAGACGCCCGGCGTCACCGGTGCCACTGCATTGATTGAACAACCATTGCTCACCACCTTCGATGGCCGGGTCGAGGCGATTCTGGCGCGCGGAATGTCGGTGAATGACATCCTGAAGAATGAAACGCTAAAAGGAAAAACGGTCGCCGGAAGCTTGAGAGCGTTGACCCCTAATGAGGATAAGGTGGCTATCGGTTCGCGACTGGCCCAAAATTTGGGGGTTCAGGTCGGACAAAGCATTACGATTATCAACCCTGCTGGACGGACCACGCCCTTTGGGACGGTGCCGCGCGAAATTTCTTATGAAGTGGCCGCGATCTTTGAAGTTGGCGTTTATGATTATGACAAGGCGTTCGTCATCATGCCCATCGAACGGGCACAGGTGCTTATGTTGTTGGGTGACGAAATCGGCATGATCGAGATCAAGACCGAAAATCCCGACAAGGTGAACGAGATTCTCGCGCCCCTTTTGCCGAAACTGGAAAACAAGGGCCTCATCGTGGACTGGAAAAGCATGAACGCATCTTTGTTCGAGGCGTTGGCGGTTGAGCGCGTCGCCATGTTTGTCGTGCTTTCGATCATCGTGCTCGTTGCCGTGTTTAACATCCTGTCATCGCTGATCATGCTGGTGCGGGCGAAAACGCGGGATATTGCGATATTGCGGACCATGGGTGCTTCCCGAAAATCACTATTGCGGATTTTCATGACCGTGGGATTGTTGATCGGGTCGTCCGGCATTGTGCTTGGACTGATGTTGGGCGCTATCTTCCTGTATTTCCGGCAGTCGGTGGTGAATTTCATTCAGTTGCTTACCGGCCAGAATTTGTGGGATCCATCGATCCGGTTTTTGACCGAACTGCCATCGCGAACGGACCCCGTCGAAGTATTGGCGATTTGTGGGCTGGCGCTGCTGTTTAGCTTCCTTGCCACTTTGTACCCCGCGCTAAAGGCGGCAAGTACCGATCCAGTTCAGGTGTTGCGTTATGAATAATGTCGTTGAACTCATCGATGTGCGCCGCACATTTGTGCAGGGCGATGTCACCATAGAAGTGCTCCGCGGTGTCGACCTTGTGGTTGGCAAAGGCGAGCTTGTTGCTTTGCTTGGCCCGTCGGGCTCCGGGAAGTCAACGATGCTGCAAGCGGTTGGTCTCCTTGAGGGCGGCTTTTCGGGTTCCATCAAACTGGACGGTGAAGAAGTCAGTTCGGCAGGCGTCGACCGTCAAACCGAGATACGCCGGCAGAAACTCGGTTTCGTGTACCAGTTCCACCATTTGCTGCCCGATTTCGATGCGCTTGAGAATGTCGTCCTTCCCCAATTGATTGCCGATGCAACGCCAGAGGATGCGGTCGAACGCGCAACCCATTTGCTCACGCAGCTTGGGCTTTCCGAGCGGCTCCACCACCGACCTTCCAAACTCTCCGGCGGCGAACAGCAACGGGTTGCCGTCGCGCGGGCGCTTGCGAACCGGCCAAAACTGGTACTCGCGGACGAACCGACGGGTAATCTGGATGAACATACCGCCGACATTGTGCTGGGTGAGTTCATGGCATTGGTGCGTGAGCAAGGCTCATCGGCCATTGTCGCGACGCATAATGAGCGCCTTGCCGCGAAGATGGACCGCGTCGTGCGGCTAAAGGACGGAAGATTAGCTTAAGCCAAGGGGATAGAAGATGTCAGTTTACGATTTTTCGGTCAAAATGCCGGGTGGCGCAAGCGAAGCCATGGCGGCGCATGCGGGTAAGGTCTTGCTGATTGTCAATACCGCGTCGAAATGTGGCTTTACGCCGCAATATAAGGGCCTTGAGGCACTGTATCGGCAATATAAGGATAAGGGGCTGGAGATATTGGCGTTCCCGTGCAATCAGTTTGGCGCGCAGGAACCGGGTGACGAGGAAGAGATCAAGAATTTCTGCTCCCTGACCTATGATGTGTCATTCCCCTTGGCATCCAAGATTGACGTCAATGGCGACAATGAAGACCCGCTTTGGCATTATCTCAAGCAACAGCAGGCTGGCCTGCTGGGGTCACGTAGCATCAAATGGAACTTCACCAAATTTCTGGTGGATCGTAAGGGCAATGTGGTTGCCCGCCATGGCCCGCAAGTTAAACCTGAGGCGCTTGCCAAGGACATCGGAGAGCTTCTTGCGCAACCTGCCTGATTGTCCACAGATTAGCCGAAAAGTTGGATTGTCGAATCCCGCGAGGCATCTAACATAGCTTTATGTCCTATGTGTCTTTCGTCCCTTTGCGCGTATTTTCCGCTTACACCATGTTGGAAGGCGCAATCGAGCCCAAGGCGATTGGTGAAGCTGCAAAAAAGCTTGGGTTTCCGGCGATTGCGATTTGCGACCGCAATGGACTTTATGGCGTTATGCCATTTCAGGATGGCGCACAGTCAAAGGGCGTGCAGCCGATCATTGGCGCGCTCCTTGGCGTCCGGCGGCCGACAAGCGATGGCAAGTTCATCCGCGACTGGTTGCCATTATTTGCGCAGGACGAAAGCGGATATGATAATCTGTGCCGTCTGGTCTCCATGGCGCATCTTGACCGTCCCGAAGATTTGGACGCGCATGTTACGCTCGAACAGCTTGCGCCATTTTCCGATGGCCTGATTGCGCTGACCGGCGGCGCTGAAGGGGCTGTCACGCAGCTGCTGAGTGACGGCCAACACAATGCCGCGGGGGACTATCTGTCCCGCTTGCAGGCCTTGTTTCCGGACCGGCTATACATTGAGTTAAGCCGGCGTAACGACAGCCGCGAAGACGCCGCGGAAGAGGCGTTGATTGATCTGGCTTATGCCCGCGACATCCCAATGGTTGCGACGAACCCTGCATTTTTTGCCGAACCGGATTTCTTCGATGCGCATGACGCGATGCTGTGCATTTCGGATGGCGAATATGTCGAAAGCCAAGACCGGCGGCGGAGTAGCCCTGACACGTGGATCAAGACCGGCAAGCAAATGGGCGCACTATTCGCCGATGTGCCTGAAGCGCTGGCTAATACCCTCGTTATTGCCCAGCGCTGCACTGCGCTGGCACCATATCGAAACCCAATCCTGCCAAGCCTTGCAGGTGATCGCACGGCGGAAGATGCGCAACTGCGTGAGGACGCCCGTTTGGGGCTGTTGGCGCGTCTTGAAACCGCAGGCATTACCGATGAAGCAACGCGGCAAGTCTATTTCGACCGGCTGACGTTTGAAGCGGACGTCATTTGCTCGATGGGCTTCTCCGGATATTTCTTGATCGTTGCGGACTTCATTAAGTGGGCAAAGGAGCAAGACATAGCGGTGGGCCCGGGCCGTGGGTCCGGCGCGGGTTCGCTCGTTGCGTGGGTGCTGACCATTACGGACCTTGATCCCATCAAGCTTGGTTTGCTGTTCGAACGCTTCTTGAACCCCGACCGTGTGTCCATGCCGGATTTCGATATCGACTTCTGCGAAACGCGGCGCGGGGAGGTGATCCGTTATGTGCAGAAAAAATATGGCTCACGCCAAGTCGCGCAGATTATCACCTTTGGTAAGCTGAAAGCCCGCGCGGTTCTGCGCGATACCGGGCGCGTTCTGCAAATGAGTTATGGCCAAGTGGATCGGCTGTGTAAGCAGGTGCCAAATCTTCCCGCTGATCCATGGGATTTGAAGCGCGCATTGGCAGGGGTCGCCGAATTGCGTGAGGAATATCGTCGCGACGCGCAAGTGAAGCGTTTGTTCGATCTTGCCATGAAGCTTGAGGGCTTGCCACGCCACAGTTCAACGCACGCCGCCGGCGTTGTGATCGGCGACCGTGAATTGTCCGAGCTTGCGCCTTTATATCGCGACCCGCGCTCGGACATGCCCGTTACGCAATTTGACATGAAATATGTCGAAAGTGCGGGCCTTGTGAAGTTCGACTTTCTTGGGCTGAAGACACTGTCCGTTCTGCAAAAAGCCACACAGATGCTGGCGAAGCGCGGGGTAGACATTGACCTTGGGCTTTTGCCGCATGACGATCCGGCGGTGTATGAATTGCTGCAGCGCGGCGACACTGTCGGTGTGTTCCAGCTGGAATCCGAAGGGATGCGGCGGACGCTTGCTGCGGTTAAGCCGACCAATTTCGGCGATATTATCGCGCTCGTCTCGCTCTACCGCCCGGGCCCAATGGACAACATCCCCATGTTCGGTCGACGCAAAAATGGCGAGGAGAGCATCGAATATCCGCATCCGTTGCTTGAGCCGGTATTGAACGAAACCTACGGCATCTTCGTCTATCAGGAACAGGTTATGCAGGCCGCCCAGATATTGGCGGGATACAGCCTTGGCGAAGCAGATTTGCTCCGCCGTGCGATGGGTAAGAAGATTCAGGCCGAAATGGACGCCCAGCGCGAACGTTTTGTCACCGGCTGCGCCACCCATGCCATTCCGCCCAACCGGGCAAATGAGCTGTTCGATTTGATCGATAAATTTGCGGGATATGGTTTCAACAAGAGCCACGCCGCTGCCTACGCCGTGCTTGCATATCAAACAGCATGGATGAAAACCCATCATCCGGAAGAATTCTTCGCGGCATCCATGTGTTTCGACATGCATCAGACGGACAAGCTTGCGATCTTCATGGATGATATGCGCCGTTTAGATGTCGTGTGCCATCCGCCCGACATTAACCTAAGCGAAGCGGAATTCACCGTTGAGACGAACGCCCATGGCGAGCATGCGGTCAGATATGCGTTGGGTGGCATCAAAAATGTCGGCGAACGCGCCATGGAAGTGCTTGTGGCGGAGCGAAGTGCGGCAGGGCCTTTCAAAAGCCTCGATGATTTCGCCAATCGTGTTGACCCCAGTCAGATAAACCGGCGCAGCCTTGAAAATTTGGCGGCTGCTGGCGCATTCGATGCGCTGGAGCCTAATCGCGCTGCCGTGCATGGCGCTGCAGAGACGTTGTTAGCCGCGGCACAGTCTGCGCGCGATTCTCGTGAAAGCGGGCAGGGCGGGCTGTTTGGCGAGGGCGGCTCCGACATGGCGGCCTTGCGGATTGATGGCCGACTATCGTGGGCGCCCGGCGAGCAGATGAACCAAGAGAAAGACGCCTTTGGCTTTTATTTCTCTGCCCACCCATGTTCGCAATATGATGCGCTGGCGGCGAGCCATGGTGCAAAACCCTATGCCGTTTGGCTGGAGAGTGGCCCCATCCCGGAGGGCGTTCGTCGCGCCGCCACGATGTCTGCGCTCATTGAAGGCGTGCGCTGGCGTGAATCCCGTAAGGGCAAGCGGTTCATGATTGCCGATTTTTCGGACATGAGCGGGCAGTTTTCGGTGCGCTGCTTCGATGAGGCGGTGGGTAGTCAGCTGGCGGAATGGGCGAAGGATGCCGAATGCCTTTTGCTACATTGTGAAATGGACATGCGGGCAGGGGACGAAGTGCCCAGCTTCACCGTCAAAAGCGCCAAGGCGCTGAGCGGGCTGACAAGCGTATCGCGGCTAAAAATGCAGCTGGATGTGTCGCAAGAAACCGCCATTGCACGTTTGGCCGAGATGGTTGAACCGCTGCAAGGTGGGCGGAGCGAACTCATTATCAAAACGCGGTCTTCCGATGGTCGATGGGTGCAGATCATATTGGGCCGGAAATACCGTATAGACGCGTCTTTGCTGGACCAAGTAAAGGGCATTGAAGGCATAGATAATGTCGAACTATCACCGATTGGGCCGAGCCTGGCATTGGTGCATTGATCGGAAATATACGCCAAGAATATTGGCGGCGTTAGATGAGGGAGAGAGCTTGGATGTACGGTACGATGCAGGATTGGGATCTTCGGGTAACCCATTTAATTGATTATGCAGCGCGCGAGCATGGCACGCGCGAAATCGTCACCCGTTGGGCCGACGGCACTGTAGAGCGGACAAACTGGGCGGGTGTCGCTGCCGAAGCCCGCAAGCTGTCGCAAGCCTTTGCTGGCATTGGCCTGCAAAAAGGAGACCGGATCGCGACCTTTGCAATGAACCACCATCGGCACCTTGCCACTTGGTATGGCGCCATTGGTTTTGGCGGTGTTATTCATACCGTCAACGTCCGGCTGTTCGACGAAGACCTGATCTACATCATGAACCACGCCGAAGATAAGGTGTTGATGTATGATGCTATGTTCCAGCCAATTATCGACCGGATAAAGCCGCATCTGAAGACTGTTGAACATTATATCGTGTTTGACCGCGACGATAGCTATGGCGCGTTGATCAACAGCCAGGACGGCAATTATGAATGGGCAACCGGCGACGAGCGTGACCCATGTATGCTCTGTTATACCAGCGGCACGACAGGTAATCCAAAGGGCGTTTTGTATCAGCACCGTTCGACGATGTTGCACGCAATGGCGGAAATCGCGCCGAGCATATTCGATCTCAGCCCACAGGCAGCTTTGTTGCCCATCGTGCCGATGTTCCATGCGGCGAGCTGGGGTTTGCCATTTGCGGGGGCCGCGGCAGGCGTTAAATTCGTCTTTTCCACCACCAATGATGCCGCGACCTTGCACGGGCTGATGCTGAAGGAAGGTGTCACGCATAGCGCGGGTGTTCCAACCGTTTGGCTCGCCATGTTTGCGCACTTGGATGCAGAGGCTGCCGCTGGACGCGATGCGTCGCTCGGCAAATTGCGTCTTGTCACCATCGGCGGTTCCGCTGCGCCCCGCGCGATGATCGAACGCCTGATGAAGGCAAATGTCCGTGTATCGCACGCATGGGGCATGACCGAAACGTCGCCGATTGGCACAATGGGCGCGCCCACTCCTAATTGGGACGAATTGACGCTTGATGAGCAAATAGACGTTGTGTGTAAACAGGGCAGGACGCCATTTGGTGTCGAACTGCGTGTCATTGACAAGGACGGCAATGTCGCCCCGCGGGACGGCGTGACATCGGGTGCGCTTCAGATACGCGGACCTTGGGTCATCAAACGTTATTTCAAGGCGGACGCGGATACGGTCGATGCCGACCAGTGGTTTGATACCGGTGATGTTTCCGTTTTGCATCCCGATGGTACGATGCAGATCACCGACCGCGTGAAGGATGTTATCAAATCAGGCGGCGAGTGGATCAGCTCGGTTGAGCTGGAAAATATCGCTATTGGCTGCCCCGGAATTGCAGAAGCCGGCGCGATTGGCGTTCCGCACCCCAAATGGGATGAACGCCCCGTGTTGATTGCCGTTAAGAAGCCGGGCGCTGAGGTCGATGAAGCCATGGTGAAGGCTTATCTCGCCGAACGGATCGTAAAATGGTGGATGCCAGACCGAGTTTTGTTCGTTGACGAACTGCCACACACCGGCACGGGCAAGATTCAGAAGGTTGCGCTGCGCCAGCAGTTCAAGGATTTTGTTCTAGAGGATTGACCCCAAAATTCCGGGCAGCGGAGTAATTGAGATTTTCAAAAGAGGCTCAGCTGCCCATTCATATTTGGCGGCACGAACAGGTCGGTTCTGACATTCCATTTGGAACCGTCCAAGCCATGTTTCTTTCGCGCGATTTGCATGCGGGTGCGTATCAGCTCGGCCCAAGGACCATGGCCCTTCATCCTTGAGAAAAATTCGGCATCATTGTCTTTACCGCCGCGCATATCGCGAATGATATTCATGACCTTCGCAGCGCGGTCGGGGAAATGGACGTCAAGCCAGTTGCGGAACAAAGGCGCGACTTCATGCGGAAGGCGGATGGGTATCGAACTGATGCTCGTTGCGCCATATTCCGCAGCGGCGGCGGCGATTGCCTCAATCTCATGATCGGTCACCGCCGGAATAATCGGCGCGATATTCACATGCACATAAATACCCGCGTCGGAAAGTTTGCGCACCGCCGCAAGCCGCGTCATCGGCGATGATGCCCTGGGTTCCAATGTCCGCGCGAGCTTTGCATCGAGCGACGTCACCGATATCGCAACACCCGTCAGTTGCTTTGATGCCAGCTGGCTTAACAGGTCGATATCATCAATTACGCGTGCGGATTTCGTTGTGACGACAATCGGGTGCGATGTTTCGACCATCAGCGTCAAGATCGATCGCGTGATGCGATAGGTCCGCTCAATCGGCTGATATGGGTCTGTATTGGTTCCAATCGCGATAGGCGCTGGCCGATATCCCGGCTTGGCGATCGTTTTGCGCAAGATATCCGCAGCGTTTGGCTTGGCAAAAAGACGGCTTTCGAAGTCCAGCCCCGGCGACAGATCATGATAGGCGTGTGTTGGCCGCGCAAAACAATAGACGCAGCCATGCTCGCACCCGCGATATGCATTTACCGACCGGTCAAAAGGGACATCCGGAGAATTGTTGAACGAGAGTATGGATTTGGCGAACTCTTCGGTCACCGTCGTCTTGAGCGGCGGCTTCCCTCCATCTAACGCTTCGCGCGCGTCCAGCCAGTCGCCGTCGGCAACACGGCTGTTCAGGTTGAACCGCGTTGGCACCGCGTTTGTGGGTGCCCCACGTCCTTTTGTAACACTGCGTTCGACTGCATTCTCCATAGGCAAATCATGCCACAGGATTGAGAACATATAAAGAACAAATATGCGTTCAGGCCAATAGCCGCATGAATCGCGATATTCTCCGCATTTACCTTTCGGACAGGCGCGGCATCAGTTCTACAAAATTGCAGGGGCGGTGCCGGTTATCCAGCTGATGAACCAAAATCTGGTCCCATCCATCCTTCACCGCGCCGTTTGAGCCGGGCAGCGCAAAGATATATGTGCCGCGGGCCAGCACCGCACAGGCGCGTGACTGTATGGTCGATGTGCCAATGCTGGCGAAGCTTAGCCAACGGAATAGTTCGCCAAACCCTGGAATATCCTTGGTCTTAACGCGATCCAGTGCCTCCGGCGTCACATCGCGTCCGGTGAGCCCGGTGCCGCCTGTGGATATGACAACATCGATATTTTCGTCATCGATCCAATTGTGCAGGCGTGCGGTGATCAACGCGGTATCGTCACGCAAGATTGCACGATCGATGATCTTATGCCCCGCCGCCCTGATGCGTTCAGCCAATAAATCGCCGCTGCTGTCCTCATCCGGTCCACGGGTGTCCGATACCGTCAGCAGCGCAATATTGACGGGCTTGAAAGCCATGTTGTTATCGAGTGGCAATGGAGCCTCCTGTCATGCGGCGCGCGGTTACGGTGCCATTGGCGTCCGGAAATTTCGGCCACATATATTGGGCGAGCCCTTTCAAGCTGCCCGACGCCTTGTTTGTTCGCATTTCGTAGATCCAATAGTTGCGCAGGATAATCGCGACATAACCCCGCGTTTCCCAATAAGGGATGGATTCAATGAAAAGCAGTGGATCGCCATTGTCCCGAATTTCGCTGTTC
The DNA here is from genome assembly GCA_002479765.1 of Sphingomonadales bacterium UBA7471. Classification (GTDB taxonomy): domain Bacteria; phylum Pseudomonadota; class Alphaproteobacteria; order Sphingomonadales; family Sphingomonadaceae; genus Sphingorhabdus_B. The sequence goes on along the minus strand of DLOZ01000032.1, from coordinate 36,651 downwards.
CACCGCGCAAGCGGAACGGGGCCTGCGTTATAGGCGGCAATCACCTTTGGCAGAAGGCCACCCGTGGCGGGCAAATCCCGCAATTTTTCGAGATAGGATTGCCCATATTCGAGATTGATCGAGGGGCGATCCAGATGCGAGGCCGCAAATGATGCGCCCCGCGCCCGCGCCATATCCTGCGCTGTTCCGGGCCGCACCTGCATGAGCCCACGTGCGCCCGCCGGGCTGACCACGTCCGTGCGGAAGTTGGATTCCTGCAACGTGTGTGCATAGACAAGTGCCGGCGTTACCCGCCAGCCACCGAGGGGTTCCCAATTGGGCATGGGATAGCGCGCCATGGCGTTACTCTGGTTGCGTGCGGGGCCATAATGACCCAACCAAAATTGGGTTGAGGCAAGGTTCAGCGATCCGGCCAGCTGCGCCAAATTTGTATGCTGCCGCGCATCGCCTATGCGCGCTTGATGGCGCAATGCCTCATCTGCAAGTTTGGTTTGACCAATTTCCGCCAAGCCGACCGCAAGAATTGCATTCTGCTGATCTTTCAGGCTTGCCCAATCAAGCTTTACGACTTTGGCTGCCCGGCGGGCGATAGGCTCCATGCCGAGCGCTTCGCTTGCCAATAGACCATAAAAGGTTTCGGGCAGCTGCGCCGCTTTTTGCATTTTTGGCTGCACAAATTGTGGGTATTTCGCCGCCATCGCTGCACGCGCGCCCCAGAACAGGCCTGCGGCCTTCAGGTCGTCATTGGCCGCGAGGCGTGAGACCACATCAAATGCCTCATAAGCCTCAGCATATTCACCCAACCGCCATGATGCCAAGCCATGCACCCATGCCGCCTGTGTGCCCCATTCACCACCGGCCTTGCGCGCGAGTGAAGCAACGCGTTTGGCGGACTGGTCGTCATTTTCGATATAATAGGACCAAGCGACGCGGTATTGAAGCTCGGTCAATGCTTCGGGTGAAAGCTCTTCGACCTTGGTTTCGAGATATTGTTCGGCAGCCAAGGGCTGGTCGTTTTTGATGAACTGCTGAAGCTCGCCGCGGATAATATCGCTCGCGGCGTTTGCGGGCAAATCGCGTTTTGGCGCACCACCGAGCCATGAGAAACGGCGTATGCCCGGGCGTTCAGGCAGAACCTCGGCACCGCGCTTGCGCGCCATTGTTGCAAGCTGCTCCGCTTGCGGAAGATAGGGTGCCGACTGCAAAAGATCGTGCAATTGCGCGACCTCAACCTTTGGACTGTCTGGGGCCAAATATAATTCGGCGCGCGCCATGGCGGCCATTGGACCTTGCGGCGCTTCATCGATTAACCGTGCAGCCTCATCCCATTTCTGGTTTCGAATTGCGTCGTAAATGGCCGAAAAAACGGCCTTTTCCTTGGCATCCAAAACCGATGGAGCAACTTGCGTAGAGACAATCGCACGAAAGCCCTCGCTGGTATTTGCATGCGCAGCAGCGAGCGGTGACAGCGCCAAAAGTGGACCAAGCCATTTAAGCGCTCGGATTCTGCTGTTACGCATGTTTGCACTATGCATGTTCTTGACGCTCACAAAGCGTCCCTTTTTGCAAACATCTGCAGATCTCTCCACGCCTGTGCCTTCATGGCAGGCCGCGCGATAAGCGTACGCGGATGGAATGTCGTCAATGCGGCAATATTGCGGCCATCATGGTTAACATTCCGTAGTTCTGCGCGGGCGTTCATGAGATCGGCGTCTAACAGAGCCTTGCAGGCGGATGAACCGAGTAAAATCACCGATGTGGGTTTAATCAGGCCGAGTTGATGGCGCATATATTTGCCCAATTCCGGCAGAATATGATCGGGAATCTCGCCCGTCGCCGGCACAGTGGTTGCAAGCCACGTCCGGTAACAATCCGAAATGTTGATACCAATGGCCGCCAACATACGTTCCAGCAAAATGCGCACCGCAGACGTTCCCGCGGTTGTTTCGTCGGCATCCGTTAAATCGGGAAGATCGGATATGATAACAATCGCGCTGTTTTCCGGGCCAATTGGGGGAATATGAACGGGGCCAAGGTCATTGCCAGGAAGCGGTGCGCCATCGCGGACCATCTGCCGCAAGGTCGCAATATCATTAGGCCAGGCAATAGACGGAACGTGCGGTGCAACAGCGACATTGGCGGCACTGTTATTGGCGGTAACAGCCGGTTTTGCTGGATCCGTCACTTCATCGGCGGCCAGCCAGTTGACGGTTTCATCGCCCACGGCAGAATCCACACCGGCCAGCGTCCACCAGCCAGTTAGTGATTCAACAGCCGCCAAGGCTGCTATTTCTGCACGATCCCCCATAAATCCCTTCAGTCACTTGTTGACGACAGGGTCAATTGCTTGGCATGGCAATTTCCACGAGCTGTCCGAAAATTCGGATGGCCTGATTTACATGCCGGGTAAAGGATAAAGGCAATGAGTGAACGCGAGTCGATGCCATATGATGTTGTTATTGTTGGAGCGGGGCCAGCAGGTTTATCCGCAGCGATACGCATTAAACAGCAGTCACCTGACACCAGCGTTTGCATATTGGAAAAAGGGTCAGAGGTTGGCGCGCATATTTTATCCGGCGCTGTCATAGACCCAAAGGCGCTCGACGAGCTGCTGCCGGATTGGCGCACGATGGGCTGCCCATTGGCGGATACACCCGTGAACGACAACCAGCATTGGATAATGACCAAGACCGGCAAGTTTAACATGCCGCATTTCCTGACGCCCGGTTTCATGCATAACAAAGGCACCTACACAGGCTCGCTTGGCAATCTGTGCCGCTGGCTTGCGGGGCAGGCGGAAAATCTGGGCGTTGAAATCTTCCCCGGATTTTCGGCTGCAGAAATTCTGTATAATGCGGACGGCTCGGTCAAGGGCGTGGCAACAGGCGACATGGGCGTCGCGCGCGATGGCAGCCACAAAGATGATTATATGCCCGGCATGGAACTGCACGCAAAATATACCTTCTTTGCCGAAGGTGTGCGTGGGCATTTGACCAAATTGATTAAGCCGCAGTTCGGATTGGATAAGGATTGCGAGCCGCAGGTTTATGGCATCGGTCTGAAAGAATTGTGGGACATTCCGGCGGAACAACATTCGGCGGGCCGCGTCATTCACAGCCAAGGCTGGCCATTGACCGACGCAAATGGTGGCGCATTCCTGTACCATCAAGCGAACAACCAAGTGGCCTTGGGCTTTGTGGTTTGGTTGAACTATTCCAACCCCTATCTGTCACCTTTCGAAGAACTGCAGCGCTGGAAAACCCATCCTGAGGTCAAGAAGATTTTGGCCGGTGGCAAGCGCGTTTCCTATGGCGCGCGCGCAATCAGCGATGGTGGCTGGCAGTCGGTGCCGAAATTGGCATTCGCAGGCGGCGCGTTGATTGGGTGTTCGGCTGGCTTCGTCAACGTGCCACGTATCAAGGGCACGCATACCGCGATGAAGTCCGGCATGTTGGCCGCAGACGCCGTTGTGGAAGCACTGGCCGCTGGCCGCGAACATGACGAGTTGACCGCTTACCAGACCGGCTATGACAATAGCTGGGTCTCCAAAGAGCTGCATATGGTGCGCAATGTCCTTCCGCTTGTCGAAAAATACGGCAATGTTGTCGGAACGATGCTGGCCGGCGTGAACATGTGGCTCGAAAACTTTGGCATCCGCATGCCTTTCACCATGAAGCATCATCCGGATCACAAGGCGCTGAAAAAGAAGAACCAAGGTGAGCGGATCGATTATCCAAAGCCCGATGGCGTGTTCAGCTTTGACCGGCTGTCGTCGGTATTCCTGTCGAACACCAACCATGCCGAAGATCAGCCCATCCATTTGCAGGTCAAGGATATGGACCTGCAAAAGAACAGCGAGTTCATGGAATTCGCGGGACCTTCAACGCGTTATTGCCCCGCTGGCGTGTATGAATGGATCGAGGAAGAGGGCAAAGACCCACGCTATCAAATTAACGCCCAAAACTGCGTACATTGCAAAACCTGCGACATCAAAGATCCCAATCAGAATATCAATTGGGTGACGCCGGAGGGTGGCGGTGGGCCGAATTACCCCAATATGTAAGCTGACCGCCGCTCTGTTTTTATGTGCGGCGCCAGCTTATGCCTCCGTTGATGACGGCGTCATCGCCTATGCGAATGCGCGTGCGGCAGAGTTTGACGCGCGTCACGATGAGGCGTTGGCGGGATATCTCAAGCTGTTTGAAGGATCTTCCGACAGCGAGACATTGGCGAAGCGGATTTACCAAAATGCGGTGCGGCAAGGTGACTTTGCCGCAGCACTGAAATCCATTCGCGTTCAGGAACTGAAAAATGACGTTCCGCCCGAAGGACCGTTGCTTCTGTTCACCGACGCCTTTCAAAAACGTCGCTGGTCATTGGCTTTGCTGGCGGCCGATGAATTGGAGGCCCGCAGCAATTTTGGCTTTATGGCGCCGATATTGCGCGCATGGGTATCCGTCGCAAAGACGGGCACGCATGACTTGACCCTTAAAGAGGGAAATACGGATTCGTTTTTCAATTTCTACGCCGTGGACCAGATCGTGTATCTTGATCTCGCCACGGGCCAAAATGCCAAAGCGAAATTTGGATTGCGGAACATGGTCTCGGTCGGCGGAGATGCCCTGCGCGATCTGTTCATCAATGCCGGCCCCGTTTTAGCGCATAAAGGCGATACCGCTTTTGCACATGCAATGCTTGGGGCCGCGATGGGTTCCGAGTTCGCTGGCCAGTTTAACGGCGCTGACGCTGCGGCAAAGAATATCAGCCCCAATGTCGGGCTTGCGGCATTATATGTGCGGATCGCAACGTCGCTGATTGAACAGGATGTGCCCGAACCCGGCCTTGCGCTTGCACGGTTGGCCCTATGGTCTGCGCCGGAATATCCTCCTGCCATCATCACCATGGCACATGCGTTGGGCGAATTATCTGGCGGCCGTGACGCAGTTGCACTTTTGGATAAAATTCCGGCAGCTTCGCCTTATTGGACACGAGCCGTTTTCGCAAAGGCGGCGTTGTTACGCGATATGGGTGACAATGATGGCGCAGTTGAACTGGCGCGCCTCAGTTATGATCAGAATGCGAATTCGGCTGCGCGTGCAACCTTTCTTGGCCAAATGCTGCAGCAAAATGGACGTCTGCAAGAGGCCATCGCGCAATATAGGCGCGCAATGGATTTGGACGACTTCAAACGTCAGGCACCCCAAAGCCGCGCGTCATTTCATCTCATGCTCGCCAGCGCGTTGGATAAAAATGGCCAATGGGATGAAGCCCAACGCGAGCTTCGAAACGCGATTGTTTTGGACCCGTCCAATGCGAGCGCGCTGAATTATCTGGGTTATTCCATGCTGGAACGGGGTGAGGATGTTGCCACGGCCGAGGCATTTGTGCGGCGTGCATATGATGTAGAGCCAACATCATCGGCTTATGCGGATTCGCTCGGCTGGGCTTTGTTTCAAAACGGCAAATATGATGACGCCGTAACCATGTTGGAAAAAGCCGCGTCGCTCGAAAATGCTGATGCGACGATTTTCGAGCATCTTGGTGACGCATATTGGCAAGCTGGCCGTCGGCGCGACGCGCGACATGCATGGAATAGCGCGCAAATTTCGGCGGACGCAGCGGTTGCTTTGCGCATATCATCAAAGTTGGAAGCAGGCCTCCCGGGCGATATCAGGACGACGAAGTGATGCCAGCGGATACCGAGACCGCCTATGCCAAGATCAACCTTGCGTTGCACGTGCGTCGCCGCCGCGAAGACGGCTATCATGACATTGAAACCCTGTTCGCCTTTGCGCGGCATGGCGATCAGTTGCAGGCATCGCTTTGTGGTAGGCTTGAGCTCTTGATCGACGGCCCCTTTGGCTGCGGGCTTTCTGTCGATGACGATAATCTGGTGATGCAAGCCGCGAACCGGCTTCGCACGCATTTTTCCATCAGCAAAGGCGCATCCATCCGTTTGACAAAAAACCTGCCGATAGCCTCGGGTATTGGAGGCGGTTCGGCCGATGCGGCGGCAGCGGCACGGTTGTTGAACCGGCTGTGGGATATTCAGGCCAGCGAGCAGGAACTTGCCGATATATTGGCGCCGCTGGGTGCCGACATTCCCGCCTGCGTTTTTAGCCGCACAAGTTTTGGCAGCGGAACCGGAACAGCGATTGAATTTCGCGATGACAGCAATGTGCCTGCGCGGCATCTGTTGCTGGTCAACCCGCTTCAGTCGGTATCGACAGCCGCCATTTTCAAAGCATGGGACGGCGAAGACAGGGGGGCGTTGGCACGGGGCGACATCTGGAAAGCGACACTATCGGGACGGAACGACCTTGAACCCATCGCGGCGGGCATTTGTCCCGCCATTACGGATGTTTTGCAGGCGCTTGCGCGCGCCAACCCGGCGATGGTGCGTATGTCGGGGTCAGGCGCGACCTGCTTCGCGCTTTTTAACGAGGCCAAAGATTTGGAGGCGGCAAAAGCGCTTCTGGACCCCCGTTGGTGGTCGATGGGAACGGAACTGCGATGATGGCCGATCCTTTCCGGATATTGGGCGAACCCAAAATCGGCGGTTTCCTGATTATTGGCGACCATGCTTCAAATGCGGTTCCCGGCGATGTCGTGTTGGATTTGGACGCGGATCACCTCAATGCCCATATCGCATGGGACATTGGCGTTGATCCCGTTGCGCATATATTGACGCAAGACGCGCGTTTTGCCGCGTTCCTCGGACGTTATTCGCGTTTGGTCGTCGACTTAAACCGCGAAGAGGACGAAGCAGGCGCTATCCCAAGCGAAAGCGATGGACGTCGCATACCGGGCAATGATTTGGACCAAATGCAGCGCGCGGACCGGATTGCGCGATATCACCGGCCCTATCATGACCGGCTAGAAACGCTTTTGCGGGAGTGCCGGCCAGCACTCATATTGTCGCTGCATAGCTTCACACCCGCATTGAAAACACGGCCAGAAGAAGCGCGTCCTTGGGATGTTGGTGTGCTGTACAATGCGCAGGAAGCGGCATCGAAAACGGCTATCCCTTTCTTGCAGGATGCCGGCCTAAACGTCGGTGACCAGCTACCTTATTCAGGCAAATTGCTGAACGCGACCATGAACCGGCATGCAGAAGCCAATGACATTCCCTATGTCGGGATTGAAATGCGTCAGGATTTGGTTGGCGATGCTGCGGGCCAAGCAAGATTTGCACATATTTTGTCGGAAATGTGCCACTTTGTTTCGGAACAGCTTGGCTTAACCACATAAAAACGCGTAAAGGCCGCGTCGATAATGGAGACTATCATGCCACACCAATTCGACAAATCCAAATTGCCCAGCCGCCACGTTTCTGTTGGCCCGGAACGCGCCCCACACCGCAGCTATTATTATGCGATGGGTTTGACTGCTGAGGAAATTGCACGCCCATTTGTTGGCGTTGTGTCGGCCGGCAATGACAGTGCGCCATGCAACACCACATTGGATGCACAAGCGGACATTGCGCGTAAGGGCGTAGAGCAGGGCGGCGGCATGCCGCGCCGGTTCAACACCATCACAGTGACCGACGGCATTGCTATGGGGCATCAGGGTATGAAGGCCTCGCTGGTGAGCCGCGAGGTTATTGCGGATTCGGTTGAGCTCTCGGTGCGTGGGCACTGTTATGACGCGCTGGTTGGCTTTGCGGGTTGCGATAAGTCGCTGCCGGGGATCATGATGGCGATGCTGCGGCTGAACGTGCCATCCATCTTTGTCTATGGCGGCTCCATTCTACCCGGTCGTTATCATGAAAAGGACGTGACCGTTAAGGACGTCTTTGAAGTTGTTGGCAAATATGCGGCGGGCGCATGCCCGTTGTCGGAGCTCGAAGAGCTTGAGCGCGTTGCCTGCCCGGGGCATGGTGCCTGTGGCGGTCAATATACCGCGAACACAATGGCGTGCGTGGGCGAGGCGATTGGCCTTTCGCTTCCGAACAGCAACATGGCGCCAGCGCCTTATTCGACACGTGACCAAATTGCGCATGCCGCAGGGGTTCAGGTGATGGAGTTGCTCGCGAAAAACATTAGACCGCGTGACATCTGTACCCGCGAAGCCTTTGTAAATGCGGCAAGAATTGTTGCTGCTACCGGCGGGTCAACCAATGGTGCGCTGCATTTGCCAGCCATGGCGCATGAAGCCGGTATCTCATTTGATCTGTTCGACGTTGCCGAGGCGTTCAAAACAACACCTTATATGGCGGATTTGCAACCGGGTGGCCAATTTGTAGCGCGCGACATGTACGATGCGGGCGGCGTATACATGCTCATGAAGTCGTTGCTGGCCGAGGGGCTTCTGTACGGCGACTGCATGACCGTTACCGGCAAGACGCTGGGTGAGAATATCGATGAAATCACGTGGAACCCGAACCAGAAGGTGATTTACCCAGCAACGGCCCCAATAACGCCCACGGGTGGCGTCGTTGGCCTTCGCGGGACATTGGCACCCGATGGTGCAATCGTGAAGGTCGCGGGTATGGACCGCCTGACGTTTACAGGTCCTGCGCAGGTTTTTGACTGCGAAGAAGATTGCTTTGCCGCGGTTGAAGCACGGGAAATCCGCGAAGGCTCGGTCATCGTCATCCGTTATGAAGGGCCAAAGGGCGGTCCCGGCATGCGCGAGATGCTCTCGACGACGGCGGCTCTATATGGGCAGGGCATGGGCGAGAAAGTTGCGCTCATTACCGACGGACGCTTCTCTGGTGCCACACGCGGTTTCTGCATTGGCCATGTCGGCCCCGAAGCGGCGGAATGCGGGCCAATCGCTTTGGTTGAAGACGGCGACGAGGTCATGATCGATGCCGAAACCGGTGTTATCGACCTCAATGTGCCCGCCGAAGTTCTTGAAGAACGGCGGAAAGATTGGACCCCACGCGCAACCGATTATGGTTCAGGGGCAATATGGCGCTATGCTCAAAATGTCGGGCCAGCGTATAAAGGCGCAGTCACACATCCCGGTGGCAGGGCCGAAACGCATGTCTTTGCCGATATCTAAATATGCGGCGGTAACTTTGCTGCTCGCCAGCTTAGCTGGCTGCGGCGGAGATAGTCCGGCCTCGATGGAGCAGGCCGAGAACGACGCTGGTGCGCAAACAAAGACGCCGGTTGATTGCGCGCGCCTTCAAGGGCATGGGGCGCTATGACTATCACAGAAGAGATTATCAGGGTCGCAGCGCGCGGTGACGGCGTAACCGCAAATGGACGCTATGTGGCGCACGCCGCCCCGGGCGACATTGTTGATCCTGCAGGCGGTTTGATCCACGGACCGCACCACGCAACCCCACCATGCCAGCATTTCCCATTATGCGGCGGATGCCAATTGCAGCATCTCGACGAAGACAGCCTGCGCCTGTTTGTTGCAGAGCGCGTCACGCATGCGCTGGCGACGCAGCAGGTCGAGATTGGCGAAGTCATGCCCGTCCATCTGTCTCCACCCGCCACGCGCCGGCGCATTGCGGTCCGTTCGGCATGGGCCGGAAAGCAATTTCAACTGGGCTTCAGCACCGAAAAAAGTCACCGTATCATAGACTTAAAACAATGTGACGTCGTGGCGCCGGAGCTATTTGCGCTGCTTAAGCCGTTGCGCCGCCTGCTGGAGCCACGGCTTAACCGCGCGCGTCAGGTTCAGATCAAATTGGCGATGGTCGATCAAGGCGTTGACGTATTGATTGAAAACTGGATCGCCAACGATCTCGATACGCATGAGACTTTGTCTGAATTTGCGAAAACCTATGGCCTTGCGCGGCTGTCGCTGGATGAAGGCTACGGACCCGTTCCATTTTATGAGCCAGAGCCTGTTACCGTCACCCTTGGCGGTGTTGCTGTGGGCTATCAGCCTTATGGTTTCCTGCAGGCGACCGTGGATGGCGAGGCGGCTCTGGTGCAGGCCGTAAATGACATTATCGGCGAAGATACCATCGTGGCGGATTTGTTTGCTGGTTCAGGCACATTTGCGCTGTCGATGGGCACTGGGCGCAAGATTTATGCAGGTGAGGCTGATCTTCAGGCCAGTCTGGCGCTCAAGGCTGCTGCGGGCCGTTCTGGCCGCACTATATTTGCCGAGCATCGCGACCTGTTCCGCCGGCCGTTGTCACCTGAGGAACTGAACCGGTTCCAGACCGTCGTGCTTGATCCGCCGCGCGCAGGAGCAAAGGAGCAGGTGGCGAACCTTGCCGCTTCCACGGTTCCGTCGATTGCCTATGTCAGCTGTAATCCCGCAAGTTTTGCGCGGGATGCAAAAACATTGGTGGCCGCTGGATACAGGTTGCAGCGGATTTGGCCGGTTGGGCAATTCCGCTGGTCAACCCATATCGAGCTGGTTGGGCATTTCAGCCGTTAGTGCAAAAGCACCGCCATTACGGCATGTGCGACGAGCATCATGAGCGCCACTGACGACAGTGAAAACAGTCCAAACCGAATGATCACGCGGTTCGACAAAATTTGAACCAGGCTATGCGTGACACGAAGGCCGACATAGACCCAAGCGATCGTTGCATTCAGATTGTCGCCCTGGCCAACCATGGCAAGTGTCAAACATACCGTATAGAACACCGTAGGTGCTTCGTGTAAGTGGTTGTAATTGTCTGCAACCCATGATGCTTTTTCCTCGCCTTTTGCAGCAAGCGCATCGCGCAAGGCACCGGCGGAGGAGCCAACAATCTTTGCGCCGTCAATCCCTGCGCGGTTCATGGCGGGTATGCGCGTGGCATACATCCATATCCAGATAATCATCGTCCATGCCGCAAGTGCGACGACTGGTCCTAATATTGCACTATTCATATCCACTCTCCCCTTAAAACAAATTCATAACATCTTCAGATCGTTGCCAACAGCGCTTGTACTGCCAGTATCGTCAGGCACAGGCTCGACAGCAGAAAAAACACGAAGCGTATTGCCACGGTGTTGACCGTTGCCTGCCAAATGCTGTGGATCACGCGCAACACGGTATAGCCCCATGCCAGCGATACCGACAGAGATGTTGCCCCGCCGGAAATCGCGAGGATCATAATCGTTGCATAAAAGATGGTCGGCTGTTCCATCAAATGCGCGTAATTATGCGATTTCCAGGCAACCGATGGTGATACATGCGGGTCAATATCCTGACCACGTCCGCCCGGTGCGGCCTTGCTAAGGTCCATGCCGATCTTCGACATTGCAGGAAGGCGCGTTCCAGCCATCCAGAAAAGCATGATGATCGACCAGACGACCAAAGCCGCTGCTGGTGCTAAAATCGACGTATCCATAATGAAAACCCTCCCAATCGTTATAATTGGAAGGGTGCTTCACGTAACATTGATTGTCAATTGCAACTTATTGCGCGGACCGCTTACCGATCTTCACAACATTGCTCGCGTCATTGCCTGGCAACTGGGCATAAAGGCTTGCCATGGGTTCATCTTCGACCGGAACCGTGTCAGTCTCGCCAAAGCCGTTGAACTCGGTCCGCATCGCGCAGCCATATGCGCCCAGCATGCCGACTTCGATATAGTCACCGGCTTGCACGTCATCGGGAAGGATGAATGGCCCCGCCATATGGTCCATATCGTCACAGGTAGGCCCGTAGAAGCTGAATTCGGCCATCTGGGTACCAATTGACGTATCCGACCGTTGAAGGGCCACAGGGAAGCGCCAGCCGATGTGCGCTGCATCAAATAATGATCCATAAGCGCCGTCGTTGATGAACAGCTCTTGGCCACGGCGTTTTTCGACCTTTACCAGCAACGAAGCATATTCGGCGCACAATGCACGGCCTGGCTCACACCAAAGTTCGGCGGAATAGCTGATGGGAAGATCTTCGAAGCAATTGTGGATGACTTCAAAATAGCCTTCCAACGCGGGTGGCTCCATGCCGGGATAGACCGATGGGAAACCGCCACCGACATCGACAATGTCAACGGTGACCGATGCTTCAACGATGGCGGCACGCACATGCTCCATTGCCTCGGCATAAGCAGCCGGCGTCATGGCCTGACTTCCAACGTGAAAGCAAATGCCCAAGCTGTCAGCGACCTGACGGGTCGCGACGAGCAGATCTGCTACTTCCGACGGGTCTGCGCCAAATTTTGAAGCAAGGCTGAGTTTCGCATGCTCGGATGACACGCGAATACGCACGCATAGCTCAAGATCCGTTGCGCCATCGGTGGCACGCACGATCTTTTCCAATTCCTCATGGCTGTCGAGGCTGAATGTCCGAACTCCATGGTTGTGATATGCTTGCGCAATCGCGCGTTCGCTTTTCACAGGATGCATGAAGCACAGCTTTGCATCCGGCAGGAACTTGTTCACCAAGCGCACTTCGCCAAGCGACGCGACGTCATAATGGGTGATACCCGCGTCCCACAAAGTCTCAAGCAATGCAGGCGAAGGATTGGCCTTTACCGCGTACAGCGACTTACCCTGAAACTTCTCAACGAAGAAACGGGCGGCGCGCGAAGCGGCATGCGGGCGAAGGAGCGTGATAGGTTCGTCAGGGCGCTGGGCGCGGACTACAGCTAGAGCGTCAAGATACTCGTGCAACTCAAGGGACCCCCAAAAAAAATAACGTGAAACAACAAGGCTGCCTTGCGGTTATTGGAAGTCCCCCTGGGGCAGCGGACGCGTCCCTTATGAAAAGCAGGAGGCTATGTAAAGTGATTCGTTGCGTTTTTAGCTAAGCCGGTCCCTAAACTCGGTCCAGTCGAATGCGCGCACGCATTCCAACGCGTCGGTGTCGCTGTTCCAAAGCCATATGGACGGAAGCGGAACGCCGTTGAAGGTGTTCGTCTTCACCATCGAATAATGCGCCTGATCGAGAAACGCGAAACGTGCGCCGGGTTGGGGCGTCACGGGCAAGCGATAATCGCCGATGATATCGCCCGCCAAGCAGCTGGGGCCACCCAGACGCAGCGCAGGGCCGTCCTGACGCTCGCCAAGCATGGCCGGACGATAAGGTGCCTCAATGACGTCGGGCATGTGGCACGTCGCGCTGATGTCGGTAATGCCAACGGGCAAACCATTTTCAAACACATCGAGCAGCTCGCCAATCAATATGCCGGTATCAAGCGCAATCGCTTCACCGGGTTCAAGATAGACGTCGAGGCCGGTTTCAGCACGGACCTGCTGAATGAATGCGACAAGGTCGTCACGTTGATAATCCGCGCGGGTGATGTGATGTCCGCCGCCAAAGTTCAACCAACGCAATTGACCAAAATAGGGCGCGATCTGTGGCTTCAGCGCCTCCCATGTGCGCTTGAGCGGTTCAAAATCCTGCTCACACAAGGTGTGGAAATGCAGACCGGATACGCCCTCCAAATGTTCTGGCTTAAGCTGGCTTACAGGGAAGCCCAGGCGAGAACCCGGCGAGCAGGGGTCATATTTCGCAACTTCGCCCTCGGCATGTTCGGGGTTGAGCCGAAGCCCGACATCCACGCTGTCGTTCAGGAATGCCGCAAAACGTGTATGCTGGCTGGGGCTATTGAAAATGACATGATCCGAAATCTCGACGATTTCGGCCATGTCGGCTTCTTTATAGCCAGCGCAATAAGTCGCGATCTCGCCTTTATAATAATCGCGGGCAAGGCGCGATTCCCACAGGCCTGAACTGCACACGCCATCGAGATATTCACCAATGATGGGCGCAACTTTCCACATGGCAAACGCCTTCATCGCGCACAGGATTTTCGCACCCGACCGTAGCTTTACGTCCGCGAGAATATCAAGGTTCCGCCGCAGCGCCGCTTCATCCACGACAAATGCGGGCGAGGGGACGCGATACAGGTCGAAATGCGCAAATGCGCCAGGATCACCAGCCTTGGTTTCCATTAGAACGTCAGCGGTCCGTCCAGTTCCTTCACCTGCCAAGGCAGACCATGCGCGTTGAGCATGTCCATGAAGGGATCGGGATCGAACTGCTCCATGTTCCAAACGCCCGCACCGGACCATTTGCCCGTGAGCAGCATGGCAGCACCAATCATCGCGGGAACGCCAGTGGTATAGCTGACCGCCTGATTGCCGGTTTCGGCATAGGCATCTTCATGGTCGCAGATATTGTAGATGTAGAGCGTCTTTTCTTTACCGTCCTTGCCAAGGCCAGTGGCGATACAGCCAATGTTGGTCTTGCCCTTGGTCGTTGGGCCAAGCGAGGCGGGCTCCGGTAGAACGGCCTTCAGGAACTGCAGCGGAATGATTTCCTTGCCTTCATATATGACAGGATCAATCCGGGTCATGCCAACCGCCTGAAGCACATTCAGGTGGGTGATGTACGCATCGCCAAAGGTCATCCAGAAACGGATGCGCTTGATTTCGGGCAGATGGGTTTTGAGGCTTTCGATTTCCTCATGGTACATAAGATACATGTTCTTTGGACCAACCGCTTCAAAGTCAAAGCTCTGCTTCACCGACATTGCGGGGGTTTCGACCCAGTCGCCATTTTCCCAATGACGCGCGACGGCGGTGACTTCACGGATGTTGATTTCCGGATTGAAGTTGGTGGCAAAGGCCTGACCATGGTCGCCGCCATTGCAATCGAGGATATCGAGCGTGTCGATGCGGTCGAAATGATGCTTTTTCAAATAGGTCGTGAATACCGATGTCACGCCGGGGTCAAAGCCTGAACCCAACAAAGCGGCGAGGCCCGCATCCTTGAAACGATCCTGATAGGCCCACTGCCAGTGATATTCGAACTTGGCGACATCCAGAGGTTCATAGTTCGCCGTGTCCATATAATGCACGCCCGCAGCAAGGCACGCGTCCATGATGTTGAGGTCTTGGTAAGGCAGCGCGAGGTTGACGACCAGGCTTGGCTTAATCTGGTTCAGCAAGGCGGTTGTCGCGGCAACATCATCTGCATCAAGGCCATAAGTGTCGATCACGACGCCCGTGCGCTCCTTTACCGAAGCGGCAATCGCATCGCATTTCGACTTTGTGCGGCTCGCAAGGCTGATATGGCTAAAAATATCTTGGTTCATGGCCATTTTGTGGACTGCAACAGATCCAACGCCACCAGCGCCAATTACCAATATCTTGCTCATATGCCATTTCCTCTTATCAGAGATTCGTTAAGCGCACGCATATAGGGGCCTTTTATGACAGAACAAGAATTGGCTGTAGCCACCACGACGCCAACGCACGAAGGGGTGCAGCGCGCGATGTCCAAGATCGCCGCTATTCTGCCAAAAACGCCCTTGCTGCCGCTTGAGGTGGATGGCGCAACGATTTGGTGCAAGGCCGAAATGGTGCAGCCCATCGGCGCGTTCAAGATTCGCGGCGCGTGGCATCGGCTTTCCGATTTGAACGAAGACGAGCGTGCGCGCGGTGTCGTTGGCGTATCGAGCGGCAACCATGCGCAGGGCGTTGCCTGGGCGGCGAAGAAGCTGGGCATAGATGCGACCATCGTCATGCCTTCCAATGCGCCGCGTATGAAGCTTGAGGCGACAAAGGCGCTTGGCGCGCAAGTGGTATTATATGACCGCGCAACGGAATCGCGTGAGGCAGTCGCCGCCGGGTTGATTGCACAGAGCAACGCGACCCTCGTGCATGCCTTTGGTGATCCGTGGGTTATTGAAGGGCAGGGTACAGCGGGTATTGAAATCGCCGAACAGTTGCAAAGTCGTGGCATCACAGGGCCAGATTTGATTGTTTCATGCTGCGGCGGCGGCGGTCTTGCCGCGGGCCTTGCGCTCGCCTGTCCCGACGCGGACATCGCCATCGCCGAGCCCGAAGGCTGGGATGATATCATCCGTTCGCTTGAGGCAGGCGAGATTTTGCCCGTTAAAGACCTTTTGCACCCGACATATTGCGATGCTTTGCAGACACCGCAGACCTACGCAATAAACTTCGACGTCCTGCGCAACCGCGTATCGCAGGGCGTGTCGGTTACCACCGCAGAAGTGGCTGCAGCGATGCGATTGGTGTTTGAGAAGCTCCACCTCGTGGTGGAACCGGGCGGCGCAGTCGCGCTCGCGGCAGTGCTTGCCGGAAAGATAGAATTAAAGCCTGTAACCGCGGTTACTTTATCCGGCGGGAATGTGGACCGGGAAACCTTTGTGCAGCTTTTGGCTCAAGCAGCCTGAGCAGCGCGGATATCCATCCGGCCCCAAATCTCGACCAATGCGCGCGTCAAATCGCGCATCATAGCCTCCGTATGCTGCGGACCCGGTGTGAAGCGCAACCGCTCCGTGCCGCGTGGCACAGTGGGGTAATTGATCGGTTGAACATATACGCCATATTCGGCCAGCAATATGTCGCTGATTTTCTTGGCCTTCACCGGATCACCGACCATCAATGGTACGATATGCGTATTGCTGGGCATCACGGGTAAGCCCGCGTCCGCAAATAGAGCCTTCAACATTGCCGCATTTGCGTGCTGCGCCGTGCGCTCCTCGCTTGATGCCTTAAGGTGACGAACCGATGCCAATACGCCTGCCACAAGCACAGGCGAGAGCGATGTCGTAAAAATAAATCCGGGTGCGTAGGACCGAATGACGTCAATGATCTTTTGATCAGCGGCAATATACCCGCCCATCACGCCAAATGCCTTGCCCAGCGTGCCTTCAATAATCGTAACGCGATCTGCAACCTCGTCCCGCTCGCTAATGCCGCCGCCACGTGCGCCATACATGCCAACGGCATGCACTTCATCGCAATAAGTGAGCGCGTTATACTTGTCGGCCAAATCGCAAACGCCGGCGATGGGCGCAACGTCGCCATCCATCGAATAAACGCTTTCAAAGGCGATCAGCTTCGGCGCCTCAGGATCATCTGCTGCGAGCAGCTCTTCCAAATGCGCCAGATCATTATGCCGCCAGACGCGCTTTTCACAGCCGGCATTGCGAATACCCGCAATCATGGAAGCGTGGTTTAATTCATCGGAATAGATGATGCATCCGGGCAAAACCTTGGCCAATGTCGACAATGTAGCATCGTTGGAAACATAGCCCGACGTGAACAGCAATGCGCCATCCTTGCCGTGCAAATCGGCAAGTTCATGCTCCAGTTCGACATGATAATGTGTGTTGCCGCCAATGTTGCGCGTCCCGCCAGAGCCAGCGCCTACGTCATGCAGCGCATCTTCCATTGCGGTGATGACTTTGGGGTGCTGCCCCATGCAGAGATAGTCATTTGAACACCACACGGTGATGTCCTTGGGGCCGTTATGTCCGGCGAAGCAGCGCGCGCTTGGGTAGTTGCCCTTGTTCCGCAAGATATCGATAAACACGCGATAGCGGCCCTCGGCATGAAGACGGTCAATCGCTTTTTCGAAAACAGCATCGTAGTTCACGGATACTAACCCCGGGATTAAGCCGCTGCTGCGGCGCATCGACGCCCATTAGTCGCCGGAAATGGAAAAATCCAGCGCGAACGACTTGCAACAAGCGGCATAATGGGCGCTTCTATGCGATATTTTCGCTTAGAGTGATTTGATTTGCGACAAACCAAAGCGCGAAAGAGCCGGACGGAGGCTTTCGAGTGCGTCCAGCGGCCCCGTCGTAACGAATATTCCGTCGGTCTGTGCATCCGGCCAACGCTGATCACGCGTCAGGTGGCTAATGCGCCGCGCGATGCCCGCTGCGCCGTCGACGAACTGCATGTGCGGCGCCACCGCGCGAAGCTCATCCTCAACCAACGGAAAATGCGTGCATCCGAGCACCGTGACATCCAAACGATCGCCGCCCTCTTGTTCGGTCAGGCCGCCCATTGCCCGAATATAGACCGAAGGGTCTACCGCCTCTCCGCGCATTTTTGCTTCGGCTGCCGCCACCAACTCAGGGGCCGCGTGGCGCAGCAATGTCATATGGGCAGCATGGTCCGCGTGCAGCCGATCGACATAGCCCTGGCGCACGGTCGCAGCCGTGCCGAGAAGGCCAATGACGCCCGTCTTACTCGCTTCCGCGGCGGGCTTTATGGCTGGAACGGTACCAACCACGGGAACATCCAGCGCGGCGCGCACATGGGCGAGGGCGATGGTGCACGCGGTGTTGCAGGCGATTGTTACAAGGCGCGGCTGGTACCGTTCAACAAGGCGGCCAAGCAAGGCGGGAACCCGCGCCGAAATTTCTGCCTCGGTCTTGCTGCCATAAGGCAATCCGGCATAATCCGCCGCAAAGACGATGGGTGCATTGGGGAGCGCAGCTTTGACAGCGCGCAGCACCGATAGGCCGCCGATACCGGAGTCGAAAAATAATATGGGCGCGTCGTCGGGGGAATGAGGCATCCACAATCGATAAACGCCGCCACGCTGGCTGACAAGTCGGTGGCCTTGAGCAGGCGGAACAAAACAGTTACGTCATACAGATATTTAGAGGATTCGACCAATGGATGATATTTGGATCAACATGATTGCGGGTCTTCTGCTCGGCTATCTGCTCGGTTCCATCCCCTTCGGGTTGTTGCTGACCAAGGCATCGGGCGGCGGCGATATCCGGAACATTGGGTCAGGCAATATCGGTGCGACCAATGTGTTGCGGACCGGACGCAAGGCGCTTGCCGCACTCACTTTGTTGCTGGACCTGCTAAAAGGTTTCGTCGCAGTCTTTATCGCCACGCATTATCTGCCCGGCGGCGCAGTATTTGCCGCAGCAGGCGCTTTCTTTGGCCATTTGTACCCCATATGGCTGGGCTTCAAAGGCGGTAAGGGGGTCGCGACCTATGCCGGCATCATGTTCGGGCTGTTTTGGCAAGGCGGCGTTGTCTATGCCATCGCTTGGATCGGCGCGCTTCTGATTTTCAGAATCTCTTCGCTTGCGGGACTGCTGGCGGCATTATGCGCACCCATAGCCGCTGCTTATTTCGGTCGATATGATTTGGTGGCCCTTTTGGTCGCATGCACGTTAATCGTATTTTGGAAACATCGGACGAATATAGAAAACCTAATGGACGGTACCGAACCGCGTATCGGCAAAAGCAAAAGCTGACCACGGCAATGGGGGGCAGCCAGGAACAATTTGATCAGCTTCGGCTTATTAGATCCCCCAATATTGGTCCTGTAAGTTATCGCCAGCTTATGGGCCGCTTTGGCAGTGCAAAGGCTGCGCTGGAGGCTTTGCCCGACCTCGTTCGTCGCGGCGGGGGCGGTCCGTCACTTCTTGCCGATGAGACGAGCATCGCCCGCGAGTTGCAATTCGTTGCGAAATTTGGCGGGCGTCACATTTTCATTGGCGATCCCGAATATCCATCTTTGCTGTCGCATTTGGACAATGCACCGCCCGTCTTGAGTGTGAAGGGTGAATTGGCGCTGCTCAACCGCATCGCCATTTCCATCGTTGGTGCGCGCAACGCGTCGGCTGGTGCATGCCAGTTCGCACGGCAGCTGGCTTATGATCTTGGCCACATGGAATTCCCGGTGGTTTCGGGACTGGCGCGCGGGATTGATACCGCCGCGCACGCAGGTTCAATCGAAACCGGAACGATTGCGGTGATCGCAGGTGGACTTGATGTTGTTTATCCGCCGGAGAACAAGGCGCTTCAGGAAGCGATTGCCGAACGGGGCTTACTCATCGCCGAACAGCCGCCGGGGACCGAACCCCGCGCGCGGCATTTTCCATATCGCAACCGGATTATTGCGGGGATTTCGGCGGGCACGGTTGTGGTTGAGGCTGCACCAAAATCCGGATCGCTCATCACCGCGCGGCTTGCGGCGGAGGCGGGGCGTGAGGTGATGGCCATCCCGGGGTCACCACTTGATCCACGATCGCGGGGCTGTAACCAGCTGATCCGCGAAGGCGCAACGCTTGTGCAGAATGCCGAAGAAATTGCGGAACTTGTCCGGCCATTGGATCACCGCATGCACGCGGTGCCGGCGCGATATGTTGCGTCTGAGCCGGCAACCATCGGCGACGACAGCGATCACGAACGACAAGCTGTCATCGACCTGATGGGCATGACCTATGTTTCGGTGGATGAATTGGTCCGCCAATCGGGCAGCAGTCAAGCCAATGTGCAGATGGTTCTGCTCGAAATGGAACTGGCTGGAAAACTGGAGCGCGGGGCAGGCGGAAAAGTACGTATCGCCGCATGAAATTTTCGTCTTGACGACACCCCTCCAACCCCATCAGCCTATACGCGTACGCGAGAGATTTTAGAAAAGCTCATATTATCATGCAATTAGTCATCGTTGAATCACCTGCAAAAGCCAAGACAATCGAGAAATATTTGGGCCCCGGCTTCAAGGTATTGGCGTCCTACGGACATATCCGCGATTTGCCGCCCAAGGATGGGTCTGTTGATCCTGAAAATGGCTTTGAAATGCTGTGGGATAATTACGCCGACAAAACGAAGCAGCTGAAGGCGATAACCGACGAGGCGAAAAAGGCGGACGGCTTAATCCTCGCGACCGACCCTGACCGTGAAGGTGAAGCGATTAGCTGGCATGTGCAGGAAGTGCTCGCCAAGAAAAAGGCGCTGCCCGCAAATGTCGGTCGCGTGACGTTCAACGCGATTACGAAACAGGCTGTCACGGACGCCATGAAGCATCCGCGGGCGTTGGATGTCGACCTGATCGATGCCTATCGCGCGCGTCGCGCACTGGATTATCTTGTGGGCTTTACGCTGTCGCCCGTATTGTGGCGCAAACTGCCGGGCGCAAAGTCCGCAGGCCGGGTTCAGTCGGTTGCGCTGCGCTTAATCGTTGAACGCGAGCGCGAGATCGAGGCGTTTCGTGCGCAAGAATATTGGTCAGTGAAGGCTGCGATGGAGCATAAGGGGCAGAAGTTCGATGCCCGTCTGACCCAATATCTTGGCAAAAAACTCGACAAAATGGATTTGAAAACCGAGGCGGAGGCAGAGCAAGCACGCGCCGCGGTTGAGGCGGGTAAGTTCACCGTCGATACTGTCGAAACAAAGCCGGTTACGCGCAACCCACAGCCGCCCTTTACGACATCGACATTGCAGCAGGAAGCCGCACGTAAGCTTGGTTTTTCGGCCAGCCACACCATGCGGATTGCGCAGGGGCTGTATGAAGATGGTGCAATCACCTATATGCGTACGGACGGCGTCCAAATGGACCACAGCGCCATTTCGGCCGCGCGTAAAACGATCTCTGACCGCTTCGATAGCGGCTATTTGCCTGACAAACCGCGCGTCTACCAAAGCAAAGCCAAAAACGCGCAAGAGGCCCACGAAGCCATTCGGCCGACCGATTTCTCCAAGGATAAGGCCGGTTCGGGCGATCATGGCCGTTTGTATGACCTGATCTACAAGCGCGCGATGGCCAGCCAGATGGCGTCTGCACGGTTGGAGCGCACCACGGTTGATCTGGTCGACGGTACCGGACAGATCGCGCTGCGCGCCACGGGGCAGGTGATGAAATTCCCCGGTTTCTTGGCGGTGTATGAGGAAGGCATCGACGATAGCGAGAGCGAAGATGGCGCAATTTTGCCGGCGATGTCCGTCGGCGATGCGCCCGCGAAGCATGCAGTTGAAAAAACGCAGCACTTTACGCAACCACCACCGCGCTTTTCCGAAGCGACGCTCGTTAAGAGGCTTGAGGAACTGGGTATTGGTCGTCCATCGACCTATGCGTCGACCATTCAGGTTCTGAAAGACAGGGCCTATGTCCGTGTTGAAAAAAATCGTTTCTTTGCAGAGGAATCGGGCCGATTGCTCACAGCATTCCTCGAACGGTTTTTTGAACGTTATGTCGCCTATGACTATACCGCAGGGCTGGAAGATCAGCTTGATGAAATCAGCGGCGGCCGTGCGAACTGGCAGGCGTTTCTGGAATCCTTCTGGCGCGATTTCAAGCCAAAGACGGCTGAAGTCATGGAGCAGAAGCCTTCGGAAGTAACCGCTGAACTGGATATCTTCCTGTCGCCTTATCTGTTTCCTGAGCGTGAAGACGGAACGGATCCGCGTCTATGCCCGAAATGCGGTGCGGGCAGGCTTGCCCTTCGGGGCGGTAAATTTGGCGCTTTTGTTGCGTGTTCCAATTATCCGGATTGCAAATATACACGGAAATTCGCGCAGCCAGATGGCGAAAATGGCGAAGATACCGGACCTGAAGTGCTTGGCCAACATCCAGAAACGCAATTGGAGGTTAGCCGCAAATCTGGCCGTTTTGGCCCCTATTTCGAAATGGGTGAGGGCAAAGAGGCCAAGCGTGCATCTATCCCGAAAGATATTCCGGCAGAAGATATCGGCCTTGAATGGGCGGTAAAGCTGTTGTCCTTGCCGCGCACGGTCGGCACCCACCCCGAAAGCGGTGAGCCGATAACCGCAAGCATTGGGCGGTATGGGCCATATCTGTCGCATAACGGGAAATATGCACGGCTGCAGTCGACGACCGAAGTGTTCGAAACGGGCATGAACAGTGCCGTGGCAAAGCTGGCCGAAGCGGCTGCCAATCCGGGTCGTGGTCGCGGTGCCGCCCGTGCTCCGTTGAAAGAGCTTGGAAAGCATCCACGTACCGAGGCTGAGCTCAAGTTGATGGAAGGTCGCTTTGGGCCTTATGTGACCGACGGTACGACCAATGCGACTTTACCCAAGTCGATTGCACCCGACGAACTCACCTTGGAGGAAGCGGCGCAATTGATTGACGCGCGCGCGGCCATGCCATCGAAGACTAAGAAAAAAGCGGCTCCAAAGAAAAAGGCTGGCCCTAAGAAAAAGGCGGCGGCCAAGCCCAAGGCTAAAGCGGCGAAGTAAGCCGCAGAGAAACATGCCATCCCTGCAGAGGCGGGGATGACATCTCTCAGTTTTGTTTGTCTGCGGTTACTCGACCCATTCGAGCCCGATATCGCGGTATAAAGTGCGATCCTCGTCCCATTTTGCGTGCACCTTCACATGCAAATATAGGTGGACCTTCACGCCCATCAATTTGGCTAACTCCATGCGGGCAGCTTCGCCAATCGCCTTGATCCGTGCGCCGCCTTTGCCAAGCACAATCGCGCGCTGGGTCGGTCGGGCGACAAGGATCTGCTGGTGGATTTCCAATGAACCATCTTCGCGTTCGCTATATTTCTCGGTCTCGACGGCGCTGGCATAAGGCAGCTCTTCATGGAGTTGCAGATATAGCTGCTCCCGCGTGATTTCAGACGCGATCAAACGGTCTGTGGCGTCGGAAACCTGATCTTCAGGGAAATGCCATTCGCCTTCGGGCATGGCATCCGCCAGCGCTTGTTTGAATTCATCAAGGCCATCACCCGTCGCTGCGCTGATATAATAAATTTGTTCAAAATCGCATTTTTCGGTCAATTTCGTCGTGAGCGACAGCAGCTTTTCCTTGGCGGCAATGTCCACCTTGTTCAGCACCAACCACTTGCGTTCTGGGCGGTCCTTAAGCCCCTCCAATATCTTTTCGACCTTTGGACCGGCACCGGCGCGGCCATCAACGATCAATGCAATCATGTCCGCATCGCCCGCACCGTCCCAGGCCGCAGCAACCATAGCCCGGTCAAAACGGCGTTGCGCCGCAAAAATGCCCGGCGTGTCGACCAATATGATCTGTGTTTCGCCGGCAAGCGCGACGCCCAGCATGCGTGTGCGGGTCGTTTGCGCCTTGGGGCTGACAATCGCGACCTTTTGACCGACCAACGCATTGACCAGCGTGGATTTGCCCGCATTTGGTGCGCCAATAATGGCCACATGACCGCATTTTTTGGTCATGCGTGGATGTCCAAAAATGCGAGCGCGGCAGCCGTTTCAGCAGCCTGTTTGCTGTGCGCTGTCGCGGTGACTGGGTCAAAACCTTTTACAGTGACGGTAATCTCAAATGTCATAGCGTGGGGAGGGCCTTCTTTTTTCGTTATTACATATTCGGGAACCTTGCGGCCATGTGCGGCACACCATTCCTGAAGCGCGGATTTGGGATGCTTTGGCGCACCATTTGCGGTTTCAATCAACGGACCCCACAAGCGGTCGATAAAAACGCGCGCGGCGTCGATACCGTGGTCTAAATAGAGCGCACCAATCAGCGCCTCCATGACGTCACCAAGCACATTGTCGCTTTGTTGCGCGCCGTCGTCGCGCGCTTGTTTGCCAAGCCGCAAATGATCCGGAACGCCGACCTGTCGGGCGATATCCGCACATGTCAGACCCGATACCAAGGCGTTCAACCGGTGCGATAAGCGACCTTCCGCTTCCTCGGCATATCGGTGGTATAGCATATCTGCGATGACCAGACCCAATATCCGGTCACCCAAATATTCAAGCCGTTGATAGTCCGCCTGTCCGGTGCTGCCATGCGTCAGCGCGCGGTGATACAACGCCAGATCCGACGGCGGCTTGGGCATCAATGCCTTCAGCCAGTTGTCTTTATCGCTGTTGGTCAAAACCCTTGTCCAATGCGGTCAGGGCGTGCCGCGGTAAACCAAGTCCATGGTAGCAGCCAATGTGACGACCCATCGGTCGAAAATACCGAAACCAGCGCGCGCCCGACGAGATTTTCTTGCGGCACGATGCCGATGGCGCCGGGCTTATCAATGGGTGTCCAGCGGCTGTCCGCACTGCGGTCGCGGTTATCGCCCATCAGGAACACGTCCTTTTCGCCGACAACAAAAGCTTCGGTGTTGTCACCTTCCAATCCGTTGGCGAGGTCGAGGATTTCGTAGCTCTTGCCCTCGGGCAAAGTCTCACGAAAGCGCGGATATCGGCATTGCGTGCCACCGTCGGGGCTGGCCTCTTCCATATCGGGGCGCCAGCATGGGAAGGGGTTGCGGTCCATTTCCGCAGTGTCGCGCATGTTTTGCGTTACCGGAATGACAAGATCGGCAATGCGTTCTTTTTTGACCGCGACACCGTTAATCTCCAAAATGCCATCACGCATTTGGATGACGTCACCGGGAAGGCCGATCACGCGCTTAATATAATCGGTGCCGTTCGACATGGGTGCCTTGAACACCACAACATCGCCGCGCTTTGGCTCGCTGGCGAATATCCGTCCGGGAATGAGGGGCAAGGAGAATGGCAGGCTATATTTGGAATAGCCGTACGGCCATTTTGCAACCAACAGATAATCGCCGATGAGCAAGCGGGGCTGCATCGATTCCGAAGGAATATTGAACGGCGAGACGATGAAACTGCGCAGAATGAACACGAATACCGCCAACTTCAAAAGGAAGCCGCCAAATTCGCGCCATTCGGAAGGGGGCGCTGCGGGTTGCGGATGTGCGGTCACGTTCGCATCGTCCGTCTTGTCGGTGGGTGAAGTCACATAATCTCGCAAATTAATGTCGTCTTATGACGGATTGACTGGCCTTTTATCGCGTAGACGCGCTATTTGCCAGCGTCGAGATTCACAGGCGACATTCGCACGATTGATAAAGGGTATATGATGACGGATCACAGTTGGGCTGGGCTTGAAAAACAGCAAGAAAAATCGCTGGTTGAGCTGTTTGCATCAGACCCCGACCGCGTTGCCAAAATGACCATAGAGCAGTCGGGATTGCGCTTTGACGTATCAAAGACCCATCTTGACGACGCCATGCTGTCCCAATTCGCGAAACGTGCCGAAGGCATGCATTTGGGCGACGCAAAATCGGCATTATTTTCGGGCGCAGCGATTAATGTAACCGAAGGCCGTGCTGCCGAGCATGCCGCAGAGCGCGGTAATGGCGATGTGCAGGCCGTCGCCCATGCCCGTGCACTTCAAGAACGGATGCGTGGCCTTGTCGAAGCGATCGACGCCGGATTTATGGGCGACATCAAACATATCTTGCACATTGGCATTGGTGGCTCCGCGCTTGGGCCCAAATTGCTGGTCGATGCGTTGGGCCGCGATGGTGCGCGGTACGATGTCAAGGTTGTGTCAAATATCGACGGCGCTGCGCTGACGGAGGCGGTGAAAGGCATGGACCCGCATAAGACCATCGTCGCGGTCGCATCCAAGACCTTCACCACGACGGAAACCTTGCTGAACGCAACCAGCGCGATGGAGTGGATGCGCGACGGCGGCGTTGCCGATCCTTATGCCCAGTTCGTGGCACTTACCGCCTATCCCGACAAAGCACTTGAATGGGGCGTCGATGAAAGCCGGATATTGCCGTTCAATGAATCGGTTGGCGGGCGCTATTCGCTGTGGTGCTCGATTGGCTTTCCTGTTGCGCTCGGGCTTGGCTGGGCGGTGTATGAAGAACTGCTTGAAGGTGCCGCAGCGATGGACCGGCATTTCCGCCATGCGCCCCTGTTGGAAAATGCGCCAACATTGGCTGCGTTCTGCGACCTATATTATGCCCAGATCAAGGGCTGCCAGACCCGCGCGGTTTTTGCGTATGACGAACGGCTTCGATTGCTGCCCGATTATCTGCAGCAATTGGAAATGGAATCGAACGGCAAATCGGTGACAGCCGAAGGCGCGCCGCTCGGCCGCAACAGCGCGCCAGTCACATGGGGCGGGGTTGGTACCGACGCACAGCATGCGGTCTTCCAATTGTTGCATCAGGGAACACATCTTATTCCCGTCGAATTCATTGCCAGCAAAACGCCCGGGCATGACTTTGATACCGCCCACCATGAAACACTGCTGGTAAACTGCTTTGCCCAGGGCGCGGCATTGATGGCGGGGCAGACGTCAGATGATCTGGCACGCAACTATGCCGGCAACCGCCCCTCAACCACGATATTGATGGACGATGTGACGCCGTCGGTGTTGGGCGCGTTGATTGCGTTTTACGAACACCGGACTTTTGTGAATGCCGTGTTGCTGGGCATTAACCCGTTTGACCAATTCGGCGTTGAACTGGGCAAGCAGATCGCAAAAAGCATCGGCGAAAACGGCGCCTCGGGCTTTGATCCATCCACGACGGCATTGATTGCGGCGGCATTGGGCGACAACTGACCTGATATGTTTGTTCGATAAGACAGAATAAGAAATGCCATTGGCAAATGCGTTGCGCCGCAACCATATGGCCATGACATAAGGAAATAATCGCATGGCTGAATTTGAATATGATCTGTTTGTCATTGGCGCTGGCTCGGGCGGCGTTCGCGCATCGCGGATAGCCGCGTCACATGGCGCGCGCGTTGCCGTTGCCGAGGAACATCGCGTTGGTGGCACATGCGTTATCCGCGGATGTGTTCCAAAAAAGCTGCTCGTGTACGGATCCCATTTCGCAGAAGACCTGCACGACGCGCAGCGTTTCGGATGGAACATGGCCGGTGCGACGTTCGATTGGAATATATTGCGTAACAATGTCGCGGCTGAGGTGAACCGTCTCGAAGGTCTTTACGGCCAGACGCTTGGCAACAACAAGGTTGAGGTGTTTCGCGAACGCGCGGTTGTGACGGGGCCGAACAGCGTGCGCCTGGCAAGCGGACGCGAAATCTCGGCGGCCTATATCCTCATTGCCACGGGCGCTTGGCCATCGGTTCCGGAAATAGCCGGAGCTGGGCACGGTATTACGTCAAATGAAGTGTTTAGCTTGCACGAACTGCCCAAGCGGGCGGTGATCGCAGGCGGCGGTTACATCGCCAACGAATTCGCGGGTATCTTCAACGAACTTGGCGTCAAGGTAAGCCTTGTGACGCATGGCGACCGTATTTTGCGCGGTTATGATGACGAAATTGTCGACCGCCTCGTGGACATTAGCGGCCATAAGGGCATCGATATTCGCTTCAACTGCAGCTTCAAATCCATCACCAAGCAGGATGATGGCAGCTTGGTGATTGAGACCAACCAAGGCGAGACGATTGAAACCGATTTGCTGCTGTGGGCCATTGGTCGGACGCCGCACAGCAAAGGCCTTGGCCTTGAAGAGGTTGGCGTCGCGCTTGGCAAAGACGGCTCGGTACAGGTTGGCGACGACAATCGGACGAATGTGCCCAGCATTTACGCGGTGGGCGATGTTACCAACCGCGTTCAGCTTACCCCAATTGCGATCCGCGAAGGCCATGCTTTTGCCGACAGCGTCTTTGGCAACAATCCGCGCACGGTAAATTATGACTGCATACCCACTGCGGTGTTCAGCAATCCGCCAATTGCCAGCGTCGGGATGACCGAGGCCGAAGCCCGCGCGGCGCACCCGGACGTAAAAATTTACAAAAGCGATTTCCGCGCGATGAAAAATGTGCTGGCCGACCGCAACGAACGCGCATTGTATAAAATGGTGGTCGCGGGCGTAAACGAGCGTGTGGTCGGGTTGCACTTGATTGGACCGGACAGTGGCGAGATCCTTCAAGCAGCGGCGATTGCGGTCAAAGCAGGACTTACGAAGCAGGATTTCGACGATACGGTCGCGCTGCACCCAAGCATGTCCGAAGAACTTGTGTTGATGAAATAACCGAAAACGTCACCGTAGCCCTGAGCCTGTCGAAGGGCGCTTATCGGCTCTCATAGCGGTTTATGGAAAGAGGATAGCTTCCTCGCCCGCTGTCCATTTGGGGTAGCGAGTCATGATCTGGCCAAACAGCTCTGACGCAAGCAGTCCGTTCAGCCACGCCTGAAGCGCAGGCAATGGCAATCCATCGAACCATAGCGGGTCGGTTGCGGCAAACTGGCGAACAAAGGGAAACAAGGCGATGTCGATAAACGCAGGCGCGCTGCCGCCCAAATAGGGTTGCGTCGCCAATATCGCGTTCAGGCCCGACAAATGATCCCGTGCAGCCTCACGATGTTCCAGACCGTCCGCCAGACCATAACGGTGCGGATATTTGTAGCGATCCAGCGCCTGTTTGAACGGGCCATCATTGGCCGCGATCATGCCCGCATCCGCATGGGCCAGCCAGTTTTCGGGGTCATTTTGCGCCAATGCCCAGCGCATGATGTCCAGGCTCTCGTCGACAACATGACCGTCGCTCAACAGCAACACCGGAACGGTGCCCTTTGGCGATACAGCGATCATTTCAGGCGGCTTGTCCCGAAGCACCACTTCGCGCAGTTCAACCCGAACCTTACTCACCGCAATCGCCATCCTTGCCCGCATGGCGTACGGACATCGCCGGAAACTGTAGAGGATGGGCAGGTCAGTCATCAATGCGCGGGTTGACGCCGATATGCTGTTTGCCGCGTTTTTTGGCGAGCGCGATTTGTTTCTGCCGCTCTGCGAAACGTGCGCGGTCTTCATCGGTGCGCTCGGCATAGCAAGCCGGGCAGGCGACGCCCTCGATGAAATGCGCTGACGCCTTATCCTCTTGCGAAATGGGTCGGCGGCACGCGTGGCACAATTCCATTTCACCCAGCTCAAGCCCATGCTTCACCGACACGCGCTCGTCGAAAACAAAACATTCGCCCTGCCATTTGCTCTCGGCCTCTGGAATATTCTCCAGATAGCGCAATATACCGCCTTCTAGGTGGTAGACCTCGTCTATCCCTTCAGCTTTCAGGAAAGCCGTCGATTTTTCGCAACGTATGCCGCCGGTGCAGAACATTGCGAACTTGGTTTTACCGGCAGCCAGTTCATCGCGATGCGTGCGAAACCATCCGGGAAATTCGCTGAACGACTTGGTCCGCGGATCGACTGCGCCTTCAAATGTGCCAATTGCAACCTCATAATCATTGCGGGTATCGATGAGCACCGTGTCCGGATCGGAAATCAACGCGTTCCAATCCTCTGGCTGCACATAAGTGCCGACTTCCCGTTTCGGGTCGATGCCGTCTACGCCCAGCGTCACAATTTCCTTCTTCAACCGCACTTTCATCCGGTAGAAGGGCATTTCATTGGCATGCGAATATTTGACGTCCAATTCTGCGCAGCCCGGAATAGCGCGCAGAAACGCAATGAGGGCGTCGATAGCGGCCGGCTCTCCGGCGACGGTGCCATTGATTCCTTCATGCGCCAACAAAATGGTGC
Organism: Sphingomonadales bacterium UBA7471; assembly: GCA_002479765.1. Lineage (GTDB taxonomy): Bacteria > Pseudomonadota > Alphaproteobacteria > Sphingomonadales > Sphingomonadaceae > Sphingorhabdus_B. The sequence continues at coordinate 6,941 of DLOZ01000032.1, read as the reverse complement.
CTTTGATGCCGCCCGCTGTGCACTGCTCGTGGATTTGCGGCTGCAGCGCTTCAGGCGCATCGAACGACACAAAGCGATATAAGGCGGCGACTTTGATGGGGTGAACCTGTTCCATGACGTGGCCCTATAGCGTCCTTTTTCGCTTTTGGCAGCTTTCAATATTGCAGAGAAATTCGTAAATTTAATCGCACGATTAATTTGCAATTGCATCGCCACGATGCCAAAGCTTCACGCAACAAAATTGCTTATGGGGAAAACCATGTCGGCCAATATCGCTGAACTGGAATTGCGGCGCGCAGCGTCCAAATTGGGTGGCGGGCAGAAGCGCATTGACGCGCAACATGCCAAGGGCCGCCTGACCGCGCGCGAGCGGCTTGATATCTTGCTGGATGAAGGCAGCTTCGAAGAGCTCGACGCCTATGTGACGCATAATTGCACCGACTTTGGCATGGCCGAACAGTTGATCCCCGGCGACGGGGTGGTCACCGGCAGCGGTACGATCAACGGTCGCTTGGTCTATGTGTATAGTCAGGACTTTACCGTGTTTGGCGGGTCGCTTTCCGAAGCGCATGCAATGAAAATCTGCAAGGTCTTGGACAATGCCATGAAAGTTGGCGCACCCGTCATTGGTCTAAACGACAGCGGCGGCGCGCGTATTCAGGAAGGTGTTGCAAGCCTTGGCGGCTATGCCGAGGTGTTTCAACGCAATACGCTGGCAAGCGGCGTCATACCACAGATCAGCCTCATCATGGGCCCCTGTGCCGGTGGTGCGGTATATTCGCCAGCGATTACCGACTTCATCTTCATGGTGAA
>DLOZ01000032.1:3288-6075 GCA_002479765.1 Sphingomonadales bacterium UBA7471 | reverse complement strand
TTCATGGTGAAGGACAGCAGCTATATGTTCGTCACTGGTCCTGATGTGGTCAAGACGGTGACCAACGAAGTGGTGACACAGGAAGAATTGGGCGGCGCGGTTTCGCATACGACCAAGTCGGGCGTTGCCGACAATGCGTTCGAAAATGATATTGAGGCGCTTTTGTCTGTCCGTGATTTCTTTGACTATTTGCCAGAGAATAACCGCACCGGCGTTCCTGAACGGCCAACCGAGGACGCGTGGGACCGTATTGAACCGAGCCTCGACACCTTAATCCCGCCAAGCGCAAACCAGCCTTATGATATGCATGAGCTAATCCGCAAAACGGTGGATGAAGGCGACTTCTTTGAGGTTCAGCCAACGCATGCAGCCAATGTCATCATCGGTTTTGGCCGTATTGAGGGCCGCACGGTTGGCATTGTCGCCAATCAGCCAATGGTGCTGGCGGGCGTTTTGGATATCAACAGTTCCAAAAAAGCGGCACGCTTTGTCCGCTTTTGCGATGCGTTCGAAATTCCGATCATCACCTTCGTCGACGTCCCCGGATTTTTGCCCGGCACGGCGCAGGAATATGGCGGCATCATCAAACATGGTGCAAAATTGCTCTTCGCCTATGCCGAGGCGACCGTGCCCAAAATCACCATCATCACCCGCAAGGCCTATGGCGGCGCATATGACGTGATGGCGTCAAAGCACTTACGCGGTGACCTTAACTACGCATGGCCCACCGCTGAAATCGCGGTGATGGGTGCAAAGGGTGCCGTGGAAATCATCTTCCGCGGGCTTTCAGCGGAAGAACAAGCGGTGAAGACAGCGGAATATGAAGACCGCTTCGCCAACCCGTTCGTCGCGGCGAGCAAGGGCTTTATTGATGAGGTCATCTACCCGCATTCCACGCGGAAGCGGATTGCCTTGGGATTACGGAAATTGCGCAACAAGGCGTTGGAAAACCCTTGGAAGAAGCATGACAACATTCCGTTGTAAGGAAGCGACATGATACTAGGCCGTCTCAACCATATTGGCGTCGCGACGCCTTCCATTGCGGACAGCATCGTCTTTTACCGCGATGTGATGGGCGCGACGAAGGTTCATGATCCGTTCGACCTGCCGGATCAAGGCGTGAAGGTTTGCTTTGTCGACACGCCGGGAGCCGATGGCGCGTTGAATGGAACGCAGATTGAGCTGATCGAGCCGCTGCCGGGCAATGCGTCTATCGCTGCTTTTCTGGAAAAGAACCCGGCGGGTGGGCAGCACCATGTCTGTTATGAAGTGCCGGACATTCACGCTGCCAAGGCGGAGTTTGAGGCTATAGGCAAGCGTGTGCTCGGCGAGCCACGTATTGGCGCGCACGGGACGCTGATTTTCTTTGTGCATCCTAAAGATATGCAGGGTGTGCTGACCGAAATTATGGAGGTGCCTTCGCAGGCACATTGACCAACCACCATATCGTCACCCTGAACTTGTTTCAGGGTCCATTTATAATCCCGGAGCGTGGGTTTTGGGAGGTGAAATGGATGCTGAAACACGTTCAGCATGACGGTGATAGAATGAAGGGAGCTTGAACTATGACATATGAAACCATCCGCCTCGATATCGCAGAAAATGTTGCAACGATTACCCTCAACCGTCCAGAACGGTTGAACGCGATGGCGCCGCAAATGGCGGACGAGATTAGCGCCGCGCTTGACCAATTGAACGGCGCGCGCGTTGTTTTGATTACCGGCGAAGGCCGTGCCTTTTGTTCGGGCGCGGATTTGTCGGCACGCGGCGCAGGCGCGTCGGTGAGCGGCGGGCAGGGGGCCTATTCCGCGCTGACCAAGAGCTATAACCCGTTGATGCTCAAACTTGCCAAGCTCAACGTGCCGATTATCACCGCAATCAATGGCCCTGCAGCCGGCGTTGGCTGCAGCCTTGCACTCGCCAGCGACTTTGCGATTGCCGGCAAATCTGCCTATTTCCTTCAGGCCTTTGTCAACATTGGTCTCGTGCCCGATGGCGGCGCAAGCTGGATGCTTTCGCGCCTTGTCGGCAAGGCACGCGCAACCGAAATGATGTTGCTCGGCGAAAAAATCCCTGCGGATAAAGCTGCCGATTGGGGCCTGATCTACAAGTCTGTTGATGATGCCGAACTGATGACGGAAGCGAATGCTTTGGCGACCCGGTTGGCGAACGGGCCGACGGTGGCCATTGGCATCATGCGTCAGAATATCGCTGCGGCATTGGATGCGGATTATGCAACGGCATTGTTGCGTGAGGCAGAGGGGCAGAAGATTGCCGGTGACAGCAACGACGCGCGCGAGGGCGCGATTGCGTTTTTGCAGAAGCGTAAGGCCGAATTTAAGGGGCAATAACTGTCTACCAAGGCCGTCACCCTGAACGTGTTTCAGGGTCTTAATCGGCAACGGTGAAAGTAAGATGCTGAAACACGTTCAGCATGACGGGATTAAAATGTGAGTTTGTAATGACAAATATCGACGACTGGAAAAAAGCGGCTGACAAAGAGGTTAAGGGCAAAGACCTGACCTGGCATACGCCCGAGGGCATTTCGGTGAAGCCACTGTACACCAGTGCGGACGCTGGCGACCCCGGACTTCCCGGCTTTGCGCCGTTCACACGCGGTGTGCGTGCGTCGATGTATGCAGGCCGCCCATGGACAATCCGTCAATATGCCGGTTTCTCGACCGCGGAAGAATCCAACGCCTTTTATCGCCGCAACTTGGCCGCCGGGCAAAAGGGCCTTTCGGTTGCCTTCGACCTCGCCACCCATCGCGGCTACGACAGCGACCA
>DLOZ01000032.1:536-3103 GCA_002479765.1 Sphingomonadales bacterium UBA7471 | reverse complement strand
ATGACGATGAACGGCGCGGTCATTCCGATCCTGGCGTTCTTCATCGTCGCGGGTGAAGAGCAGGGGGTTTCGCAGGCCCAACTTGATGGCACCATTCAGAACGACATTTTGAAGGAGTTCATGGTCCGCAACACATATATTTACCCGCCCGAACCATCGATGCGGATCGTTTCGGACATTATCGCGTACACCAGCGCCAACATGCCCAAGTTCAACAGCATTTCGATATCCGGCTATCACATGCATGAGGCCGGCGCGACGGCAGTGCAGGAGCTTGCCTTCACCATCGCCGATGGCAAGGAATATGTGCAGCGCGCGATGGCTTCCGGCTTGGATATTGATGCGTTCGCCGGGCGGCTGTCGTTCTTCTTTGGTATCGGCATGAACTTCTTCATGGAAGTGTCAAAGCTGCGCGCCGCGCGCACATTGTGGCACCGCGTCATGGATGAGCTTGGCGCAAAGGACGAACGCTCCAAAATGCTGCGCACGCATTGCCAGACTTCCGGCGTGTCGTTGCAAGAGCAAGATCCCTATAACAACGTCATCCGCACCACGGTTGAAGCCATGGCCGCGACCCTTGGCGGCACGCAGAGCCTTCACACCAATGCGTTGGACGAAGCTATTGCGCTGCCGACGGAATTTTCGGCGCGTATTGCCCGCAACACACAGATCATCCTGGCCGAAGAAACCGGCATCACAAAGGTCGTCGATCCTTTGGGCGGCAGCTATTATGTCGAGGCGCTGACTGCCGAGCTGGTCGATCAGGCGTGGAAGATCATCGGTGAAGTCGACGAACTTGGTGGCATGACCAAGGCTGTCGCATCGGGCATGCCCAAGCGTTTGATCGAAGAAGCCGCCGCCGCCCGTCAGGCACGGGTGGATAAAGGCGAGGACGTCATCGTTGGCGTTAACAAATATCGTCTGGAAACCGAAGACCAGCTCGATACGCTGGAGGTCGATAACGACTTCGTTCGTCAGGGCCAGATTGCCCGCCTCGCCGCCACGCGCGCGTCGCGTGATGAAGCCGCGTGTCAGGCCGCATTGCATGCGCTGACCGAAGGCGCGAAGAGCGGCGCGAACCTGCTCGCGCTTGCAGTAGACGCCGCCCGCGCACGCGCCACGCTGGGTGAGATATCCGACGCGATGGAGGCTGTGTTTGGCCGCTATGCAACCACGCCTGTGCCCGTGCAGGGTATTTATGGCAGCGCCCATGAATTCGACAAACGCTGGGCGCAAGTGCTCGACGGCGTCGCATCGGTTGGCCGCCGCCTGGGCCGCAAACCGAAATTGCTCGTCGCCAAAATGGGGCAAGACGGCCACGACCGCGGTGCGAACGTCATTGCCTCTGCATTTTCGGACATGGGCTTCGACGTCATCAGTGGGCCGTTGTTCCAGACACCCGAAGAAACCGTTGTTCTGGCGCTTCAGCATGATGTCGATGCCGTCGGTGCCTCCAGCCTTGCTGCGGGTCATAAGACGCTGATCCCAGAGCTTATAAAGGGTCTGCGCGAAGCAGGGCGTGGCGACATCAAGGTTATTGCTGGTGGCGTCATTCCGCCGCAGGATTATGATTTTCTGCGTGAAGCGGGTGTTCAGGGCATTTATGGCCCGGGCAGCAATGTTGTCGAGTGCGCAGCCGATGTTTTGACTTTGCTCGGCCACAATATGCCGCCGTTGCATGATGCGGCGGAGTGAGACGCATGCGAGCTTGTTGGAAACAAACATGGTAGGTTCAACACTGCCTCTGCCGCTTTCCGCGAGCGCCAACGCCGCGCAACTTGCCAAGGCCTATGTCATCGCCGAGGTTGAAGTGCGCGATGCCGCTGCGTACGAAGATTACACATCAGCCGTTGTCCCAATCGTTGCCCAATTTGGCGGACGGTACATCGTGCGTGGGGGTAGAATAGAGAGCGTTGAGGGCAGTAACCCCAGCGGCCGCATGGTCGTCATTGAATTTCCGCATTTCGCCGCGGCCCAGGCTTTTTTGAGGTCCGAAGAATATCGTCCTGTCGCTGATATCCGGCATAAGACAGCTATATCCCGCATTATGATTGTTGAAGGAACGCTTCCTTAATGTTCAAGAAAATCCTGATCGCCAACCGTGGCGAAATTGCTTGCCGGATCATTAAGACCGCACGCCGGATGGGGATCGCGACTGTCGCGGTCTATTCCGATGCGGACGCGCGTGCACCATTTGTGCAGATGGCCGACGAGGCGGTGCATATCGGCCCTTCGCCTGCCGCGCAGTCTTATTTGATTGCCGACAAGATCATCGCCGCGTGTAAGGCAACGGGCGCGGAGGCCGTCCACCCCGGCTACGGTTTCCTGTCCGAACGCACCAGCTTTGCCGAGGCTTTGGCCAAGGAAAGCATCGCCTTCATCGGCCCGCCCGTGAACGCGATTGCCGCGATGGGCGACAAAATTGAGTCCAAGAAGCTGGCCATGAAGGCAGGCGTCAACGTCGTCCCCGGTTTTGTGGGTGAGATCGACGACACCGAACATGCGGTGCGGATTTCGGAAGAAATCGGTTATCCCGTGATGATGAAGGCCAGCGCCGGCGGCGGCGG
>DLOZ01000032.1:162-473 GCA_002479765.1 Sphingomonadales bacterium UBA7471 | reverse complement strand
GCCGGCGGCGGCGGCAAGGGGATGCGGCTTGCCTATAATGAGCAGGATGTGCGCGAAGGCTTTGAAGCCACCAAGCGCGAAGGGCTGAATTCCTTTGGCGACGACCGCGTCTTTATCGAAAAATTCATCCTCAACCCGCGCCATATCGAAATCCAGATTTTGGGCGACCAGCATGGCAATATTTTATACCTGAACGAACGCGAATGTTCGATCCAGCGGCGGCACCAGAAGGTTGTCGAAGAAGCGCCATCGCCCTTCGTCACGCCCAAAATGCGTGAAAGCATGGGCGAACAATGCGTCGCGCTGGCGCG
>DLOZ01000032.1:0-143 GCA_002479765.1 Sphingomonadales bacterium UBA7471 | reverse complement strand
CCCAAGATGCGCAAGGCAATGGGTGAGCAGTGCGTCGCATTGGCGCGTGCCGTGGGCTATTATTCGGCGGGTACGGTCGAGCTTATCGTGTCGGGCGCAGACCCCAGCGGCGAGAGCTTTTACTTCCTTGAAATGAACACGCG